>CAVOPD010000005.1:0-165540 GCA_963697745.1 uncultured Acidobacteriota bacterium | reverse complement strand
GTACACGTTTTCGAAATGGGAAGCGGGGGGCCGCATGCGGAATTGCACGTCGCCGTGCAACCCGATCTACCTATGGCACGGCAAGGCGCAGGGGGCGTCCACCACGTGGCCTTCCGTACACCCCGATGCGAACTACGACGCATGGGCCGACAGACTGAACCAATTCGATATTCCCAACAGCGGTAAAGTTGACCGCTTCTGGTTCCGCAGCTTGTACGTGCGCGAGCCCAACGGCGTGCTCTTTGAGATTGCCACGGACGGACCGGGTTTCGCCGTAGACGAGGATCCCACGGCGCTCGGCGAGACGGTGGTGCTGCCACCGTTCCTCGAGGCGCATCGCCAGCAAATCGTGAGGAACCTGAAGCCAATCGATTGACAGAGCGATAGGCGGCACGAGGGTGTCTCGCCCGTTGCGAAGACGTTCCCGACAGGTCACCCTTCCCCGCGGTCGCGACGACCGATGTTGGTACGGCCCGAACGAATCGGTGGAAGTCTTCTGTGGTCACAGGATGTCGGCTGTTCTTCTGGGCTGGAAGTGATTGCCTCGGCGACGATGCAAGTCTCCAGACATGAACCTCGCGTCTCGCTCTCCTGCTACTCCGTCGTCCCGCCCATCAGCGCATCCGTCGCGCGCGCGGAGTAACCAGCGCGGCTCCCGCATTCACCGCGACCGCGATACCCAACGTCTCGGCGATCTCCTCCTTTGTCGCACCTTGCCTCCTGGCGGCATGCACATGTGTCGTGTTGCACCCGTCGCACTGGCGAGTCACGCCGACCGCGATCGCAATGAGCTCCCGCGTCTTTGCAACGAGATGCCCGGTCTTGTTGCCAGCATCACTGAGCTCACGATACCCGCGCACCGTCTGAGGAGTCAGTCTGCCGAGGTCGCCGATGCGTCCGAGCAGTGCCCGTCGGTATCCTTCCCAATCGAGCATCATTAAGTCACCACTTTCGTCAGAAACCGAGTTCGGTCCTCGGCCGCCGAAACAACGATACACGCGTAGTCGCTTTCGCCGTCAACGACAGGCCGCCAGCGGCCGCACATGAGGTTCTCAGACGCCCGCGTGTCTCCCAAATCCGACAGCGGCGTGCTGGGTGGCGTAATTCCTGCATGGCTGGAAGGACCTAGCGCGTCATGCGCGAATCGTCATCACTTCTGTTCGCGGCATTCTCGGCGTTCTGGTTGGGCTTGCAGCACTGCTGTGGCCGGGGATTGCATGGATGTTCGGCGCGTGTGCGGCGGCGACAGGAATCGTGTTGACCGCACTCGCGATTCGGCTTCGTTCGGCGGCACCGACTCCGTAGAGCAGGAGGCGCCGGTCTGTTCATCAACCGGTTCGCGGTTGCTGAACGCACCGAAGAAAGAACAGATCATGCAGCTATTCCCCAGTCCCGCGAAAGGCAGCACCTTTCATGGTTTGTCTTCGGCCTGATGGCCAGCGTGACCTTCGTCGGTATTCTGTCCGAGCTGCTGCCCTCAGGCGTCCTGCCGCAGATGACGGAAGGCCTGGGAGTTGCCGAGTCCCAGGTCGGTTTCCTCGTCGGTGTCTACGCCTTGGCGTCGGCGGGCTTTGCGATCCCACTGGTCAGTGCCACGCTGGCGGTCAATCGCAAGAAGCTGCTGATCACGCTGCTGATCGGATTCGCAATCTCCAATCTCGTTGTCGCTGTTTCGGCGTCCTATGCCGTTATCGTTGCGTGCCGCGTTCTGGGCGGCATCTGCGCCGGCGTGATGTGGCCGATGATCGCGGCGTACGGCACGCGCCTGGTGCCCGAGCACATGCACGGCCGAGCCATCACGGTGATCATGTCAGGCAACACCATGGGCATCAGCATCGGTCTGCCGATGATGACGGCGATCGGCATCACCTTCGGCTGGCGGACCGAATTCGTAGTGCTGGGGTTGACTGTGGTCCTTATCGCCCTGCTTTCGTACGTCTACCTGCCTTCGGTGGAAGGCGAAGCACTCACGAAGGCCAATTCCGCTGTGGCGATCATCAAGATGCCATCCATTCTGATCGTGCTCCTGCTGACCTTCCTCTCGGTCGCCGCGCATTACGGTATCTACACCTACATCACTCTCCTGGTGGACATGATCGACCTCGTCGGCGGCATCGAAGCGGCTCTGCTGATCTTCGGAATCGGATCGGTCATTTCCGTTATCGTCTCTGCGAAGTACATCGATGCGTATCTGCGCCCCCTGATCGTCGTCATGCTTACCATCGGCGGGATCGCCATGGCACTGTTCCTCGCATTCTCTGGAACGAGCGGCGTGTCGCACATGGCGTTCTTCCTCTGGGGTCTTGCCTTCGGCCCGCTGGTGACCATGTATCAGACAGCCGTCAGCAAACAGATTGAAGAGGCAAAGGATGTGGCCACGTCGGTGCAATCAAGCGTCTTCAACCTCTCCATCATGATTGCCACCTGGGTTGGCGGAGTGCTGCTCGGTGGCTCCCCAGAGACCGGAGCCAGGGGGATTGTCTATATGTCTCTGGTGTGCTTTACCGTCGCCGCCATATTTGCGTTTCTTGCGAAGCGCACTCTGCGCTCTTCCTGAGTGTCGTGAGCCATCAAGGACCAGCCATGAAGAAGTTCACCAACGCGCGGATCTATCGACAGCACGATCACGCCAGTGAGATTCTCGTCGACCAGGGCGTCATCAAGCAGATCGGCACGTCCCTGCCGCAGGCAGAGGAGGAAATCGATTTGCGCGGCCACCTGGTGGTGCCTCCGTAACGTGGATGCCCACCTACACCTGGACTACGTTTACACCGGCCGTAGCGAAGGCGCCCTGAACGCGACCGGCACGCTGTTCGAAGGGATCGCACGCTGGCATGACGTCAAGAAGACGCAGACGCCTGAAGAGGCGAGGGCGCGTGCGCTCAGGGGTATTCAGGAGGAGGTGTCCAAAGGGGTGCAGTTCATTCGCACGCACATCGATGTGGATGATCCCAAACTGACTGGCCTGAAGGTGATGCTGGAACTGCGTGATCAGCTCAAGGACAACGTCACCATCCAGATCGTGGCCTTTCCGCAGGAGGGGATGTACGCGTACAACGGCGGTGACGAGATGATCGAGGAGGCGCTCAAAATGGGCGCCGACTGTGTCGGAGGAATCCCGCACTTCGAGTGGGCGCGCGAGTTCGGCGAGAAGTCTGTCCATCGCACCGTCGAACTGGCGGGCAAGCACGGCAAGCTGATCGACGTGCACTGCGACGAAACCGATGACGGGATGAGCCGCTTCGTCGAGCTCCTCAACGCCCTGGTGATGACCGAAGGCATTGGCACCCGATCGACCGCCAGCCACACGTGCTCGTTCGGCTCGGCGGATGATGCATACGCCTTCCGCATGATGGGACTGTTTCAGAAGTCTGGCCTGAACTTCATCGCCAATCCCACCGAGAACGCTTACCTCCAGGGCCGGCAGGACACCTATCCCAAGCGGCGCGGCATGACGCGGGTCAAGGAGTTGTGGGAGAACGCCATCAACGTCTGCTTCGGACAGGATTCGATCAGTGACCCGTCGTACCCCGTCGGCAATGGCAACATGATGAACATCCTCGACAACGGAATTCACATGGCGCACACCATGTCCCTCGAGCAGTTGGACAGATGCCTGGACCTGATCACGTATAACGGCGCCAAGACCTTGAACGTGGAAGGCCAATACGGCATCGAAGAGGGCAAGCCGGCCAACTTCCTGGTGCTGAGTGCGGATACGCCGTTCGAGGCCGTACGTCAGCGCGCCGACGTACTGGCATCGATCCGCAATGGCGAGTACCTGTTCAAGCGGCCAGAACCGACCTACGAAATCGAGCTCGATCTGTTCAGGACAACCAGGTAGCGCTACGCCGCACGACGTGCCCAATGTGTCGTGCGTGCCGGACACTCGCTTCTTCAGCGGCGGGGGAGCATGAATCCCGATAATCGCAACAGGAACGATGACTTCATTCCGTATCCGACTGACCGAGTCGTGCGGACCATCGACGACGCGAAGGATGTTCGGGCGGCGAATCGAACCGGTCCAGAGGACGAGCGCGCCGACTCGCCCGCCACGCAGTCGGGCGATGCCCGTGCTCACGTCGACAACCCTGCTGAGACGGTCACACGCATGTTCGCGGCGTTCGGCGCACGGGATCTCGACGCGCTGCTCGAAACCGTTCATCCGGAGTCGCGCTGGACATATGTCGGTGCGAACCCGCGACTGAGTCGAGCGGAGTTCACGGGGCGTCCGCTGGTCAGGCGATTCTTCGAACGGATTCTGGCGCGGCTCGAGATCACCGCATTCAACCCGGACCAGTTCGTGGTCGATGGCGACACGGTCGTGATTTTCGGCAGCGAGGCAGGAACCATAAAAGCCACGCAGCAGCCGTTTCGAAATGAATGGTCACAGAAATACGTGGTGAGAGACGGACTCATCGTGGAGATGGCCGAGTACAACATTCAGGTGGAGCCGCGAAGCTGACGGTACGCCGACAGGACCACGGCGTCGTTGTCCAGGGTGAGCTCATACCGCGACTTGATAGCGTTGACGATCCGCGCCACCGCATCCCCGGACCGCGATTGCACGTACCTCCCGCTCGTGTTCTTGAAGCTCGCGCGCGAGTGCGCGATCGCCGAAGACATCTGCAATCCAGCGCGAGAAGTCCCGCGACGCAGATATCCGTCAGCCTGTGCCACGACGAAGTCGTCAAGCACCATGACGAACTCGCGTAACGTATGGGCGCGCGACGTCCTGGGGCGATCGTTCGAGTGGAACACAAACCGCCGCCGATGACCATGTCGGCGGCGGCCCGTAGAGATGGGCTCCCCCATTCGACCGCCGCGCCGACCTCGGCGAATCGCAGCAGCTCGTGATCATCTCCGCGTCTCCAACGGCGACCGCATTCCGTGGGGACTTGCGCAGGGCCGCCAGTGCAGCGCGCAGGCCGGTTGCCTTGCTGATCCCCTGGGCCATCGCCATGACCCGGCTGCGGTTGAACACCAACACAATCGGCAGCGCCAGCTTACGGATCACGTCCAACATCCGCCCCGCCGCACTCGCGTCGGCCTCGATCAGGCACTGGCCTTCCTGGAATGTGATGCCTCCCTGTTGCAGCCTGGTGATGAATGCCGTCGGGACTGGCGGCGCGAGCGTCGTCGTCAGTCACCGTCGGGAAGCGCACCAGTGCGCGATTCTCGGCGACGACGCTGTCGACGAACTCGAGCGTGCCGGCGACGCGACGCAGGTCGTCGAGGCGGCGACCGGTCACGAGCACTACCGCAACACCTCGACGCCGGGCATCCGCAATCGCCTCGACCATCGGCGCATCCAGCTGGTCGTGGCGTGTGATGGTGCCGTCGTAGTCCAACGCGATTACTCGACAATTTCATGTTGTGCTCCGTGACCAGCAACGCTCCGGTCGATCGCTCCGCGCCCAACCGGCACGGATGGCCAGGCGTTCAACCGAAGCCGCGATCATCGCAGCGACAATGCGAACTCCGGAACACCCTGTGCGGCCCGTCGCCACCATGACCGCGGAACAACTGCATCCCAGCGACCAATCATAGAAGGTCCCTGCGGAACCATCATCAGCTGACGGCGGCGGTGTCGGGAACGCCTGACGGCGTTATCCTTTCGAAGCCCATGGGGCACGCCAGGGTCTACGGTTGAGGAAGCGGCGTACCTTAAGCTAACGTCCGGCAGAGTCCGACGTCCCGCGATTCATGACGAAACAGCGCGTTTCAGACCGAAAGGTTCTCTCCGTGCGAACGCGGGTGGTGAACAGTCAAACGCAGAACAGGGTCCACGCTGCGCTGAGACCCACGGAGCACACCACATGGCCAGTCAGAGAGAGCTTCGTATCCTGGTAGCGACCGACGGATCCCGCGACGCCAAGGCGGCCATCGCGACCACGTTGCACTTTCCATGGGCGGCTGAGACGCGCGTCCGGATAATCAGCGCGCGGAGAAGCCGGGCGGATACAGACGGTCGATTCTGCTGAGCGCGCTCGATCGCGGAGCAGAGCAGGCCGCGGAGAACGCACGACGGACACTCTCACGCCGCTGGCCGGACGTCGAAGTTGAAATCGCGGACAAGACGCCCGTCGAGGGAATTCTTGGCGCAGCCAAACGTTTCAAGGCGGACGTCATCGTGGTCGGCTGGCGCGGACATGGGGCGGTTCGTCGCCTGCTCATGGGCAGCGTCTCTCGAGGTGTCGTCCGCGGTTCCACGTGCGCCGGTACTCGTGGTCCGCCGGTCGCAGCACGTACGCACAATCGTCGTCGGTGTCGACACCTCCGACGCTGCGATGCGCGCCCTGGCATTTGTCGGCCGACTGGTCCCACCGCGTGGAGGACGCGTGACACTGGTCAGCGCCGTGGAGTTGTTGACGCCACCCTCGCGAGGTCGAGTTCCCGGCGCTGCCAGCATTGCGCATGAAGTCAAACGCCAGAACACGATTCGGTCGCGAGCGGCGACGAAGGAGCTCAATCGCGGGGCGGCCGGACTCAAACGTATGGGATGGCATACACGGACGATGCTCGTCCATGGAGAACCGCTGCGCGATCTCCTCGGTGCGGTGGCGACGAGTCGCGCGCAACTGCTCGTCGTCGGGGCAAGGGGCGCCAGTGGTGTCCGGTACCTGCTGTTAGGCAGTGTTGCTGAGGGCGCGCTCAACCAGTCTCCAGTCTCCGTGCTGGTCGTACGCTGACGCGACCGTCGGCAACATTTCGATATCGGTCCAACACCGGAGCGGCTCGTGATGAAAATCAAGCAGGCCATTCTGTGCGGCGGATTTCAGCGACTCATTCAGCGGACGAGACCCGATCGGGCTCGCGTGGTTTCACGTGATCTGCGGAGAAGGTGATGACGATGGTCAAGAAGACGACGAGCCGGTTGGTCAAGAATCAAGAAGCTGGAACTCGACGAAGCCCTGATCGCCCTGTTCATCGGGGCGATGAATGCGAACGACCATGTGGCACGTGAGGAACTGGCCCGCGCCCATCATCTGATCTGGTCCACGAGGCGGTTTCGGCGGAAATCAGGCGAGACCGTCGGCCGACTCGATCGATCGCATGAAGAGGCTGCTCGAAGAGCAGGAACCCGCGGCGGTGATGGAGGCCGCCGCCAGGGGAATCCCGGCGAAGCTGAGACCGTCCGCGTTCGCCATCGTCGCCGATCTTTTGCTTGCCGACGGGAAGATCGATGCACGGGAGCGGAAGTTCCTGCGCCGTCTGGCCGTCGACTTCAACATCCGGGCTCGCGTGGCGAGCCAGGTCATCGAGGCCATGCTGGTCAAGAATCACCTTTGAAGGCGATGCTCACCGAGGATCAGGCCGACGTCCCGACGCGCCGAGTGCGTCGACGAACCTGTTGCCCTGAGTCAACCGTTGCGCCACGGTGGTCACGACCGGCTTCAGGGCTGGGTGTCTTACTGCGCGCCGACGCTGCCGCTGTGCAACGTCAGAACTGGGCAGCCCGCCTCGCGAATCACGCGATGTGTCGTCGAGCCGAACACGAACCGGTTCACGACGCCTTTCCCTTGCACTCCCATGACGACGAGGTCGACATGTTCATCGGCCACCACCTTGAGGATTTCCTGGTGCGCGCGGCCCTTCACGACGCGTTCTTCCGGACGAGACCAGACACGCGCCTCGTCGGGCACCACTGCTCGGAGGCGTGTGACGGCGTCCTGCTCGAGCTGGTGGTGGTACTCCGACACGCTCAGATGTCCGAGGGTCTGTGCACCAGATCGCCGAGGACGTCTTCGATCGCGTGCAACAGAATGAGACGCGCGTCGGCTTCTTTGGCGAGCGACAGCGCATATTCGAGCGCTCGAATCGATGCAGGTGAGAACTCCAGCGGGCACAGAATGGTCTTGTATAGCGGAGAGCCCGGTTCGCGCACGGGCGGAGGGATGGTCAACACCGGCACGCGGGTACTTCGCAGGACTTTTTCCGTGACCGACCCAAGAAATAACCGCTCGAAGCCGCTCCTGCCGTGCGTGCCGAGGATCAGCAGGTCGGACGGCACGCGCTCCGCCTCCTTTCGAATCTCCCTTGCCGCATCGCCTGGCCTCACGACCACTTCTACGTTCCGGCCAGAAGGTCCGACGAGTGGAGCGCAGAACCGGCGCACATCCTCGGCCATCTTGTTCGGATCGACGTCGACAAAGACCGGAACACCGCCCGGAAGGCCTTCGACTGGAAGCGGTTGAGAGACCGGATAGACGTGAAACAGGGTCAACTCGGCCGAATACCACTGGGCGAGCCCTAAGCCGTGACGGAGCGCATCGAGTGAGAAGTCAGAGAAGTCGATCGGGCAGAGAATGCGATTGATGCTGACCATGTGAGATGCCCTCCGACGCTATAGGTCTGGCCCGGCGGATCGACCGCAGGGGCGCCTATCATATCGTTGAAAATCCGTCAGCGATGTACGGACCAGCCACGCAATCGCCCACGCCAGGAACTTCCGGGATTGTCCGCTTCCAAGCACGACGATGTCGTAGCTGTCGAGGTAGGAAAGGTACACCGGCGAATTGACACGCCCGCCGCGGGCAGGCGCGGTTCAATCAGCGCCTCACGATCCGTGCGTGCGGTCCGGGACCGAATCGGACTTTGACTGCAACGCGCCCTATTCGTTGACATACCTGGACGTGCGGCACATCCTTGCATCGGACGCCGATGTCCAGCATGAGCTTGAGGAGGAGCGATGTACGAGACGAATAATGACCTGTCGGAGACGACGCGCCGGTCCGTCATCGAAATTCTTAACGAGCATCTCGCCAATGCCATCGATCTGCAACTACAGGCAAAGCAGGCGCACTGGAACATCAAGGGCCCCAACTTCGTCGGCTTGCACGAGTTGTTCGATCAAGTAGCCGCGCAGGCTGGGGAGTATGCCGACCTGATCGCGGAGAGAGGCGTCGCGCTCGGTGGGATCGCACGTGGAACACTGCAAGCGGTCTCACGACAGACACAACTCCGCGAGTATCCGCTCGAAGCCGGTGACTGGCGGTCTCATGTTCAGGGGATGCGGGACGCGCTCGCGACTTTTGGCCGAGGCGTTCGCAAAGCCATCGACGACACTACCGCATTGAATGACGCGGACACCGCGGACCTGTTTACCGAAGTATCTCGTGGTGTGGACAAGTCTCTGTGGATGGTCGAGGCGCACGTGCAGGACACGCCCAGCGGAGGCACAGAGAGGTCGATCGATCCGTTCTGCGCGGCGAGTCCCGATCGTAATCGTTCCCCTGCAGCGCAGGCTACCGTGGAACTCTCGACGCGGTGGTCCGCGCCTCTGACGTTGGTGCATGTCCTCGCACCAGTGAAGGTTCCCGCGCGATGGCAACCGCTTGTCCAGGAATCCGAGGCGATGCGCGTGGCGTTCGGCTCGTGCGGCGCTCAAAGGGCTGGCCCGCGCCCGGGAATCCATTGCGTATCGCGTCTTGTGTTCGAGCACGGTTCCGGTACTGGTCGTGCCCATCTCAGACAAATGACGAGATGCCGGGCCAGCGGGTCGTATATCCGTACGCTCGCGCCAAGGATTTCGATTCAATTGCGTGCGCGAACACGCCTATCGACGAGGACATCGCCATGCCATGGTCATGGAAACTGGTACGCATTGCCGGAATTGACGTCTACGTTCACGCCACGTTCTTCATGGTGATCGCGTGGATTGCGCTGATCCACTGGAACGAGAGTCAGAGCCTGGCGGCGGTGATCGAAGGCGTGGGATTCATCCTCGCGCTGTTTGCGTGCGTCGTGCTCCACGAATTTGGTCACGCGCTCACGGCCGCGCGTTACGGTATCCGCACGCAGGGACATTACGTTGCTCCCAATCGGCGGGTTGGCTCGACTCGAGCGAATGCCAGATGTGCCCGTTCAGGAGCTCTGGGTAGCGCTGGCCGGACCGGCCGTGAACGTGGTCATTGCGCATCCTGCTCTTCGCGCTGGTTGCAGGCGTCCGGCGCGTGGCAGGCTGTCGATCGAATCGGCGTCACGACAGGCGCCTTTGCCGAGCGGGTGATGGTCGCGAACGTGTTCCTGGCTGGGTTCAACCTGCTGCCCGCGTTTCCTATGGACGGCGGTCGCGCACTCCGGGCACTACTGGCCACACGGATGGAGTACACGCGAGCGACGCAGCGTGCGGCAATGATCGGGCAGGGGATGGCGATCCTCTTCGGCTTCGTCGGGCTGCAGGGCAATCCGATGCTGATCTTCATCGCGCTCTTCGTGTGGATCGGCGCCGGGCAGGAAGCCAGCGTGGTGCAAATGAAGTCGGCACTCGCCGGTATTCCGTTGCGGCGCGCGATGCTTACGCACTTTCGTACGTTGACGCCGGCGAGCACGCTGGGAGACGCGGTCGATTTTCTGTTGACTGGCTCACAGCAGGACTTTCCGGTGGTCGACGAACGGGCGGGTCGAGGGCATGCTGACGCGAAGCGACCTGGTCAAGGCCTTGACACGAAGCGGGAGAACTGCGCCCGTCGCCGACAGCATGCGCGAATGTCCCAGTCGCCGCAGGCATCGGAGATGCTGGAGACGGTGCTCGGCCGTCTCCAAGGTCGAGACTGTCATACGATTCCGGTTCTCGAGCATGGTGCGCTGATCGGCCTTGTCACCATGGACAATGTCGGAGAGTTCCTCATGATTCAGGCGGCGGAACGAGGGACTTCGGACGGCGGATCACCAGCAGAACGCTCGCAGAGACACGCGTGAAGGCTGGCGGCCGTCCGCCATCATGGCCTCGCGACCGACGTTGATGGCGTCGCAGCCGAGAGCAGTAGCCCGCCACAATGGGTCACGCGACTGTGCTTCGAACGTTGCGTATCACAGCCGCGGCCAACTTGCCGGTCTCCCGCAGCCACAGCACCGAGCTCGCCATCGCGATACTGAACAGCCAGTCCTGTGGGCTCAAGCTCACAGTGCCGAAGGCGAGCTGAAGAAATGGGGTGTAGACCACCACGACCTGAAGCAGGACTGAGATCCCGAGTGCGAACCACAGCCAGAAGTTTTTGAACACGTGGACGAACGCACTTCGCTCGTCCGACCTGGCGTTGAGCACGTTGAACATTTGAAAGAGCATCAGTGTCGTAAACGCCATTGTCTGGGCGTAGGGCAGGTCACCAGACCCTTCAATGAAGCCGCCGGGTAATGATGCGTCGAGCACGATTAACGTACCGGCGGCCATAATCGCGCCGACGAACACGATCCCGCGCCACATCCGCAGGGTAAGCACGCCTTCACTGATAGGGCGCGGCGGCTGCTGCATCAGCCCGTTGTCGGCGGGGTCCAGACCCAGCGCAAGTGCGGGCAGGCCGTCGGTGACGAGGTTGATCCAGAGGATTTGCGTCGCGAGGAGCGGCAACACGAGTCCGGCCCCTTCGGCATGCAGACCGATGCGCCGAGCCAGCACCACGCCGAAGAACATCGTCAGCACTTCCCCGATGTTCGAGGACAACAGGTAGCGCAGAAACTTTCGGATGTTCGCGAAGATGGCGCGGCCTTCTTCGACGGCGGCGACGATCGATGCGAAGTTGTCGTCGGCGAGCACCATGTCCGCTGCTTCTTTCGACACATCGGTGCCCGTGATCCCCATGGCGATGCCGATGTCCGCCTTCTTCAGGGCCGGCGCATCATTCACGCCGTCGCCCGTCATTGCGACGACGGCTCCATTCCGCCGTAGCGCCTCGACGATGCGCAGCTTATGTTCGGGAGTGACGCGCGCGTACACGGAGACTTCGGCGACGGTGCGGGCGCGTTCCGCGTCCGGCAGCTTCTCCAGCTCTGCGCCGGTTATGGCTCGCCCGTCGTGCGTGATCCCGAGTTCCCGGGCGATCACCGCAGCGGTGCGCGGGTGATCACCGGTAATCATCAGCGGGCGAATCCCGGCGCGTTTAGCCAGGGCTACCGCGTCCTTCGCCTCTTTACGCGGGGGATCGATCATGCCAATCAGTCCCGCGAATACAAGGTCCTGTTCAACTCGCGCGTCAGGAGCGATCGCGTACTCCTCGATGACGTCGCCAGCCACCCAGAGACCGGCGACACCGAGAGTTCTCAAAGCCTCGCCGGCGAGCGCTTCGTTCACCTGCAGAATTTCCTCACGGCGCGTGGGCGTCAGGGGTCGCCGGCCGTCGCCGAGCACTTCGAAGCTGCATCGGGTCAGCAGCACATCAGGCGCCCCCTTCGTGAACACAATGCCGCGCCCCTGCTGTTCCAGATCGCGATGAAGTGTGCTCATCAGCTTGCGCTCGGCGGAGAAGGGAACCTCACCCACGCGAGGCCACTGCTTGTCGAGTGCATCGGAACTGAGACCACACTTGCGGGCTGCGACCAGGAGCGCGCCTTCAGTCGGGTCTCCCTGCACGGTCCATCGTCCGTCGTGCTCGTGCACCGTGGCGTTGTTTGCTCGATCCGCGACAGCAAGAGCGCGCTCGAGCTCTACACGCAGCGGGCCGTCAACGGGTCCGCCGTCATGGCGGCGCACCCGGCCGTCTGGCGCATAGCCCGAGCCTTCGAACGTCGCTCGCCCACTTGCCGTCACAACGACCCGGACAGTCATCTCGTTCCTCGTGAGCGTGCCGGTCTTGTCCGAGGCGATCACGCTGGCCGAGCCGAGTGTCTCCACCGCCGCCAAGTGCCGAATGATCGCGTGACGCCGGGCCATCCGCTGAACGCCGATCGCGAGGACAGCCGTCACGACGGCCGGGAGCCCTTCGGGCACCGCGGCGACAGCGAGCGCCACGCCCAGAATCAGCACATCGAAGATCGCGGAAACGCCGTGGACGTCTTCAACGATGATGATCGTCGCGATCATGACGATGGCGATGACGACAACGACGATGCCCAGCATCTTGCCCGTGCGATCGAGTTCCCGTTGCAGCGGCGTGGCTTCGTCATGCGTCTCTTTCAGGAGGCCGGCAATCCGGCCCATCTCGGTGCGCATGCCCGTCGCCGTCACGACCGCCGTACCATGCCCGTACGTCACTGCCGTTCCGCTGAAGACCATGTTGTGCCGATCACCCAGCGGGACGTCCTCTTTGATGACTTGCGTCTCCTTGGTGACCGGCAGGCTCTCGCCCGTTAATGCGGCTTCTGCCGTCTGAAGCGCCGTCGATTCGAGCACCCGCGCGTCGGCTGGAATGGTGTCGCCTTCTTCGATGAGAATGATGTCGCCGGGGACAATGGCCGTGGCGGAAATACTGCCGCGCTCGCCGTCTCGAATGACGGTGGCATTGGCTGCCGACATCGCACGAAGGGCCGCAACAGCTGCCTCTGCCCGCGACTCCTGGATATAGCCCATCGTGGCATTGACCAGAACGACAGCGACAATGGCGATCGCTTCGTAGGGCAATGCCGCGTCGCGCTCATAGGCCCACAAACCGGCCGAAATCGCTGTCGCGACGAGCAACAGCATGACGAGTACATCCTTGAACTGCGCCAGAAACCGGCGCCATGCAGCAGGCGGCTTTTCGGCTGCGAGTTCGTTGCGCCCAAGTTGCCGGAGGCGCGACTGCGCCTCGCTGCCGCTGATGCCTCTTTGCACGTCGGTCCCGAGCGCGGCGACGACTTCATGGATCGCCTGGCGGTAGGGGTGACTCGGTTCCGCCGTTTCGCTCGCGCCGGTCGTCACGGCGAGGTCCCGCAGCGCTTACGTCCAGAGTGGAGGTTCATGTGTGTGGCGATTCAGTGACCGTCTGGGGTGGCACGACAAGCACAGGTGCGTTCGCGAGACACAAGACGCGGTACGCGATTGAGCCAGGTCGAGAGCCCAGCGGGCCCTGGCTGCCGGCGAGGCCCATGACGATCACACCTGCGCGACGCTGGTCAGCGATCGACGCGATCGCATCCGCGGGACGGCCGCTCTCGACCAGGGACTCACATTCCACAAAAGTGGCGAACGGTTTCGTCAGTGTGTCCAGCTCCGTGCGGGCAGCGGCCACGCGAGCGTGGTCAGCATCCTCGATATACGGCCGCCACTGGGGCGCTACAGCGATCGGCTCGATGACATGAACGAGCAGCAGCCGGCGCGACATCTCATGCGCGAGATCGGCGGCCCACCGAACGGCGCGTGCTGACGTGTCGCTGAAATCAGTCGCGGCCAGAACAGGTCCCGGAGTGGCGGAGGTCCCGTCGTTCAGATAAACGAGGTCGCTCACGGTGGGCGGGACGGCGAGCACCGGTGTGTGAGTACGCCGGAGAACACGCTCCGTTGTCGAGCCAAGGAGCCATTTGCGAACGCCGCCGAGCCCGTGCGTGCTCATCACGATCAGATCGGTGCGCTCCCTCGCGGCGGTTTCGAGGATCACATCAGCTGGGTGTCCGACTCGTACGTCGAAGTTCACACTGGTGGTATCGAGGATTTCTTCGGCCCATGTTTCGGCGGCGAACTGCCGAAGAGCAGACTCGGCTTCAGTGTGAACGAGATCAAGGCGGAACCGCAGCCTGGCGGCTTCAGCCAGCAGGGGGTCGACCGCGCTCAGAACCGTGAGACGGCCCCCGGTTCGTCGAGCGAGAGCCTTCGCCCACCGAAGGGCATGGCCCGACTGCTCGGAGAAATCAACGGGACAGAGGAGCGAGCGAATGACGATCATTCCGTTCATAGAGTGACAGATTGCTCGCAGCGGTACTTGGGAATACGGCGCCCTTCAATCCCGCATGACGTGAGGTCCCCACGGACGACCTCGTGAGCGCGGATCTCCTTGATGCGAAAGCGACGGCCGACGAGGTAGCAGGCAGTTCGGTGGCTTATTTCATCGCTGGCCTGGCACGGAGAGATGTCCGAGTGGTTGAAGGAGCACGCTTGGAAAACGACTCCGGCGACGCTCACCGAGTGATACTGAAACACCTCTTCTCGCAATCGATTCAACGACTTCCCGCCACAGAATGCTTCTCGATGTGAACCCGTAAACGTCGGTATTTGTCGGCGGTTTTCGGGGCGACCTTACACAGTTTCTACACAGTTCTGAACGGCACTTGCTCTCGTACTCCGTGATGTGCGTCGGTACTCCTCTCTCACTGGCAACGATCGCCTTCGTGATGGTGATCGGTCGAGACTGGACGTGACTGCCTTTGCATCAACACTCCGCGCGTCTCTCGCCCAGCACCTCACTCAACCTCGGTCGTCACACAGGCGTTTGACGGTCGAGAGCAGGTCGCCCGTCCCTTTACACACAAAGGCCGATGCTCCGACCTCGACGGATCGTTGCCTGATGTCCGGATCGTTCATCGCCGAGAACACGACGACTCTCGCGTCTGGGTTGTCGTGCTTGATCTGACGACAGACCTCGAATCCGTGGACGTGAGGCAGGTTGAGGTCGACCACAACCACGTCCGGTTGGAGTCGTTGCGCGGCGTCTAAAACGGTGCGGCCGTCTGCGACGTGTCCCACAATGTCGCACTCCAGCGACAGCATTCGGCAGACCGCTTTCGCGACTCCAGGGTGGTCTTCGGCTATGAGCACGCGGGGTCGCTTGGGCAACGTCACGCGACACTCGCGGGGCCTGACCGGATCTCCTGTGTTCCGCTGCGGCGCAGCGTAACGGTGAATGTGGCGCCCCCTTCGGGATTGTTGCGGGCATCGATGGTGCCACGATGCGCCTCGACGATTGTCTGCGTAATCGTGAGTCCGATCCCGAGGCCGTGCGCTTTGGTCGTGACGAATGGTGCGAACAGCGCGCCGTCAATCTGCGCCGGCAAACCGCTTCCAGCGTCGCGCACCGAGACCGCGACATCGGCCGCTCTCACTTCGGTGCTGATGGTGACGCGACGGCGCGCCGGAGGGGTCTCGGTCATCGCGTCCATGGCGTTCATGAGCAGGTTCACCATCACCTGCTGCAAGAGCACTTCATCGCCGGTGATGATGCACGGACTGCGACGACAGATTGACGGTGGCCTCAATCTGCCGCGTCCTCATGTCGTGAGCGACGAGCGCAAGACTCTCATGGATGACGACGTGGAGGTCGATCGGTTTCGTGTCCAGTTGACGGCCTCGGAGCATGGTCCGATGGCGATCGATGATCTGTGTGGCCTGGACGCCTTCTGTCTCGATGTCGGAGAGGATCTCACCCATCGTGTCGGGCGTCGCACGATCGGCGGTGATCATCATCCGACCCGCCTGGGCGTTGTGGATCATCGAGCTGAGCGGTTGTCCGAGTTCATGGGCAATAGAACTCGTCAACGCCGACATCGTGAGGCGACGACTGGCGTCGGCGGCGAGCGCCAGGTTGTTCCGGCTCTCGAGTTCGGCCCGTCGTCGTGCGCGGCGCTGATAGAGCAGTCCGATGATCAGGAGCGATTGAATGGCCAGCACGCCCATGGCGCTCAGTACGGTGTTCCTGTAGGCGCTCCACAGGCTCGGAGCGCGATAGCGCACGAGACTCCCTGGCGGTAGCCGGCTCTCGGGGATGCCCCACCGTTGGAGCTCGCGCCAGTCGAACGCCGGTTGCCCTGGGAGCCGCACCGGCACGTTGATGCTCTTCGGCGCCGCGCCTTGCAACAGTCGAGCCGCCGCATCGGCCGTGTCGCGACTCATGTCGTCGATGGACAGCAGAGATCCGCCGACGATTCCCGATCCCAGGTAGACGCTCTGCCCCGCAAATAGCGGGGCATTGGCCGTGTCGCGAAGCTCGGCGAACAATCGCTCGTCGGGAAACGAGGCCCCAGCCGCGTCGGCGCCGAACGAGATATAGAGAATCGCCGAGTGTTCCGGAAGGCTCGTGCAGCGGCGCAGGACCTCCTGAATTGACAGATCGTTGGACCAGACAAATGTCAGCCGGTCGCGAAATCGACCGAACTGGCTCTCGAGCTCACGACGCCAGAACCGGCCGAGCGGGCCCGACCCCATCACCATGAACACCTGCCTGGTCTCGGGCAGCAGTTGGAGAATGGTCTCGATGGTGCCCGAAAACTGGTTGTCGACCGCGACAGCGGTTTCGTTGTCTCCTAGCGGAGCGTCATCGAGAAACCGTCGATCGACCGACGCGAACAGGATCGGCGTGTCGGGAAAGAGCTGCTGTCGATATTTGCGCGCGAAGACCGCGGCCGGGCCGGCGGCCGTGACGATCAGGTCCGGCTTGGAATGGTCAACGAAAAGGGAGCGGATGTAGTCGACTATCGCCTGGTCTGGCGCGGCGACAGACCCTCTTGGCCCCACCACGACCTGCACGACGTTCACATGCTCCGTAGCGCGCTTGTCCAATTCGACGCGGAAGTCGCTGGTGAAGTGATCCACCGGGAACGTGCCCCGATCGAACGACTGCAGCATCAGCACCTGGCGGACCGCCGGCTGGGCGCCGCTCGGTGCCGCGCTGAGGAGAAGCAATACCGCGAGCAAGCCCGTCAGTACGACCCGTGGGAATCTTCGACCCGGGCCGGTTTTGTTCACGATGCGGAGTAGGGGACGCGACACGGCTCTAGCTCCGTGCAAGGATATACGTCTCGCATCGAACCATGAAGACTTTGCTGGCTACCGCACTGATGGTCTTCGGCCTGGCCGGTCCCGCGGCCGCACAGTCCGCGGCAGTGGTGGTCGGTTCCATCGTTGATCAGACTGGAGCCCCGCTCGCGGGTGTTCGCGTGACGATTCGGGGTGTCGCGGTCCGCATGGCGGCCACCGGTGCCGCGGGCGACTTCGCGTTCTCAGACGTCCCGGATGGCGACTACGAGATATCCGCGGAACTGAGCGGGTTCGAGCGCGCGCGTCGTGCGGTGCGAGTGCTGGCGGGCGAGCGGGTCACCGTCTCCCTCGCCTTGCGCGTCGCCATCCTCGAAGAGACGATCGTCACCGCCGCGAAGGCGGGTGAGCGCGACCTTCAGTCAGTCCCGATGGCGGTGAGCGCCGTCTCTAGTGCCGAAATAGCGCGCCTGGGGACGCAGACCGTCAGCGACACCCCCGCGCTCGCTCCGTCAGTCACCTTTTCCCAGAACACGGGTTGGGGTCAGCTCACGATCCGCGGGATCGGGGCGAGCACGTTGCTCGCCGGGTCGGATCCCAGTTCGGCGATGTATCTCGACGGCGTGTACCTCGCGCGACCGACGATGGCGTTCGCGCAGTTCCTCGACTTGGAGCGCATCGAAGTGCTTCGGGGCCCGCAAGGCACCTTGTACGGACGCAATGCGGTCGGGGGGGCGATCAATCTGATACCTAGACCGCCAACCAATGTCTTCCAGGCCGCCGCCGGGTTCACCGCCGGAAACTTCGGAGCGCTTCGCGGCACTGCGCGGATCAGCGGCCCGCTCAAACGCGACAGGGTCATGGGGGCGGTCGCGTTCGCGCGAGGCGTCCGGAACGGCTACGTCCGGGACCTCGAACATCCTGACAATCCTCTTGGCGGCGATGACGTCACCACGGCACGAGGCCAGCTACGCCTCGTCTTCGATCGCCGGACGAGCCTGCTGCTGTCAAGCGACGTCGATCGTCAGAGTGGCACCCCACTGACCTACAACAAGGTGCTGGTGGTGAAACCCGGATTCGACGTCGACAACCCACCCGCCTTTCACGACGTTCGATCCTCCGCGTCCCCGTGGAATCGCACGCAGCAGTCTGGCGCGAGCGCGCGTCTGACGATGGCGCTCACGCCGTCCACCACGCTGGTCAGCCTGACGGCGTTTCGACGATTGGACCGCGAATTCGTGGTGGACTCGGACAGCACCGAACTCGATGTGCTGACGACGCATCAGGACGAGGGGCAGCACCAACTGTCGGAGGAGATCACGATATCGCACCAGCAGGCCGGGCTGACCTGGGTCGGTGGTGTCTTTCTTTTCGACGAAGCCGATCACCAGACCCTCTGGATTGATCAGCCGCCGACACGATCCCAGATTCGGTTCGACCCTCATGTCGATGCGGCCAGCCGTGCGGCCTTCGGACAGGCGACCATGGCACTGACGTCCCGGCTCTCGGCGACCGCTGGCATTCGTTATACACACGAGCGGAAGGAGATCGACAACGCCGGAGGGCGCTACAGCCTTGATGTTCCGGACCAGGCGGTTCTCGGTTCGGTGTACGGCTATTCCGATTCCGTGACGCACGGCGCGTGGACGCCGAAGATCGGCCTCGAGATGAAGCTGCCGCATGACGCACTCGGGTACGTGTCGGCAACACGAGGCTTCAAGAGCGGGGGCTTCAACCCGTTGTCCACGGCGGGTCGCGGCTACGCTCCGGAATGGGTGTGGAGCTATGAGGGCGGTTGGAAAGGCGCGTTCAGGGATGGCCGTTCCAGGTTCGGCGTGTCTGCCTTCGTCATGGATTACACGGGCCTGCAGGTGCAGACGCCGATCGCGCCGGGGGTTGTTGACATTCGCAATGCCGCCGCCGCCACGATTCGCGGCGTCGAGGTCGAACACACATCACGGATCGGCCGCGGCGTCGAAGCCGGGGGCCATCTGACCTGGCTTGATGCCACCTATGATCGATACATCGCGGTCGGCCTCGGCGGCGCCACCGGTGACGTGGCAGGCAACCGATTGAACAATGCGCCGGCATGGGCCGGGCGCCTGTGGATCGAGTGGTCTGGCGACATCGGTTCAGCAAGTCGACTGGCGGTCGTGGCCGACGCCACGGCGCAGTCGACGGTCTTCTACACACCGTTCAATGACAGCATCCAGCGACAGCGTCCGTATGGCCTGCTGGGCGCCCGGATCGAATACGGCCCCAGTCATCGTCGATGGGCTCTCGCCGCGTATGCCCGAAATCTCACCAACACGGACTACGTCACGGCGACCTTCGGGACGCCACCCACGGCCTTTGCCGGATTTCCTGGACCCTCGCGTCAGTTCGCTGTTGAGTTCAACGTACGGCGATAGGACGGTCACCCATGCGGCATTACGACCAGACTCCATCGCAGCCGGCGGCAACTTTTCAGCCCTGATGGAAACGCACGCCTCGACAGCGCCGTAAGTGATCACAGGACATTGGGAGGGTCTTACACAATTCAATGGACGATCGAACCGACAGGCGTAATCGAGCACGCTTGGAAAACGATTCCGGCGACGCTCACCGGGTAGTAGGAGATCACCTTCGCGCAATAGAGTCAACGACTTCCCGCCACAGAATGCTTCTCGATGTGAACCCGTAAACGTCGGTGTTTGTCAGCGTTTTCGGGGTGACCTTACACAGTTTCTACACAGTTCTCAGCGCCACTTCTCTGCGTACTCCAGTGTGTGCGTCGGTATCGGTCATTGAACCAGTTTCGGTGCATTCCCGAGCGGCAAAGGGTCATGTGGCCGGTCTGCCGAGCACACCGCCCCGCCACTTCTCACCGAGCCAAGGGACCAGAAGGAACAGGACAGCGTACACGGTCGCCTACTGGACCGGCACTGGCCGCAGCAACTCAGGCTTGAAGAACCGGCTCGCAATAGCCGCCAAGATGATCGGCGTGAAACCGACCACGGCGCCATAGACCACCAGACCCGCATTGCCAATCACGCCGGCCTTGAACATGCCGTAGCCGGCGAAAAGAACGGCATGAGTGACGGCCCCGGAGGCGATTGCCGCGCCCACGACTTTGCCGCTGTAAGGTCCACGAATCGCGCAGGCGTAAATGACCCAGAGTGACAACGGAATAAACAAGACGGCGGCGGTCCACAGTCCGGTGTTATAGGCACCTGCCGTAATGCCACCCAAGCTATGGACAAATCCGTTCGCCATGATCAATCCCCACGAACTGAGGCCAATGAGGACGTTGCGTCTACAGATGTACGCTGCGAGTGGCGCTCCAAACCACATGAGTGAGATGTTCACCACCGGGTAGAACGTCATGGGTATCGGGCATTCGGGATACGGCGCAAAACCGAATTGCCCGCACACCATGTCCGGGAGTGAGTACGGCAGGCCCATCACCGGCAGGCTGTATTCCTCAAGTTGATGCACCCAGTAGAGCGGCGCGGCGAGCCACGCCAGCCACACGACATCACGCCAGCGCGATACCGTGAGATTGCTACGGAATGTGTCGGTCGTCATCATGATGGCGACCATCACGATTGCCCCGCCCGCGCCGATGAACGCCCACACGTCGTAGAACCAGTGCTGTTGCATCGTTGACCTCTGTGCTGGCTAGGAGAAACGTTAGAGCGTCCTTTTCAGTAGCGCGGGAAGTTCTGTTCGACGGCGTTTCATGAAGTCGCGAAGCCCCTTGGGCGTGAGACCCAGTGCCTCCGCGATCATCGGCTGCGCCACGAACGGCCACAGGCAACTGCCGACGAGGGTCACGAGGAACTGATCAGCCGGGACAGGCGCGACCTTATTCCGCTTGGCGCGTTCGTTGATCTGCTGTTGCACACGCTCAAGCGACCGTCGTGCGGCCTTCCGTCGCTCCGCCGAGTAGAAGTCATCGACGAAATCAGGATGTCGCGCCGCTTCGCTAATGACATAGCCGAGCAGATATGGGTGCTTGGCGAGCCTGGTGTGATAGGCATCGACGAATCGCTCAATCTTCTCGTCGAGCGAAATGTCGGAACCCAACATCTGGAAGATGCCCGGAACGAATGACGAGGCGATGCGAAGCCAGACGGCGCGAGCGAGGTCGGCCTTGGACCGGAAGTGGTAATGCAGCAGCGCCTTGTTGACACCCGCCTGGTCGGCGATGTCCTGCATCCGCGCACCGTCGATGCCGCGGCGCACAAACACCGCATCGGCGGCGTCGAGAATACGAGTCTTGGTGTCTGCCTTGGCTTGTCCAGACGGTTTAACCACGTGGTCAAGATTACGCAAGCGCGTCGCCACGTCAAGCGCCATATTTTGATGCAAGTTTTCGGAGTTCTGGCGGCCAGTGCCTCCGTCTCACAACGGTCAGCCGTCGATGGCCCACGGCATTTCGGAGGCAGGCAGTGAGCGCCAGTCCCGGGCTACTACCAGCGTTCCCTACTTTGCATTCTTAATTGATGCGCCTTTCGCAGACTGATCGAGCCGATCGAGCGCGGCCTTCTTGGCTTTCAGGCGGATGTGGGAATAGTGCTCCAGCATTCTGCGAGAGAGATGCCCCGTAATCGATTCGACTACGTGATCTGGCTCGCCGGCTTCGAGGAGTCGAGTTACGACGGTGTGACGCAGGTCATGGAAGCGCAGACCAGGCAGTCCAGCCTCATCACGTAGCGCACGCCAGGCCGTATCCCACTTGCTCGCTGGAGTGGTGGGGTCAAGCTCGTGGTGCTGGCTCGCGCACCACAGATGGTGGTCTGGTTCGGTGTGTCCGAGTATGTCGGCGCGCCTCACCATTCGTTGCACCGCATCGAACGCGGCGTGCCGGCGCGCCGATCTGCTCTTGCCGCCTCGGGGGTACTGGGCGAAGCTTGCGGCGGGCAAGACGGTGAAGAAGCCGCAACTGCCGCCGCGCGGTCCTGGCATGTCGGACCGGATCGTCTTGGGTCGGGACCGTTGGAGTTGGGGACCCGATCCCGTCGACCTCTCAACGCCCGACCCTCCCATTCCGACGTTCGCCGAAACGCTCGAGGATCTTGCCGCGCGTCTGCGCAACGCAGATCGGTACCGTTCGCCGAACGCGCGACCTTGAGGGCGCACACCCGCGCATCCAGAAGCTGCTGGATGCGGACGAGCAGCGACGAGCGCGACAGGCCGAGTCGCGGTATCCGACCTTTGACGACCCTGTGTTCGAAACAAGCTTCGAGAAACGTCGGCTTCGGGTCCTTAACAGCCTCCTGCGCGCGCTTGATCGGCTAAATGTCAGCGTATCGATCGATGGCCGAGAGGCGCGGACGCTCGTGGCCCACGTCGGCGACTTCAGCGTCGGATTCGCGATCGACGGAGTCTCCGTGAAGACAGCATCCACGCAACCGAAGGGCGTGAGCGGTCCGATGCGTTGCCAACTGATGGCCCTGTGCGGTGGCGATCAGCCGATCGAAACGTGGACCGACGTCGAGGGGCAACCGCTAGAGACGCGGCTCGGCGACATTGCCGTTGCCATCGTCGTTCACGGCGAGCGTGTGTGCCGCTCCAGTGCTCAGCACCATCGTGAATGGGTGATCAAGCGGAAGGCGGAGATTGCTGCGGAGGAACGGCGCAAAGAGGCCGAGCGACGGCGGCTTGAGCGTGAACGGCTTGAGCGACTTGAGAAGGCGCGAGTCGGTAGGCTCCTCGCCCAGGCCAAATCCCTCAGGGAGGCCGAGGAGATTCGCGCCTACGTCTCAGCCGTTCGAGAGCGCCAAGCCGCGCTCGACGATCCCCTCAGTGCAACGGGATTTCAACAGTGGGCGGACTGGGCACTCAGCCAGGCAGATCGAATCGACCCTGTCCTGTCTGGCAGCTTCAGAACGGTTCAAGACGACGATTGAGGCACGCCAACGGCGGCTTATACTGGGAGGCGCCGGCGGATTGGTGCGATGGCTTCGTGAGGCTCGGCGATCGCCGTAAGTGATCGCGGCACATTAAGGGGTCTTACACAATTCGCTACACAATTCGGGTTTGCCGGCTCAGCCACTAGCCTGTAAACTGCTGATTCTAAAGACACGGAGAGATGTCCGAGTGGTTGAAGGAGCACGCTTGGAAAGCGTGTGTAGGGGAAACTCTACCGTGGGTTCGAATCCCACTCTCTCCGCCAGCCTTCGCTCCATAAAACTTGCGGAGCTACGGCTGGCAAGCCACCCTGCGCGCGAAGGCTGTCCGCCGTAGCCTTGGCGCAGGCGGACCCATCACCGCGATTCAATTCCTGCACGGCTGTCGGTTGCCACGTCGGCAGATCTTCCCAACCGCGACACTGGTCTGACTGCTGTTTCCTATCGTCCCGGTGTTTCCTGTCGTCTCGTATCATCCATCGACACGTGGTGGTCCTTGAGCAGGGCGTGTCGCCGTCGCAAGGTGAGATAGCGGAGCAGGCCGCTGGCTGCGTATCACTCCCGGAACTTGTGCAGCAGGCTCTCCATCGTGGACGGTTCGTGGGGTTCCGGCAACTCGACATGAAAACGCTTCACCGCATGGCTCCCCCCTGAAGCGGCCGACCGCAATCACCGCGAATCCAAATCCTGCCGGCTCGCTTCGCCACGTCCATTCTTCCAACCGCGACACTGGTCTGACTGCTGTTTCCTATCGTCCCAGTGTTTCCTGTCGTCTCGTATCGTCCATCGACACGTGGTGGTCCTTGAGCAGGGCGTGTCGCCGTCGCAGGATGAGATAGCGGAGCAGGCCGCTGGCTGTGAATCACTCCCGGAACTTGTGCAGCAGGCTCTCCATCGTGGACGGTTCGTGGCGTTCCGGCAGCTCGACGAAGTGGAAACGCTTCACCGCATCAGCTCCCCAGAAGCGGCCGACCGCGATCAGCAGATCCAGATCTGGCCGAATCCCATCCGGCACGGCCGTCGTTGAACTGGTCTCCTGGAGGTCCTCGTAGCTGAGCTCGCGCAGATGGATGGTCTGCCGGCCTCTTTTGAGTGCGTGGTCCGGCACCGTCGTACTCTCGATCAAGGCGTGCAGGAGCCGCTCGCGCCAATCACTGGGGAGCCGGTCGAACGCGGTGCGAAACCACATCATGCCGAGCAGCCGTCTCACCTCGGTTCCGTCGACGGGGATGTCCGATGTGCCGTTGCCCGCCAGCGCCAGTGCCGCCGGATCGGCACGGTTGAGGGCAACCGCGAAATCCCGGAACGTGGCAAAGCCACGTGCCGGAGACGCATTGCCGATCTTTCGATTCGATGGGTCCGTATGTTGCTCGACCGAGGCAGGCGATTCCGCATCAGCCAGTGGTGCGTGGGCAGCCGTACGCACGCCTTTCTCGAGGCTCCAATCGACTTCGAGCGGGCGCTGCGTTCCTGTGTACTCGGCGAACAACGTTGTCACACCCCACGGTTTCGGTATGCCCACCGCTCGCGCGTACAGCGGACTGTAGGGACTCGTGGCATCGACGCCCATCGCGGCGCCAACCCGTCCCTTGATCTGTGCATCCACGAGATTCGACCAGTCGCCTTCAATGCAGATCAAAGACGTCCCAGCGGGCTTGTGAAAGGCGTAGTACGGATTGTCACAGCATCGGCGGGCTGCGTGCTCCACCTGTTCATCGCTCGGATCGCGGCCGTCCGGAGGATCGATCTCGGCGAAGCCGATTCGCAGACGGCCCTGGCCAGCAAACAGGATCGAGAGATCGGACGGATCGACCTGCGAGAGATCCCACAAGACGTAGATCAGGCCGCGGAGACCGCGCGCGATAGGAACATTCATTCGTTCAAAGACGACCGGCTGCGGCTGCGGATCGTGTTCGGTGTATCCACGGTCGTTCAGAATTTCGATCAGCCGGATGCCGGCTGCGTCGAATTGCTCGATCGCGCGTACGGCATGGTCGTAGTGCCGCTTGTCCACCTCGTGCCGCTCGAACGATGGCCGGACGAAGATGGGAATCACGAGTTTCTTCTGCTGACGCGCGATCTGCGCAAGTGGAAACATCGTGCCCGAACCGGTGCCTTTGCCTCCAGAGCCGATGAGGATGATGATCGAATACCGGCTGAACAGTTCCTCGACCTCGCTGCGTGATTCCTCGAGCGCGCGGAGCGCCACCTCCGGGTCGTGCCGCGCGCCGAGACTGCCGGTGGTGCGAGCGCCGATGAGGAACCGCTCCTCGCTGGGCAGATCGGACAGCGCAAACTCGTTGGTGTCCAGAAATCGAGGGGTCACAGCGCGCCTGAGCCGTTCTGCGTATCCGGAATCGGTCTTCTGCGTCACGGCCAGGTCACGCCGGAACGTCGCCATCACTGACCGCAGAATGTTTCCGCCGCCGCCGCCGGCGCTCACAAGGAGGATATGCATGAAACACCCCATGGCTTGGGTTCCGCGGTGAACTGAAATGGCACCACGATCCATCCTGCTTTTGTGTAAGGCGCACCGCTCACGAAAGAGTCATCGGCAAGCATGCGCACGACCCGGGCCACGTCGTATTCGACGTTCTTCTTGTGGTCAGACAGGTTTGGATAACGCCTGCCCTCGCCCGGCGCGAGAAGAATGTCGAATCGTCCGCGGCGCACGCCGAAGCGGAGATCCGATCTCACCGGACGTTCCCCGGCGTCGTACCGAACCAGTGGCCGTTCGAACTCCTCAACGAATCGATGGACAAAGTGCTGCACGATGAGGGACGCCGTCTTCCTGCGAGTGAGATAGCCGTCGACCATCCGCCACCCGCACAAGGGCGCAATCATCGCAGCGCAAAGCCACAGCATCTTGAGATCGACACCCCCGAGTCTTCGAACGACGTCGGAGACGGCGGGCTGCGGTCCATCGCTGGCGTCCGCGCTCGCGAGTGCCGCGGGCGCCGCCAGTACTTCCGCGCTCGCGAGTGCTGCAGGTGCAGCCAGTACTTCGGGAACACGGGAGCCGCTGGGAGCTTCGTATGCCTCGGCAGCCGCGGGCTCTTCGACGTGATGTGCGTTCAAAGGTATGGCCGGCGTGAGGTATAGCCGGCGTGATGACGCAGGCCCGCCAGCCGAGACCAATCCGGTTGTATTGCGACTTGGGAACCAACCTCGACGAGGGGTTCATGATCTGGAACCACTCACGATACGCGTTCTGGGCGTTGCCGGTCACGCGTCGTGCGGCTTGCGTGGCGGACTCACCACGCCGAATTGCATGGCAGACGGGCGACTGCGCGGAGGCGTGTGTCGCTGCTGCCCCCAGCATCAGGACGATCGGCAGCGCAGACCGGGCGACGCGCGTCAGCGACTGCAATCCACACCTCATCAGGACGTTGGTAAACATGAGGGTCCTGTCGCGGTTAGCATAACGCTCCTTCCGGTCTTTCGGGCGGTCTGCGGGCGCTCGATGTCGGCTGCGAGCTCTGCCGGCGGGTTGCGCCACTTACTCGAGTGCGGTCGCGACGCGGCGAAGCTCTCGACTGAACGGGTGCTCCGGTGAGCGAAGCGTGAACAGGCCGCCGCTGCCAAGCTCCAGCATCTCCGGCGCCTCGGGCAACACGCCGACGATCGGTGCTTTGTAGGTGCGGCTCACTTCATCGACGAAGCCACCGGCCGCGACGCTCGGAAGGACCTTGTTGAGCACCAGCACGAGTTCCCGCACCTCCAGTTTGCGTGCGACCTCCACGGTGACGGCCGTTCCCTGAAAATCCTGACGGTCGGGCCGCATCAACACCAGCAGGACGTCGGAAATCGCGATCGACAGCAACGTCTCCTCATTGAGTCCCGGATGGGTGTCGATGAGCAGGTAGTCGAGCGCGAGCTGGTCGGCCAGATCCCGGAAGCCATCATTCATCAGGCCGACGTCGTAGCCTTCGCGCAGTACCTTCGCGATCTCGCCGGCTTGCAGGCTGGATGGCACCAGCCAGACGCGACCGCCCGCGTGCTGGTACGGACGATGGCGTCACCTCCGTCGCCGCGTCATGCACCGGGCAGCGTTCCCACAAGTAGTCGTTGAGCGTCCGCAAGTGGCTCGTGTCCTCGAGCCCGAAAAGCATGTGAATCCCCGGCGACTGGATGTCGGTGTCGACGACGGCGACCCGCTTGCCGGAGGAGGCCAGACACACGGCCAGATTCGCGGTCAGGTTCGACTTGCCGGTCCCCCCGCGATACGAGTGAATGGAAACGATCTTGGCCATGGTGCGGCGGCTTCGATGACTGCGACTCAGCGCGTTTGATTGGAGCGGGCGGCATTGCGGGCGGCCAGCGCCCTGGCCCGCACCTTCAGTTTCTGGAAGTAATCCGACTCGGTGATCTCGGCCACCTGCGCGGCCTTCCGCTCCTCGTCGATCGCGATGACCAGCTGCTCGACCTGCGTACCGCAGGCGGCGTTCACGTGCGGCCACTTCGACCCCCATCCGTTGGAAGAGGCGAGCGAGGTTCCCCAGCGAATCGGACCGCTCGCCGACTTCGTCCAGACTGTCGGGCGCGAAGCTTCCCGCCTCGACGGCCAGCGCTGCCGCCGTAACTTTCTCGACACCCCGCAGGTAGGCGAGCTCGAAATCGCGCGCCCACTTCTTCCTGAGACAGCTGTTCACCCGGGCACGAAGCACCAGCGGATCGAACGGCTTGGTCAGATAGTCGTCCGCGCCGAGTGCGATGCAGCGCGTCACGCTTGATGTCTGATCGAGAGCCGAGATCATCAGGACCGGCACATCCCGAAGCGCCGCATCGGCCTTGAGGCGCGAGAGCACGTCGTAGCCGCTGAGCCCTGGCATGAGCACGTCAAGCAGGATCAGGTCGACGCACTCGCGTGCCGCAAGCGCCAGTGCAGTATCTCCGCAGTCCGCCGTAAAGACGATGTGACCCTGGTGCGTCAGCCGGCGCGTCAGCAGGTCTCGATTGATCTCTTCATCGTCGACCACCAGAATCGCGCCGCTCCGAACGCCTGACGTGTCGGAGGTGTCGTCCAGCGATGCGGGCGCCGGCGACGTGGCGCAAGGCACTCCGTCCTGATCGGCATGGAGCCGAACGCGGTAGCCGTGCTCGAGGGTGTCGCTGACAATCGCGAGCCGGATGGCGGCGGTGTCGATACGCCGCAAGTCGTCGCACATCGGGCTGCCGTGATGTCCCTCAATCAGCAGATAGGCCATACCCTGCACGGTCGTGAGCGGCGCGTGAAGCGCGTGGCGCAGCCGCGCCGCACAGAGGGTGAGGTTGTCGCCATTCTGATCCACGGCATCGAGTGCCTCGGTGACGATTCGCACGAGTTGATGGCCGGCTTCCGTCACGCGCTCCAGATCGTGGCGCGCCTCCGCAGTCAGGGTGTCGCCGTGTTCTTCGAGGAGGAGCTGACCGTACCCGAGGATCGCGTTCACGGGCGTACGCAGCTCGTGCCGAATCTGCGCGACGAACGCTTCGGTGAGGGACGCGCGCTCAGTCATGCGAGGGCAGCAAGGCGTCGATCTTGGCGAGCAGCCTGGCGAGGTCCACAGGCTTGGTGTCGTAGTCCTGGCAGCCGGCCTCGATTGCGCGGAGCCGGTCGGTGGCCATCGCGTGGGCGGTCAGCGCGATTACGGGAATCGACGCGGTCGCCGTGTCGGCGCGTATGCGCCGCGTCGCCTCGCAGCCATCAATGTCGGGCAGACTGAGATCCATCAGGATGAGATCGGGCCGTTCGGTCGCTGCGAGAGCGGCGCCGGACGCACCGTCGACGGCCACCACCACGTCGAAGCCGCGCTTCGCCAGCCGGCGGCTCAACATGTCGCGGTTCATCTCGTTGTCTTCGACCAGCAGGATCTTCACCATCAGGAACCAGCGGCGGTGATGACGGAATCCTCCGGCGTACGCCACGCCCTCGGCTGACGTTCTGCCCATTCGCCGGTCTCGACAAACGCCTGCAGCTGGCGCCGCCAGCGACGGAGGTCGATCTTGCGCCGCGCCAGCCACACGTCATCGTAGTAGGTCTGCGAGTATCGCTCGCCCGAATCGCAGATCAGCGAGACGATCGAACCTTCTTCGCCCGCAGCGGTCATGTCGGCGATCAACTCGCACGCGCCCCACAGGTTCGTCCCGGTGGAGGGCCCGGCTCGTTTGCTCATCAACTTGTGCAGGAACAGCATCGCGGCATAGGAGGCCTCGTCCGGCACTTTGATCATCTGATCGACAACCGTGCGGATGAACGAGGGCTCGACCCGCGGCCGGCCGATCCCCTCGACGCCAGACCCGCGTCCCAGCCTCAGGGTGGCATCGCCGGTGCGGAAGTAGTCGAACGTCACCGAGTGCTCCGGGTCCACGACGCACAGGCGCGTGTCGTAGCCGCGATAGCGGATGAAGCGCCCGATGGTCGACGCGGTGCCGCCGGTGCCCGCGCCTACGACGACCCAGCGCGGAACCGGGTGGCCCTCCCGGCTCATTTGCTCGAAGATGGTCTCGGCGATGTTGTTGTTGCCTCTCCAGTCGGTGGCCCGCTCCGCATTCGTGAACTGGTCCATGTTGTGGCCGCCAACCTCTTCGGCCAGCTGCTGAGCCACGGCGTACACGGTGGCCCCGTCGTCAACCAGATGACAGCGGCCGCCCTGGGCCTCGATCAGCGCAATCTTGTCAGCGGAGGTCGTGGCTGGCATGACCGCCACGAACGGCAGCCCGAGCAGGCGCGCGAAGTAGGCTTCGGAGATCGCGGTGCTGCCCGACGACGCCTCGACCACCGTCGTGCCTTCGTGAATGTGCCCGTTCACGAGCGCATGCAGGAAGAGGGAACGCGCCAGCCGGTGTTTCAGGCTGCCGGTCACGTGACACGACTCGTCCTTCAGGTAGAGCCGAATCCCAGGAAACGCTGGAAGCGGCACGGGGAGGAGGTGTGTATCGGCCGATCGGCAGAAATCCGCCTGGATCTTCCCGCTGGCCTGGGCGAGCCATTGCCGGTCGGTCACGCGACCGCGCCTGCCGGTTCAGGCAACTCGCGGGGCACGGTGAACGTGAAGGTCGATCCGACCCCGAACGTGCTGTCGACCGAGACATCGCCACCCAGAATGCGCGCGAACCGGCGGCTCAGCGCAAGTCCCAGTCCGGTGCCGCCGTAGTGCCGGTAGGTGCCCACCTCCGCTTGCGAAAACTCGTCGAACAGACGGCCCAGCTGCTCCGGCGTCATGCCGATTCCCGTGTCCCGCACCGAGAACGTCAGCGACGCGCCGTCGGAACTGGCCATGGCCGTGAGGACAATGGTTCCCCGGGTGGTGAACTTCGCCGAATTGGAGAGCAGGTTCAAGATTACCTGGCGGACTTTGGTTGCGTCGGTGTTGAGTGCTCCGAGAGGGTCATTGCTCTCCACGACGAGGCGATTGTCGTTCTTCTTCGTCAGCGGTTCGGCCACCGCGACGACGCCGCTGATCAGTGCGGCCACGTCAATCCGCTCGGTGAAGACCTGCATGCGTCCCGCCTCGATCTTCGAGAGGTCGAGCACGTCATCGATCAGTCCGAGCAGGTGCCGGCCGCTGACGTGGATCTTCTGGAGGTCCTCCGTGAACGACGGTTTGCCGAGTTCCGCGGCTTCCTCCTCGAGCATCTCGCTGTAGCCGATGATCGCGTTGAGCGGCGTGCGCAACTCGTGCGACATGTTGGCGAGGAAGCGCGATTTCTGCCGTCCCGCCTCCGCGAGCGCGACGTTCGTGTCCTCGAGCCGCGACAGCGCAAACGACAGCTCGCTGGCGGTCACGCTGAGACGCTCGTTGAGCGAGACCTGCTCCGCCTTCTCATTATCGAGCAGCGATGCGTGATAGCGGATGCCGGCGTAGGTGACCGAGCCGACCGCGCCGATGTGAAACAGGAAGAACAGAACGCGGGCGGAGTCCGGAATGATGTGGACCTGGCCGGCGACCAGCGTGGAATCGAGCGCAGCGAGGCTCAGCAGCGCGACCCACAGTGCGACGAACCAGGGCCACGACTGGCGTGCGCCATGGAAGAGGATCGCCACGAGCGGCGCCAGGAACGCCGACAGAATCACTCCGCTCGAGTTGACGAACCCGCCAAGGAAGTAATGGAGCGCAATCGGTCCGACGAAGATGATCAGCGTCTGCTGAAAGCGGAAGCGCTCGAAGTTGCGCGTCATGAGGAACACGACCACACTGACGATCGTCGCCAGCTGGTACACGACGGGCACGAGTGCCGCGAGCGGAACGCCGAGCATGAAATAGGCAATCGCCAGGGATGGACAGGCCGGCGCCTTCGCCAGGACGACCACCAGCAGCAACCGTTTCTTGCGGAGCGCCTCGTCATCGTCGCCCGGCATCTCCACGAACGACACCAGGCGCGCCCACAGGCGTTCGACACCCGGACGGTCGTCGGCCAGAGTCAACGTCGCGTCCATTCACACCTCCGGGCTCAACGCGTATTCCGGCTCCACGTTCCGCAACAACAGCAGACGAATGCGAACCATTGAATGCGCACGAGAGAACGTGCTGATAATGGCCCACGGGTGGAGGGGTGTCAAACATGCAGACGCGTGGTTGTGACCTGCCAATTCGAACCACAATCGTCCAGCACCGGCGCAGCAGGCGCGCCTCGCGGACGTGCTGGACCGCGTGGTACACTCCGCGGCGTCCATGCGCCAGTCTGTCCTCTTCTTGCTGACCCTGGCGTTCGTTGCAGGCTGTAGTTCGTCTCCGCCGTCGGAATTCCGGCCGACGTCCACGGTGAAGGACATCATGGACTCGGTGATCGACCCCAGCGCCGACGTGTTGTGGGATTCGGTCGAGGTGATTGCGACGCTCGAAGGCACCGAGCGCAAGGCGCCGAGGACCGACGATGATTGGAAGGTGCTGCGCCGGCATGCAGTGGCGCTGGCGGAAGCGAGCAACCTGCTGCTGATTCCGGGGCGCCATGTCGCGCGACCCGGCGAGAAGCCCGACGATGCGCGCGTCGAACTGCAGCCGCAGGAGATCGAGGCGCTGCTCGGAAAGGATCCGGCTGCCTGGGCGTTGCGCGCGCATGGTTTGCACGATGCCGCCATCGAGTCGCTCGCGGCGGTCGAGGCCAGGGACGTGACGAGGCTCATGAACGCCGGCGAAACGATCGACAGCGCGTGCGAAAGCTGTCACCGCAACTACTGGTATCGAACCCCGCCTCCCGATCCCACGGCAGGCAGTCAACGGAAATGAACTCCGCTGCCAGGCGACTCTGCACGATGGCCCTGGTCCTCGTCGGAGTGCCTGTGCTGCTGACCGCGCAGAGCCGCGGCGCGGGGTCCGCACCGGGTGGAACGATCACCGGCCACATCACGCTGAATGGAAAGCCGCCAGGCAACCCGGTGATCCGCATGGGTCCGGACCCGAAGTGCGCCGACATGAACCGGGGGCGCCAGGTGATCCAGGAGCAGGCGATGGTGACGGCTGACGGGAGTGTGGCCAATGTGTTCGTGCGGCTCGAGGGCACGTTTCCACCCTCTCCGGTTCCGCCGAACCCGGTCGTGATCGATCAGCGGTCCTGCGTCTATGCGCCGCGAGTGGTCGGCGTCAGGGTGGGGCAGCGGCTGCAGGTCCGCAACGACGACAACCTGCTGCACAACGTGCACAGCTCGTCGGCGTCGAACAACAGCTTCAACGTGGGTCAGCCTTCAGCCGGGATGACGTTCGACTTCATACCAAAGTCGCCCGAGGTGATGCTGAAGCTGGGTTGCGACGTCCATCGCTGGATGACGGCCTTCGTCGGCGTGATGGGGCATCCGTATTTCGCCGTGACCGATGCTGCGGGACGGTACTCGATTCCGCACGTGCCCGCCGGCAGGTATGTGATGAAGACCTGGCATGAGCAGTTTGGCGAACAGACGCAGACGGTGACGGTGAAGCCTGGTGAAAACGCGGCTGTGGACTTCGCATACGCCGCTCCGCCGCACGATCAGGGCAGGTAGGGCAGGTCGGGCAAGTCGGGCATTTCAGAAGGCGTTGCCGACGAACGGCAGCACGCGTCCCCAGTAGAGCACGGAGAACCAGGCGGCGATCGACACGGCGCCGATGGCTTTTGCCAGCGAGCGGGGTGTCGTCGCCCGCGCCCAACGGGCCAGTCAGCGCACCAATCCCGGCCAGTTCGAACACCGCGGCATTGAGGCCCGCCACCGCGAGGCTCCCGACCTTGTACCACCACGCGATGTTGTGCACGTACTGCTCGGGGTGCCCGATGAGGAAGACCAGTCCGGTCATCAGGTTCACGCCGAACCCGACCAGCGCGAACGGCATCAGTTCGTGCGCGGCGCGCACCGGAATGCGCCGGAAGAATCCGATCAGCCGCAGGTCGAAGAACCCGACGATGCCGATGACCAGCGCGAGCCCGATGAAGTGCAGCGACTCGCACGCCGGCCACACCCACGTAATGGACACGATCGCCTGCGATAACGCGGTGGTCTGAATCCACGCCACGAAGCTGTCCATCACCTGTTCCTCACAGGTAGGCCATCAGGCGACCTGCCGTGATGGCGCTCGCCCATAGCAGCAGCGACGCGACCGCCAGCCGGCGGCGTGGCGAGGCACCACGTCGACGGTGGTCTTCGTTCCGGATTGTCGTGCACGATGCGCCGCGTGGCAAACGTGCACCACAGCGCGACGAAGATCAGCGTGAGCTTGATGTAGAACACCGGCTGCGTCGATTTCGTGGTGGCATCGGCCATGAACAGCATGATGCCGGTGGCGGCATTCAGCACGAACGCGTAGGCCATGAACGTGAAGAGCGGAGCCAGTGTCCCGATGCGGATCCGCGGCGCATAGCCGAGAAGCCGCAGGTCGATCACGGCGCTGGCACCGACGACGATGCCGAGGCCAACCGTGTGCAGCGTGAGAACGGTGGGGTAGGCCCAGAGCGAAGGAGATTCGCGGACCCACGTGGCAAGCGCGGTCCCCTCCAGCCAGGGCATCATGTTGGTCACCAGGGCGAACGAGAAGTGCCGTCCCTACCTCGGCGGCTGCTGCTCTTCGGTGACGCGACCGCCGGCCACAATCGGGCTGCCGTCGGGTCGCGTGATCTTCGCGCAGCACATCCCGTGCGAGTTCTCGGCGCGCGAAGGCTGTCCGGCCACCTTGATGACCGTGCCCGGCTTCAGCGTTTCCGGCGTCCACCCGGTGCGCGTCAGCGACGCCGCAGCCCCGAGTTCCACCTGCCACTCCACCTTCTGTCCCTTGTCATCGGTCGACTCGAAATAGAGGAACGAATGCGGGTTCTTGAACAGGAACTTGGTGACCGGTCCCTGCGCTTCCACGTGCTTGGTGGCATCGTAGAACGGCGCCGCTGAATGGTGCGCCACGGCGGGCACGCCGTTCAGCGCGACCAGCCCAACGATCGCCAGCGATGCCATCACGGCCCAGCGTCGAATACTCATGATCGTCTTCTTTCGTCCCAATTGCGAACCGTCAGTCCTTGTACTTCTGCGGCATCATCCGGACCGGCGCGCGAGAGGTTTCCGGGTCGCAGTCCCACGCCGACAGAATATACCCGGGTGCGGCGGGCAGCCAGCGCGTCGTGTAGGACGCCGGCTTCTTCAGGAACATCGGATCCTCGACAGTCACGGTCACCTTCAGCTGGTCGCCCTCCCGCCAGTAGCGCTCGTGGACCTTCTTCAGCTGTGACGAGGGAATGCCGTTGTAATCGTCGAAGCCGGTGATATCGAAGACGAAGTGGTCGGTATCGACGATCAGCGCGTCGCCCTCGTAGTGGCCGACCGAGAACCCCTGAATCCCCCAGTCGTAGATGGTCGGCTTGCGGCCATCGAGCCATACGGTCCGCACCTGATCGTCCTTCTCGTACCGGAAGATGACGCGGTCGGGCCATTGCAGCACCTGCATGGCATAGGGGTCGTCCTGAATCGCCGGCGATGAAGCGGGCTGGCAGTCGTACTTCGGCGACAGGGCTTCGTCGAAGGCCTTCTGGTAGGCAAGCGCCCGCTCGTTCAGCACCGGAAAATTGTCCTTCCCCCACGGCACCGTTTCGCTGTTCACCGGCCGCGCACGCGGGGTCCCGTCCCACGTGCCCTCGAGGTGCGGCAGTTTCGAGGTGTCGACCGGAGCCTGCGCATACATCGTCTGGATCGCGCCGGGTGCGCCGGCAAAGAGCGCCGCGCAGGCAAAGGCTGCCCCGATACGTTGAGCGAGAGCGATCGAAGCTGCTGGTCTTACGCATCCGTGTGGTCCCCCTGCGAATTGCTGTACGGCCGCGGATGGTCCCTGTCAGCCGTGAGGCAAAATGCTACCTCAATTCGCCGGCGCCGGCGGCGGTGCGCTGCCGGTGGCAGGGTTGTATTGCGGGTTGCGCGGGTCGTTGGTCAGATCGTCAGGGGAGTAGGGTGGAACCGGATCGCCGCTGGACACCCATGCCGTGTAGATCAGGTCCCGCAGGAGGGTGGCCGCTTCGGCCGTGCACGTATAGACCAGTTCGCGAGCGTCGCGGTTCGTCTTGTCGGTGTAGGCCTTCGCCTGCTCGAGTCGATACAACTGATCGACACGTGTATGTCCGTGGCTGAGCATGTCCAGGACGGATGTAAAGGGGTCACTCACACGGCGAGGTGCTGCGGGGATGCGACCCTGGATATCCCGCTCGTTCAGTTCGATCAAATCGACGAACGTGTTCTCGAACTGCCAGTGAATGGCGAGGTCGCGCGTGTAGTTCCGCGGGTTGTCGCCAACCCACCCGTCGTGATGAATGGTTGAATGCAGCGGCTGTGCGCCATCGGCAACGTAATGGGCCATCCACCCGACATAAAACGCCGCATCCTGTTCGATGAACGCAGTCTCCTGCTTCCGCTGCTTCAGCTCGCGCCAGGCCCTGAACGCCACCTTCAGGCGTTCGTAGCCTTCGGTGGCTGCATACGGAAGTGTGCCGGTGTAGTGAATGTTGGTGAGCGCCGCCTTCGCAGGGTCGATGGCTCGAAGGCGCAGATGCTCGTCGTAGACGCGCAGCATGAACTCGTCGCGCGAACGCGGGATCTCGGCGCAGGAACGCGAACTGCTCCATGTACCAGACGTGGTTCGGGTCCTCGGATGCTTTCGAGAAGGGCTCGGTCGGTCCACGCCACGAGTCGGCGAGCACCGAGCGGCTGCCGATCCAGTCGATCTGTCTCGCCACGAACGGCGGCACGTCGGAGGGCAGCGCGAGAATTGCGCGCGCGGCTCACCACCCGATGACCGGCTGCGCCCCAGGCGCCGGCGCGAACATCGGCAAGCAGGCCTATCACGAACGCCATCAACAGGAGAGTTCTTCCGGCTGTTCTTCATCGAGTCACGATGGCGAACCTGAAGGTTCGCGGCTACACCAGCTCGAGCGAGCTTCTGGGCCATCACCTCGAGGGTTGCTCGCTGATGGTCTTTTCCCAGCCTCGCCATTGGACGCCGGTCATCCATTCGCCCACCTGCTGAACCGTGACGCCGGTCTGCTGGGCGGACCTGCGCGGACCAACCACGCGCGACGCTCAAAACAGCGACGCGCAACAAAGTTTCCGCATCACGTCCTCCTTAGGCATAATTGGGCCGTTATTCTACCGGAGGACTTGAATGAGAGTGCACGGCTTGCGTCGGATCGCCGCGGCGATGCTGACGGTTGCGGGAATGGCGGCGCCGTTGTCCGCACAAAGTGTGACCGACGCCGATCTGGCGAAGGGACTGTCCGATCCCTCACGCTGGCTGATCGTGTCGGGCGACTACACCGGGCAGCGGCTGAGCCCGCTGACACAGATCACTCCGGCCAACGCGAGCCAACTCGCGCCGCTGTGGACGTTCCAGGCCGGCGTCACCGGGCAGTTCGAAGCCACGCCGGTGGTCCTGGACGGCGTGCTCTACGTCACCGGCCCCCAGAACCATGCGTGGGCCATCGACGGCAAGACCGGCAAGCAGATCTGGCATTACCAGCGCGTCATGCCGGCGGGCCTGAAGGTCTGCTGCGGCCCCGTGAATCGCGGCTTCGCCGTGTACGGCAACCGCCTGTTCATGGCGACGCTCGACGCTCACCTGATTGCGCTCGACCCGAAGGACGGCAAGGTCGTGTGGGACGTCGAACTCGCCGATTTCAAGCTTGGACACGCCAGCACGGTGGCGCCGCTCGTGGTGAAGGGCAAGCTGATCGTCGGCATGGCCGGCGGCGAGTATGCCAACCGCGGGTTCCTCGACGCGTACGAACCCGAGACCGGCAAGCGCGTGTGGCGCTTCTGGACGATTCCCGCGCCGGGCGAACCGGGCAGCGAAACGTGGCCGGTTGACGTGCTCGAACGCGGCGGTTCGCCGACCTGGGTCACCGGGACGTATGACGCCGAACTGAACACGGTCTACTGGGGGACCGGCAATCCGAATCCCGATTGGGATGGCGACAGCCGCCCTGGCGACAACCTGTACGCGGCGTCAGTCGTGGCGCTGGACCCCGACACCGGCACGTTGAAATGGCACTACCAGTACACGCCGCACGATACGCACGACTGGGACGCAAACCAGACCCCCGTGCTGGCCGACCTGACGATCAACGGGCAGGCCCGCAAAGTGCTGATGCAGGCGAACCGCAACGGGTTCCTCTACGTGCTCGATCGCACGAACGGGAAGTTCATCAACGCGTGGGCATACGGCAACCAGAACTGGGCCTCGGGCTTCACCCCGGCAGGGCGCCCCATCGAGATCCCCGGACACACGCCCACCGAGGAAGGCACCATCACCTGCCCGGACTGGTATGGCAACACCAACTTCATGCCGCCGTCCTTCGACGCGCAGCGCGGGCTGTTCTTCCTCACCGTCCGCGAGACCTGCGCGAAGTTCATCAAGAAGGCAACGCCAGATGCGAACGTCGGCGATCGGACGATGGGCGGCACGGTTGCGCCGCAAGGCGCGCCCAGCGGTGCGCTCCGTGCGATCGATCCGCTGACGGGCACACGGAAATGGGAGGTCAAGTACGACGGCGCCGGCTGGGCGGGCGTCACCGCCACTGCGAGCGGCGTCGTCTTCAGCGCCGATCATCAGGGCACGTTCATGGCGGTCGATTCCAGCACCGGCAAGGTGCTCTACACCTACCAGACCGGCGCGCCGATCTTCGCGGCCCCGACGACCTACATGCTCGATGGCCGGCAGTGACGTCTTCATGCCGGCGGGCCTCACGGCTACGGTGTTCGCGCTACCGGCACCCGCGGCCGGCACGCGCTAGGTGGATAGAGCGTTGTTCAGTTCCTAGGTGTTGCGTTTCTTCAAACGGGGAACGGTACGAAAGGGGCGGGTCTTCGGACCCGCCCCTTTTCGTTTGGCTGGAGACAGCGGCCGCTGCCGCACAAGAACAACCGCGCCAGTCCGGCTGAAGACTGTCTGAAGACTCGACGCTCCGAACAACCGAAGACAGCAGCAGAACACTACACGCTCGAACGTGCCGCCCCAGGCGCGTCAGCGACTGAACACCGCCCACGGATCGATCGGCGTGCCCTGCCACCAGTGACGCTCCGGCGTGAGCCGGAAGATGGCGAAGTGGAGATGCGGCGTATTCGCCGGGGCATTTCCGGTCGTGCCGACGTAGCCGATGATTTCGCCGCGTGAGATCTTCTGTTGTTCGCGGAGGCCGGGCGCATAACGCTCGAGATGCGCGTAGTAGTAACAGAACCGCTCCGTGGGGTCGAACTGATACACGGTGATTCCGCCCTGCTTGCTGAAGAACAGCTTTGCCACCGTCCCATCGTCTACTGCGTGAACGGGTGTGTTTCGGGGGGCGAGGATATCGACCGCCTCGTGGCCCCGGGCGCCGCGGTCACGTCGATCGCCGAACTGCCCCTTCATCGCGCGAACGTCGGCCTCGTCCACCGGCAAACGCAACGGCGCTGGCGGCAGGGCATCATCGACCGGAACGGTGGTGCCTCGCGTCTCCACCGCGTCTCGTCCGGCGGTTGCGTCGGACGCTGATGGGTCAGACGATTCGACTGCCGGTGCGCGTTCGTCCGTCGAGGCTGCAGGCGGTCGGCGTCCGGTTTCTCGGGCTTCGAGGCGTACGTCGCCTCCCGTGCCCGTTTCGGGTCGCGTTCCATCGCCGGGCTCGCGCGAGAGTGTGGCGTCGGCGGGTTCGACTCGCGACAATAACGCTGATGTGGAGGGGCGAGCCCACCATCCAACCGCCATCCCCGCCACGAAGGTGAAGAACAGGACGGGGATGAGCCGTCCTCGTTTCGGGCGCTTACGGGTCATTCAGAAAATACGACGCGCGTCCCTGGCTTGACGAGCGACGCCAGCCGAGCGGCGTCCCAGTTGGTGAGGCGCACGCAGCCATGCGACTGCGCATGTCCCACGAGGTTCGGTGTCGGCGTGCCATGCATCCCGTAGTGAGGCACATTGATATCGACCCAGACGACACCGACCGGGTTGTTCGGGCCAGGCTTGATCACCGCCTTTTCATCTGCGGCGTCAGCGTCCCAGAACAGGTCGGGGTTGTAGTGGAACGGCGGCATCCATGACGTGCCGGTGACCTTCCAGGTGCCGATCGGGAGCGGGTCGTGCTCGCTGCCGCTCGACACCGGCGCGAACAGCGCCATCGAGCCGTCCGCTCGTATTGCCCGCAGGGTTGAGCCGCTGCGTGACACCTCGATGGTCATTTGCGACGCTGTCGAATCAGGCGTCGGCTTTCTCGCTGGATCGAAGGGCGTCACCGCGGGTACCCGGAGAATTGTCCCCGCTTCGAAGCGCCGGCCTTTGTTGAGACGGGCAATCAGTCGCGGCGAGGCATGAAACCGCTCCGCGATCGCTTCGACGTACGGAGGCGTACGAGAGCGACTCGAGTTGCGCCTGGGCTGCCAGGTCGGTCGGCAGCGGACGATCCAGGTATGGGCCCTGAGCATCAACCTCCGTGAGCTGGTAGTCGGTCAGTGCTTCGACCTTCGCCCCCTGGCTCAGTGCCTCCCACGTCGCGCAATCAGCGGTTCCGCTGGCATTCAAGTTGACGCTCGTCTGGAACGCGGAGAGCGCGCGACGAAGGTTCGGGCCGTCCGTTCCGTCGATCTCTCCCGGTGAAAAGCCCAGCTTGTCGAGCAGAACCTGAAAGCGGAGGGGATCTGAGCACTGAGTTGCTGAGTGAGTATCAGGACCAGTGCGCGACGCAGTACGTGGGTGGGTCGTTAACAGGGCGAGCAGAAGAAGGAGCGTCACGTTGGATCGTGGTGCAGAACCCATGCCTCAGGCGACAGACGGCCGAGCCGGAGGGCTGCCCGGAGTGATACATTACAGATGACAAGCAGGAGGCATTCGTGGCAAACCGAACCAGACCCACGCTCGAAAAACGCGCCAAAGAGCGTGCGCGCCAGGAAAAACGCAAGCAGAAAGAAGAGCGCCGCGCGACGGCGAAAACGCAGAAGTCCAGTTCTCCGCGCCCGGAAGGCGAAGAGGATCCCGACATTGCCGGAATCGTTCCCGGCCCGCAACCGTCGCCGTGGGGCGACGAAGAAGAGCTTTGAGCCGACTGACGTCCCATCCGCAGGCGAGTTGGGCAGCGAAAGATACCCCCTCGACGAGCCTCGCACCGCTGCTCGAACAGGGTGCGGTCGTGTTCCTGCCGAACCTGCCCTTTGCAGTAGAACCAGCTGAGCGCGACATCTTCTCCCCGGCGATTCTTTCCTCGAGCAAGAACACCAGTTACGACCCGCTGACCGATCGCGTAGGCGGGACGTCTCTGAGCGGCGCGCCGCGCGAACAGCTCCGCGCCGTGCTGCACCGCTTCAGCGGAGCTGCCGCGTCGCTGGTCGATCAGCTATTTCCTGAATACCGTGGTCGTCTTACGCGGCGGCGCGCCAGTTTCCGCCCGGCGGAGATTGCCGGGCGACAGACCTCGTGGCGCAAGGACGACACCCGACTCCACCTCGACGCCTTCCCGACGTCGCCGACCGGGGGTGATCGCATTCTTCGCGTGTTTTCGAACGTGAACCCCGAGGGACGCGCCCGCACGTGGCGTGTCGGCGAGGAGGCTGCCTCAGTGGCGGCACGCTTCGCGTCCGAGCTATCGCTGCCGTTCCCGGGAACCGGCCTGGTGCTCGCGGCTCTCCGCGTCACGAAGAGCCCGCGTACACCGTACGACGCGCTCATGCTGCAGTTGCACGATGCGATGAAGCAGGACGCGGCGTTTCAGGAGTCGTCTGCGCAGGAGCGCGTGGACCTGCCGGCAGGTTCCACCTGGATGACGTTCACCGACCAGGTGAGCCACGCGGCGATGGCGGGGCAGTATCAATTCGAGCAGACGTTCCTGCTGCCTGTGAGCGCCATGCTGGACGAGAGCCGCTCGCCGCTGCGTATCCTGGAGCGCTTGAAGGGCCGGCGTCTCGCCTGATCGCCGATAGTTGCGCGATTGCGAACTGCAGGGCAGGCGGTTAGTGAGCTCGAAGGACGCGCAGACCGTTACTGAACCCGAAGCCTCGCCCAGACGGTCACTGAGTTCGCACGGTTACTGAGCGCGCAACAGCAGCACCGGGATCTTCACCAGGTGGCGAACCTTGGTCACGGTGGTGCCGAACAGCACGTCTGCGATGAACCGGTGCCCGTGCGTGGACATGGCAATCAGGTCCGCCTGGCCCTCCTCGGCTACTCGAATCAGCTCGGTCGCGGGGTCGCCCCTCGCCAGCTGCACATCCACGGTGAATCCTTCGCCGACCATCTCGCCGCGGATCTCTTCGAGGTACGCGCGGTCGGCTTTCATTTCTTCGGATTCGCGCAGGTTCAACTGATCGAAATTGCGCGCCGCCCATCCGTCGGCAACGTGGACGAGCAGCAACTCCGCTCCGGTCAAACGGGCCAGCCCGCGCGCGTGGGTGAGAATCGTCGCATCAGCGGCGGAGTGTTCGAGCGCGACGAGAATCCTGTGATACATCGGCGAGATTCTACACGCCCAGGAACGTCTGGTAGAGCAACCAGATGTTCAGGGCCGCGATGACGAGTGCCACCGTCCAGGCCAGCACTTTCACCCAGAGCGGGTTGACGAAGGCCCCCATTTTTGCCGGGTCGCTCGTGAACGACACGAGTGGAAAGACCGCGAACGGCAGCTGCAGGCTGAGAACCACCTGGCTCAGAATGAGCAGCGGTCCGGTTCCGCGCTCGCCGTACATGACCGTGACGATGATTGCCGGGATGATGGCGATGAGTCGTGTCACCAGGCGCCGCAGCCACGGGCGCATCCGCAGGTTGATGAACCCTTCCATCACAATCTGCCCCGCGAGAGTGCCGGTCAGCGTCGCGTTCTGGCCCGAGCAGAGGAGCGCGACCGCGAACAGGATGCTCGCCATCGTCGTGCCGAGCAGCGGCGAGAGCAACTGGTAGGCGTCGGAGATATCCGCGACCGCCTCGTGTCCCGAGCCGTGGAACGTGGCCGCGGCCATGATCAGAATCGCCGCGTTGATGAACAGGGCCGACATCAGCGCCACGGCCGAATCGATGGACGCGAAACGGATCGCCTCACGCTTGCTCTCGTGCGTATCGAGATATTTGCGCGTCTGGACGATGGAGGAGTGCAGATAGAGATTGTGCGGCATCACCGTGGCTCCGAGGATGCCGATGGCGATGTACAGCATCTCGCCGTTGCCGAGGACCTCGGCGCGTGGAATGAAGCCACGCGCCACCTCGCCAAGGGCGGGCTGCGCCAGCCACAACTCCACCGCGAACGATCCGGCGATCGCCAGGATCAGCCCGACGACCAGGGCCTCCACGTAGCGAAAGCCGCGGTTCTGCAGGTAGAGGACGACGAGCACGTCAAGTGCGGTCAGACAGACGCCCCAGATAAGCGGCAGGCCGAAGAGAAGGTTGAGGGCGATGGCGGCTCCAACGACCTCAGCAAGATCGCACGCGGCGATGGCGATCTCGCAGAGGAACCAGAGCAGGAGGGTGGTCCGGCGCGAGTAACTGTCGCGACACGCCTGAGCGAGGTCGCGTCCGCTGGCGATGCCAAGCCTCGCAGCAAGGGCCTGCAGCAGGATCGCCATCAGGTTGGAGATCATGATCACGCTCAGGAGCGTGTAGCCGAAGCGGGCGCCGCCGGCGATGTCGGTGGCCCAGTTCCCAGGGTCCATGTACCCGACGGCGACGAGATATCCCGGTCCGGCAAAGGCGAACAGCTTGCGCCAGAAGCCGGCGCCGTGCGGGATCGGCACCGAACCGTGCACTTCGGGGAGACTCGGCAACCCATCCGCGCTTCGCCAGCCCCTGGAGCCGACGGTTCGCCAGCCGTCGGGGGTGGAGGCGGAGGTATCTTTCTTCGTATCCGTCAACATTTTTGATTAGTCAAAATGTAAGTTACGTGCGCTGGAAAGTCAAGCATCGTTCTGAGTAGCGGCGACCCGCGTGGGAATGGGTTTCCCGCGGTGTGCGGTTCCGGCCTGTGCAGCACGTGCGAATTCCGCGGTGTTTTGCACGGAATCGCGGAATGCAGACGCGAATCCGGCTGGCACTCGCGGTGCCTACAGATGGGCTATGACAGGAACAACTACCGCGACTCCGAGCGGAGCCTACTGATTGACGATGCGGCCGTGCTGCTCGGAGTGTCCCGGCGAACTGTCTATTACCGGATTCGTCAGGGCCACTTACAGACATTGCGCACACGCGTCGGATCGCAACGGGTGTTGCTGACCTCAATCGAACGGTTGCTGCAGCTGCAGCGCGGGATGCGTCGCATGGCATGGCGTCAGGCGGGCGCCGGCTGACGGATGGCTGGCTATAGCCCCAGCCGCTGCCGTTTCAGGTAGAGGCCTTTTCGCGAGATACCCAGCGCCTTGGCTGCCGCTTCGACCTTTCCGTGCAGCCGAAGGGCCACTTTGATCATCTCGCGCTCGAGGACTGCCAGCGCCTCGGGAAGCGTGTTGGTGAGCGGCACATTCATCTCGAGGCCGTTTTCCCGGCGTTTCAGCTGCTCGGTCTGATCGCGCATCGCCTTTGGCAGGTGCGCCAGCGTCAGCGGCATGTCGGGCTCCGCCATGGCGACCATGCGGTTGATTTCGTTACTCAACTGGCGGATATTTCCCGGCCAGGGATACAGCTCCAGGTGCGCCAGGAGGTCGGTCTCGACGCGGATGCAGCCTTTCCCCATTTCGTGCGACCACTTGAGGGCGAAGTACTGCGCGAGGGGAACGATTTCTTCGCGCCGTTCCCGGAGCGGCGGCAGCTCCAGCGGGAAGATCGCCAGCCGGTAGTACAGGTCTTCGCGAAAGCGTCCCTGCTCGACCAGCCTGGTCAGGTTCGCGTTGGTCGCGGCAACAATCCGGACGTTCACGGTGATCGGAGACGTCTCGCCGAGTGGGCTGATTTCGTGTGACTCGAGAAAGCGCAGCAGCTTGGGTTGGAGATCGAGTCCGAGTTCGCCGATCTCGTCAAGGAACAGGGTTCCGTCTTTCGCCGCCCGGATCAGGCCGGGATTGTCGCGGTCGGCGCCGGTGAATGCGCCGCGTCTGTATCCGAACAGGTGGCTCTCCAGCAGTTCGCGCGGCACGGCGGTGCAGTTGAACGGCACGAACGGCTTCTTCGAGTTGGCCGAGTAGCGATGGATGGCGCGGGCGAGGACCTCCTTGCCGGTGCCGCTCTCGCCGGTAATCAGGACGGTGACTGGCGTCGGGGCAATCTTGCGCGCGTTGAGCATGACCTCGCGCATCTTCCCGGCGACAACGGAGTCATCGCCTTCCTCGGGGAGTTCGTCCACGGGCCAGAGGGTGAGGCGTTCCTCGCGCTCGATGCGCCCACGCTCGAGGTCCTGCGCGAAGCCGATGAGGAATCCGATGCTGTTGACGGTGGCCTGGGACTCCACGTCGGGCAGTGGCTCGAGGTGAAGTTCGACCGTCCGGTCGCGCGCGGTGCCGATGGCGAAGGTACGGGTGGTGTCGGAATCGGTGACGGTGCCCCACGCGCCGAGCAGTTCCTCGGGTGTGTCCGGCGCACGCGATACGATGCGGGCGCCGACGGCGCAGCGGCTGTGCTCGAGGATGGAGAGGAGGCCCGCGGCGACGAGTTCGGGGCGGCCCGCGTGCATCAGGAGGGAAGCGATGTCTTGAATTAAGTCGCTACTTCCCAGCTTCTGCTCCTGGCTCGAACTCTCGCAGTTCGTCAACGCATGCCACGAGCGCCAGACATCAATTTCGGCAGGACGATTAGCGACAGCGCGACAAATCCGCAATGCGCGATCCCGATGACGTGCTGCTGCTGCGACGTCTCCGGCGACGACCAACCGGCTCGTCAATCCCCGCTCGTAAAGCACGGCTGAATCGGGGGTGGTTTGCCCTGTGGGGACTAACGGTCCCTCCATTGGCCAGGCGCTAATTTTCGGCAGTCCCACATGTCGAGCCTCGTCAGCAAGAAGTCTCGCCGAAGCCGCTAAAAGCGTGTCACCCGACCGTTGAGCGAGGACAAGGACTTCAGCAAAGAAGTCCAGTGCCTCGGGCATTTTGCCGGCGCAGGTAAGCACCTCGGCCTTCGTAAGAAGGGTGTGCCGATGAACATAGCCGCTGTTCGTGAGAGAACTCCGGCTGGAAATCTGGACGTCGGTCAGGAGACGTTCACTCTCCAGGATTCGACCTTGCGCCATGAAGACGCGTGCGATTGAGTCGCGTATCCCTTCGCTCTGCTCGCTGTTGGGCCCAGACGCGTGGAGTGCCTGATCCAAATAGTCCAGCGCGACACCAAAATCACCCGTCAGGTAATGCAGTCGCCCCATGTTAGCAAGTGCGCTTCGTATCACCGAAGTCGCGCCACTTTCGCGACCGAGCGCTAGCGCACGGCGGCCATGTTCGAGCGCGGCAGGGATGTCGCACTGCACAATGGCCAAGGCCAACAGAGTGCTTTCTGCCCAACCTTCCAGCCACACGTTCGGATATCTCGATAAAAGACTTTGGGCCAAGCGTACGTGCCGCTGACTTTTGGCAAGAAGCCCGTGTTTTCCATCAACGTCGGCCACAATCATGTGAAGTGCCGCAGTTAGGTTTGGGTTTCCTGCGCAGCTCACGTTTCGGCGAGCGCTACTCATCAAAGAACGGCACGAGTCCGATCCGGTTCGGTCGGCGGTCAGCGCAACCATCCGGAGTTGCATCCAGCCAAGAGCGTCGGAGTCTCCGGCGCGCTCTGCCAGGGATAACGCCCTTTGGAGGTGCTGAAGTTCGCCCTCGTGTTCGCCTACTCCGGCCGCGACGCGTGAGAGCACGGCTTCACAGGCTGCTTGCTGTGACTCGTTCAGAACCCTGGATCGGAGGAGCTTCGATGCCCCGGATTCTGCGTTCGTTAGGTCGCCGGTGATCTCGTGAAGTTGTGCCTTTAGGAGAGTCGTTGCGGCATCGACTCGACTGCTGCTCAGACTCGCAAGGCGATTTGCTGCTTGAACGAAACGACCTTGCCTGAATAGCTCTCGGGCGTCAGCGACGATGTCCATCGGGATCTCCAGCTAGCGCAGAGTGATGCTGGATTGTGTTCACAACGGGACGGTTTGAAAAGGCCCTTTCTCGCATCAGCTGAAATCTCCGTGCAAGTGGAAGTCGCACCTATCGTGCCACTTGGAAGGCGAAGGTCGGATGTCGGGCGTCCCCTGGCGTGATTGCATCGACGATCTCGGTGGCCATTCGGCGGCACCGGCGCTCATCGTCCGGTGTGAATGGGTCTGAGGAGTACAGGCTTAGAACGCCTACGAGTTGGTCCCGCGAGAGTACTGGCACACTGAGGCAATGCTGGAGTTTGGGTGTGAATCTGTCGACGAGGTCTCCCAGATCAAGTGCGGCATCAGAATTGACGATCGCTTGTCGATTCGCGGCGACCCAACCGCTCAAATTTTGCCCAAGGCCCATCTGAGATCCCGAAACGGCAGCGCCCTCATCCCCGGTGATGTGGTGCGCGACTAACTTGTCTGTCAGAAGGTCGTAGCGGTAAAACACCGCTAGACCTGCAGGAATGATCGGACAAGCCCGAAGTAGGAGGGCTTCACACTCGAGCGCAATCAGACTGCCTTGGGCATGCGACTCTCCCGGTGACAAGGACTTAGCAGAAGACTCCGCACCCGGGGCCGCCGGACGAGGGCCTTCTAGAGGTTCACGTCCCGTATGCTCTGATCCAGCTCTCGAAACCAAAGCAAAGTCACCCGCATCGATCGAGGCAAAGACCTGTTCGAACGTCTGAACGACCAAAGGGTCGTACATCGTTCCCTTCCGTTCGTTTAGGATTTGAAGGGCTTCTTGGTCTGTTAGACGTCGGCGGTACGGCCGATCCGACGTCAATGCATCGAAACAGTCCACAACAGAAAGAATTCTGGCTCCAATCGGGATCTCTGTGCCCCGAAGGCCATCCGGGTATCCGGTTCCGTTCCATGATTCGTGGTGGTGACGGACTATAGGAACGACCGGGTAAGGGAATTCGATAGCCGAGAGGATGTCAGCTCCAACGCTCGCATGAAGCTTCATTTTTTCAAATTCCGCTTCTGTGAGCCGACCTGGCTTGTTCAGGATGTACTCGGGAATCGCGAGCTTGCCCATGTCATGGAGAAGCGCAGCGGCCTCTATGGCCTTTAGTAAGGCTTCATCACAAACACCTAGTGCGCGAGCGAGTCCGACTGCGTATCTTTGGACCCTCCTGATGTGTCCGTGAGTCACCTGGTCCTTCGCGTCGATTGCCATTGCCAGAGTCTCGATCGTCGAGAGGTATAGTCGATTGACCTTTTCTACATGGCGGTTCGCGTCTTCCACTCGATCCATCGACGTCTTGAATGTGAAGTAAAGGACCAACAGAAGTGGGATGATGACCCCCACAAAACGGAGATCAACTTGGCGTGTGCCGACTACAAGCAACACTGCGACTGAGGCGCCGCAGAAGTAGTTGAGCGAGAGCCAAATGAAGTTGTCCCGCCACACTCGAACGGCTGACACTCCTCTTTCGAGTGAAATTGCGAACGCGATAAGCCAGCTGTTGAAGCTGAAGTAAGCAACCGCGAATACCAACAATGCCGGCAGAATGCGATTCAGTGGCGCTGGTGCATCCACCAGAGGCTCGATGTTAGCAAGCCAGAAGAACAGTTCTGATGCGGCCCAGGCCGATACAGCCGGTGCGGACATGTTGAACAGTGCACGGTAAGGTTCTTGGCGGCGCTTCGAAATCCAAAAAGAGATTACAAGGCCATCAAGAGCGACGATGAGCGCACCTGCGGAAGGTCCGTAAAGCAGAACGGCTGCGAATACAAATGTTTCTGAAATCGAGATGGATGCGGGGACGGACGGCAGCTTAACCGTCGCGGAACCGCTGATGAGTGTCAAAGCCGCCAGTAGGAACCACTGGAAGCCGACGGGGTGCTGTGTCAGTTGATGCACTGACAGCGCGACTACTATGAAGCCGCAAATAATGACGGCCGAGACATAGGCTCGGCCGTTTTTGGGCAGAAGCGGGGAGACCATTCCCGCTCAAAATATCGGCAGGACTAGTCCCAAACGATAATACTGGTAAGCACTGATGCCTCCAAGTGTATGCGGAATAGGCGGTTAGTCTTGTTGTGAGTCACTCAGTTCCCCCAGACGATTGAGTCGGCGCTGTTCCCCCACACGATGGAGTTCCCCCAGACAATCGAGTCGGCGGTGTTCCCCCAGACGATCGAATCGGCGGTGTTGCCCCACACAATCGAATTCCCCCAAACGATCGAGTCCGCCGCATTGCCCCAAACGATGGAGTCGGCGGCGTTGCCCCAGACGATCGAGTCGGCGCTGTTGCCCCACACGATGGAATTGCCCCAAACGATTGAGTTTCCCCAGACAATCGAATCCGCAGCGTTGCCCCAAACTATCGAATTGCCCCAGACGATGGAGTTGCCCCAGACGATTGAGTCCGCGCTGTTTCCCCACACGATCGACTCGGCGGTGTTCCCCCACACAATCGAATTGCCCCAAACGATGGCAGAACCGAACACATTTCCCCAGACGATGGAGTTGCCCCAAACGATTGACTCGGCGGTTGTGGCGGAAACGTTCGATGGCGTCACGCCCGTCCGTCGGCCGAACAGTTCAATTGCTCCGACGCGGTCGGTTGTTAGCCCTGCGAGAATTGCAGGTTCCGCTGCAATCGTGCTCCGACGGAGTAACGCTCCTGCCGAAGCAGACTGCTGCGCAAACGCAACTGCTGCGAAAGCGTTAAGATTCCCCGATCCAGATACAAGTAGCCCACTCTCAGACACGGGAGAACTTGTCAGCTGAAGGATGGCTTTGACGGACGCGGGAGACAGCTTCGGCTTCTCCTCCAACAGCAGCGCCACCGCACCACTCGCCACGCCCGCCGCCATGCTCGTTCCCGACAGTGCCATGTAGGCATTCCCGCCGACACCCGCCGCGTGCCGCTCCGGGAACGCCAGCGACAGATACGAACCCGCGGCTTCTGCGGACACCAGCCGGCTGCCCGGCGCGACCAGGTCAGGCTTGATCACCAGGTCATACAACGTCGGGCCCTTCGAGCTGTACTTGGCCACCGTGTCGTCCGACCGGCGCGCCGTCGCATGCATGTCGACCGCACCCACCGTCAGCGCGCTCGGGTCGTTGCCGGGCGACGTGACGCTGCCGAACACCAGCCGGCCGTCCTGCGTCGACCCGTAATTGCCCGCCGCTGCGACGACGACGAGCCCCGCCGAGACCGCCCGGTCGACCGCCTCGCACAGCGGGTCGTCCTTGTAGGACTGCACCACCGGCGCGCCAAGCGACAGGTTGATGACCCGGATGTTGTAGGTGGTGCGATTGGCGATGGCCCAGTCAATGGCGTCGATCACGTCGCTCGCCTTGCCGGCGCCCGTGCCATCCAGCACGCGCAGGTTGATGAGGCGTGCCGACGGCGCCACTCCCTGGTTGTCGCGCGTGTCCATCGTCTGACCCGCACCGCCGGCGATCAGCGCCCCGACGTGCGTGCCGTGACCGTAGGCATCGCTGCCGTCCCCGCCCGTGAAGTCCTTCGTGAACACGACCCGGTTGGCGAGCGCCGCGTGCCGAGGGTCGATGCCGGAGTCAATCAGGGCCACGCCGACGCCAGCGCCTGACAGTGGCTTCAGGCTGCCGACCCCCTGCCACGCCTGATCGGCGCCAATGCTTTCGGTGGTCAGGTTGCTCGACCGGACCAGGGCGTCAGCGGACAGATGGTCGACGTCCGGGTCCTGCGACAGGGCATCGAGCTGGCCGGCCGTGACGCTGAGCACGGCGCCCGACGAGAGATAACGTTTGACCGTGAGGCCGTAGCGGGCAGCCAGCAGCGCCACACTGGCGCGGCTTCCATGGACGATCACGTCGATCGACTGCGCGCCCGCGGTCAGCTGCTGCTCGAGATCCGCGTCCAGCCTCGCGTGGCGGGCGGCCTCGGCCGGTGCAGTCGCCCATGTCGTGGAGACAAGCGCAAGAGCAATTGCCGAACGCCTGACAAGTCGAAGAGAAGCCATCGAACGCTCCAGTGATCACAACAACGGTTTGCCGTGTCAGCGTCATCGCCGCGCCCCTGTGGTTTCTCAGGCCCGACCCGATAAGGTGCAGTACCCGACTGACCTCGTGACGATTGCCGACGTGAGGTATAAGCGCACGGCGGGTGCCACGGGTTCGAAAACCCATCAATCTCAAGCTATCTGTTGCTACTGAACGATTTATATGGCTTTCGATGGGCTGGATTATGGGACGGACAGCGGCTCGAGCTGGACAATGGCTTGGCCGTCGCCGGATGAGGCGGGCAGAAACTGCGATATTGCACACGAAACCGCTATAGGTCATCTATTCCAATCGCGTTTCAACAGGCCAGCCCATTAGCCGGTGGGTCTGTTTCTGAGCTGAAAGACAGGTTCGTCCGGTGTCAATGTGGCGCCTCCCTCGCTCTCGGCACACCAACCCTCGCGCACCCGTCCCGCCGGGCGGCCATACAATGTGGTCATGCAGCTGACCGGTGTCTTCGCGCCGCTTCCAACGCCATTTGACGAAGCGGGCGCGCTCGACGTGGTCCGCCTCCGCGCCGCCCTGCCGACCTGGATCCGCAGCCCGTTGACCGGTTTCGTGGTGCTCGGGACGAACGGCGAAGCCGGCCTCCTGACCGACACTGAGGCTGCGCGTGTGATCGAAGAGACCCGCGCGCTCGTTCCTCGCGGACGCACATTGATCGCCGGTACCGCCCGCGAATCGACCGCCGAAGCGATTGCGGCGGCCCGCCTCGCCGCGTCGCTGGGCGCGGACGCGGTCCTGGTCCGGACGCCGTGCTTCTTCAAGGGTCTGATGAACGGCGCGGCGTTCGAGCGTCACTACACCGCGATCGCCGACGCCTCGCCGGTTCCGGTGCTTCTCTACAATTTCACGGCGGCCACCGGAGTGAACCTGCATGCCGATGTGGTCAGCGGGTTGGCCTCACATCCGAACATCGTCGGCATGAAAGAATCAGGTAGCGACATCGCGCAGATATCCGACCTCGTTGCATCGACACCCCGCGGCTTCAGCGTGCTCGCCGGGTCGGCCTCGACCTTTCACGCCGCCCTGTGCGCCGGTGTTGCGGGCGGCATTCTCGCGCTCGCGGCATTGATCCCGGACGCGTGTGTCCGGATGTTCGAGCTGGTCCGGAGCGGCAAATACGACGACGCCCGTGTCCTGCAGCGCCAGATCCTGCCCCTCGCGCGTCTGATCTCGAGCGGCTACGGCGTTCCCGGATTGAAAGCGGCGCTGTTGCTGGCGGGCATCGACGCCGGATTCCCCCGGCTCCCGCTTGCTCCGGCACCTCAGGTGGCGGTCACGGCACTGCAAAGCGCACTGAACACCTTCGAGGAAGCATTCGCATGAGCCTGCTGCCAGACGTCGATCGCATCCTGCTCGGCCCGGGTCCGAGCCTCACCGCCCCCCGGGTCATGCGGGCGATGGCCGCTCCCACGGTGAGTCATCTCGATCCGTTGATGCTGTCGCTTCTGGACGATGTGCGAGTCCGTCTGACGAGGGTGTTTCGCGCGGCCGAAGGATCGTTCGCGTTCGCCGTGTCCGGCACGGGAACGGCGGGAATGGAGGCCAGCGTCGCCAACCTCGTTGAACCCGGCACGCGCGTGCTGGTGATCGTGTCTGGCTATTTTGGCGACCGGCTGGCGCAGATGTGCGAGCGCTACGGTGCGGCGCTGACACGTCTCGACGTCGAATGGGGACGTGCGTGCAATCCCGAGGCGCTCAGGGCGGCACTCGGAAAGGGTGCCGTGGACATTGTGGCCATGGTGCACGCGGAGACCTCCACCGGTGTACTGAATCCGGTCCGCGAACTCGCGGCGATTGCCCGCGAGCACGAGGCACTGGTGTTGGTCGATGCGGTCACATCCTTTGGCGGCCACCCGCTGGACGTCGCCGAGTGGGGGATCGACGCGTGTTACAGCTGCACGCAGAAGTGCCTGGGCGCACCTTCAGGTCTGGCTCCCGTCGTCTTCGGCCCGCGCGCGCTCGCACGCAGGGTGAAGTGCCGGAGCTTCTACCTGGACCTGCAACTGCTCGAAGACTACTGGATCCGTCGCAAGTACCACCACACGATGTCGTCGACGCTCGTCTACGCGATCGACGAAGCGCTGGCGATGGTGGAAGAAGAGGGGCTCGACGCCCGGTGGAGCAGGCACGAGCGCAACCACCTCGCACTGGTTTCCGCCCTGAAGCCGCTCGGTCTTTCGATGCTGCCGCCGGAAGGCGAACGTCTGTGGACCCTGAACGCGGTGCGGGTACCTGACGGCATCGACGAGGCCGCCGTACGCAAGCACCTGCTCGACGAGTTCAACATCGAGATCGGCGCCGGCCTCGGGCCGCTGGCCGGAAAGATCTGGCGCATTGGCCTGATGGGCGCCAGTTCGTCGCCGCGGCTGATCCTGTTGCTGACCGCCGCGCTCCAGTCGGCATTCGTGCGACAGGGCCGCACCGTTCATGCCTGACCGCTCCGCGCGCGTGCGGAGAGGCCTTCCGCGAGCGACGCCAGGTCGGTCGCCGAAGCGGTCGACGCTTCGCCAGGTCGTCGCCGGTGCAGCTGCCGCCGCGTTCGCGTGTGTGGCGTATGCCTACCTCACGCTGCCCGACGTCCGTCCACTGGCGACAATCAATCCGTCGGCGACGGCATTCACGGAATTGCGTGCTCGCGAGGCGCGGGCGGCGGGCAGGACACCCAGGCATGCGCAGCGGTGGATCGCCTATCGGCGCATCTCGCCCGCCCTCACGCGCGCGGTCCTCGTCGCCGAGGACGCGGCGTTCTGGCAGCACGAGGGCGTTGACTACGACGAGGTCCAGAAGTCCATCGAGCTCGATTGGGCTCGAGGACAGTTGCTGCGCGGCGCCAGCACCATCACCCAGCAACTCGCGAAGAATCTATACCTGTCGCCGTCGAGAAATCCGCTCCGCAAATTCCGCGAGCTGATCATCGCGCGCAGACTTGAAGCGGAACTCTCGAAGACCCGGATCCTCGAGGTGTACTTGAACGTGATCGAGTGGGGTGACGGGATCTACGGTGCGGAGGCGGCGGCGCAAACCTACTTCCGCCATTCGGCCGCCTCTGTCGCGCCAGCGGAAGCGGCATTACTTGCGGGCGCAATCATCAATCCGCGGGTGTTGAATCCGACCAGGCCGACATCGCGCCTCAGCCGACGGCAGCAGATCATCCTGAAGCGGATGGGGAGCGTTGCGGCTCCGGTCGTTCCGTCCAGTTCGGAAACGCATGAGCTCGACGTGTCACTTGGCGTGAAATGACGAACTTTCAACTCTGCTGAGCTTGACGGTGCGCTCGGCCCTTGGTTAAGGTTCCACTACGACATCTCCACAACCCAAGCGGTCGCTCGCACTTCATGCTCGACCGACGTGTGCGCGAGCAATCCCGCAGCACGTAGCAGGCGCGCACGCATGATCAACTACACCAGTCGGCTGACGTTGCTCATGCGCGACATCGTGTCGCGTGTTCCAGCACTGTCGTTCATCGATATGGACGACATTCTCGTCTTCGCGCGGTTCGGACGTCTGCACACGGACGGAGCATTCGCCACCTGCCACTGCCTCAGCCTTCCGCCGAGCGACCCCGGCTATTACTTCTGGCGCGACCGCAGCACCGGCGCCATCACCCGCCGCTCTGAGTGGTTCATCACCAAGTCGCCGCTGGTGACCGTCGATGGCCGGGCGATGAAATACCTCATTTCCTTCGCGCTGCCCCGGTTCTGCGATCAATCGCTCGACGGATCGCGCAAGGAACGGTTCTACAGGCGCGCGAGCGACGCGTGGATTGCGAAGCTCGATACGGTCGTTCACGAGCTGTATCACATCGATCCGCAGCAGAACGGCATCCGCAAGATCGAGCGGGAAGACGGTACCTACGCGGCGCACTGCCACGGCCCGCAGTTCTTCGAGCAGGTCGCGCAAATGGTCTCGCAGTATCTCGACACGCGCCCCGATCCCGGCGCGTACGATTTTCTCCAGCAGGATTTCGCGACGCTCGACGCGAGACACGCAGGTGTGATCGGCACGAGCTTCAAGACCTTCCCGTCATATCCGCAGCGGTTCATCGAGCGTCTCCCGACGCAGCCTGCGTGCGATGTGTCGCTGGCGAACATTGAAGTCGAGCCCTGGCGCACGGGACGCCGCCGGGACAGCTATACGGAAGCCGATCTCCACGTGCGGCAGTTCCTGCTTCACGCGTCGCGGCGATTCCGGGTGAAGAGCGACTCCCGCGCCGCCTGAGCCGCTAGTTCGTCTCGATTCGCCGGATGCCGATCAGACGGCTGGACCAGTACGGCAGGTCCAGGGTTTCGATCCGTACGACCCCACGTGAACTTGGCGCGTGTACGAACGCTTCGCCGCCGAGCGCAATGCCGACGTGCGACGCTCCAGGGGCGGTCGTGGTGAAGAAGAGCAGGTCGCCCGGCTGCTGCTCGCCCGGCGTTACGGCGGTCCCGACCAGAAACTGCTCGCGAGTCTCACGTGGAAGCGCGGTCCCCACCTGCGCAAACACGTATTGGGTGAACCCGGAGCAGTCGAACCCGCGCACGTCTGACCCGCCATTGCGATACGGCACGCCGCGTAGCTCCAATGCGGCACGGACGAGGACGCCAGCGGCGCCGCCAGCTGATGGCGGCGCGGTGACTGGGTTCACTCCGGCCGACGCGGTGCCTCCCGGCCCTGACGCGTGCTGGCGGTCGCGGCATCGGGAACGGGCTGGGCGCGCTTCGCGTCGATGCGCACGCGCCGGAGATGACCGAGAGGGCAATCGCCCCACATAACGCGATTGCACTGTGCAAGCGGTCCGGCATCGAGCTCCGATTGTAATGGCTTAGCCGGCCTGGTACACGCGCTAAACGCCGGACACCTCGGCGTTTACCGGCGTCAGCAGCTTGACACCTCGTCAGCGGTCGGTCAAAATCTCTCAGACGTCGTGCCGCCCTGACGAAGGCGGAAAGAAGACGAAGCGCTCATATGGAACAGACGCTTCTCCTGAATGCGTCGTACGAGCCCCTCAAGATCGTTCACTGGCAGAAGGCGGTCACGCTCTGGTGCCAGCAGAAGGTCGAGGTTATCTCTGTGTACGACAGGGAGATCCGCGGCGTATCCATCAGCTTCAAGCTTCCCTCGGTGATCCGGCTGCTGCGGTACATCAAGGTCAAGCGCCGCTTCGATTACGTGCCTTTCTCCCGCGCCAATATCTACGCCCGGGACGATCACCGGTGCCAGTACTGCGGCGATCCCTTCCCGACGTCTGAACTGACGTTCGACCATGTCGTGCCCGTCGCGCAAGGTGGTCGCAAGGACTGGGAAAATATCGTCACGTGTTGTGTGCAGTGCAACCGGAGCAAGGGGGGGCGGACGCCGGTCGAGGCTGGCATGCACCTGCTCCGTCATCCGCGGCGACCCGAGTCGACACCGGCTATCCGGATTACAGTAGGTCTGCGCAATGCGCCAGAGAGCTGGCGCGACTATCTCTACTGGAACGCCGAGCTGGACGACACCTAGGCCATCAGGCGCCGGCGGCGTTTGCGCCGATCACTCGGCACCTGCCCCAACCGATGCCTATTCCGCGAATCCACTCCATCACGCCGCGCTGCACGATCACTGGCGGCCGGATCGCCATTCACGGTACTGATTTCGCGATTGGTGCCCGTCTGCCAGAGGTTCGAGTCGGCTCGGATGTGGCGCGCGTCGTGTTCGCATCGCGCACGGAATTGGGCGCCGTCGTAATCACGTCCGAGTCCGGTGAATTGCCGGTCCGCGTCGAAGGCGTCGAAGTCGGGTCGGTGATTTGTGTCGGCGCGCCTGTCGCCACCGGGCTGCACCAGGTGGACAATCCGGTGTTCGACGCGTCGGGCAATCTGTACGTCACCTACAGCGGCACGCGGGGTCAGCAGGTGCCGGTGTCGATTTTCCGCGTGACCCCGAACGGTGCGCGCGAGAGCTTCTCGTCGAGCGTCACCAATCCGACGAGCATGGCCGTCGCGCCTGACGGTACCCTCTACGTGTCGAGCCGTTTCGAAGGTGCCGTCTACCGGCTGGCCGCTGACGGCAGCGTCGAGGTGCATGCGTCCGACCTCGGCATCGCGTGCGGCCTTGCGTTCGCGCCGGACGGAACCCTCTACGTCGGAGATCGGTCGGGCACTGTCTTCGAAGTCTCGCCCGGCGGGCAGGTGCGCGCATTTGCCACACTGCCGTCGAGTGTTGCCGCCTTTCATCTCGCGCTCGGCAACGATGGCCTCTACGTGACAGCGCCAACGTTGTCAGCTCGAGATGCCATTTACCGCGTGAGTTTCTCTGGCGAGGTCTCGGTGCATCACACCGGCTTCGGCCGACCGCAAGGCATCGCCTTTTCGAGCGACGGCACCCTGTACGTCGTCGAGGCCCTCGCAGGCATAAGCGGACTCTATCGCGTGGCCTCAGGCATCGCGCCCGAACTGGTGGTCTCGGGTCCGAAGCTGGTCGGCCTGGCCTTCGCGCCCGGCGGCGACCTCGCGCTGTGTTCGAGCGACACGGCGTATCGCCTGCCAGCGCCCTCTTCGCGCGAAGCCGTCTAGTACAATCCGCCCGACCTATGTCGCAGTTGCTGCAGCGCAAGCCCATCGCCGCGCTGGTGTCGGAGATCGATGGCCAGGGCGGACTGAAGCGCGTGCTCGGAGCAGGCGACCTGATCATGCTGGCGATCGGGGCGGTGATCGGCGCCGGCATCTTCTCTTCGATCGGTACGGCCGCCGCAGGCGAAACGCTGCCCTCGGGAGAAATCGTGCGGTACGGGGCGGGTCCCGCGCTGGTGCTGTCGTTCATCCTGCTCGGGCTGGTGTGCGGCCTTGCCGCGCTCTGCTACGCGGAACTCGCAGCGATGATTCCGCAAGCCGGCAGCGCCTACGCCTACTCGTACGCGACCCTCGGTGAACTGGTCGCGTGGATCATCGGCTGGGATCTGATTCTCGAATACGCGGTCGGCAACATCGCTGTCGCGATCGCGTGGAGTGGGTACTTTTCGTCGCTGCTTACCGGGTTCGGCGTCCATCTGCCCGAGTACCTGACGCACGGCTATCGGACGGCGCTCCTCAGTTCCACTCCCGCCGTGCACAACCTGCTGCAGACTGCGCCGCGCATCGCTGGTGTGCCGGTTCTGATCAACGTGCCGGCGTTTGTGATCGTAATGCTGATCACCTGGCTCCTGTACATCGGCGTGCAGGAGAGCGTGCGCGTGAACAACATCATGGTGGCCGTCAAGCTGCTCGTCCTCGGCGTGTTCGTCGCCGTGGGGGTGGTGCACGTCGACACGGCCAACTTCGTGCCGTTCGCGCCAAATGGCTGGCGGGGCATTCACCAGGGCGCCGCGATTGTGTTCTTTGCCTATATCGGGTTCGATGCGATCTCGACGGCCGCGGAGGAAACGAAGAACCCTCAGCGGAACATGCCGATCGGCATCCTCGGCGGGCTGGCGATCTGCACCGTCATCTACGTGATCGTCGGCCTGGTGGCGACCGGGCTGGTGCCGTATCAGCAGCTGAAAGCCGCCGATCCGCTGTCGCAGGCGCTCCAGTTGGCGGGCCTCGAAACCGCCGGTTGGTTTGTCTCCCTCGGCGCGACCGTGTCGCTTACCGCAGTCCTTCTCGTATTCCAGTACGGACAGCCGCGCATTCTTTTCTCCATGGCGCGTGACGGCCTGCTTCCCTCGTGGGCATCGAAGATTCATCCGGTCTACCGCACTCCTCACATCACGACCGTCGTCACCGGAATCGCCGTGGCCGCGGGAGCGCTCGTGCTGGACGAGAACGAGATTTACGACCTCACGAACATCGGCACGCTGGCGGCGTTCGCGATTGTCTGCATCGGTGTGCTGGTCCTTCGCCGAACGGACCCCGACCGTGTGCGCCCGTTCAGGGTTGCGGCCGTTCCGGTGGTGTCGTTGAGCGGTGCCGCGGCGTGCGTGTATGTGATGTTCGGGCTACCGGTGCATGCCTGGGAGCGTTTCGGAATCTGGCTCGTCATCGGGCTGGCCATCTACTTCGGGTTCGGCTTTCGCAACAGCAGGCTGCGCGGTGCCAGGGAAGCGGTCGAAGGCTGAGCCGAGACGCCTGCACCGGCAACAGCGGGTGTAGAATAAAGGTTTCGGCAATCCCGCATTTTCCCGGCAGAGGGAGCATGGCGCACGACTGGATCGCGGTACGCGGTGCCCGCGTCCACAACCTCAGGAATATCGACGTCGACATCCCACGCCACCGACTGGTGGTCATCACCGGACTCTCCGGGTCGGGGAAGTCGTCGCTCGCCTTCGACACCATCTATGCCGAAGGCCAGCGGCGGTACGTCGAATCGTTGTCGGCGTACGCGCGGCAGTTCCTCGAGCAGATGGAAAAGCCGGACGTCGACCTGATCGACGGGCTGTCTCCGGCAATTTCAATCGAACAGAAGACCACCGGGTCGAACCCGCGCTCTACTGTCGGGACTGTCACCGAGATCTACGACTATCTGCGCCTGCTGTTTGCCAGCATCGGCGTGCCGCATTGTCCGAACTGCGGGAAGGAAATCTCCAGTCAGTCGCTCGAGCGCATCGTCGACATGGTGATGCTCTATCCGCAGGACTCGCGGATCAACGTGCTCGCGCCGATTGTTCGCGGACGCAAGGGCGAGTTCAAGAAGGAACTCACCAACCTCCGCACACGAGGATTCACGAAAGCGCGAGTCGACGGGCAGTTCCGCGCGCTCGAAGAGGACATCAAGCTCGATCGGCGCCGCAATCACACCATCGAAGTGGTGGTCGATCGCCTCATCGTACGCGGCGGGGTCGAACGCCGCCTCACCGACTCGGTGGAGGTCGCGCTCAAGTTGGCCGACGAGGTCGTGGTCATCAACGCGTTCGATCACGGCGATCGCCTGTTCTCGCGGCGTCTCGCGTGCGTGGATTGCGGGATCAGCGTTCCGGAGATGACGCCGCGCGCGTTCTCCTTCAACTCGCCGCACGGCGCCTGTCAGGACTGCCAGGGACTCGGCACGCTGGTCGATTTCGATCCGCAGCGGCTCGTGCCGGACGAGTCGAAGTCGCTCGCCGACGGAGCGATCGTGCCCTGGGCCAAGGGGGACCGGAAGCTCGTGCGCGAAGCGCTTCAGTCCCTGCAGCGGGACTTCGGGATCGACCTGAACATGCCGTTCAGCCGACTGCCGAAGAAGCAGCGCGAACTCCTGATGTTCGGCACACCGAAGGGTGCTTCGCAGAAGTTCGAGGGGCTGGTCCCCAACCTGCGGCGTCGCTACGAGGATGGAACGTGGGCACAGCAGGCCGAACTCGAGGTCTACCGGTCGCTCCGGCCCTGTTCCACCTGCGGTGGCCAGCGTCTGAAGGTGGAGAGCCTGGCCGTGCGGGTCAAGGGACGCACGATGGCCGAGTACGTCGACCTGCCGATTGCGGAAGCGCTCGACGTGTTCAACGGATTGCAGCTGACCGACCGCGAGTCGATCATCGCCGAACGGATCCTGCGCGAGATCCAGGACCGCGTGCGATTCCTGTACGACGTCGGCGTCGGCTATCTCTCGCTTGGGCGCAGTGCCGCCACGTTGTCTGGCGGGGAAGGGCAGCGGATCAGGCTGGCCACGCAGATCGGCGCGAATCTCACCGGTGTGCTGTACGTGCTCGACGAGCCATCCATCGGACTTCACCAGCGCGACAACCGCAAACTGCTCAACACGCTGGCGAAGCTTCGCGACCTGGGCAACACGGTCATTGTCGTCGAGCACGATGAAGAGACGATTCGCACCGCCGACTGGGTCATCGACCTCGGGCCGGGAGCGGGCGAACACGGTGGGCAGGTCATCTTCCAGGGCACTGCTGCCGACCTGATGCAGGACGATGCGTCGATCACCGGCGCGTATCTGACGGGGGCGCGGTCGATTCCGACGCCGATCGGCCGTCGTTCACCAAAAGGCGAGATCGTGATTCGCGGGGCGCGCGAAAACAATCTGAAGAACATCGACGTGCGGGTGCCGCTCGGCGTCTTCACAGCGGTAACCGGTGTCAGCGGGTCGGGCAAGTCGACGCTGGTCAACGACATCCTGTACCGCTCGCTCGCGAAGACCATCTACAAAGCCGCAGACGAGCCTGGTGCGCACGACCGCATCGACGGAATCGGACGCATCGACAAGGTGATCGAGATCGATCAGTCGCCAATCGGGCGAACGCCGCGTTCCAACCCTGCCACCTACACCGGACTGTTCACCTTCATCCGCGATCTGTTCGCGATGATGCCGGAAGCCAAACAGCGGGGGTTCAGACCCGGTCGCTTCTCGTTCAACGTAAAAGGCGGTCGTTGCGAGGCCTGCCAGGGCGACGGCGTGATCGCGATCGAGATGCACTTCCTGCCGAATGTGTACGTCACCTGCGAGCAGTGCAAGGGGCGCCGCTACAACCGTGAGACGCTGGACATCACGTACCGGGGCAAGTCGATCGCCGATGTGCTCGAACTCACCGTCGATCAGGCGCTGCCGCTGCTCGAGAACTTCCCGGCGATTGCCAACAAACTCCGCACGCTGCAGGACGTCGGGCTTGGATACGTGGCGCTCGGACAATCGGCGACGACACTCTCCGGCGGCGAGGCGCAGCGGGTGAAGCTTGCCAAGGAGCTTTCGCGGCGCGGTACCGGGAGCACGCTGTATATCCTCGATGAGCCAACCACCGGCCTGCATTTCGAGGACACGCGCAAACTGCTGGACGTGTTGAGCAGGCTCGTCGACCAGGGCAACAGCGTCGTCGTCATCGAGCACAACCTCGATGTCATCCGGACCGCTGATCACGTCATCGATCTCGGGCCTGAAGGCGGTGCGGGCGGAGGCCGGATCGTCGCGGAGGGGACTCCGGAAGAAGTGGCTCGACATGAGGCATCGGCGACCGGCCGTTACCTGGCCGAGTTGCTCCGGAAGGAGAGCGGCCGCGCCCTCCGCTCCGAAGCGGTCTGAGCCCGTGTGGTAAGATTGCCACGTTTTTCACATTTGTCGCTGTGGTTCACAAGCCACAGATGCACAAGATCGCGATGCGAAAACAATGGCGAAACGTAGCAAAAACATTCCATGAACGACGCGTCTTCGACGCCCGGCGCGCCAGTGAAGACCCGGGCATCTCGTTTGCTCAGCTCGCCTGTGCATGTCCCCGCTCGCTGAGAGACCCATGGACGCACAGCGTACGCTTCGCCGGGCAATTTCCTGTGTTGGCATCGGGCTGCATTCCGGCAACAAGGTTCAGCTCTCGTTGAAGCCCGCCCCGGCCGATTTCGGTATCCGGTTTCGGCGCACCGACCTTGGCGACCACGAAGTGCCCGCGAACGTCCAGCATCTGGCCGGCATCCAGCTGGCCACCGCGCTCTCGCGAAACGAAGTGTCGGTGGAGACGGTGGAGCATCTGCTCGCCGGTCTCGTCGGCATGAGCATCGACAACGTGCTCATCGAACTCAACTCGCCCGAAGTGCCGATCATGGACGGCAGCGCGGCGCCGTTCATCTACCTGATTCAGGAAGCCGGCGTGAAGCAGCAGCCTGCGCCGCGCAAGTACCTGAAGATTGTCCGGCCTATCGCGCTGTCCCGCGGCGACAAGCGCATCGCGCTCTACCCGTCGGATCACTTCAAGGTCACCTACAGCATCAGTTACGACCACCCGTTGCTGCGTCACCAGTCCCGCACGCTGCGAATCACCGAAGAGAGCTTCATCGAAGACATCGCGCCAGCCCGCACGTTCACGTTCCTGAAGGACGTAGAGATGCTGCGGCAGAACGGTCTCGCCCTTGGTGGCTCTCTCGACAACGCGATCGTGCTCGGTGAGACCGGCGTGCTGAACAACGCCCTCCGCTTCGAGGACGAGTTCGTGCGCCACAAGATTCTGGATGCCGTGGGGGACCTCGCGCTGGTGGGCTACCCGGTGATCGGACACCTGGTGGCGCACAGGGCCGGACACGGCCTGCACACCGAATTTGCCGGGAAGATCCTCGAGGAAACCGATTGCTGGCGCTTCGTCGAGGGACCGCTCGTTGCGACGGTGCCGGCGACGGACGGCGTTGTTGCGACCTCGCCCAGCCTCGCGGGTTAGGCGCCTCCCAAAGGCGCCAGGTTCGCGCCTGCTCGACGCCTACTCGAAGCCTACTCCCCGACGGAACACTTCTACAGCACCCAGAGCGGCTGCTGCGTCGTGGGCGACCCGCACTTCTCGAACCACTCCACGCCTTCGCTGACCAGGTCGAACTTCAGCACGTACCGTCCGGGTCCGGGCAACTGTTCGAGCCGCAGCTCGATGTCCGCCGCGGACCCACCTTCGAGTGGCCTGGGCAGAGTCGCGCGGGCGAAGTCCAGGTTCAGCAGCGAGCCGTCGGTGGCGCAAAGTTGCGCGCCCAGCCGCACCAGGCGCCGGCCCTGCGCGCCCGTGATCGGGAACGCGCGCTCGCTCAGATTGTGCACGCGGGTGCGCACGGTCAGCGGACGGTTGCGGGCGCCGATCAGCGGCAGCCCCGGTATCAGGGGTCGAACCTCGATGCGTGCCCGCGGTGTGGCGCCCGGAATCGCATTGCCGAGATTGCTGTCGTCCCATGTCTCGCGACGAATCGACTCGAACTCCGGCGTGCCTGGCGCGAATCGCCGTGAGAACGCGTCTTCCGGGTGGTCGGTGATCTCCCAGCACAGGCGATCGACGCCGAGGTCCTGGGCGAGCGTGCGGGCCAGGGCCATTTCCTCGTCGCTGTCGTTCCACTTGAAGAGAATGTAACGCCAGTTCAGGTACGGCAGGTCCCGGCTCGACTTCCGCTTCTCGTCTGCCATCGCCCGCAGGTTCCTGAAGGCGACGTCGAGTTTTCCGCGCTGCCGGTACTGCTCGTAGCTCGCCTGCGTCGCGCCATCGATCGAAAACGTGACTTCGTCGATGCCCGAGTGCACCAGCCGGCGCGCCTGCTCCTCGGACAGCGCGAGACCGTTCGTGCTCGTGTAAAGGTAGATGTGCGGGAAGTTGGCCTTGATGTACTCGCACATCTCCACGGCACGCTTGTGGAGAAAGGCTTCGCCGTAATTGAAGAAGTCGATCCGGCCCAGCGACGGGCCCGCTTCATCCATGACCCGCTTGAACAGCTCGAAGTCCAGCATGCCGGCCTGTCTGGTTCGCGTGATGCCGGTTTCAGGCGCGCAGCAGGCCTGCGTGCACGAGATATTGCATGCCGCGGTGCACTCGATGTACATGCGGTTGGGGAACGGGCCGGCATCAACCGGCCGCACCCTCGGCGTGTGATCCTTCTTGAGCGGCAGCTTCAGCGCGCAGTCGCCGCAGAATTTCGAGCCGCCGCCATTCAACTCGTTGCGAAGCGTGGTGATGGTCGCACCGGTCCAGGTGTCGCGCACCGTGCCAGTGCGCGCGTCGCCGAGGACCCTGCGCCCATATGGATCGGCGCATCCGCAGACGAACCTGCCGTCGCAGAGCATCACCAGGATGTCCCACGGCCAGCTGCACTGAAAACGGGTGGCGAGGAAATTCAGCGACACGGTCTCACTTCCTGGAGAGCTTTTTCATATACGCCTCGAGCTTGTCGTTCTCGTAGCGCACCGTGTTCAGAAACAGGCTTTCGGCAAGGTAGGCGCGGCGCTCCTCCTCGCTCATCTGATCGATCAGGTGGTGGATCTCCTTCACCATGTCGTCGAAGGTCCGCTCGAGGGCGCGCCTGGCGGTCACCTCCCGATAGAGCAGTTCCATGATCGCGAGCAGGTCGCCATCGAGCGCCAGCTCAGAGCCCGTGGTGGTCTTGATGGTGCGCATGCCTACACCCCGAAGCTTTTCAGCGCGCTCGGCTCGTCTGCGAAGAGTTGAATGAAATTCTGCGTGCCGGTCATGGTCAGCATGGTCTCCACCCGTCTCTGAACCCCCGACAGCTTCAGGTGCCCGCTGACGCCGGAGAGCGTACGGTAAAGGTCCATGAAACAGCCGATCGTCGCGCTGTCCACGTAGGTGACCGGTCCGAGGTCGATCAGGATGTTGCGCGACCCGCTGGCAATGAGGGCCGACACCGCGCCGGAGAATTCGGCCAGCATCGGGTACATCATCCGCGTCTCACCCACTCGGACGATGGCGACGTCGCCGGCCTGCTCGGTTTTCACGTTCATCGATATGCTCCAGTGCGTGAGCGACCGTCAGGAGACGAGCCGCCCGGGCTGTAGTCGTCGCCGCGAAGCCGGCGAATCTGCCGGGCAAGCTCGGTCCGGCCACGGTTGATGCGCGACTTGACCGTCCCTTCCGGCAGGTGCAGTCGCGTGGCGATGTCCTGGTAGGACAGTTCCTGGATGTCGCGCATCACGACAGCAGTGCGCAGCGAGTCGGGCAGCGCGGCGAGGGCATTGCGCAGCAGCGACACGCGATCGCGCTGCTCGAGAGCAGCCATCGGCCCCGGTTCCGCGGTCGCGGGCGACAGCTCGTTCGTGTCGACGTCGCGGTCGATCGTCTGCCGCTCTTTGCGGACGCTGCGATAGTGGTCGATGCACAGGTTGCGACTCACGCTGATCAACCAGGTCTGAAAGTTGGCGCGCCGGTCGAAGGTGTTCAGCGACTTGAAGATCTTCAGGAAGATGTCCTGCGTCAGATCCTCGGCTTCATCGTGCTTGCCGACGAACTTGTAGGCGACGTTGAAGACCCGGCGCCAGTGCAGGCGCACGATGCGCTCCCAGGCGACCTGGTCTCCGCGGAGGCAGCGCTGGATGAGCGCTTCGATATCGTCCGGCGATGCGGGATGATCGGCAGACATGAATGACTGGCGCGGGAAACAAGCGATGATATCAGGTGGTATAGTCGTTAGTCGATTCGTGACTGGATTCTTCCGTGCAGGCCCCCATCTCGTGTGCGACGGCGTCGAGCTTCAGGCGATCGCCGACGCCGAAGGCACGCCGCTCTACGTCTACAGCGCGGCGCTGATTCGCGAGCGTTTCCGGGCTCTTGACGCCGCGTTTGGCGGCTATCCGCACGCCCTGCATTACGCCCTGAAAGCGAACTCGAGCCTGGCGATCGGCCGGCTGCTGCAGGGACTGGGCAGCGCCGCCGACGCCAACTCCATCTGGGAGATCGATGTCGCGCGGCGTATGGGGTTCCAGCCTCACGACATCGTGTTCACCGGCGTCGGCAAGTCGCCCGCCGAACTCGAACAGGCCGTGCCGCTTGGCCTCAAGGCGATCAACGTCGAATCAGCGGGTGAACTGGCGCGGATCGAGACGATCGCACAGCGGCTGGGGCGCCAGGCACGTGTGGCCGTCCGCATCAATCCGGACATCGACGCGCGAAGTCATCCCCATATTTCGACGGGGCTCAAGATCAACAAGTTCGGTGTTCCGGTCGACGCGGCCCGCGAACTATTCGCGACGCTCAACGGACGGCCGTTTCTCAAGCTGGTTGCCGTGCACGTCCACATCGGCTCGCAGGTGACCAGCATCGAACCGCTGCGCGGCGCGGCACAGTTCGTGGCGGCGATGGCCGTGGAACTTCGCGATTCGGGCATGAAGCTCGAGTACCTGGACGTAGGCGGCGGCCTCGGCATCTCCTACGACGGCTCGCCCGTGCTCGCGGCGCGCGACTACGTCGAAGCGATCGTTGAAGCGGTCCGACCAACAGGCCTTCCCGTCGTCATCGAGCCGGGCCGCTCCATTGTCGGCCCGGCCGGCGTGCTGCTCGGTCGAGTCATCGATCTGAAACCGCGGACAGCGGAGAGCGAGTTCGTGGTGATCGATGCGGGCATGACCGAGCTGATGCGCCCGGCCCTCTACAACGCATTCCACCGCATCGAGCCGGTCCACCTGTCCGGCGACGCCGTCCGCCACTGCGAAATCGTCGGCCCGGTCTGCGAGAGCAGCGATGTGGTCGGGCCGCGATCGCATGCTGCCGCCGCTCGCGATCGGCGACCTGCTGGCGATCCTCGATGCGGGTGCGTACGGCGCGGCCATGTCATCGAATTACAACCGGCGTCCACTGCCGCCGGAAGTGCTCGTGGACGACGGGCGCTGGGACGTCGTTCGCCGCCGCCAGACCGTGGAAGACATGCTGTCGCTCGAAACAGCCGGCGAGCCTGACCTCCAGCCGCTGAACGGTCATGCCGGGACACCTGATCGCATTCGAGGGGCTCGACCAGAGCGGCAAACAGACGCAGGCCGAACGGCTGCGCGATCGACTCACCGCGATCGGCCACAACGTCCGCCTGGTGTCCTTCCCCGACTACAGCACCCACATCGGAGGCGAACTGGCCGCGGCACTCGCCGGTGAGCGCGAGTACAGTGCGGACGTCATGCAGCTGCTCTACGTCGCGAACAGGTACGAGTGGAAAGCCGCCCTGCAGCAACTGCTGGACGATGAGCTGGTTCGTGGTGTGCGACCGCTATCTTGCGTCCAGCGTCGCGTATGGGGAGGCGTTTGGGCTCGATGCCGGCTGGCTCATGGACATCCAGCGCTATCTGCCGCGTCCTTCGATGACGATCCTGCTGGATATCGCTCCGCAGACAGCGGTGTCGCGCAAGTCGATCGATCGCGACCGCTACGAGCGCGATCTGTCACTCCAGGCTCGCGTCCGGGACAGCTATCATCGGCTCGCCGCACGCGACGGCTGGCTGCTGCTCGATGGCGAGCGAGCCAGGGACGCCGTCGCCGCCGACGTGTTCACGAACCTGGCGTCTCGACTCGCGCTGCAGTAAGGGCGAACACCTCGCGTACTCCCGCCTCCTTCAGAGCCCGCGCACACGCATCCAGCGTCGCACCTGTCGTCCTCACATCGTCGACCAGCACCACCCTGACTCCGAGCAATGCAGATGTGCACCGCGTCGCGCGAAACGCGCCAGCTACGTTGGCGATCCGCTCCGCGGCGGGCAATGCGGTCTGCGTCGGCGTTTGTCGGATGCGTTTCAAGGCGAGCGCGACGGGCAGCCCCACGTGTCGGGCAAGATCTTCCGCCTGGTTGAAGCCTCGTTCGCGACGCCGCGCCGGGTGCAGCGGCACGGGGACTGCCACCGCGGACGCGGTCAGCACGTCCGCGCCAGCCGCGCGCATCAGCCGGGCCAGCGGTGCGGCCACCGATCGGCGGCCGTCGTACTTCAGCGCGTGCACGATGTTGCGCAGCGCGCCCGAATGGGCACCGATCGCACGTGCCCCGTCCACGACGGCGTCATGCCGAAGGCAGAGCGCGCACAACGCGCGCCGGGCTGCGACATGCCCGGTCGACGCCTTCAGCAGGCGTTCGCCACAGGCATCACAGAACGGCGGAGGGGTTGGGACGATGGCGTCCCAGCAAGGCTGGCAGATGCACCCGCTCGTGGGATGAAGCAACGGTTGTCGGCACGCGCCGCAGACCGGCGCCAGCAGGACGGCGAGCAACGCGTCCACCCAGCGCTGCATCGCTACATCGCGAGGCTCGGGGCGGACCGTTGCGGAGGGAACCCGACTACGACGCGGATTCCTCCGCGGCCTGCACCTGCTCCGCATTGCCCCACAGCCGTTCGAGCCCGTAGAACGTGCGCGTCTCTGGCGCGAACACGTGAACGATGAAATCGAAGTAGTCGAGGAGAATCCATTCCGACCGGTCGTAACCCTTCGACGTGCGCCGGCTTCTCGCCTTCGGCGGCGAGAGCCTCGACGATGCCGTCGGCGATTGCGCGAATCTGGCGACTGTTGGTACCCGAGCAGATCAGGAAGTAATCGGTGAAGCCTGCGGCCTTGCGCAAATCGAGCACGACGAGCGCGTTTGCCTGCTTGTCCTCCGCCGCTTTCACGGCGAGAGCGACCTGTTTCGGGAGCCGTGGCGCTTTCTTTCGTTTGTCAGTCTTGGCCATGCAACCTGCCTGCCGTGGAATCTGCCGGACCGACCGCCGTTCGCCGGTCGGGCGTTCGCGAGAGATAAAGTCCGTGCTGCTCAATGTGTTGCTGCACGTGCACGTCCACCATCCCGTCGATCGGGTCGCCAGTCGAGAGGCGCGCACGGATCGCAGTAGACGACACGTCCGATGTCGTGCCGGCGATCAGAATGATCGACGGTTCCGCCGGCAGTTCGAGTTCGGGTGTGGCGTTCATCATGCGCGCGGCGAGCGCGGGAAGCCGTGCCGGCATGTCATCCACCGGCCATCCTGGCCGCGAGACCACGGCGAAGTGTGCCCGGTTCAGGATGTGCGGGTAATCGCGCCACGTCGCGATCTCGGCGAACGCGTCCGCACCGATGATGAAGAACAACTCGGACGGCTGGTATCCGCGCTCGTGGAATCGCCTCAACGTGGTCGTCGTATACGACGGAGTTTCGTGGCGCAGTTCCAGGTCGGACGCGCGCCAACCGCTGCGGCCGGCGACCGCCAGGGCCACCATCGCGAACCGGTGGAAGCTGGACGTCACGGGCTTGGGTCGATGCGGAGGCACGTTCGCCGGAATGACGAGCACCCGCGTCAGGTTCAGCGCGGCGCACGCCGTCGACGCAATGTCGAGATGGCCCATGTGAATCGGATCGAATGTGCCACCGAGCAGGCCGACGCGCCGACGGGTCATTCGGGGAGCCGGGCGCGAGGCGGCGTGATATCGAGTGCCGCGGCATCGGCCTGACGAGCGGCGGCGAGTTCGCCCCAGGCCGCTTCGAGCAGTTCGGGCACGCCGGCGCCCGTGACACCCGAGATGCGGAAGAACCGCAGCCCCAGAGTCCTGTGCGCGCTCCTCCACAGCATGTGCTCGGTTCTCGTCATCGAGCGCGTCGATCTTGTTCGCGGCGATCAGCTGCGGCTTGGCCGCGAGGTCCGGCGCGAACAGTTCCAGCTCGCGGCGAATGATGTCCAGGTCCGACACCGGATCCCGGCCCGACACGCTCGACACGTCCACGAGGTGGATGAGCACCTTGGTGCGTTCGAGGTGGCGAAGAAACTGGTGTCCGAGTCCCTGTCCCTGGTGAGCGCCCTCGATCAGCCCGGGCACGTCCGCGACAACGAAGCTGCGATCGTCGCTCAGACCGACGACGCCGAGGTTGGGTGTGAGCGTGGTGAACGGGTAGTCGGCAATCTTGGGACGCGCTGCCGATACGCGGGCGATCAACGTGGATTTTCCGGCGTTCGGAAAGCCGACCAGGCCGACGTCGGCGAGCAGCTTCAGTTCGAGGCGGAGGAACTTCTCCTCGCCTTCTTCACCGGGCTGAACTTTGCGAGGCGCGCGATTCGTGGAGGTGGCGAAATGCGCGTTGCCGAGCCCGCCGCGGCCGCCCTGTGCAATCAGGACACGATCGCCAGGATGCGAGAGGTCGGCGATCAGCCGTGGCGGAATGTCAGGCGCGCCCGTGTGGTCGTACACCAGCGTGCCGACGGGAACCTTGATTTCCAGGTCCTCGCCGTCTCGCCCGGTCCGGTTGGAGCCTTCTCCGTTCCCGCCGCGCGGCGCTTCGAACTCGGGATGGAACCGGAAATTGATGAGGGTGTCGATGTTCGGGCTCGTGACGATGTAGACCGAACCGCCATGGCCGCCGTCACCGCCGCTGGGACCGCCTCGAGGAATGTACTTCTCACGGCGGAACGCCAGACAACCGCGCCCGCCTCTTCCCGCCGTGACGTGAACGTCTACTTCGTCGACGAACATCAAATCATTCGTCAGGCCTGTTCGATTGGCAGGATGCTGATCCGGCGGCCCTTCGCGCCGTGATCCTCGAACCGCACCTTGCCGTCGACCTTCGCGAAGATCGTGTCGTCCTTCCCAAGACCTGCATTCAGGCCCGGGTTGAACCGACGACCGCGCTGCCGGACGATGATCGTCCCGCCGGTCACGAAATTGCCATCGTGCGCCTTGACGCCGAGACGCTGAGAGTTGGAGTCCCGACCGTTGCGGGAACTTCCCTGACCTTTTTTGTGAGCCATGACTGAAAACCTAGAGAACGATGTCCGTGATACGAAGGCGCGTGTAGGTGGCGCGATGCCCCTTGGTCCGGCGCATGCCCTTCCGGCGCTTCTTCTTGAACACGCGGATCTTCGGGCCGCGCGCCTCTCCTTCGATCACAGCCAGAATCCTGGCGTTCGCCACGAACGGCGCGCCAGCCACCACTTCGCCGCCGTCTTTTTCGACGAGCAGCACCTGATCCAGCGTCAGTTCCGTTCCGGGCTCTCCCGCCGTGCCGTCCACGATGGCGACGGCTCCGGGAGTCACCTTGACCTGACGTCCGCTGGTCTGAACGATTGCGTACATAATCGGCACCTGTGCAAAGGGGATAGTGTACACCGAACTGGCTCGATTGGAAAGGGCTTAGCTCGCCATCACCCAACGACCGCGATAGGCGCAGTGCGAGAAACGGCGGTGGTTGTCACCGGAAATCCTGCGCGCTGCTGACTTCATCGCCATCGACGAACAGACCGCAGCCGACCTCCGAATACGGTCCCGCCAGAACATCGTAATGTTCGTTCGACGGTCCCGCAGTCCACATCGCAGCAAGACCCTTCCCTGATCACGTCGCGAACGGTGTAATTCTGCCAGAGAAGCAGTTCGGTCTCGGCCATCGACACGCCACCGCCGTTGTCGCTCGAGAAGAACAGAGTGAGCCATGCCGGCGTCTCGCATCGTGCTGCACTGCCTCCGACGCAAAACTTTCGAGCGACGCGGACCGGGTGAGCGGCGGACGACCGATGGTCGCGCGGTAGCGGTTGATCTCGTCGGCGCAGAATTGAAGGTTGGCCGAGAGGCTCGCCGTGTCTGGCGGCGACGGGCCGGCCGACGGTAGGGCGCACCCGCTGATCGCTCCGACCAGGCAGGCTCCGCAGAGCCCCGTCACCCACCTGGCTGCACGGGCAGCAGCGTCGGAACGCTCGCGGCTCTGTCGTGGCACAGCGCAGTCGGCCGTCAGGTCACTTGAGAAGGACGCGCGTGCCCCGGATCTTCTGGCTGCTGAGCGTGCTCAGGAAATTGGGCACCAGCCGATCCATCAGCTCGAAGTACGACGACAGTGCCGGCGTCGTCTGCTGGGCGTTGTACAGCACTTCTTCCCGGTAGCTCTCCGAGTACATCGTCGCGCCGGAACGGCCATCGATGAAGATGAACTTCGGCTGAAGGATGAACCCCTTGCGCTCCATGTAGGTGCGGGTCGGGACGACGCGCCGCCTGGCCCAACTGTCGTACTCCTCGACGTCGCGCGTCACGAAACCCGAGCGCGAGTGCGGTGTGAAGAGCACCGTGCCTGTGACGATGAGCGGGTTCTGGTATTCCTCGCCGATGCGCTTCCAGTACGAGGTGTTCGCGAACAGAGCGCTCGTACGGGCTCGAGATCCTTCTCCTCGCGGATCTTCGCCGGGAGCGCAAGAGGCAGCCGCCGCCGAGGACCTCCGTCGGAGGCGTTCTGCAGCGTGGCGCCGCTTTCGCGGGCGAGCGTCTGCGTGTCGTCGGCCGTCAGGCCCCAGAGCGGCTCTGCTCCTGGGCGATCTCGAGCAGGGGCATCGCGTCGGCGTCGATCACCCGCAGCGACGATTTCGAGCGGAGCTGGCTGCGCAACAGCCGCACCGTCTCCTGATTCGTGTCCACATCGTCGGTGCCACCGGCGACGAATCCGGCGATCAGCACTCGCTGGAATGCGGAGACGTCCAGCTTGGGTTGAATCGGAGTTTCGATCGGGATTTCGTACGACACCGGCCCGCACGCCATGACCGAGGCGGCCACGGCAGCCGCCAGACATCCCGAGCCAGCGGCTACGGCTTTGTCCTTGTCGGCAGCGGTCCGGTCATTGATTTCCTTGAACAGTTCGTAGTTCTGACGAATCTGCAGGTTGTTGGGCTCGATGGCGAGGGCTTTCTCGTACGCCTCTCGCGCCTTCTCCAACTGTCCCTCGTGCTCGTAGGCCACAGCCAGGTTGTTGAGAGCGGCGGCGTAGGTCGGATCGATTTCAGCCGCGCGCTGCCACCGGTAGATGGCTTCCCGCCACAGCCCTTTCTGCGCAACGTCGACGCCGAAAGCGACCTGCGATTTCGCCTCGCCGCGCGCGTCAGCAAACGCAGGGGCCGTCGTCAGCGCCACGAAGGAAAGCGTGCAGACGAGAGAGCGCATCAGCATGTGGTCGGTTCGCTTCACTATATCGACACGGATCCGAGCGAAGCAAGGGATTTGGAGCGCATCAAATACCCTGATTCGAGCAAGCGATGTGCCACGCGAGTCGCGTGGAAATTCAGCCCGATTGCACAGATAAGACGCCGGGGACTTACGAAACGTCACCAGAGTCGTTACCTTGCGTCGGAGCAGGGGACGTTATACTGGTTGCGGTCGGGCTCCGCGCGTAACTGCGGCGGTCTGACCCTGTGCTGTGTGGGCTCGGCCGTCGGGAGACGACGATGCCCACGCGGACCGACCTTGTTGCCCTCTCACTCCTCCCGGTCTGGCGCTGGCGTGCCGTTGCCGAGCAGTTGCGCCAGGGCCTGTCACCCAGCGACATCCTGCTCTCGCAGTGCGCCGACGGCGTTCGCGGCAGACCCAGACCCCCGGCCTGGTCGGATCCGGCCTGGGCCCGGGACCGTGCGCGTCAGGCCGTTGCTCGTGCGGAACTGGCGGGAGTGCGGGCACTGGTGCTCGGCGACGCCGCGTACCCTGCGTCGCTGAGTCATATCGTCGATCCGCCACCCGTCGTCTGGATCATGGGGAGCGACGGCGCTCTCGACTCCGTGTCGGTGGCAATTGTCGGATCGCGCGCCGGCTCCTCTTACGCGCTCAGCGTTGCGGAGCGGCTGGGCGCCGACCTCGCCGCCCGGGGCATTGTCGTGGTCAGCGGGCTCGCACGCGGAGTGGACTCGGCAGCGCATCGAGGCGCGTTGGCGGCGGGCGGAGTCACGGTCGCCGTGCTTGGATGCGGAGCCGACGTCGTGTATCCGCCTGAACATTCGAAGCTCGCAGCCGAGATCGCTCGGACCTGGAGCGCTGGTCAGCGAATTGATGCCAGGAACGGCGCCGCGTCCCGTGTTCTTTCCACGCAGGAATCGCATCATCAGTGGCCTGGCGCGGGCCGTCGTCGTCATCGAGGCGGGGGAGAAGAGCGGGTCGCTCATCACCGCCCGGTGCGCCCTCGAGCAGGGCCGCGACGTGCTCGCCGTGCCCGGAAATGTCCTGAGCGGACGAAACCGTGGCGGGCACGCGCTGCTCAGGGACGGCGCCCGGCTCGTCGAAACGGCCGAGGACATCATCGAGGAACTGGGTCTGGGACCCGGAGACCGGGCCCGGGCTGGCTCTGCAGCGAGTCAACCGCCTACCGACCTGATCGTGGCGGCGCTCGCGCCCGGCGAGCCGTCCGATCTCGAAGAAATATCGGCCAAATCCGGGCTTTCGGTTGTGGAACTCCTGCCCCGATTGCTCCAGTTGGAGTTGGGCGGCGCAGTCCGGCGAGAGCCGGGCGGCCGTTTCGTCCGGTTTGACAGAACGTGTTAGGGTGACAGGCAGATGGCAAAAACACTCGTGATCGTGGAATCGCCGGCGAAGGCCAAGACGATTCAGCGATTTCTGGATAGCAAGGATTTCGATATTCAGGCCAGCTTTGGGCACGTCCGAGACCTGCCGGAGTCGGCCGACGAAATTCCCGATGAAATTCGGAAGAAGAAGTGGGGCCGGCTCGGAGTCGACACGGATAACGACTTCAAGCCCTACTACGTCGTGCCGAATGACAAGCGGAAGCACGTCCAGGCGCTGAAGGCTGCGCTCAAGGACGCGAGCGAAGTGTTCCTCGCGACCGACCCCGATCGCGAGGGCGAGTCGATCAGCTGGCACTTGAAAGAAGTCCTGAAGCCGAAAGTCCCGGTCAAGCGCATCGTCTTCCACGAGATTACCGAGGCCGCGATTCTGGAGGCCGTCAAGGACGCCCACGACGTCAACGAGAACCTCGTACGTGCGCAGGAAAGCCGTCGCATCCTTGACCGGCTGTATGGGTACACGCTGTCCCCCGTGCTCTGGAAGAAGGTGCAGACCGGCCTGAGCGCCGGTCGTGTGCAGAGCGTGGCTGTTCGCCTGATCGTGAATCGCGAACAGGAACGAATGGCGTTCACGGCTGCCACCTACTGGGATCTCGAGGCCCGGCTGATGGGAGACGGGCGTGAATTCGGCGCCACGCTCGCACGTCTCGGCACTGACCGCGTGGCCACCGGCAAGGATTTCGACGAGAACGGCCGGTTTACCGGCAAGAACACCCGGGTGGTGTCGGGCAGCGACGCTGAGGCGCTGGTGCAGGCCCTGCAGACCAACCTGCCGTGGGCGGTTACGGCCGTCGAGGAGAAGCCAGGCTTCGAGCGTCCCGCTCCTCCGTTCACGACCTCCACGATGACGCAGGAGGCCAGCCGGAAACTCGGGTTCTCCACCGAGCGGACGATGCAGGCCGCGCAGAGACTGTTTCAGGACGGACACATCTCCTACCACCGGACCGATTCGACCACGCTCAGTGAGAAGGCGCTCGGCGAATCGGCCGCGGCGATTCGCGAGATGTTCGGCGATACCTATTACTCAGGTCCTCGACGGTATGCGACCAAGGTGAAGAACGCACAGGAGGCGCACGAAGCGATTCGTCCCGCCGACTTCGCCGCGACGCCGGCACGCGCCGGGCTGAGCGGCGACGACATGCGCCTGTACGAACTGATCTGGAAGCGGACCATGGCGTCACAGATGGTGGACGCACGCGTGCTTCGCACGACGGTCGAAATCACCGGCTCGGGCGTCAACGGCGAACCGGCGGTGTTCACCGCATCGGGGAAAGCGATCGAGTTCGCCGGCTTCCGCCGCGCCTACGTCGAAGGCAGCGACGATCCGGCCGCCGAACTCGAGGACCAGGAGACGGTGCTGCCCAAGCTCACGGTGGGTGCCGCCGTTGTCGCGACCCCGTCCACGCAGGCCGGCGACGTGACGCTGCTCGGCCTCGAATCGAAGCGGCATGAAACGGCGCCACCGGCGCGCTTCACTGAAGCGTCGCTGATCAAGGAACTGGAGAGGCTCGGGATCGGTCGTCCGTCCACCTACGCGGCAACGATCGGGACGATCGAGCGGCGCGGCTACATCTTCCGCCAGGGCAAGGCGCTGGTGCCCAGCTACACGGCGTTTGCAGTCACGCAGTCTTCTCAGCACGCACTTCGCCGACCTGGTGGATTTCGAGTTCACCGCGGAGATGGAGGAAGACCTCGATCAGATCTCGCGCGGCGAACGCGAATGGCTCCACTTCATCGAGGAGTTCTATCGGGGCGACCTGAATCATCGCGGCCTCGAGGTTGCCGCGCGGCAGGCGGAGGAACTCGCGGACTATCCGATGATCCACGTCGGTACCGATCCCGAATCGGGCGACCTGATTCGGGTGCGCATTGGCCGCTTCGGTGCGTTCCTCCAGCTTGGTGAAGGCGGTCCCGGGAAAACAGCGTCGCTCCCGCCCAATCTTGCTCCAGCAGATCTGAGCGTCGAAAAGGCAATGACGCTGATTCGGGCCAAGGCGGAAGGGCCGCGCCTGCTCGGCGTGGACCCGGCCACCGGTCAGAACGTGTACGCGATCCACGGCCGCTTCGGCGCATACGTCCAGCTGGGCGAAACGCCTGACAAGGGTTCGAAAGAGAAGCCCAGGCGTTCCTCGCTGATCGGCGGCATGACCGAGTCGTCGGTCACGCTCGAGGAAGCCCTGCGGCTGCTGCAACTGCCGCGGGACCTCGGGGTCCATCCCGAAAGCGGCGATCCCGTACTCGCGGGGCTCGGTCGGTTCGGTCCGTACGTGAAGCATGGCGACGATTTCCGTTCCCTCGAGACTGAGGAAGAACTCTTCACCGTCGACCTCGAGCGAGCATTGCAACTGTTCGCCGAACCGAAGAAATCGCGCCGTCGTCAGGCGGCGAAGAAGGTGATCGCCTCGATCGCACGTCCAGAGGGAGCGCCGCTCCAGGTCCTCGAAGGCCGCTTCGGCCCGTACGTGACAGACGGCGAAACGAATGCGTCCGTGCCGAGAGGCACCGATCCGACGACGCTGACGCTGGAGGCAGCCAACGATCTGCTCGAAGCGAGGCGATCGGCTCCGCCGCGCGAGGGGCGAGGTCGGTCGACCGCCGGACGCGCGAAGAAGAAGGTGACAGCCGGGAGGGCTGCGTCGAAGGCGGCGAAACCCGCAACGGTCGCCAAGCTCGCAAAGGCTGCGAAGGACGTGACCGCCGCCAAGGCTGTGAAGCCGAAGCGTGCACCGAAGGTGGCCGTGCCGTCATGATCCGGATCGTCGGTGGCGGCCTTGCCGGATGCGAGGCCGCCTGGCAGGTCGCCTCGTCGGGCCTGCCGGTCACGCTGTATGAAATGCGCCCGGTGCGCAGCACCGCGGTGCACAAGACCGACCGCCTCGCCGAACTCGTCTGCAGCAACTCCTTCCGCGGAGACAAGATCGATAACGCCGTCGGGCTCCTCAAGGAGGAGATGCGACGCCTGGGTTCGCTGGTCCTCAGCGCAGCGGAACAGAGTCGCGTGCCTGCGGGAGCGGCGCTCGCCGTGGATCGGGAGCGCTTCGCCGACGCGATCACCGCCGCCATCAGCTCGCATCCACTCATCACCGTCGTACGCGAGGAGGTGACGTCGATTCCCGAGTCGACTGCTGCTGCCCCGGTGATCGTCGCGACGGGTCCGCTCACCAGTGAAGCGCTGTCGGTCGATATCGCCCGTCTCGTCGGCAGCGGTCATTTGTATTTCTACGACGCCATCAGTCCGATCGTGCTGGCCGAGACGATCGATCGAACGAAAGTGTTCCGCCAGTCGCGGTGGGATCGGAGCATCAGGGGCAACCCTGAAGCGGGTCAGGCAGATCCGGCGGGTGGGGCAGGGCGGGCGGGTCAGGAACGTCAAGCAGGTCAGGCAGGTCGGCAGGCGCAGGTCCGGCGATTGGCTGCGGGATCGACGATGGCGAAGGCGATTATCTGAACTGCCCGTTCACGCGGGACGAATACGAGCGGTTCTACGACGCGCTCACGCACGCGGAATCCGCCACCGTGCACGACTTCGACAAGGAACGCTTCTTCGAAGGGTGCCTGCCCATCGAGGTCATGGCCCATCGTGGCGTGGACACCCTGCGCTTCGGACCGATGAAGCCAGTGGGCCTCACCGATCCGCGAACGGGACGCAGCCCGTACGCCGCCGTGCAGTTGCGCCAGGACAATCTCGCCGCGGATCACTTCAGCCTGGTCGGTTTCCAGACCCAGTTGAAGTGGGGAGAACAGGCGCGCGTCCTGCGGATGATTCCCGGCCTCGAGAGCGCCGAGTTCGTGCGCTACGGCATGGTGCACCGCAACACCTACGTGAACGGCCCGACCGTGCTCACGGAAACCTGGCAGTTGCGGCGGCACCCGACAGTGTTCTTCGCCGGACAGATGTCAGGAGTGGAAGGCTACGTCGAATCGGCAGCCTCGGGGCTGCTTGCCGGACTCAACGCCGCAGCGCTCGCGAGCGGACGGCCGACCTCCGCGCCGCCAAGGACCACGGCCATCGGCGCATTGGCGTACTATGCGTCGCATGCGGATCCGGCGCACTACGATCCGTCCAATATCACCTTCGGCATCATGGAGCCGCTGGTGAAACCGCCGCGAAGCAAGATGGAGCGCAAACTCGCGATGGCAAACCGGGCGCTCGACGCCCTCGCCGACTGGATGCGGGACCGCGCGGCATGATCGAGCACCTGAAGGAGTTCCTCAGGTTCCTCGCCCTCAATCGCAACGTGTCTCCGCACACGGTGCGCGCCTACGACAGCGATCTGTCGCAGTTCATCGGCCATGTGGCGGCCGCAGCCGACGTCAAGCGCCGGGAATTGACTCCGGATGCGCTCGATCGGTCGGCCATTCGCGCCTTTCTGGCCCACCTGCATGCCGAGGGGCAGTCGCGCTCCACGGCGGCGCGAAAGCTGGCGGCAATCCGCACGTTCGTCCGTTATCTGCGCCGTGAAGGGATCGTCGACTCCGATCCCGGCTCGCTCATCGCTACGCCGAAGCGCGAAGTGCGGATGCCTGCGCATCTCTCCGAAGACGAGATGTCGCGCATGCTCGATGCGCCCGACGACGAACAACCGCTCGGGCGGCGCGATCACGCGATTCTCGAGCTGTTCTATGCCTCTGGATTGCGATTGAGCGAACTCGCCGGCCTCGACCTCGAGGACGTCAACCTGAGCGGGCGTATGGTGCGGGTCCTCGGCAAGGGCGGCAAGCAGCGGCTCGTGCCGTTCAACACGGCGTCCGCCACGACTATTCGCGCCTGGCTGCAGGATCGTGAACTGCTCGTCCGCAACGGTGTCGCCGACGTGCGCGTGCCGGGCTCGCGTGCACGCGATCAGCGCTCTGCGTCGCGCGGCCGCCGTGAACCGCTGTTCGTGAACTTCCGCGGCGGGCGCTTGAGCGTGCGCAGCATTGATCGGCTCGTTCGCCGCTACGCTGTGGTCACCGAGCGCGACGGCGTCAGTCCGCATGCACTTCGACACTCGTTCGCGACGCACCTGCTGCAGCGCGGTGCGGACCTCAGGACCATCCAGGAGTTGCTGGGACACGCTCGTCTGGGGACGACGCAACGGTACACCCACGTGAACGCCGCGCAACTGCTCGCCGTGTACAAGAAGGCGCACCCGAGAGCTGCAGCCACCGGCGGTGGTCGCGAGGCTTCCGCTGCCCCGCGCGAGACGGACCTGTCTCACGCCGGCCCGAGGAGACAGCAGGTCTCGCAAAGCGAAGCCCGCCGCTCGCTGAACCTGGAAGCGCGCTACGACAGCACCGCGATTGGCGGCTCGAGTGAGGAGTCGACCGGGTTCAGCGGCGCCGCCCGCCGGCCGCGCGGGAACTCGATGCCCAGCGTCTTGATTTTGTAGTTGATCACGCGCGGGCTGATCGACAGCAGTTCGGCCGCGTCCTTCTGGACCCAGTTCGACATCTTCAGCGCTTCGATCAACGCAAACCGTTCCACATCGTCGAGTGCCACGCCTGTGGGCGGAATCCGGACGATGGCGGCGTGTTCGCGTGCGCTGCCGGGCGTAGGTGCCTCGCCCAGGCGCAGGTCGTCGGAGGCGATGGCGCGCCCCTCCGCCAGGAGCATCGCGCGTTCGATCGTGTTCTCCAACTCCCGGATGTTGCCCGGCCAGTTGTAGCGCATCAGCAGCCGCTGCGCATCGGGGTCGAGACCTTCGATTTTCTTCTTCAGCTCACCCGCGAAGCGGCGGATGAACGCGTGCGCCAGCGGAACGATGTCGTCCTTGCGCTCGCGCAGTGGCGGCATCTCGATCGAGACGACATTGAGGCGATAGTAGAGATCCTCGCGGAACTGTCCCGCCTGCACCATCGTCGGCAGATCCCGGTTGGTGGCGGCGATCAGCCGCACGTCGACGCGAAGGGTGCGCGTCCCGCCCAGCCGTTCGAACTCATGCTCCTGGAGCACGCGCAGGATCTTCGCCTGCGTGTTCGGGCTCATGTCGCCGATTTCGTCGAGAAACAGCGTGCCGCCGTCGGCCTGTTCGAAGCGGCCGATGCGCTGCTTGTCCGCGCCCGTGAACGCCCCTTTCTCGTGGCCGAAGAGTTCGGATTCGAGCAGGTTTTCCTGGAGCGCCGCGCAGTTCACTTTGACGAAATTGCGCGCGCTGCGCAGCGAGTTATGGTGTGTCGCGCCGGCGATGAGTTCCTTGCCGGTTCCCGTTTCGCCGCGGATCAGCACGGTCGTGTTGCTCTTGGCGACCTTCTTCACGATGTCGAGCACGCGCTGCAGTGCCGTGCTCGAGCCGACGATGCGATCGAACTCGTAGATATCCTGCTGGGTGCCGCGCAGGTATTCGAGTTCGTGCTTCAGGCGGTTCACCTCCAGCGCCTTCTCGATCTTGACCTCCATCTCCTCGATCTCGAACGGCTTCTGCACATAGTCGAAGGCGCCGATCTTCATCGCCTCCACCGCCGTGTTCACCGAGCCGAAGGCGGTCATCAGGATCACCGCCGTGGTGGGATGCAGCGCCCGCGTTGTGCGCAGGACGTCCATGCCGTCGCTGCCCCCCATCTTGAGATCGCTGAGCACGACGTCGAAATGGCTGTCGTGCAGCCGCTCGATGGCCGCATTTCCGTTCGATGCCTCCTCCACCTCGTGTCCGGCTTCGGCGAGGCCGCGGGCGAGCCCGCGGCGCAGCGCATCGTGATCGTCTGCAATCAGTATTCGGCCCATGACGCGTTGCCCCTCTATTTGAACCAGCTCGATTTCTTGAACCAGCTCGATTTCGACGACACTGGCAAAGTCACCCTGAAGCGCGTCCCGTGCCCTGGCTCGCTGCTCAGATCGATCCGACCATCGTGCGCATCGACGATCTTCCTGACGATCGGCAGCCCCAGCCCGGAGCCGGTGACCTTGGTCGTGAAGAAGGGATTGAAGATTCGGTCGCTCAGTTCTGCGGGCACCCCCGGGCCGTTGTCTGCCACGTCGACCACGATCGACGGTGTCGGCTCCGCTGCGTCAGCGGCGAAGCCCGGGTCCTGTTCGACAGCTTCGAGCGACGCTCGCAGGACGACGCGTCCGGCGCCGTTCACCGCCTCGAAGGCGTTGGTCAGCAGGTTGCTGAACACCTGGCATAACTGGCTCGCATCGGCGTCCACGCGGAGGCAGCCCGTCAGCCACGTCGATCTCGACGATGATGTCGCCGCGGGGTACCTTGCTTTCGGCATTGGTGACCGACTGCTGAAGCACCTGGGTGATGTCGGTCCGCTCCACCTGCAGCCGGATCGGCCGCACGAATTCGAGCATCTCCACGACGATGGCGTTGGCCAGCTTGGCCTCGCTCAGGATGTCGGCGAGCAGTGACTGCGCGTCCGGGGAATCCGGCACCTGGCGTCGGAGCAGTCCCGCCATCACCTCGATGCCCGCGAGCGGGTTCTTGAGTTCGTGCGCAATCCCGGCGGCCATTTCGCCGAGCGAGGCGAGCCGATCGCGCAAGCGCTCGCGCTCTTCCATCTGCTCGACGTGCGTCAGGTCCTTGAAGAACAGCACGGCGCCGATGGCCAGCCCGGCGTCGTTGCGAACCTGCGACAGCGTGTATCCGATGACGCGGTCGAGGTCCTTCAAACGGAGTTCCGCCCGATTGGGCAACGTCGTCAACTCGAATGCGCCGGACAGCACTCGAACGAGTTCCGGGCGATCGCTGAACAGGTCGCCGAACCGCTGCCCCACATCGTCGTCCCGCCGCGAGAGCGCGAAGATCCGATACGCCTCGTCGTTGATCAGGGCGAGGGTGCCGTCCCGGTGAATGGCAATCGTGCCGTTCCGCATGCTGCCGACCAGGTGTCGGAAGAATCGATCGTTCGGCAAGGTGCCCTGGTCAGCACTCGACGGCGATGCCGTCGACGTTCCGGTCAAGGACGGGCGTTTACGCGGGCGGACGGCGGATCTGTGAGTTGTCGCGGGCATACACTACGGCTCGGAACCTCGGCGCAAGGGATATGCCCGCACAGTCCAGTGCGGAATTGTGCGGGAATCCTCGAAATTTGCGCGGGAGCAGAAGCCGGCTCGTCCCTTAGGTTAACAGAAACGTAATCGAATTACGGATCTGTTAGTCGTCCGTGGCGGCTGCGAGATCGGCGTCTGTTTGCAGGAGTTCCCATTTGTGCATGAGATCTCCAACGGTCCACATGAGCGCCTGGTGCTGGTCGGCAGCCTTCTGGGACGCCGCCCGATCGTCATAGAAACCGGGGGCGGCCATGCGTACTTCCAGTTCCCGAATGGCTGCTTCGGTCTCCGCGATGCGCGTTTCAAGAGCATCGACCCTCGACCTGCGTGCCTGCTCCGCGCGCGCCCTTCGGCGTGCCTCGGCGTCGCTGCGTTTTCGCTCGTCGCGACCTGGTTGCGAAGGCGTCGCGGATGTCGGGGCGGATATGGCTGCCTGTGACGGCTGCCCCTTGCCATTCTTGCGGCCGCCATTCGCGGGCTGCTGATGTTTCGCGGCGTGCGGACCCTTCGACGTGGCGCCGTCGCGTGGTTCGCGCGAGATTGCGGGTTGCTGCTGCGGCACGTCGGGATGTTCCTTGTGCCACAGGAACTCCTTGTAGGTGCCTGGATAGACGAGCACACCGCCGTTGCCGACTTCGATGACCTTGGTCGCGAGCCGCTCGACGAAGTAGCGATCGTGGGAGACGAATACCAGCGTCCCGCCGTAGTCGACCAGCGCGTCGAGCAGCACTTCCTTGGAATCCAGATCGAGGTGGTTGGTCGGTTCGTCGAGCAGCAATGTGTTCGAGGGCCGGAGCAGCATGCGAGCGACGGCGAGTCGGGTGCGTTCGCCTCCAGAGAGCACGCGCACCTTCTTGTAGATGTCGTCACCGGAGAACAGGAACCCGCCGAGGATGTTCCGGATCATCGGCACCATGTGCATCGGCGAGCCCGACGACAGGGTGTCGTGCACCGTCGGGTTCGGGTCCATGCGGGTGGCCTCGTCCTGCGCGAAGTACTGCATCACGAGGTTGTGCCCCTCGAGGCGCTCTCCTGAATCCGGCAACTCCTCGCCCGAGAGCATCCGCATCAGCGTGGACTTGCCCGCGCCGTTGTGCCCGACCAGCGCGATGCGATCGCCGCGCTCGATGTGCAGGTTGAGATCGCTGAAGACGACCAGATCGCCGTACGCCTTGCGTACGTGCGTCAGTTCGAGGACCGTGCGTCCGCTCTTGCCGCAGGATGGAAACGTGAAGTGGATCTTCTTGCGTTCCGCCGGCACCTCGATGGGGACGACCTTCTCCAGCATCTTGATGCGGCTCTGCACCTGCGAGGCCTTCGTCGCCTGGTAGCGGAAGCGGTCGACAAACATCTTCACGCGAGCGACCTCTTCGTCCTGCTCGCGCTTGGCCTTGCGCATCTGTTCAATGCGCGCTTCATGCGCCACGAGGTAATCGCTGTAATTGCCGACGTAGTCGGTCAGTGTGCGAAGCGTGAGGTCGGCGATGCGCGTCACCACGGCGTCCAGGAAGAACCGGTCGTGCGAGACGAGGATCACCGCGTGCGGGTAGGCATTGAGGTACTCCTCCAGCCAGTTGCGCGCCTCGAGATCGAGGTGATTCGTCGGCTCGTCGAGCAGCAGCAGATTGGGTTGGCGCAGCAGCAGCTTTGCGAGCGCGAGCCGCATCTGCCAGCCTCCGGAAAAGGTCTCGGTCAGCCGTTCGAAATCCGACGTGCTGAAGCCAAGCCCCTGAAGGACGGTCGCGGTCTTCAGCTCGATGGTGTAGCCGTCGTTGAGCCGGAACCGATCCTGGAGGTCGCTGTAGCGGGAGAGCATCGCGTCATGCTCGGCCTCCGGAATGGACGGGTCGCCGAGGCGTTCCTCGAGCGCGTGCATCTCGGCCTTGATCGCGAGCAGATCCGCAAAGGCGCTGCTGGTCTCCTCGAATACCGTCCGACCCGCGTGCGTCAGCCCATCCTGCGGCAGATAGCCGACCGTGCAGGAGTTCGGCTTGAGAATGGCGCCCGAGTCGGGCTCCTCGAGCCCAGCCATCATCTTGAGGAGCGTCGTCTTGCCGGCGCCGTTGGGTCCGCACAGGCCGACCCGCTCGCGGTCCGTGATCTGCCAGGTCACGTGATCGAACAGGACGCGATCGCCGTAGGTTTTTGTGAGCTCTGAAAGCTGGATCATGTTGCAGCGAAAACACTTATTTTAACATGTCCGCGCGGCCGCAGTGGACCCGCTTCAAACGTGGCAGGCCGGTCCGTCGACGGGTCAGAGACGCTTCGCGACGATCACACGGCCCGAATGGCTGCCGTCCTCGGCCACGAGGTCGGTGACGGTCACGACGTAAGGACCGCCGAGCACCGAATCCGTGAGCTCACCCTCGGCAGTGGCGCCTGGTGCATGCTGCGGATCGTCGAGCCAGGAGACGAGCTCCGGACCGACGCACGACTCGAGCGGTTGCTGTGCCAATGACTCGGCGGGTCGCCGCACCGCGGTGGCGAATGCCTGGTTGGCGCGGACGATCAGTCCCTGCGGGTCGATCACCACAATCGGCAACGCGATGGAGGCGAACAGCTGTTCGAGTTCGCGGCGCGCCTCCCCGACGACACCGAGCAGCTGCACCGTTTCGATGGCGCTCGAGAGTTGCCTGCCGAGTTCATCGGCGCGGTTCAGCACGCTGATGTCGTCGCCCGGCTCCACCCGAACACCCTCGAAGACCACGGTGCCGAGCGCACGGCGGCATCCCCGCAACGGGACGGTCAGCACGCTTGTCGGTTCGGCGCGGCTCGAGGCGAGTCCGGCCCGCTGCGTGCGTAATGCCGCGGCGGCTGGCGCTATGGGATCGTCGGCGCGCACCGCGTTGCACGCGCGACGGGTTGGTCGCCTCGGAGGACGCCAGCGGCACGAGCGATCGCGACTCGCGATCGTGCAGCCACACGGTCGTGCGGTCCGGCGGCGAAGAGGCGGGTCGCGGAGACGCAGAGCGGTTCGAGCGCACGCGACAGGTCCAGCGTCGAGGCAAGCTGCTCGGAGAACAGATCGAGCAGTTCCCGGATCTCGCGTTCGAATTCCTCCCGCTGCCGAAGCCGGGACAGTTCCAGGGCGAGGACGAAACCCGGCAGCACGTCGCTGCGCTCAAGGCCGACAGTGCCGAGGTGTGCGCCGGACGGCAACCCGATCGCGAGCAGGCCGACCCGCCGCGTCTCGCTCACCAGCGGGACGAGAATGGCGCTGTCGGTGCGGAGTCGGGCATGCAATGAGGGCAGCACGTCGGCCACGTCCTCCACCGCGAGCGCCGCCCGGCCGGCGAATGCGTGCGAGACGAACGTCGCTTCGTCGCCCGTCGGGCGCCATGCGTCGTTCGGCAGTTCGTCCAGTCCGATGCCCGACGTGGCCTGCAGGTCGCCACTCGCCGGATTGGGTTCGAACAGCAGCGAACGGCTGCCGCCGGTTGTCTGCAGTGCCCGCTGATGTAGCAGCGACACGGCGGCCGTCCGACCTCCGCCATCTGCCAGAAGCGATAAGAGTGACTGCACGGCGAAACCTGCCGTGCTGAGGGTTGGCTCCATAGGGACCGACGGACTTCGAGACTGCAGCTGCCGCGGAGTAGGGATGTCCGGATTCTATCCGACTCCAACCCATCCGTAGCGGACTGGTGTTCAGCGTTGCACACGCCTGCTGATAAGCGTCGCACGCGCCTGCTGATAGGATCGTAGAAAGAACCGCGCCATACCGGCCGAATGGCACGCCCCGCCGTCTTAATCCAGTGAGCGGAAAGGGCGTTCAGCGCAGCGCATGACGTCGACGGACGAAGAACTCGTCGCCAGATCCGTTGGCGGCGATCACGACAGCTTCAATCAGCTCATCCTCCGATGGGAGCGGCCAATCTACGCCCTGGCGTACCGGACGATTGGCCGCGAGGAGGACGCGCGGGACGTCTGCCAGGAAACCTTCCTGCGTGCGTTTCGCGCGCTGCCGAAGTTTCGCCGCGAGGCGAAGTTCTCCTCCTGGCTGTATCGAATTGCTCTGAATCTGTGCCGCGACTGGGCGCGCAAGGAGCGTCGCGCGCCGCTGGTCCAGTTGCCCGAGGACATGGATCTGATGGAGATGGCAGTCTCCGCCGAACCGTCCGAATCCATCGAGGATCTGGTCGCGCGCAAGGACCTCACCCGTCGAGTCGAAAAGGCGATGGCGCTGTTACCCGAGGAGCAGCGAACAGCGATCGTGCTCAAGGAATATCACGGACTGACGTTTCAGGAAATCGCAGACCTCGTCGGCTGTCCGCTCAGCACGGTCAAGACGAGGTTGTATCAGGGACTGACGGTGCTCAGGCGTGAGCTGGCCCGCAGTCCCGGGTCGAGTGGCGTGACATGATGAACGACACCTTCTGTTCCTTCGACGGTCAGCGCGACGAAGTGCTGATTGCGTATCTCTACGACGACATCGATCCCGTCGGTTCGCGACACCTTCGAACGGCACCTGCCCGGGTGTCTGCCGTGTCGAACCGAGCTCGATGCGCTCTCCGATGTGCGGCACGGGCTCACCGCATGGGCCGCTCCGGAGGTCGGCGCACGGAGTTGGCGGCCAGACGCCGCCGCACCCCGCGCTTCGGCTCGTCGACTCCCAGCCGCGCTCTGCACGGTGGCGCACGCTCGGCGAGGCGCCGGTCTGGATGCAGGCGGCGGCCGCGATGCTGCTCGTCGCCGCGTCACTCGGGCTCGCCAACCTCAACGTCACCTACTCTCGCGATGGGCTCTCGGTCAGCAGCGGCTGGATGCGTCCCGCACCAGCGGCTGAACCCGCGCCCGCAGATCGCGCCCGCTTCCATGGCGGTCTCACGACCGGAGAGCGAACCGTGGCGCACCGAGCTGGCCGCGGTGGAGCAGAGACTGATCGAGGAGCTGAAGGCGCAGCCCGCGGCCGTGTCCCTGTCCGCTGACGATGAGGCGCTGGTGAAGCGGGTGCGGGCACTCATTCAGGAGAGCGAACGGCGGCAGCAGCGCGAGCTGGCGCTCCGGGTCGCCGAGGTGGCGCGCGACGCACAGACGCAACGGCAGGCCGACCTTGTGAAGATCGATCGCAGCCTGGGACTGATCCAGAGTCGGACCGGCGTGGAAGTGATGCGGACGCAGCAGCAACTGAACAACCTGGCGCAGCGCGTATCGCAGCGCGAGTAACCAGCTACGCAGCGAGGGTGACACGTGATCAGGTCCAAGAGGGCGACAGCGATGTGGAGAGTGAGTGCAGCAGCAACGGCGGCGTTGATGCTCGGAGTGACGGCCAGCGGTAGCCCAGGCGCCGGAATCGCGACGCGCGGCAGCGCGCCGTCCGCGGACACGGCCCGGGGGCAGCAACGGGTCCGCGAGGCACGGTATCAGATTGGGCAGATGGAGCGGTTGCTGGAAGGTGCGGTCGAGCACGGCGCGACGGTCATCCGCGATCACCTGCAGGCGGTCATGCCGGCCGACATGCTGCTGACCGAGAATGCCCGCGCCCGCGGCTTCCGCCTCGACGGCTACGGCGTGTTCTTCGACGTGGAGGTGCCGTCGCTCGAAGGCACGCTGCCATGGAGTTTCCGGACACTGGACCAGAACGACCTCGGGCTGGACGCGGCGCTGAGGACGCTGCGCGCCTACGTGCAATCACCCGGCACTGACTCGAATGTGCAGCAGGCGCTCAAGCGCGTGGAACTCCAGGTGTCGCCGATGACGAGCCTGGCAACTGACCCGTCGTCCGCGACCGCCGTCCAGACCGGCGCCTCGGCACCCGACCCGGCCGCTGGCGCGGCGAGTACGGCGGGCACTGTCGCCCGCCCCGCCGACGACCCGGTGCTGAACAACCCCGACGAGGCCTATCGAACCGAGATCCGGGAAGCGCTGATCGACGCGATGCTGGAGCACAGTCGCAGCCTGGCCGTCGGTCCCGATGAATGGCTGACGGTGGCCGCACGACGCAGCGACGCTCGACCGCGCCTTGGGATCGACACCGACGCCGGTACGGTGGTGCTCAGCGTGCGTGGCTCCGACCTGACCGCGTTCCTCGGCGGGCAACTGTCGCCGCAGGACGCGCGCAACCGCATCCAGGTGCGGGTGTTCTAGAATGTCGGCATGCGCGCCACCTTCTGCCTCGCCATCCTGCTGGCCGTCGCCGCAGCCGCGTGCGGTCCGAAGATCGACCTGAAGACCGCCCTGCAGGTGCAGGACGCGACGACCGGGTGGACCGACCTCGGTGTCGTGAACGGGCAGAACAAGCTGGTCCCCTCGATTGCCTTCAAGTTCAAGAACGCATCCGACCAGGCCATTACCACGCTGCAAACCAATGTGATTTTCCGGCGCGTCGGCGAGGACGATGAGTGGGGCAGCGGTTTTCTTCGCGTGACCGGTACGGAAGGACTGGGTCCCGGCGCATCCTCTCAGGTGCTCCGCGTCAAATCGCAGCTTGGCTACACCGGCACCGAGACGAGGCAGCAGATGCTGGACAACAAGCAGTTCGTTGACGCGCGTGCCCAGGTCTTCGCGAAGTACGGCTCGACGCAATGGACGTTGATCGCCGAGTTCCCGGTCGAGCGCAAGCTGGTCACGCAGTAACCTGCTCCGCTCGTGACGACCGACGCACCTTCCACGCTGGACCGCCGCCTCGGTCCGATCGACGCCGCCGCCATCGTCGTCTCGAACGTCATTGGGGGCGGCATCTTCTTCTCGCCGATCATCGTCGCGCAACTCGTCCCCAGTGCGCGAGGCATTCTTCTGGTCTGGTTCCTCGGCGGGGCGCTCGCCTTCGCCGGGGCGATGGCGTACGCGGAACTGGCGGCGCTGCGCCCGAAGGCCGGGGGCGAGTACGTGTATCTGCGCGAGGCATTCGGCCCGCTCACCGGGTTTCTCAGCGGCTGGACCTCGTTCGTCGCGGGGTTTTCGGGCGCGATCGCGGCGAGCGCGGTCGCACTGGCGGAATACATCGGGCGCTTCGCCCCGCTTGCCGGTGACGGGACACCGCTGCTGACGATCCCGCTCCCGCTCATCCCGATCGTCGTGTCACCGAAATCGATCGTGGCGCTGGCGGCGATCCTGATGATCACCCTGGTGCATCTACGCGGGCTGGGCCCTGGCCGTATCGTCCAGAACGTCCTTGCCGGCGCGAAGGTGGCGGCGATCCTCACGTTCCTGGCGATCGGCTTCGGTGCCGGTCATGGGCAGGCTTCTCAGCTGGTCTCGGGCGGAGCCACCACCGTGGTGGGCGTGCTTCTGGCGCTCGTACCGGTGATGTTCACCTACTCCGGCTGGAACGCCGCGGCATACGTGGCGGAAGAGGTCCGTTCCCCCGGCCGCAACGTGCCGATTGCCCTGGGTCTCGGCACGCTTGCCGTGATCGCGATCTACCTTGGTCTGAACGCGATCTATCTCTACGCCATTCCGGCTGCGGCGCTGGCCGGCGTGAAGGGGACGCTGATCGACACCGTTGCAGAGCGGCTGTTCGGCTTCACAGTTGGTAATGTCATCGCCGCGTTCACCATCGTCAGCATCGCCGCGAGCATCAGTGCGATGGTGCTCGCCGGCCCACGCGTGTACTTCGCGATGGCGCGCGATGGCCTGTTCGCCGCGCCTGCCGCACGCATTCACCCGCGATTCCGCGCGCCAGTGAGCTCGATCATGGCGCAGGCCGCGTGGAGTGGGTTTCTGGTGCTCTGCGGATCGCTGTCTCAGCTCGTGAGCTACACCGGGTTTGCGGTGATTCTGTTTTCCGGGATCGCCGTGGCCGCGCTGTTCGTCCTGCGTCGACGCGAGCCGTCCGCAGACCGACCTTTCCGGGCCTGGGGCTACCCAGCCGCTCCCGCTGTGTTCGTGGTGGCGAGCGCGCTGATGGTGGGAAACGAAATCTGGCGGAACCCCGAGCCGTCGATGGCCGGCGTGGCCGTCATCGCGCTTGGCATTCCAGTCTACTGGTGGATGCGCCGGGGTCAGACGGGACGGCCTGGCCAGCGCGCGTGACGCGTCTTCGACCGTTGGTCCGGGTGTAGCTGGGACCTAATCGGTCGCGTTCGGCTTCTGCAGCTTGCCCTTGTACGTAATGGTCTGATCGGGCTGGATGCGAACTTCGAACGACAGCGGCTCATACCCGTCCAGCCGGACCTCGATGCGGTGCGGTCCTGGCAGCAGCTGGAGTCGCTGGAACAGGCCGTCGTAATCATCCACGGTGCCCGCGAAGTAGCCGTCCACGTACACCTCGGCCTGGCTCGGAGTGATCTTCAGTTTGAGCCCACCGTCAGAGCCGTCGCCGCTGGCAATCGGCGCTGGATAGGGATCGTACCAGCCCCACGGATCGTAGTAGCCGTAATACGCGCCGACTCCGATGCCTCCCCAGCCCCAGGGATAGTAACCGCCGTAGTAGCCGTCTCCACCACCGCCGTAATACGGTGGCCCCTGCGGGCGTTCGACCGCCGTGCCTGTAGCGGGACGACCGTCGCGAGGCTTGCTGCCCGCTGCCGTGCCGCTGCTGGTGCCACTTCCCGAATCGGCGCCGCCGCTGCTGCGTGTGCGCGCGCTTCCGCCACTCGACGTCCCACTCGGCGCGCCACCGGAGCCGGCGCTGCTGCCGCTCGAACCGCTGCCGCCTCCTGATCCGCTGCCGCCGCTCGATCCGCTCCCGCCACTGGAACCGCTCCCGCCGGTGCTGCTCCCGCCGCCACCGGAGCCGCCGCGCGGCACCGCCTGACCTCCACCGCCGCCGCCCCCGCGTGAGTGCTGCTCCAGAACTGCTGGACGGCCCGGACGAAAGAGGCGTGCGGACGCCTCGTCCACGGCGATGTCGGACCCAGGCGCGGCACTCGTGCCAGACCGAGGCACACGCGTGAACCACTCGGATGGACGAGCGTCGGTCGGCCAGGGGCTCAGCAAAAGAGCTGTGACGAGCCCCACACCAGTGATGACGCCTCGCACCACGGATCGTGAGGAGCCGATTGCGTCGCGTGAGTTCGTCTGCATGGAAGGACTCCAACCTGAGGTGCAGCAACCACGCTGCCAGATGCATCTCGCCGAAATGAGCCGATTTACGTCCTCCTTGCAGTATGCGCCGCTACGGTGTCCTTATGCGAGTCCACGGCGTCCCGTTTTCTTGACACCCTGATCGTCGGGCCGATACAGTCAGAAAACCGCCATGTTCCACAGCACAACCATCCTCGCCGTCAGGCATCGCGACCAATCGGTGCTCGCCGGCGATGGTCAGGTGACGTTCGGACAGACGGTGATGAAGCAGAGCGCGCGGAAGATCCGGCGGCTCTATAACGACCGCATCCTCGCGGGGTTTGCCGGCTCGGCCGCCGATTCCTTTGCGCTCTTTGCGCGTTTCGAATCGAAACTCGAGCAGTATCGCGGCAACCTCGAACGCTCGGTGGTCGAACTGGCCAAGGACTGGCGCAGCGATCGAATCCTGCGTCGACTCGAAGCCATGCTGATCGTGCTCGACAAGAACGCGACGTTCCTGCTCTCGGGCACGGGCGATCTCATCGAGCCTGACGATGGCATCGTGGCGATTGGATCGGGCGGTCCGTACGCGCTCTCCGCCGCCCGCGCGCTCGCAGCCAACACCGACCTGGACGCAAGAACCATCGCCCAGAAATCGATGCAGATCGCCGGCGAGATCTGCATCTACACCAACGCCAATATCGTCGTCGAAGAACTGTAGGCCCGTGCCGATTCTGCTCCCCGAAAGCTCCCAGACCGCGAAAGAATCGCTCACGCCACGTCAGATCGTCGCCGAACTCGACAAACACGTGGTCGGGCAGGCGGCGGCCAAGCGCGCTGTGGCAATCGCCCTGCGCAACCGCACGCGCCGTCAGAAGCTGCCGCAGGACCTCGCCGAGGAGATTGCGCCGAAGAACATCCTGATGATCGGCCCGACCGGCGTCGGCAAGACGGAAATCGCGCGTCGCCTGGCGCGGCTCGCGCAGTCGCCGTTCATCAAGGTCGAGGCGTCGAAATTCACGGAGGTCGGTTACGTCGGACGCGACGTCGAGTCGATGGTCCGCGATCTCGTGGAACTGGGCGTCGAGATGATCCGCGCTGAGCGGATCGAGGAAGTCCGTGCGAAGGCGCAGCAGAATGCCGAGGAGCGCCTGCTGGACCTCCTCCTGCCGCCGACCCGGCCGATTGCCCCCGATGAAGACCCGAACCTCGCGCGGGACTCGCAGCCGCAGACGCGCGATCGCATCCGGGAGCAACTGCGGGCCGGTCGACTCGATGCCCGCATCGTGGAACTCGACGTTCGTGAGAAGTCGTTTCCGTCGCTCGAAATCATTGCTGGCTCCTCGGTCGAGGAAGTCGGCATCAACCTGAACGACACGATGCAGGGCCTCTTCCAGGGCGGTCGCACCAGGAAGCGGAAGATGAAGGTGCCCGAAGCGCTGCAGCACCTGACTCAGGAAGAGGAGCAGAAGCTGATCGACATGGAGAGCGTGTCCCGGAGCGCGGTGGAGCGGGTCGAGCAGTCCGGGATCATCTTCGTGGACGAGATTGACAAAATCGCCGGTCGGGAGGGCGGACAAGGCCCTGACGTGAGCCGGGAAGGCGTTCAGCGCGACATCCTCCCCATCGTGGAAGGGACCACCGTCAATACGAAGCACGGGATGGTGCGGACCGATCACATCCTGTTCATCGCGGCCGGCGCGTTTCACGTCGCGAAGCCGTCCGACCTGATTCCGGAATTGCAGGGCCGATTTCCGATCCGTGTGGAACTCGAGGCGCTCGGCAAGGCGGAGTTCGTCCGAATCCTCACCGAGCCGCGCAGCGCCCTTGTGAAGCAGTACACCGCGCTGATGGGCACCGAAGGCATCACGCTGACGTTCACCGACGATGCGATCAACAAGATCGCCGATTTCGCCACGATCGTGAACGAGCGCACCGAGAACATCGGCGCGCGGCGCCTGCATACAGTGATGGAGAAGCTGCTCGACGAGATCTCGTTCGAGGGACCGGACCTGATCGAGAAGGACGTGACCATCGACGAGGCGTACGTGTCGCGGATGCTGGCCGAGATCGTCAAGAACGAAGACCTCTCCCGGTACATCCTGTGATCGCGGGCCGTTTCGTGGCCGGCCTGCTGGTGATCGTGGCAGCGTCGCTGGCGGCAATCTCCTGCGGAAAGAAAGGGCCTCCGCTTCCGCCGCTCGTGCTCCTGCCGACGCCGCCAGCTGACTTTGCGGCCGTGCGCCGCGACAGTCGGGTCGATCTCACCTTCCGCGTCCCCAACGCCAATACCGATCGGAGCACACCCGCCGATCTCGCGCGCGTCGACATCTTTGCGTGGACGGTTCCGAGCGCCGTCAGCGCCGATGATGTGGTGCGGCGTGGTACCCGCATTGGCACCGTCGCCGTGAACCAGCCCCCTGATCCCGACGAGCCGGAGCCCGAGACCCCTGCGCCCAAAGGTGATGGGGTCGATCAGAACGCGACCGCTCGATTCAGCGAAACGCTTCCTGCCGACGCGGATGAATCGGCCTACCGCGCATACGTGGTCGTCGGCTTCAGCACGCGCGGCCGTCGCGGCGTCCTGTCGAATCGGATTGCCGTTCCGCTGGTGGCTCCGCCGCCGGCACCCGGCCAGCCATTGGTGTCGTATGACGAAGAAGCGGTCACCGTGTCCTGGACGCCGGTTGACGCGGGCGGTGCGTCGCCGTTCGCCTACAGCGTATATCCCGCCGAACCGAATGCTCCGGCGCTGACGACTGCCGAACCGAATGCTCCCGCGCTGACGAAGACGCCTGTCGGCGAGCCGCGTTTCATCGATCCGGCTCCCATCGAATGGGAGAAGGAGCGGTGTTACGAAGTACGCACGGTGGCGACGCTCGAAGGCGTGCGTATCGAGAGCGCGCCGTCGCTGTCGCGGTGCGTGACGCTCCACGACACGTTTGCGCCAGCCATTCCCGAGGGGCTCGTGAGCGTCGCGTCCGAGGGCGCCATCAGTCTGATCTGGACGCCAAATCGCGAGCCGGATCTCGCCGGCTACGTCGTGCTGCGCGCAGTGGCGCCGGCCACGCAACTGACACCGGTGACCCCGGCACCAATGGCTGACACGAACTTCAGGGACACCGTTCCAGCCGGTGCGCGCGTCACCTACGCGGTGATTTCCGTGGACAAGGCCGGTAACCGCAGCGCTCCGTCCATGCCCGTCGTCGAGACGGCGAGGTGACGTAAGATTCCGGAAATCCTATGCAGCGACTGTATCGAGTGTCACGAGGCGGTGAGCAGTTCTTCGCGGTCGAGGAAGACGGCCTGCTCCGACGCGCCCAGCCATCGAGTGGTGGCATCTTCGACGGGTTCGCGACCGGCCGCGAAGTCGACGGGGGGCTTGCCGCTGTCACCGTGCACGCGCCTGTGCAGCCCTCCAAGATGGTCTGTGTCGGCCTGAACTATCGCGACCACGCGGCGGAAATGAAGAAGGCGCTTCCGGCGGAACCCCTGCTGTTCATGAAGCCGCCCAGTGCGGTGCTGGATCCGGGCGCCCCGATCGTGATTCCGCCCGGCATCGGACTGGTGCACTACGAGTCGGAGCTGGCGCTGGTGATCGGCCGTCGGGCCCACCGCGTGACCCAGGCTCACGCGTGGGACTACATCTTCGGCGTCACCTGTCTGAACGATGTGACCGCTCGCGACATCCAGAACAAGGAGACGCAATACACCAGGGCGAAGGGCTTCGACACCTTCGCGCCGTTCGGGCCGTGCATCGAGGTCGGCGGCTCGCGCGGGCCACGTACCGTCGAAGGGTTCGTCAACGGCGAACGTCGTCAGCACTCCAGCACCAGCAACCTGATTTTTCCGATCGAGTTCCTGATCGAGTACATCACCTTCGTGATGACACTCGAACCCGGCGATATCATCTCGACCGGCACCCCGTCGGGCGTCGGTGCGATCGTTCCCGGTGACGTGGTGGCGGTCCGCGTTGAAGGGGTCGGCGAACTGAGCAATCCAGTCAGCAGCGAACCATGACCATCACTGGCGGCCGACCGCGCAATGCCAGCCTGGCGAATGCCGGCCTCGATATCGATGGAGCGGCGCACCTCGAGGTGCGCGGCTACAACTGGCGGTCCGTGCTGGGCGGCGGAAATTCGCGGTCTGTGCGCGCGGCTTCAATCAGCGATTAGCAATTGGCCATCAGCAATTCAAGCGAGGCTCCTATGAAGCTCTTCGTGGACAGCGGCAACATCAAGGACATTCAGACGCTCGTCACCATCGGCATCATCGATGGCGTCACGACCAACCCGACGTTGCTGGCGAAGGAACCCGGCGACTACAAAGAGAACCTGAAGAAGATCTGCGACATCGTGAAGGGACCGGTCAGCGGTGAAGTGGTCGCGACCGATTTCGACGGCATGATGAGCCAGGGACACGACATCGCGAAGCTCGACGATCACATGGTCGTGAAGGTACCGCTCACCCGCGACGGAATCCGCGCGTGCAAGACGCTGTCGGGCGAGGGGATCAAGGTCAATGTGACCCTGGTGTTTTCCGCCGCGCAGGCGCTGCTCGCCGCCAAGGCCGGGGCCACCTTCGTCAGCCCGTTCGTTGGCCGGCTGGACGACGTCGGGACCACTGGGATGGACCTGATCCGCGAGATCGTCGAGATCTACGACAACTACGAGTTCACGACCGAGGTGCTGGTCGCGAGCTGCCGCAGCCCGATTCACATCATCGACGCGGCGCGCATCGGCGCAGACATCTGCACCTGCCCGGCAGCCGTGATCGATCAGCTGTTCAACCATCCCCTGACGACGATCGGGCTCGAGCGTTTTCTGAAGGACTGGGAGAAGGCGTACCCGGCGAGCAAGTAAACGAGGCAGCCGTGTGGACGTCGCGCGCGCATCCGAGGTCCGCGGCGGCATCGGCATCAGCTCTCCGCGGACCTGAAGTCCGCGGCCACGTCAGGACCAGTGCCAGGCCGACACGATGGACCCGAAAACCGTACTCGACGATCTCGATCGCCGCGCTGAGCTGGGTGGCGGCGAAGACCGCATGCGCCGCCAGCACGAAGCCGGCAAGCTCACCGCACGGGAGCGGGTCGACCTGCTCTTCGATCCGGGCACGTTCGAAGAAGTCGACAAGCTCGTCACGCACCGGTGCCTGGACTTCGGTATGGCCGACCAGATCGTCCCCGGTGACGGCGTCGTCGCCGGGCACGGCCTCATCGACGGCCGCCAGGTGTTTGCGTTTGCGCAGGACTTCACCGTGTTCGGTGGCTCACTGTCGGAGACGAACGCCGCGAAAATCTGCAAGGTCATGGACCTGGCGCTGAAACTCGGGTCGCCGGTCGTCGGCCTCAACGACTCGGGCGGTGCGCGCATTCAGGAAGGCGTGATGTCGCTCGGCGGCTACGCCGACATTTTCCTGCGCAACACGCTGGCGTCGGGCGTCGTGCCGCAGATCTCGGCGATCATGGGGCCGTGCGCCGGCGGCGCGGTCTACTCGCCGGCCATTACGGACTTCAACGTCATGGTCAAGAACACCAGCTACATGTTCGTCACCGGTCCTGACGTCATCCGCACCGTGACGCATGAAGACGTGACCAAAGAGGAACTCGGCGGCGCGATGACGCACAACGCCACCAGCGGGGTCGCGCATTTCGCGGTGAACGACGATCGGGAATGCCTGGGGCTGATCCGCGAACTGCTCTCGTTCCTGCCGTCCAACAACGTCGACGATCCGCCGCGGCGGGCGCCAGCCGACGATCCCGACCGGGACATCGAAGCGCTCGAGTCGATTGTCCCCGCCTCGCCGAATCAGCCGTACGACATGCTCGACCTGATTCACGAGATCGCCGACGAACGCTATTTTCTCGAGGTCCATCAGCACTACGCCAGGAACATCATCGTCGGCTTCGCTCGAATCGACGGCCGTCCGGTCGGCATCGTGGCGAATCAGCCGGCGGTGCTGGCCGGCACCCTCGACATCAACGCGTCGGTGAAGGGCGCGCGGTTCGTGCGCTTCTGCGACGCGTTCAACATTCCGATCGTCACTTTCGAGGATGTGCCGGGGTTCCTGCCGGGCACCGTGCAGGAATACGGCGGCATCATCAGGCACGGCGCGAAGCTGCTGTACGCGTTCGCAGAAGCGACGGTGCCGAAGGTGACCGTCATCACGCGCAAAGCCTATGGCGGCGCGTACTGCGTCATGTCGAGCAAACACATTCGGACCGATTTCAACTACGCGTGGCCGACCGCCGAGCTCGCCGTGATGGGACCGGAAGGCGCCGTGAACATCCTCTACAAACGGGAACTCGAGGCTGCGGCCGATGCGATCGCCGCGCGCGCCGAGAAGGTTTCGGAATTTCGTGCGAAGTTTGCCAATCCCTATGTCGCGGCGTCACGAGGATTCATCGATGAGGTGATCCGCCCGCGCGAGACGAGGCGCAAGCTCATCGCCGCGCTCAGGAATCTCGAGAACAAATGCGATCGCAATCCGCCGAAGAAGCATGGGAACATCCCGCTCTGATACGTGGAAGCCAATTAGCAAGTTCGCGCGTAAGTCCCGGTGCTAGAATAGTTAGCTGCCGAAACGTTCAAGCCGTCCCGTGCACAAAGTCCTCATCGCCAACCGTGGCGAGATAGCCGTCCGCATCATCCGCGCGTGTCGCGAGATGCAGATCTCGCCGGTCGCCGTGTACTCCGAATGCGACCGCGCCGCGTTACACGTGCGGTATGCGGACGAGGCCTACCCGATCGGGCCGAGCGCCCCTCGCGACAGCTACCTGCGCATCGATCGCATTCTCGATGTCGCGAAGCGAGCGGGCGCGGATGCGGTTCATCCGGGCTATGGCTTCCTCGCCGAGAATGAAGAGTTCGCCGCGGCGGTCCGGGATGCCGGTCTTGTCTTCATCGGTCCCTCGCCTGAGGCAGTGGCGCTGATGGGTAACAAGACCGCGGCGCGCGATGCGGCAGTGCGTGCTGGTGTGCCGGTCGTGCCTGGCACAGCCGAGCCGCTGGGCAGCGACGTGTCGGATGCGGATATTGCGCGAACCGCCGCGACCATTGGGTACCCGTTGCTGGTAAAGGCCGTGGCTGGTGGCGGGGGCAAGGGCATGCGGACGGTGACGAGCGCCGCCGACCTGGTGGACGCGGTGCGTGCGGCCCGCTCCGAAGCCGGCGCCGCCTTTGGCGACGCAGCCGTCTACCTCGAGCGACGCATCCCGCGTCCGCGCCATATCGAGGTGCAGCTGCTTGGCGATCACTTCGGGACGGTGCTTCCGTTTGTCGAACGGGAGTGTTCCATTCAACGCCGTCATCAGAAGGTGGTCGAGGAAACACCATCGCTCGCAGTCACGCCAGAGCTCCGCGACGCGATCACGACCGCGGCGGCGAAGGTCGCCCGCTCGGTCGGATACACCAACGCTGGCACGATCGAATTCCTGCTCGACGAGAACGGCGCGTTCTACTTCCTCGAAATGAACACGCGGCTCCAGGTGGAGCACCCGGTGACCGAGATGGTGACCGGGGTGGATCTCGTCCGGTGGCAGATGCGCATCGCTGCGGGAGAGCGGCTCACGCTGGACGCGCAGCGGTTGCTGCAGCCGCACGGGCACGCCGTCGAGTGCCGCATCTACGCGGAGGATCCGGACAACGGGTTTCTGCCGTCACCCGGCCGCATCCAGCACCTTCGCGTCCCTGCCGGGCCCGGAATCCGCGACGACAGCGGCGCGACGGCCGGCCTCGACGTGCCGATCTTCTACGATCCGCTCATCTCGAAACTCATTGCCTGGGCCGAGGACCGGCCGATGGCTATCGCACGCATGCAGCGGGCGCTCGGCGAGTACGTGGTCACCGGGATCAAGACCACGGTCCCGTTCTTCACATGGCTGTTCGCGCAGCCCGAGTTCCTCAGCGGTGCCTTTCACACGACCTATCTCGACGAAATTCTCGCGTCGCGCAACGGTCGACCGTTTGTGGAGCCTGATGAGAGCGCCGAGGAACTCGCACTGGTCGCCGGAGCGCTGCAGGCCGCGCTGTCCTCCGCAACGCGACCCGCGCCCGATGCCCGTCCAGCTTCCGCCGCTGCGGACGGCGGATACGCGGCAGCCGCGGGATGGAAGATGCGCGGACGCAATGAAGGGCTGCGATAGGCGTGCAGTACGAACTTGAAGTGAACGGGCACATCAGAACGGTCACGGTGAATCGCCACGGCGATCACTTTGTCGTCGGCGTAGGCGAGCGGCGGTGGACGGTTGACGTCGCCAGGGTGGGACACCACACCTTGTCGCTGCTAATCGATCGCGATCTCGATCTGACCCCGGAGAAGGGTTCTGAGCGCCGTCATCCCGCCGGGGACTTCGCGGCGCAGGTGTCGAACGATGCCCGAGCGGGTGCACAACCGACGCAGGTGCCCGGCGCCGCCCCGAAGCGGGTAGACAGCTACGAAATCACCATTGCGAGCGATCCGCTGACTGGTCAGTCCGTGTTTGGGATCGGCCCGCTGCCGCTGGTGGTCGGGCTCAATACGCGACGGCGCTGGGGGCGTGCGGACGATGGCGCGCAGCGTGGATCGGGTCCGCAGCGGCTGGTCGCGCCGATGCCCGGCAAGATCGTGCGGATCCTTGCCACGCCAGGTCAGACTGTTCATGAACGCCAGCCAGTCGTCGTCATTGAAGCCATGAAGATGGAAAACGAACTCCGGGCGCTGCGAGACGGCACAGTCGCCGACGTGCTGGTGCAGGAAGGACAGTCGGTCGAGGCCGGCATGCTGCTCGCGATCATCACGCCCTCGTAAGCACGTGTCACTGCTTTCCAGACTCCGCAGCCTCAGGTTTCTCCGCTACGTCGGCATTGCCGTGGCGACCACCATCGCCATCCTGGCGATCGCCATCTTCGTCTCTCTTCGCATCGACCTCGGCCCGTCCATTCGCGAACTGGCAGAGCGACAGGGTGCCAATCAGATCAAGCGCCCTATCCATATCGGCGGACTCTCGATCCGGGTCGCGCGTGGGCGCTTCGAGGTCGACGACTTTTCCATCGAAGGGTTGAGACCGGACCAGCGGCCGTTCTTCGTCGCGAAGAAGTTGTCGATTTCACTCGACTGGGCCAAAGCGTTTCAGCGCAAGCCGGAGTTCATCGTCACCTCGGTCGAGCTCAGCGACTGGCAGATGCTCGTCGAGAAGTGGCCGGGCGAAGACAACTTCGTCCGCATCCGCAGAAATACGGCGCGTCCGCCCGGGCCGCAGCGGTTCACGACGACCGTGAAGTACGTGCACGCGTTCAATGGGCAGTTTGCCTACGAGGACCACGAGGCGCCGTGGAGCATCCTCGCGCCGAACATCGACATCAACATCAGCAACGTCGGCGGCTATCACGGGGTCGCGACATTTCATGGCGGTGTCGTCAGCGTCCAGAAGTACGTGCCGATGTGGGCCGACTTCAAGGCGCAGTTTCGCATCGACGGTCCGAAGCTGTTTCTGGATCCGGTCGAGATGACCACCGACGGTGCCGTCAGCCGCGCGCAGGGCAGTCTCGATTTCGACAAATTTCCGGAGATGACGTACCAGGTGCAGTCGCGCGTCGATTTCCGGCGGATGCGTGAGCTCTTCTTCAAGGACGAGAAGTGGCCGGTCACTGGTGCGGGTGACTTCGCGGGGACGTTCCGTCTGTTCAAGGGCGGCTACGATCTCGTCGGCGATTTCACGTCCGACGTCGCAGGCGTGTACGACTACCGATTCCCGTCACTCTATGGCTCCCTGCACTGGAATCGCAAGGCGTTCGAGGTCCTCAATGCCGGGTCGCGGTTCGCTGGCGGCAATGCAACCTTCACCTTCGGGATTGCGCCACTCGGTGAGCCAACGAAGCCGACTGGTCGCTTTGAGGTCGCGTATAACGGTGTCGACGTCGCGGAGTTGACGGACTTCTATGGGTTCGCCGGGGTGCGCTTCGCCGGCCGCGCCACCGGGCGCAACCTGCTCGAGTGGCCGATGGGCCGCTTCACGGAGCATCGCGGCAGCGGGCATTTTGCGGTCGCGGCTCCTGCGGGCGCGTTGCCCATGCTGGCGTCGCTCGACGCCGCCCGTGCGGCCGACCCGAATCATACGCGGCACGAGTGGGGACCCTTTCTGCCCATGCCGCTTCCGGCCCACCTGCCGATTGCGGCGCAGGCATCCTACACGTTCGGTCCTGACACGGTCACGATCAGGAGCGGTCAGTTCGCAACTGAGAAGACCCACGTTTCGTTCGAGGGGCAGACTGCCTGGGCGAATGACGCATCGTTCCGGTTTCACGTGACCAGCGCCGACTGGCAGGAGAGCGATCAGGTCCTTGCGGGCATCATGACCAACTTCGGCGCGCGAACCGGCCCGGTCGCGTTCGGCGGACGAGGGGAGTTCGACGGTGGCATGACCGGACCCTTCAGGAAACCGCGCGTCGAAGGCGTGTTCACGGGCGAAGACCTGCGCGCGTGGGACACGCTGTGGGGCGATGGGTCCGCGAACATCGTCATCGAGAACAGCTACGTCACGGTGACCGACGGTGTCATCCGTAAAGGTGATTCGGAGATCCGCGCCGAAGGTTTGTACTCGCTCGGATATCCGCGCGGCGATGGCGGTGAGGAGATCAACGCACGCGTCAGGATGAGCGGGCGGGACCTGGACAGCCTCAGGCACGCGTTCGAACTCGACACCTGGCCGGTCTCTGGCAAGCTGGGCGGAGAGTTCCACCTGACAGGGCAGTACCAGGCGCCGCTCGGGTTCGGCGCGATGACGATCGACGACGGGGTCGCCTACGGCGAACCGTTCCAGAAGGCGACCGCGGCCCTGCGCTTCGACGGTCGTGGCGTGCGCATGGACAGCCTGAACCTGGCCAAGGCCACCGGCGTCGTCACGGGCGCCGCCTACGTTGGATGGGACGGCACCTACTCTTTCGACGTGGACGGCCGGCGCATTCCCGCGGAGCGCATCGCCGCGTTTGCGTATCCGACGGCGCAACCGTCAGGGCTCATCGATTTCACGGCGGCCGGGAGCAGCACGTTCGACGATCCGCGGTACGACGTGCGCTTCCGGATGAACAGCCTGGCGGTGGGGCAGGAGTCGGTCGGCCTCGTCACCGGAACGCTTGCGCTGCGCGGCACCGATGTCAGCGGCGAGATCGAGGCGTCGTCGGAAAAGCTCGCGCTCACCGGCACCGGGCGGATTTCGCTCCAACCTGGATACGACGCCGACCTGACGTTCCGATTCCACGACAGTCCTCTCGATCCCTATGTCCGGCTGTTCGTCCCGAAGCTGTCGTCGTACACGACCGCGGTTGCGAGCGGCACGATTCGGCTCGGTGGTCGCCTCGAAAACCTGAACCAGATGAAGGTCGAAGCTACTGTCGACCGTCTGGAGATGACGCTGTTCGACTACGGCATCAGGATTCCCCGTCCGATTCGTCTGACGATGGACCAGCGAGTCGTCAAGGTTGAGGACTTCCAGCTGGAGGGAGATCAGACGCAGCTGTCGATCGGCGGTTCCGTGTCGCTCGCCGAGGAGCGGGTCGCGCTGCGCGCGAACGGCGATGCGAACCTCGGCCTGCTGCAGGGCTTCATGCGCGATGTCCGCGGCGCCGGCCGCGCCACGTTGACCGCCGCGGTCGACGGACCGATGTACGAGCCGGTATTCAGCGGCAGCGCAGTCATCACCGACGGCCGCGTGCGGCACTTCTCGCTGCCCAACTCGCTCGATTCCATCAACGGGGCCGTCCGCTTCGACTCGCGTGGCATTCGTCTCGATGACATCACTGCGACGATGGGCGGCGGACGGGTGCAGTTCGGCGGTCGTGTCGGTCTCGATGGCTATCTTCCTGGCGAGTTGAACGTCACGGTTCGCGGCGAGGACATGCACCTGCGCTACCCGGAAGGGATCAGGTCGACCGTGGACGCCGACCTCTCGCTGCGCGGAAACGTCCAGGCGCCCACGCTCGGCGGCACGGTGCGCGTGAAGCAGGCCACCTGGACCCGCCGGATCGACCCCAGCGCCGGCCTCCTGGACTTCGGAGCCGGGCGATCGGGATCGGAGCAGGTGGCGCCGGCTCCGGCCGCCAGCGCTGTACCGTTGCGCTTCGATCTCGAGGTGCTGGTCCCGTCAAGCCTGCGCATCGAGAACAACCTGGCGCGTCTGGTTGCCAGCGCAGATCTGCAACTGCGCGGGACCTACGATCGACCCGTGCTGTTCGGCCGGGCCGAGGTCGACCGCGGTGAAGTGACCTTCGAAGGGCGCCGGTATCTGGTGACGCGGGGCAACATCGATTTCACGAACCCGACGCGCATCGAGCCGTTCTTCGACTTCGAGGCCGAGACGCGCGTGCGAATCCCCGGGCAGACCTATCAGGTGATCGTTCGCGCGGTGGGCACCATGGATCGCCTGCAGCCGGAACTCAGCTCCGATCCGCCGCTGCCGGCCGCGGATGTCCTTGCGCTGCTCTTCAGCGATGTCCGTCGCTCGCAGGGGCCCGGCGACGCCGAGTTGCGGGCGCTGCAGAATCCGAACGAGCGGCAGCGCGATATCCTGACGACGCGCGCGACCCAGTTGCTGGCCAATCCTGTGGCGTCCGAGGTGGGCCGTGTCGTGGAGCAGACCTTCGGCGTGGATACGTTCCAGGTCACGCCGTCGCTTATCGACCCGTACAACCAGTCCACCGGGCGCTTGAATCCGTCGGCGCGCGTCACCATCGGTAAGCGGATCAACGATCGGGCCTACCTCACCTACTCGCGCAGCCTGAGCAGCTCGCTGAACGACCAGATCCTGCTACTCGAATATGACGAGAGCGATCGCCTGTCGTGGATTCTGTCGCGAAACGAGGACTCTACCTACGCGATCGAATTCCGGGTGAGGCACACGTTCTGATGGGCGTGCCGCGGTTTGGTGCACGGCTGCTGGTGCTGCTTGCGTTACTCGGTACCGGCGGCCGTCGTGCCCGCAGGCGCCGACGTAGCGGACTATCTCGGACGGCCGGTCGTGTCTGTCGCGGTGCAGTCGGAGGGCCGTGCCGTCACCGATCCGCGCGTGTTGGCGCTGATCGAAACGCACGTGGGCCAGCCGCTGACCATGCGCGCCGTGCACGAATCGGTCACGCACCTGTTCAGTCTGTCGCGCTACGAAGACGTGCGGGCGAATGCGACGCTGGCGGATGCCGGCGTCACGCTGGTCTATGAACTCGTGCCGCTCCACTCGGTCACGAGCGTGGGATTCACCGGCACGGAGGTGCCGGGCATTGCCGAAGGCCGCTTGCGGGAACTGCTCGAGGTGCGCTTCGGGCCGGCGCCGCGCGCGGTGCGTGCGCCGGAGATGGCGGCCGCTGTCGAGCAGGCCGTACGGGACGCAGGCTATCTGCGTGCCACCGTGACCCCCCGCACCGAGATTCAGCATGCGCCGGAGCGGACCGTGCTGACCCTGGCTGTCGAGGCCGGCACACGCGCCAGGCTCGCGAGCGTTAATGTTGAAGGCGAGGCCGGCATGTCCACCGCCGACCTGCTGTCCAGGCTCGATATCCGCCAGGGCCAGGCCTACGAGCGCGAGCGGCTTACCGAGCGAATCGAGCGGTTCCTCGACGCACGTCGTAAGGAGGGGTACTACGAAGCGCGGATGTCGATGAGCGCCGCGCTCAGTGATCAGGACCGGGCTGTCACTCTGACCCTGACGGTCGCCCAGGGTCCGCTGGTGCGTGTCGTCTTTGCGGGCGACCCCGTTCCCGCGGACCGTCGTGAGGAACTCGTCCCGGTCGCGCGCGAAGGGTCGGTGGACGAGGACCTGCTCGAGGATTCGAGCAACCGGATCGAGGAGTACTTCCGCGCGCAGGGCTATCGCGACGCCGCGGCGCCGCACACGCGCGAGCAGAAGAACGGCGAACTGGTGATCACCTTCAACCTCCACAAGGGCGGGCAGTATCGCGTTGAAGCGATCGACATCGTGGGCAGCGAGGCGGTTGCGCCCAGCGATCTCTCCTCGCGGCTCCGCGTGCGAGCGGGCCAGCCGTTCTCGGCGGCCGCACTCGACGCGGACCTGGCGCAAATCGAAGACGCCTATCATCGGCTGGGATTTGCAGCCGCGCGCGCCGAGGTCACCGTCGAGCCGCGTCCTGCGGCGACCGATCAGCACGTCCCGGTGGCAATCCGGGTCCAGGTCACCGAGAACCTGCAGACCGTGGTCAACTCCGTGCGTATCGAAGGCAATGCGTCGGTGCCCGAGGACGAGCTGACGGCGGTGATGAAGCTGGCGCCCGGTCAGCCGTACTCCTCGGCGAGGCTGGCGCTCGACGTCGACGCCATTCAGCTGCAATACGCGAACCTCGGATACCAGAGCGCCTCGGTTGAGACGCGACCGGGGCTGAGCGAGGACGGCCAGCGGGCCGACGTCGTCTTCGTAGTTCGAGAAGGGCCGCGCGTCTTCGTGGATCACGTCCTCATCGTCGGCAACGAACGGACCAAGACGGCCACTGTTGAACGGGAGTTGCGTTTCAAGTCGGGCGACCCGCTCGGGCTCGAGGCGATCAGCGAGAGCCAGCGCCGGCTCGCGACGCTCGGTCTGTTCAAGCGGGCGCGAATCACGCAGCTCGGACGGGCGGACGAATCCCGCCGCGATGTGCTGGTCACGATCGAGGAAGCGCCACTCACTACCGTTGGCTACGGCGGCGGCTTCGAAGTACGGTCGCGCATCGTCCGATCGGAAGAGGATCCGACTGTCGCGTCGGAAAAGTTCGAGTTCGCACCCCGCGCCTCGTTCGAGATTGGCCGGCGCAACCTGTTTGGCAGCAATCGATCGGTGAACCTGTTCACGAGCACCAGTCTTCACCCGCGCGATTCACCAGTGTTCGCCAACCAGGATCCCCCTGTGGTCGATGCCGGCGGCTGGGGATTCCCCGAGTACCGGGTGGTCGGCCAGTTCCGTGAGCCGCGGGCATTCGGATCCAATGCAGACTTCCGGATTACCGGGACGGTGGAGCAGCAGATACGCTCCAGTTTCAATTTCACACGTCAGAGCCTGAGCGCCGAACTCGCCAAGCGCCTGACCCGCACGGTGAGCGTCAGCGGCGGCTACCAGATTCAGCGGAACCGCGTGTTCAACCAGAGCATCGAAGAGGCCCTCCAGTCGGACATCGATCGGCTGTTTCCGAGGGTCAGGCTCTCATCGTTTCTGGCGTCGATGATCCGGGACACGCGCGACGACCCCGTCGACCCCGGCACCGGGCAGTACTTCAGTGCGAATGGCCAGGTGGCTGCACGGGCCATCGGCTCGGAGGTCGGATTCATCAAGTCGTTTTTCACGGCGCAGAGCTTTCGGACCATCGCCGGCCGTCGTGCCCTCGTGGTGGCGACCAGCGCGCGTCTTGGCGCGGCGATTGGAAGCGCCGCCGGCTCGAATGCGCTGCCGGCAAGTGAACGCTTCTTCGCCGGCGGGGACACGACGGTACGGAGTTTCGCGCTCGATCGGCTGGGCGTCCAGCACACTCCGCCGCGCGAGTCGGACACGCTCGACCCTGGCGGCTTCCCACTGGGCGGCAACGGCCTGCTGCTGCTGAATGGCGAACTGAGGGTCCCGCTGCGGAGTGGGGTCAAGGTGGTCGGCTTCGCGGACGTCGGCAACGTGTTCAAGACCGTCTCGGATGTGCGCGTTGCCGAACTGCGAACGGCGCTCGGGTTCGGGTTCCGCTACAAGTCGCCGGTCGGCCCGTTCCGCGTGGATCTCGGATTCAAGGTGCCGAAGCGCGACGGGGAGACACCCAACGAGTGGTTCATCACGTTCGGAGAGGCGTTCTGACATGCGGAATGGCATGGCTGCGGTCATCAGCGTCGCGGTGATCGGCGTGGCGACGGCCATCGTCTCAGCGCCGCGGGTCTGTGCGGCCGCTGAGGTGATTGACCGTGTGCTGGCGATCGCAAGCGGAGACGTGATCACGTTGAGCGATGTCCGGGCAGCCCAGGCACTCGGACGCGTTGACGTGCGCGATGCGCCAGATGCGGTGCGCGTGGTCTTGTCCCAGCTTATCGATCGCGCGCTGGTGCTCGCCGAAGTGAATCGCTTTGCGCCGCCCGAGCCTTCGGCGGCCGCTATCGACGACGCGCTCCAATTCGTGGCGGCGCGGTTCGCGACACCGGAGGCGTTCGAGACGACGCTGTCCCAGGTCGGCGTCGATCGCGGGTTCGTGCGCGAGTTGCTGCGCGAGGACTTGCGCATACGCGCCTACGTCAACCAGCGGTTCGTTGCCGACACGCCGGATGAGCAGCGGACGATGATGGATGCGTGGATAGCCGGACTCCGGCGGCGATCGGACGTGGTGGACCTGTATGAGTCGCCGGTCAGCGTGGAATCGCCAGGTACTGCACGACCTGGAGGAGATTGAACCCCGCGTGGCTCACCACGGGCGCCCCGATGGAACGCCGTCGCAGATACACCGCGCCCCAGAACGCTCCGAGCGCGGCTGTAGCAACGGCTGCGTCAGCCCCCTGAATGAAATGCCCGGCTCCGAAGGCCACGCTGGTGATTGCCAGGCCAGCTTTCGCGCCGCCGAGCCAGCGTTCGAAGCGACGCAGCAGGAAGGCACGCTGCACCTCTTCGCGTACCCCGCCGGCCAGAATCAGCACCAGCGCAAAAAGCGCCGCGTCCCTGGGGGTGCGCACTAGATCCTGCAACGGATTGTGGGGGACGGTGTGCAGCCACGGCGCCAGCGCGCTGATCGTGAGCAGCACCACCATGGCGATGCCAAACGCGACGAACAGGAACGGCACGCCGGCCCAGGCTTCGGAGGCGAGCGATCTGTCGCCGAAGAACACCTCGCGCGGGCTTTCTCCTCGGGCCCGAAGGAAGAACACGATGAGAGCCGTGAGGGCGACCGTATCCAGCAGCGAGAGCGTCGCCACATAGCTCAGGCTCAGCGCGCCACCGCTCTGCGGACGGAAGCCGAAGGCGGCGAACGTCCCGGCGAGCGCAATCTGGGTCGGGTAATCCGAGCAGAGCAGGACTTCGATGAGGGCGATGCCGCGCTCGGTCAGGGTGGGAGTTTGCGGCGGCGCCGGCAATTCAGCGTCGTCTGTCTCCGGCGCGCGCGAATGCATTGAATCAAGCGTACCGCACCGACGAGGATTCCGTGCAGGACCGCAGTTTCTGCGCCGCCGGGGTCAGACCCCGGTCTCATCTCGCTCCCATCATCAGCAGCCACTCTCGGTCATTCGCGTGGCACACCGCCGCGCGGACGCGCCGACACGCCAAAACCAGCACAGCGATTGCAACAGGTTCTGGTTCCGCCCTCCGCTCGATCCAGCTGCAAGGCTGTCTACAGCTGCAGAGGTGGCGTAGTCACAACAACTTAAGAAGAAAAGGTAATGAGCTTGCGCCGTGCTCCGGCCGCGCTCACAATGTAAAAATGACATTGCTCGGCGAGACCATCGCCACCCCCAACGCCGTTGCCGAACGGGTGCTCATCGTCGAGGACGATAATTCCGCCCGCGTCGGTCTTGAACAACTCGTTCGCAGCTGGGGCTTCCTTGCGGAGTCCGCTGGCGACGGAGAAGAGGCGCTCGAGAAGGTCACCTCGTTCCGGCCTGCGATCGTGATCTCCGACCTCGTGATGCCGCGGCTCGACGGACTCGGGTTGTTGCGCGCGCTCCAGTCGCAGGGCGCCGACGTGACCACGCTGCTGCTGACCGCGCAGGGGACCGTTGAAACCGCCGTCGAGGCGATGAAGGAGGGCGCGTACGACTACCTCACGAAGCCGGTCGACATTCAGCGGCTGAAGATCCTGCTCGACAAAATCGTCGAACGGCTCGAGACGCTGCGCGAAGTCAAGGCGCTGCGCCGGCAGCTGCGCGAGCACGGTACCTTCGGGACGATGATCGGCAACAGCCCCGAGCTGCGGAAGATCTACTCGGTCGTCGAGCAGGCCGCGCCGACGAGCGCGTCCGTTCTCATCACCGGCGAATCGGGGACCGGCAAGGAGCTGGTGGCGCAGACCATCCATCAACTCAGTCCGCGCGCGGCCTTTCCGTTCGTGGCGATCAACTGCGCAGCCATTCCCGAGACGCTGCTCGAAAGCGAGATTTTCGGCCACGAGAAGGGCGCGTTCACGGGAGCCGCGGATCGGCGCCAGGGGTGCTTCGAGCTGGCGGATCGGGGAACGCTGTTCCTCGACGAGATCGGCGAGATGACGCCCGTCGACGCAGGTCAAGCTGCTGCGCGTGCTGCAGGAGCGCCGTTTCCGGCGGCTCGGCGGCAGGAACGAGCAGTCGGTGGACGTGCGCGTCATCGCCGCGACCAACATCGATCCCGCTCGATGCCGTCGCGAAGGGCAGGCTGCGCGAGGATCTGTTCTATCGCCTGAACGTCTTCGCGCTGTCGCTGCCGCCGCTGCGCGAGCGGAAGGACGACTTGCCGCTGCTCATTCAGGCATTCGTCACCGAGTTCAACACGCGCAACCAGAAGTCGATCGCCGGCGTCGATCAGCAGGCGATGCGGATGCTCGAACAGTACAACTGGCCGGGCAACGTTCGCGAGCTGCGCAACGTGATCGAGCGCGCCACGATCCTCGCGCCCGGTCCGTTCATCGAACCGCGGCACCTGCCGCCGTCCCTGCTGAACGAGCCGCTGCCGCAGCACCAGCCGCAGGTGGCGCTGGCGCCGGGCACCACCGTCGAAGAGGCCGAACGTCGGCTGATCATGATGACGCTCGAGCATACGCGCGACAACAAGACGCGAGCGGCCGAGATCCTTGGTATCAGCCTGAAGACGCTGCACAACAAGTTGAACAAGCTGCGCCTTCGTCCGAGGCGAACCGACGAGAACTGACTCGCCGAGTGCCCGCACATTGCGAACTGCCAATCGCGCTCTGCTCATCACCGGATTACTGAATGCGTCTCGGCATCAAAGGCAAGCAGGTCCTCGGCGTCACGATCATCGTGGGCGCCGTGGTCGTCGTGCTCAGCCTGATGCACCTGGCGCGCCTGGCGCAGGTCAGCCTCGACGAGAGCCGTGCACGCGCCGAACTCCTGGCGAACGCGATCTACCACCGGGCGCGTGAAGTGGTGACCGACACCGGGGATCCCTATCAGCTGCTGCGTACCGACCCCGGACTCCGATCCATCCTCGAGGCCAGCCTCTACGACAACAACGTCACGTTCGCCGCGATTGTCGACGAGCAGGGCACCGCGGTCGCTCACGCCGATCCGTCGCAGGAAGGGCACGCTGTCCCGCAGGCCGCCGACCTGGGCGAACTGTTGACACGATCGTCGTTCCGCCAGTTGACGACGATCTATCGCGACCAGGGACGCAACTTCGATTTCACGCAGCCGCTGCTGCTCGACGATCGGCCGATTGGCTCCATTCACATCGGCGTGTCCACGCTCCTCATCCGGCGTGGCCTGAACCTGTCGCTGCGTCCGGCGATCGTCACTGCGTTGCTCGCGCTGGGTGTCGCGGTGTTTGGCGCCACCGTCCTGTCGCAACTGCTGCTCCGGCCGATTCACGTCATCCGCAGCGGCCTGACCCGTCTCGGCAAGGGTGAGACCGACGTCAGGCTGGATCTCGGACAGGCGGACGAATTCGGCGAACTCGGCACCTTCTTCAATACCGTCAGCGCGCAGATCGCCGCGGACCGTTCGCAGATGGCCGGGCAGGTCGCGCACCTCGAATCGGCTGTCGAACACCTCGAAGACGCGGTGGCGATCGTCGGTCCGGGCGGCCGAGTGCTCTTTGCCAACCCCGCGATGCGCGCGCTCGTGCCGTCTGTCGCTGTTGGCGTGACGCTGGATGCCCTGGTCGCGCTCGATCACCCGCTGCGCCGGATGGCGGAGGACACGTTGAGCACCCGCCAGTCGCGCGGCCCGACCTCGGCGAGCTTCGGCGATCCCAGGGGCGACCCCGGCGAGCGCCTCCTTCTTGCGCACCCGGTGAACGACGCCTCCGGCGATCTGGTCGGCGTGATGCTGATCGCGCGCAACGTCGAATATCTCAGCCAGGTCGAATCCACGATCCGGTATTCGCGCAAGCTGGCGGCACTCGGTCGTCTGTCGGCCGGCGTGGCCCACGAGGTGAAGAATCCGCTCAACGCGATGATGATCCATCTGGAACTATTGCGGCAGTACGTCGCACCGTCGGTGCTCGCGTCGGCCCGCGACGCGCGGCGCGGGCCGCTCGGCATCGACACCGCCAGCCCGGGCGGGCCTCCCCCTGAGGCGCTCGAACACGTGGACGTCATCGCTCGAGAAATCCGCCGGCTCGACGAAGTGGTGCAGGGCTTCCTGAAGTTCACCCGCCCCGAAGACCTGAAGCTGCAGCCGGTGAACCTGGCCGACCTCATCAACGAGGTGGTGCCGATTGTCGCTCCGCGAAGCCGAGCACCGCCGCGTCCACATCGTCGTCGAGGCCAGTGCGGCGCCCGAGGTCAACGGCGATCCGCCGATGCTGAGGCAGGCCATCCTCAACCTGGCGTTGAACGCCTGCCAGGCCATGCCCGAGGGCGGAACGCTGCGCCTTCGTGTGTGAGTCCATACGGGGAAGGCGCGCGAAAATCACGGTGGCCGATACCGGTGTGGGCATCAGGCCGGAACACCTTCAGCGGATTTTCGACCTGTACTTCACGACGAAGGAGAGCGGCAGCGGAATCGGGCTCTCGATGGTCTACCGTACGGTGCAAATGCACGATGGCGAGATTGAAGGTACAGTCGACGCCAGGCAAAGGCACGACCTTCACGATCCTGCTGCCCCGCATCGCAAGTAAGGACGCGTAATGCCAGCAGCGCACATATTGCAGAAAGGGACGGACGGCGGAAGGCGGCGGACGGAACGGTCCGTAGCCCGGCATTGTGCGTACGCGTGCTTCTGCGCATGGATCGCGGTGAGCACGGCCTCGTGCGCGCACGGAAAGCCAAAATCGGTCGTCGAGTTGCCGCCGCTCGACATGCCTGCCGCACCGCCACGCGTGGTCGAGGCGAGCGCTCCGCAGCCGACCGTCGGTAGTCTCGCTCCCGGACGAACCGACCTCGAACATCCGGCCCCGCCCCGTTCCCGCGCAGCGCACCGAGACACCCCGCCCCGCCGAGCCGCCACGCGTTGAGCAGAGCGCGTCCGAGCCGCCGCGGCCAGCGGAGGAGCCGCCCAAGCCACTCCCGCCCACCACGCTTCAGACCACTCCGACACAGCGGGAGGGAGAAGTTGAGCGGCGCATCCGGATTCTGGTCGCGCAGGCGCAGAACGATCTGAACCGGGTCAATTACCAGGCACTGAACGCCGACGCGCGTAACCAGTACGACACGGCCAAGCGCTTCGCGACCCAGGCCGAGGACGCTCTGCGGGCCCGCAACCTCGTCTTTGCGAACAACCTCGCGGACAAAGCTGCCGCGCTGGCTGCTCAACTACTCGGCCGCTGACAATCCACCCGGTCGACGGTCGCGTGAAGGCCTGATACGCGCAGACGTCGCTCCCAGTTACCCACTGTGCAGCGCAACTGTTCATGGGTGGAACCCGTTTTCATCACGCTTTTCGATCGACTCGACCAAAACAGGCCGAAATCGCGCATCGGCGGCCGTGGCACCCGCATTGCTCCACTCGAGGCAACCTCGTTCCTCTCGCATTCTGCGGGAGGGCAAACAACCTCCATTCGCCCCGCCTGTGCCACGGGAGGCGTCCTGAAGGACACCTCCCACCCGCCACGTACCGCTGGCGAACCGCGGCCTCCTGGCGGGCGATCAGCATTCGACAGGTCGCGTCATCGCTTTCAGCGCGTTTGACAGCGTTTTGCACACGTGTCCACATCTTGCGAGTGCCCTAAAAGAAAAGCACAATATATGGTAGGTCCGCGCTTGACAATGGTGTAACGCGGGCGCATATTGAAACGCCTGACGGAGAGCAGGGGCAAGCCTTCGCGGGAGCATCCCAGCTTCCTGTGGGGCCTGTCAGCAGAGGGTCGAAGCAGGTTTTCTACCGCGGCTTCAAAAAATTCACAAAGTCGGTCGCACCCTGGGGCGGGGTGCTCGATCGCTTGATCCGGGAACCCCGGAGCAAACGGAGCAGGACTATGAAAGAAGGCGCTGCCTACCAGGCCGCGAGTGCCGGTCAGCAGACGGTGGAGTCGAGTGGGTCGTCACCGGTGACGGCTTTCATCGAAACGGAAAAACCGCGGGCGAAGAAGATCAGCGCGACAATGCCCGGGCTCACGTTTCCCCGATTCTTCACAGAAGCTGGCGTCGATCCGTTCGATGAAGTCGAATGGGAACTGCGTGCGGCGGTGATCGGCAACGAACGCGGTGAGGTGGTCTTCGAGCAGCGCGACGTGGAGATTCCGAAGACGTGGTCGCAGCAGGCGACCAACATCGTCGTCTCGAAGTATTTCCGCGGACAGATCGGCGCACCCGAGCGCGAGCGCAGCGTCAAGCAGCTCATCGGCCGCGTGGTGACGACGATCACCGAATGGGCGCGTGGTCACAAGTACTTCGCCACCGAGGAGGATCTTCAGGCGTTCAGCGACGACCTGAAGCACATCCTCGTCTACCAGAAGGCCGCCTTCAACAGCCCCGTGTGGTTCAACTGCGGCTTCGAGAAGGCGCCGCAATGCTCGGCGTGCTTCATCAACTCGGTGCAGGACACGATGGACTCCATCCTGTCGCTGGCACGCACCGAGGGCATGCTGTTCAAGTTCGGCTCCGGCACCGGTACCAATCTCTCGCCCATCCGTTCGTCGCGGGAACTGCTCGCCGGCGGCGGCACTGCGTCGGGCCCGGTCTCCTTCATGAAGGGCTATGACGCCTTTGCCGGGGTCATCAAGTCTGGCGGCAAGACGCGTCGTGCTGCGAAGATGGTCATTCTCAACGCCGACCATCCAGACATCGTCGATTTCATCAACTGCAAGGTGGAAGAAGAGAAGAAGGCGTGGGCGCTCATCGACGCGGGCTACGACGGCTCGTTCACGGGCCCGGCGTACTCCTCGGTGTTCTTCCAGAACTCCAACAACAGCGTGCGCGTGACCGACGAGTTCATGCGTTCCGTGCTGGACGATTCGACGTGGGAAACGCGGGCGGTCCGGGACGGCGCGGTCATGGACACCTATCGCGCGCAGGAACTGATGCGGCTCATCTCCGAAGGCACGCATATCTGCGGCGACCCGGGCATGCAGTTCGACACCACCATCAACGAGTGGCACACCTGCCCGGAGACCGACCGGATCCACGGCAGCAACCCGTGCTCCGAGTACATGTTCCTGAACGACTCGGCCTGCAACCTGGCGTCGATCAACCTGATGAAGTTCGTGAAGGACGATGGCGAGTTCGACACCGTGGCCTACAAGGCCGCCATCCGCACCCTCATCACGGCGCAGGAGATCATCGTCGACAACGCGAGCTATCCGTCGCCGGCGATCGAGAAGAACAGCGTCGCCTACCGTCCGCTGGGCCTTGGCTACGCAAACCTGGGCGCGCTGCTCATGTCGCGCGGCCTGCCGTACGACGGCGACACCGGACGTGACTACGCGGCGGCTCTCACCGCGCTGATGACCGGCGAGGCGTATGCGCAGTCGGCCCGCATTGCGCGCGATCACGGGGGGCCCTTCTCCGGCTACGAGAAGAACCGGGAGCCGTTCCTGCGCGTGATGCGCAAGCATCGCGACGCCATGCGCGACGTGAACGCCCGCAACGTCCCGACCGATCTCTACGCCGCAGCGAAGACCTCGTGGGACGATGCGGTGGAACTGGGCGAGCAGCACGGCTATCGGAATGCGCAGGCCACGGTGCTCGCGCCGACCGGCACCATCGGCTTCATGATGGACTGCGACACCACCGGCGTCGAGCCGGACATCGCGCTGGTGAAATACAAGAAGCTGGTCGGCGGCGGCATGATGAAGATCGTCAACCAGACGGTCCCGATGGCGTTGAAGAAGCTCGGCTACGCGCCGGCGCAGGTCGATGCGATCATCGACTACATCGACGTGCACGAGACGATCGAAGGCGCGCCCGGACTCAAGGACGCGCACCTGCCGGTGTTCGACTGCGCCTTCAAGGCGACCAAGGGACAGCGCTCCATCCACTACATGGGGCATATCAAGATGATGGGAGCCACGCAGCCCTTCATCTCCGGCGCCATCAGCAAGACGGTCAACGTGCCGAAGGACGCGACCGTCGACGACATCATGCAGGCCTATATCCAGTCGTGGAAGATCGGCGCCAAGGCGATCTCGATCTACCGCGATGGCAGCAAGCGGACCCAGCCGCTGAACACGTCGAAGGACAAGTCGGCGAGCGACACGGTGGCGCAGGCGGCCGCGGCGCTTGTCTCGCAGCCGGTGCGCCGCAAGCTCCCGGATGAGCGTCACGCCATCACCCACAAGTTCGATATCCAGGGTCACGAGGGATACATCACCGTCGGCCTCTTCGAAGACGGCCAGCCCGGTGAGATCTTCCTCGTCATGGCGAAGGAAGGCTCGACGATTTCCGGGTTTGCCGATGCATTCGCGCAGGCCATTTCGCTACGCGCTGCAGTACGGCGTCCCGCTGGCGTCGCTGGTGGACAAGTTCAGTCACGTGCGGTTCGAGCCGAGCGGCATGACGCGCAACCCGGAGATCCGGTTCGCGAAGTCGATCGTCGACTACATCTTCCGGTGGCTGGCGTCGAAGTTCCTGTCACCCGAAGCGCAGTTTCATGCTGGCGTGAACGGCCGCGATCTCGACGAGGCGCGTGCGGCATCGGCCAAGGTGGCCAGCGCACCGCAGGTCGCCACGCCGCCGCCGAGCGCTCCTGGTGCGGTGAATTCACTGACGGCCACGCCCTTCTCGACCATTCAGAACCAGGAGGACGCGCCTCCGTGCTCCACCTGCGGCTCGATCATGATCCGCAGTGGCGCCTGCTACAAGTGCATGAACTGCGGCAACACGAGCGGGTGCGCGTAGGGCGGAGACGGTTCTCAGGGATCGGGGATCAGAGGTCAGGGGTCAGGGAACTCAGGGATCATCGATCGGGGAACAGGGAGAGCAGCAAACGGGGAGAGCCCGGGCCTGTCGCCGGTAACTGGGGAGTGACGATTGAGGGGCGGACTCGCGCGAGTCCGCCCTTTTTGCTTGTCGCGCGCTACGACAGCAGACCTTCCAGGATCACGCGACCAGCACTTCACTGCGGTTGCCGGACGCACGCGAAGTTCGCCGCGTCGTCAAGGCTGCCTGTGCCCGAGTAGTGTGCAACCTGCGGAAACGGACACAGTGGCCGCGTGCGCACCACCTTGGCGTCGACGATACGCGACGCGAGCACCCGGGATGGTGGCGTTCCGCCCTCGACCCATCCCTCGAGCGCGGCCACCATGTCGAAGGTATCCGGACCTTCGCCGCCGCTGCAGTGGCCCATGCCAGGCACCATGAAGAGCCGCAGCCACTCGGGCGAACTCGCGGGCGGGCGCGTCGCCTTGATTGCGCTGCGGTAGAAGTTGATACTCGCCTGCGGCGCGATGCTCGGGTCAGAGAATCCGTGATAGGTGATGAGCTTTCCGCCATGCTGCGCGAAGGATGTCAGGTCGGGGTTCACCGCGGCGAGCACGCCATCCGCGGCAGCATCGGCCAGCGCGGTGTCCCGTTCGAGGTCGAACGTTCGCCAGTCCCAGCGCGGATTGTTGAACACCACGTATTTGTACTGGTCCACTGCTGTCGCATACGGATCCGCCCCTCCAAGCAGGCGCCCCCAGCCCAGTTCGCTGCCAGGTTCATACGTCGGAAAGATCAATTCACCGGTCCGGCGGTTCTTCGCGGGGCTCATGATGACCCGCGCGGTCTTCACCTGCGCGGCGGTCAGGCAGCCCGGCTCGTCGCCTCCCTTGCACAGCAGGGTTCCGGGATCGAACTGACACGTCGTGGGATTCTCGAGGAGTCCGTCCTTCGCACCATCGAGCGCGTCGCACTGCGCGAGCACCGCCGCGTGGATGATCGGGTATTTCGCCGGTGCAATGAAGCTGTCGCTGGTCGCGTGCATCGCCTGGGCATTCCAGATGCGCCACGCATCGAGGTGTGCTTTCGGGTTGGCGGCTGCACCCGCGATGATGCCATCGAAGTCATCCGGGTAGCGCGAGGCTTCGACCAGCGCCTGCCGCCCGCCGGTGGAGCACCCGTTGAAGTACGACAGCTTCGGTCCGGCACCGTAGAAGCGATTGACGATGGTTTTCGCTGCTACGGTCATCTCATGCTCGGAACGGTACGCATAGTCGATGAATCGCTCGGGGTGCTCGAAAGCAAAGCTCGCCCCGTCGCCTGAATGCCCGGTGTCGGTCGCGACAGCCGCATAGCCTTTCTTCAGGGCGGCTCCGAGCGCGGGATATCCGATGGTGCCTGCCCATCCGCCGTTGCCGACCGCTTGCAGTTTGTTGTTCCAGCCGGAAGAGGGCAGCCAGACTTCGATCTTGATGTCGGAATCGCTGGATGGCGTCAGCGTGGCGCTGACGCGGCAGAAGGCGGACAACTGCGCGAACGCACTCGACCCGGCACCGCCACGACTGGCAGGCGGTGCGAATGCGCCAGGGCTGACGCTTTGGACGGCGTCGATCCGTCCGCGGTCGATGGCGAGGCCGCGCAAGTCCTCGCACGAACTACCGGCCGCGCCGACGCGGGCCGGCAGGGCCCCAGACATCACCGCCGCCAATGCGGCGGACAGGGACGTCGCTGCAACAAACCTCGGGGTCGTGTGCATGATGGTGGTGATTCTCCTCAAGCCAGCGTGGTGCGGCAACTGCAATGTGCTGACAGGCGGGCAACGGTGGAGGGGTGCCTGTGCTCCGGGCCTCGCGGCTGGACCACAGGGAATGCGCAAACCGCCCGGACGGCCGGGCAGACTCAGGTAACATGGCGCGACCGGACGGGACCTGCCCGTCGCCGAGTGTCGAACCTGGAGATCTGGCGTGCCAACGAACGCAAGCGTGAGGGCGGCGGCCATCGACGACGGTCAACTGCACTTCGACGACGTCCGGCGGCGCGTCACCGCCATCTTCATCGGCTCTATCGGCAATCTCGTCGAGTGGTATGACTTCTACGCGTACTCGGCGTTTGCCCTGTACTTCGCCAGTGCTTTCTTTCCCGGCAGCGACCCGGTTGTTCAGCAGCTGAACGCCGCCATTCTCTTCGCGTTCGGTTTCATCGTCCGTCCCATTGGCGGGTGGCTGTTCGGCCACCTCGCGGACTCATACGGCCGCCGCCGCGCGCTGATGCTGTCGGTGCTGCTCATGTGCTTCGGCTCATTGATGATTGCGGTCACGCCGACCTACGCGTCCATCGGCGTCGCCGCGCCGATCATGCTGGGCCTTGCGCGCATGCTGCAGGGCCTCAGCCTGGGCGGCGAGTACGGGACGAGCGCTACCTACCTGTCCGAAGTGGCGGACGAGAAGAACCGCGGATTCTACTCGAGCTTTCAGTACGTCACCCTCATCGGTGGGCAGCTGTGCGCGATCCTTGTCCTGCTGCTTCTCCAGCAGGTGTTCCTCACGTCGGCGCAGCTGAAGGAGTGGGGCTGGCGGATTCCGTTTCTGATCGGTGCGCTTCTCGCCATCGTCGCGCTCGCGATGCGGCGCAACCTGCACGAGACCGACCATTTCGTGGAAGCGAGAGCCACGGTGAAGCGCCGCGAGAGTTCCATCAGGGCGCTGATGCGCTATCCGCGCGAAGTGATGGTCGTCGTCGGACTGACGATGGGCGGGACCACCGCGTTCTACACCTATACGACCTACATGCAGAAGTTCCTGAAGCTGTCAGTCGGGCTGACCGACAACCAGACGACATTTGTCACAGCCGGGTCGCTGATCTTTGCCCTCATTCTGCAGCCGGTGTACGGCGCCCTGTCGGATCGTATCGGGCGAAAACCTCTCCTGATCTGGTTCGGCGTCACCGGTACGCTGTTTACCATCCCGCTGCTCTACTCCCTCCAGGCAACGAAGAGCGCTCTCGTCGCGTTCCTGCTGATCGCGGCCGCCTGGCTCATTGTTGCCGGCTACACGTCGATCAATGCGGTGGTGAAAGCCGAGCTCTTTCCCACGCATGTTCGTGCCACCGGTGTCGGGCTGCCTTACGCAGTGACGGTGTCCATCTTCGGCGGCACGGCCGAATCCATTGCGCTCTGGTTCAAGTCGATTGGCCACGAAACCTGGTTCTACTTCTACCTGACGGCGGTCATCGCCGCGTCGCTGCTCGTCTACCTGACGATGCGCGACACCAGGACGGATTCGGCAATGGGCCGCCACGAATGAGGTGTGCGGCGAGACGTCAGCGTGTGACGAGGCCGAAGAATGCCGGCAGGTCGGGGCGCGTGTCCTCGAGAATTTCGGCGATGGCCGCCCGATCGCTGCGCGTGAGCGCGCCATACGGAGCGGCGGTGTCGGCCCCGGACAACACATCCCACAGGCGGGCGTAGACCGCCTGCCTGGCAGCTGCGGGCAGCGCGTTGAACGCGTCCGAATCGATCATGTAGCTGCAGGGATATCGGAAGAGCCGCGCCTGCAGGTCGAGCTGTCTGAGCGATCGCCCCTTCGCGTCCTTCGGTCCTCGCGCCGAGAAACTTTCGGAGAACCGGGAGCCACCTTCCACAGGACGGGGCAACGGTGCTTCATCCACGAACAGCATGTAATCGACGAGTTCGCGCACGACGTGGTTGACGCGGTCGTCTGCGAGTGGTGCCGCCGTTGATCCAGAAGACCGGGTCGAGGCGGAAGAGGGCGCTTCCCCGCGCGTCGAATCAGCGGCGGCGGTGCGCGCTTCCCACCCGAGCCAGGTAATCAGGTTTGTCATGCGGCTCTGGTGTTCCAGCACCATCAGCGCAACGACATCACTGGAGTCGGCGAGATAGCCATCCAGATCGAAACTCCCTTTGACCGACGGCAGTGCCGGTGGCGACCCTGAGGCTCGCGACGTGGCTGGACGGACTACCGGCAGGTTACCAAGATGACCGAGCGGGACGGTTCGACCGGTCACGAACCAGCCGCCCCATCGCTGCGTGAACGGCGTCCGATGATCGCTGACCAGGCCAGAGGCGTACGCCTTGTCGTTGGCCATCGGAAAGGTGCTGAGCGTCTGGAGGCCGGGCACGCCGAAGGTTTCCCAGATTTGATGACAGAGCAGACAGCTGTTGTCGCGCGTGAACTGGGGTTTGTCGGCAGGCTTTTGCGGGAGCGTGTAGAAGATGACGCCCTGCTCCGGATCGAGGGCGGCGAGTTCCAGGGTGTCAGCGCCGCGCACCCATCCGATTGCCAGGTCATCATCGAAGTAGAGCGCCCGGGGATTGCCAGCACTGATGTGGTCCGCCTGTGCGCTGGTTTCCGAGAACACGAGGAGCTGCGATTCCAGCGGCACATGCGTCGCAGCCAGTACGCCGCGCAGGTAGCCGTTGGCCGCATCGAAGGGCAGCGTCACCGCGCCGCTCTGCAGGTCGCGATTGAGCCGCGCGATGCGGTCCTGCGTGGGACGCGTGGCGTACTGGATCGCCGGGTGATCGAGCGGATGTCCGAAGGCGTCCGGGCGCTGCGCGACGACACCGCTCTGCGCGACGAGACCGCCCTGCGCGACGAGGGCTGCCGCCACCAGTGCCGCCAGCATGGTCAACCCGCAGGTCAGTGCGGCACGACGCATGCCGCATGCTATCACCCGCGTTAGGTGGAGGCGTCAGACCGATGGTCGAGGAGACATCAGACCGACGGTGCAGTAGGATCCCCCGCATGACTGCACAATCGCCGATTACCGCCGTTCGCGATTCGCTGATGGCCGACCGCACAGCGCTGCGCAGTGCGGTGGACCGCGTCCCGCCGTCGCTGCGCGATCGGAAGCCGGCCCCCGACCGATGGTCAGTTGCCGAGGTGCTCGAGCACCTGTCCATCGTCGAAGGCCGTGTGGTCATGCTGCTCAGTGCGATGGTGCCGACGGCGCCCGCCGTGGCCGCTGTCACTGGTGGGGAGGCGACGGCGATCGACCGCGCGGCGCTGAGGAACCGCACGACCCGGATCACCGCCCCCGATCCGATTCAGCCAACCGGGACGGTGAACGCCGACGAAGCCTGGGCGGCGCTCGAACGCTCGCGCGAGCAGCTGTTCGGACTGCTCGAGGCGGCCGAAGGTCGCGACCTGACGCAGATCACGCGACCACATCCGGTGCTCGGCCTGCTCGACGGCTATCAGTGGATCGCGGCGATCGGCGGGCACGAGGAGCGGCATATGGCACAGATAGAGGAGATCGCCGCACTGTTCGAAGGTCAGGGCACGCACTGCCGCGGATGAGCCGCTGCCTCGGCACTCGCAGGTCTGACGCGGTCGGGTGACGCACGCGAGTGAAGCGATGGGCTAGGATCGATCCCGTGGCTCGTCTTGCTCGGTATACGTGGGCGGTTCTGGTTTACAACCTTGGCGTAATCGCCTGGGGTGCGTATGTCCGCGCGACCGGTTCCGGGGCGGGGTGCGGTGCGCACTGGCCGCTGTGTAACGGCGAAGTCGTGCTGCGCGCACCGGCCATCGAAACCCTGATCGAGTTCTCCCACCGTCTCACGAGTGGTGTGGCGCTGGTGTCCGTGGTGGTGCTGTTCTTCTGGGCGCGGCGCATCACGCGCCCCGGGCATCCCCTGCGCCTCGGAGCCACGCTGTCGCTGGCGTTCATGCTGTCGGAGGCGGCACTCGGTGCCGGCCTGGTACTGTTCCAGTTGGTCGCCGATGATGCCAGCACCGCTCGCGCATTTGCGGTGGCCGCGCATCTGCTGAATACGTTCCTGCTGCTGGGTGCCCTGACGATGAGCGTCTATTGGGCAGAGGGCGGTGTGGCGTACGGCAGCGATACGCGTGGAAGGGGCCTCGTCCGGCTGACGCTTGGAGCCGTCGCATTGCTGATCGTCAGTGTCTCGGGCGCGATCACGGCGTTGGGCGATACGCTCTTCCCGAGCGCGACGCTTGCCGCGGGGTTGAGTGCCGACCTGTCCACCACGTCGCACATCCTGATCAGGCTCCGTACGATCCATCCGATTCTTGCAGTGATGGTGGCGCTGTACCTGATGACCGACGTCTGGCGGATCGCTGGCGCGCGGCCGTCAGCCCGCTTCACGGCGCGCACGATCACGTGGCTCATCGCCGCGCAACTGGCGGCGGGGATCGTCAACGTGCTGCTGCTGGCGCCGGTGTGGCTGCAACTCGTGCACCTGCTGCTCGCCGATGGCGTGTGGATCGGCTACGTCTTCCTGGCGGCAGACGCGCTCGCTGTGCCGTCGCGTGTGACCGCCATCACCGCTCCGTACGCGCGCCCCGCGTGATCGCGACCGGGCGTTCACACACGTCCGTGTTCTACAGAATCTGGAAGACCCGGTATGAAACCCGCTGCGGCACGGTGAAGCTGACGCCGACGAACACCGCCTGCGTGAGCCATTCATACTTCTTCGAGTCGGTTTCGAAGATCGGCACGGTCCGCCAATAGCGTTCGCCCTGTCCGGCTGGCGGCGTGTGAATCAGGCCGCGGTACGTCATGTAGATACGCTGGTCGTCGTCGGTCACGAGGACCAGTCGCACGTCGAGGATCCGCAAGCCCGGGTTCACCGCGAGAGGCCAGTCGGCACCTGGCGGCACGACCTTGCCACGCAGCTTTGGTCCTTCGAATGTGCCGCCGCTCACCGCGACGACGGTGCGCGCACCAATCGTGATGGCCGGCTGAGTCTCGAGAATCAAGTCCATCAACAGTTCGGACTTGAGCGCTTCCGGACGTGCCGGCATGCTTCCCTGGGCTCCGCCCGCAGCGGCATGTAGCGAAACCGGCGCCACACCCAGTCCCGTCCGGGCGCCGATCCCCAGCGCCGCTGCCGTGGTGCCCATCTGCGCGAACTGACGTCTTGTAATCCGCCGCGTTTCCCCCATCGTCACGCCTCCAGTCAGCCGGAGCATAACGCGTTTCTCCACGCGGTAGCTGGTGCTGGAATTGCAGCCGCTCAGCACCCGACACGAGGTCCACGATGCGCTTTCGCGACCGTGCCGACGCCGGGCAGCAACTTGGTGAACTACTGACGCACTACGCGCGCCGCTCCGATGTCGTGGTGCTCGGACTGCCTCGGGGCGGCATTCCGGTGGCTCACAGGGTCGCAAGCAGGCTCGAAGCGCCGCTCGATGCGTTCCTCGTGCGGAAACTTGGCGTGCCCGGTCACCCCGAGCTTGCCATGGGAGCGATTGCCGCGGGCGGCATCGAAGTGTTGAGTCAGGACCTGATCGCAGAACTGCGGGTTCCGCGCGCGCTCGTGGAACAGGTCGCGGTTCGGGAGCGCCTCGAACTTGAACGGCGTGACGCGCTGTACCGGGCCGGCAGAACGCCTCCCCTGATTCGCGATCGCACGGTCATCCTCGTCGACGACGGACTGGCGACCGGGTCCACCATGGAGGCGGCGATCCTGGCGCTCCGCCGGCAGGCGCCGTTGCGTATCGTCGTGGCCGTTCCCGTGGGCGCCCGCGAAACGTGCGAGCGGCTCCGTGTCCTTGCGGACGAGGTCGTGTGCGCGCAGACGCCCGAGCCGTTCGACGCGGTCGGCCTCTGGTACGACGATTTCGGCCAGACGTCAGACGATGAAGTGAACCGTCTGCTTGTCGCACCGCCGTTCACACAGGGCAGGTAGTCGGCTTGGCGAACCAGGGCTCGCGGCCACTTGCAAGGTGGTCGCGGCTACACCACCACACCGGGTGGCCACGGCGCTACTCAGAATATGGGCAGGCTACGAGTCGGTCGTCGCGCAGTTCGAGTGGCGGAACTGCGTCGGCGCACGTATCCCTGGCGATCGGGCAGCGCGTCCTGAACGGGCAGCCTGAGGGCTTGTTGATCGGCGACGGGATGTCGCCGGCGAGTTTGGCCTGACGGATGCGGCGTGCATCCGGGTCCGGTCGCGGCGCCGACGCCAGCAGTGCCCGCGAGTACGGATGGAGCGGCGATTGGTAGATCGTCTCCGCGTCGCCCATCTCGACGATGTGGCCCAGATACATCACGGCAATGCGGTTCGAGATGTGGCGCACCACCGACAGATCGTGCGCGATGAACAGGTAGGAGAGCCCGAACTCCTCCTGCAGATCCTGCATCAGGTTGATGACCTGTGCCTGCACGGAGACGTCCAGAGCGCTGACCGGTTCGTCGGCAATCACCAGCTTCGGGTTGGTCGCGAGCGCGCGGGCAATGCCGATGCGCTGCCGCTGTCCGCCAGAGAATTCGTGCGGGTAGCGGTTCCCCTGCTCTGCCGAGAGTCCCACCTTCGAGAGAAGCCACGCGACCCGGTCGATCTGCTCCTTCTTCGAGAGTGCCGAATGGATCGCGAGCGGCTCCGCGACGATCTGGGTGACGGTCTTGCGTGGATTGAGCGAGGCGTACGGATCCTGAAAGACCATCTGGATGTCGGACCGGTACGGCCGCATCGCGCGCCGGCTCAACTTCGCCAGGTCAACTGAGCCCGACTCGCGATGATAGAGAATTCGTCCCGACACTTCGGCCCCGTAGGCCATCGCGCCCAGGATGTTGACGATGGCGCGACCCACGGTTGTCTTGCCGCAGCCTGATTCGCCGACCAGGCCAAGCGTCTCTCCACGGCCGATCACGAACGACACGCCGTCGACGGCTCGCACTTCACCGACCCGACGCAGCAGCACGCCGCCCGTCACTGGAAAGCGGACGGTGAGCCGATCGACTTCGAGAATGACGTCCTGCGGAGTGCGCATGTCAGCGTGGATAGAGATGGCAGCGGACCAGATGCCCGGGCTCCATCTCGATGAGCGGAGGCTCCTGATCGGGGCACGGCTCGAAACGGTGCGGACAACGGGTCACGAACTTGCAGCCGACCGGCATGTCGAGAATGCTCGGCACCGTTCCAGGAATGACATTCAGGCGCCTCGCGCGGGGGCCGTCCACGCGCGGAATGGAGCCGAGCAGCCCCTGCGTGTAAGGGTGCAGTGGGTTCTCGAACAGGCGGCGAACCGGCGCGACCTCCTGGATTTTTCCGCCGTACATCACGGCGACACGGTCGCAGGTTTCGGCGACCACTGCCAGGTTGTGCGTGATCAGCAGGATCGCGGCTCCGGGGCGCCGCTCCTTCAGTTCCAGCATCAGGTCGAGGATCTGCGCCTGGATCGTGACATCGAGCGCGGTCGTCGGCTCGTCTGCGATGAGCAGGTCGGGGTTGAGCACCAGCGCCATGGCGATCATCACCCGCTGCCGCATGCCGCCGGACAGGTGGTGTGGGTACTGCGACATGCGCCGCGCCGCGTCCGGGATGCCCACTTCGGTCAGGATGTCGACGGAGCGGCGATGCGCCTCCTCCTTCGACACCGGTTCGTGCTGCAGGATCACCTCGGTCAGCTGCATCCCGATGGTGAACACCGGGTTCAGCGAGGTCATCGGCTCCTGGAAGATCATGCTGATTTCGCTGCCGCGGACCTTGCGGATGTCGGGCCACGACAACTCGAGGAGGTTGCGGCCCTTGAACCGGATCTCGCCGGCGACGATGCGTCCCGGGGGACTGGGCACGAGGCGCAGCACGCTGAGTGCGGTGACGCTCTTGCCTGAGCCCGACTCACCGACGAGGCCGAGCACTTCGCCCGGACGGATGTCGAGGTCGACACCGTCCACCGCCTTCGCCACACCGGCTTCGGTGTCGAAGTACGTGCGGAGTCCGCGGATCGACAGCAGTGGCTGCGCGGGGGCGGGCTGTGTCATCGCAGCCGTGAGTACTCGCGTGGGTCGAAGGCCTCGCGCACGGCCTCGCCGATGAAGACGACCAGCAGCAGCGTGGCGAACATCACACCGAGCGGATAGAAGACCAGCCACCACTTCGACAGGTTCTGCATACCCTGCCCGATCAGCTCGCCCCAGCTCGGGGTCGGCGCCGGCAGGCCGAAGCCGAGGAAGTCGAGGGCGACGAGCGAGCCGATGTTGGCGACGATGACGAACGGGGCAAACGAGACGACCGGTGTGAGCGCGTTGGGCAGGATGTGGCTGAAGATGATCCCGGCATCCGACACTCCCGCCGTCAGTGCGGCGCCGACGTAGTCCTTCACTTTCTCGCGGTAGAACTCGCCGCGCACGTAGTAGGTGATGCCCATCCAGTTGAACGCCGACAGGATGACGACAAGCAGCCAGAACGACGGCTGTGCGAGCTGGTTGTGGCCCGGCAGATACACCGGCACGACGACCGAGCTGATGATGATGATCGTGTAGAGGAACGGCAGTGACGACCAGATCTCGATGCCACGCTGTCCCAGGATGTCGAGTTTGCCGCCGAAATATCCGAGCATCGCGCCGATCGCGATCCCGAGCCCCTCGCCCACAATCGTGACGACGATCGCGAACGTCATGGAAATGTTGAAGCCGTAGGCCAGCCGCACGAGCACGTCGCGTCCCCGATCGTCGGTGCCCATCAGGTGCGGACGCCGAGGGAGGATTCGGCGGAGTGCCGGAGTCGTCCAGCAGGGCCTCATTCGGACCGTACGGATAGAGCGGCATCAGTACCCAGTTGCCCTGCGCCTGCTGCGCGAATTGTCTCTTCAGCTCTCGGTAGTCGACTTCGCCGATCGAGTTCAGCCCGAACTCCGTCGCCGCGTGGTACGAGCCCAGCGGGACATACAGATTGCCGTTGTACCGGACGAGCAGGGCCTTGTTGTTCGCGATGAGCGGCAGCGCAAACGAGATCAGGTACGCGCCCATCACCAGCAGGAACGAGTAGTAGCCCCGCTTCAGCCGGCGAAACTTGCGCAGGCGTTTCCTGAAGATCGACTCGGACTGGCTCATTGAAAGCGGATACGTGGGTCGACGAGCGCGTAGATGATGTCCGACAGGATGTTGCCGACCAGCATCAGGAGGCTGCCGATCACCAGAATGCCGAGGGCAACCGGATAATCGCGCTGCAGGATGGCCGTGTAGCCCGAGATAGCCCATGCCGTCGATGTTGAAGACGCGTTCGATCAGGAACGATCCGGCGAGGATCAGGCTGATCGCATTGCCGAGTCCGGTCACCAGCGGGATCAGCGAATTGCGCAGGGCGTGCACGAAGATGACGCGCCGCTCGCTCAGCCCCTTGGCGAACGCCGTTCGCACGTAATCCTGGCCGAGATTCTCCATCAGCGAGTTCTTGGTCAGGATCGTCTCGGTCGCGAACGCGCCGACCATGTAGCAGAACACCGGCAGCGCCATGTGGTGCAACTGCCCGGTGAACTTGCCCCACGCGCTCAGATACTCCCAGTTGTCAGGCCGGAAGCCGCCAAGCGGGAACAGTTCCCAGAAACTGCCGCCGCCAAACAGCACCAGCAGCGCCGTCCCGAGCGCCCAGCCTGGCACGGCGTAACCGAGAAAGACGATGACGCTGCTGACGAAATCGAAGCGCGACCCGTGACGCACCGCCTTGAGTACGCCCAGCGGCACGCAGACGACATAGCTGAGGATGAAGCCGGTGAGGCCGAGGAAGATGGAGATCGGGAATCGCGACTTGATGACATCCCACACCGGGTCCTGATAGATGTAGGACGTGCCGAGATCGAGGTGCAGCACGTTCCACAGCCACTTGCCGTAACGCACATGAATCGGTTTGTCGAAGCCGTAGTAGCGGCGGATCTCCTCGATCTGCTCCTCGGGCAGGGCATTGCTGCCCCGTCCGCTCATCGCTGCTGCGCCGCCGCCGCCCTCCATGGCGGCCATCTGGTAGCGCATGATCTGCCGTTCGACCGGACCGCCGGGGACGAACTGCATCACCACGAAGACGGCCATCGTGATCCCGATGAACGTCGGGATGATCAGCAGGAAGCGACGGATGAAGTACGCGGTCATTTCGCCGCGGCCGCGGCCTTCTCGCGTTCGCCGTATTGCGGCCAGTAGCGGACTTCCGTCTCGCCGACCGGCAGCTTCACCGAATTGTCACCCATCGCGCGGCGCAGTTCGGCGTCCTTCTGCGCGTCCACCCACCAGACGCTCGGGATGTCCGTGTAATCGCCGATGCGGGTCAGATAACCTTCGGGATGTCCGAACCGGTTCCAGTAGGCGATGCGCTGGAACGGGGAGTCCCACCGCAGCACGTACTGATACGAGTTGGCGATGATGCCATCCACTTCCTGGATGATCCGGGCGCGCTTCTTCTGGTCGTACTCCGCGTCGTACTGCTTGAGGAGGGCGTCGACCTTCGCATCCTTGAAGCCGGTGATGTTGTTGTTGTTGTTCTGATCAGCCAGTTCGGACCCGAACGACGTCTCCGGATTCGGGAAGAGCAGGGCGCCCCAACCCATCACGGCCATGCTGAAATTGCGGTCCATGACCAGTTTGAACAGTGTTTCAGGCGTGACGAGCCGCAGGTTGAGGGAGATGCCGACCTTGCGCAACTCCTCCTGGTAGACCGTCATCCAGTTCTCGCTCTGCTTGTTGCTGTAGAGGAGTTCCAGAGACAGGGGTTGGCCGTTCTTCATGAGCCGGCCTTGCGCGTCCCGGTCCTTCCATCCCGCTTCCGCGAGCAGCGCGAGCGCACCCTGCTGGTCGTACAGGTTTTTCGGATTGTTCGGATTCTCGTAAATGCCGCCGGCAAGGTACGAGTTCATCGGCACGAACTCGTTGAAGAACAGCCGCTTGATCAGTTCTTCGCGATTGAGCAGCAGCGTGAGCGCCTTGCGCAGGCGAATGTCGTCGAAGGGCGGCTTGCGCGTGTTGAAGGCCATGCCCGACGATGCCCATCGGCGTGTCGTTGTAGATCTTGCGCTTCTGGATCAGACCGCGCTGCACCTGTCGAAGTTCAGCTCCTCGACCCACTCCCGCGGCACGTTGATCGATGTAGTCGTCGAGGTCGCCCTTCTTGAACATCTCGAACGCGAGTTTCTGGTCACGGACGACGATTTCGCGGACCTCGTCGAAGTTGTTCAGCCCCACGTTGCGTCGATGCTTTTCCGCCCAGTAGTCCGTTCGCCGACGGATGGAGACACTCTTGCCCTTCAACACGTCGGCTTCCTCGAGCTTGTAGGGGCCGGAGCCGGGAATCAGCTTGAAGTTGTAGTCCTTCAAATAGGCGGCGCCATCGACATTCTTCAGGACATGAGCCGGGTAGATCGACATGCCGGAGAAGTAGAGAAAGTTGCGCCAGTTGAGCACGTTGCTCTTCACGCGGACGATGTATTTGCTTTCGGCGACCGGCTTGTCGAACTTGGCGAAGATCATCTGACTGCTCGGCGATCCTGCAGTCCCTTGTCCATCCTGAACGCCCACGTCGCGACGACATCGTCTGCCGTGACAGGCTGGCCGTCTGCCCAGCGCGCGTTCGGGTTGATGCGATACCGGTAGGTGGTCTTGTCGGCGGATACCTGCCAGTGCGTGGCGAGCGACCGGAGATGTAGTCGAGGGTAGTGGGGTGAATGTTGAGGAGCGATTCGTAGACCATCGGCCCGATCGTGTAGTTCAAGGCGGAATTGGACTCCGGTCCTTCCATCCGCAGCGTCCCGGGGAAATCGAGCACGATATTCCCTGAGCACGCCGCCCTTCATTGCACGCGGATCGCCGATCAGGTCGAAGCTCGTATTCGTCTCCCAGCCCGTGCCGGTGAAGCCCTTGCCCCCCTGTTCGGCGGTCACCGCGGGGTCGGCGCCGTCGTCAGGGTTGACGAACACGGGGTAGGCATTCTTGTCGGCCGATGCCGCTGCAGCCGGCTGCGTGGAGGGTGTGCCGGCGGGCGCCTGCGTGTCCGACTGGTTCGTGCCGCCGCCACACGCGACGACCGTGCACGCGACGACGAGCGCCGACAGGGAGACAAATGCGGTTCTCAACGACGTGGTTCCTTTCGAAACGGAAGAGGCCAGGACGGCGCCCGATTAGATAATCTTACGGGAAACACTGAGACGCGAGAACGGTGAAACGCCCTCCCGCCTTCCTGCCTTCCTGCTTTTGTGCTTTCTTGCCTTGTCGCCTTGTCGCCTTGTCGCCTTGTCGCCTTGTCGCCTTGTCGCCTTGTCGCGTTCGTGCGTTCGTGCGTTCGTGCGTTCGCGTTCGTGCGTTTTGACGTTGTCGGTTCGTTGTCAGGGTTGTCGTCCTTCTGCATTCTGCGAAGATCCCCGCCATGGACTTCCTGACACTCGGGCGTGAAACGCTTGCCGCGCAGCCGTTCAGTGTGCTGGTCGGCGCCGAACTCGTCGCGGTGGCGGACGGGCGGCTGGAGATGCGTGTGCCGCTGCGGCCCGAGCTCAATCAGCAGCACGGGTTCGCGCACGGCGGCGTGGTGAGCTATCTCGCCGACAACGCGCTGACGTTCGCCGGCGCGCTCGTGCTGGGGCGAGCAGTGGTCACGTCCGAATTCAAGATCAGCTTTCTTCGCCCCGGTATCGGCGAGGCGCTTGTCGCCCGCGCGGAGGTCCTGTTTGGAGGCAAGGGGCAAGCGGTGTGCCGCTGCGACATATTCGCCGTCGCGGACGGCGCCGAGAAGCTGTGCGCCACCGCCCTGGGAACGATTGCCCGACTCGGAGCGCCGGCCGAATCGGCGCCGGCGTTGTGAATGGCCTGTTCGGCAGACGCCAGGGCGGCAAACCGGGCGGCGTCAACCCCATCGCCCATCGCCCATCGCCCATCGCCCATCGCAGCCTGCAGCCTGAAGCCCAGAGCCCAGAGCCGTAAGCCTGCCCGGGGTGCTAATTGCCCGCGTCGCTCTCCGCGACCACCGCGTGCTTCTGCGTGCCGATGCCTTCAATCGTGCACTGCGCCCTGTCGCCGGCGCGCATCCACCTCGGCTCCGCGCGCTCGATATTCGTGCCGGCGGGACTCCCGCCCGAGATGATGTCCCCAGGGTTCAGCGTCAGGATGTTCGACGCGTAGTGGACCAGTTCGTAGATGTTGTGGTCCATGCGACTGGTGTTCGAATCCTGCATCACCTGATCGTTGAGCGTGAAGGTGTGGCGCGTGTTCATCGGATCCGTGAGGAACTCCTTCGGCACGATGAACGGGCCAAGCGGACCGAACGTGTCGTGGCTCTTGCCAATCAGCCAGTCGGAGCCGCCCATCTTGCGGTCGCCGCGGCCACCACGGTCCGACACATCGATCTGCGCGGTGTAGCCGAAGATGTAGTCGGCGGCGCGGTCGACCGCCACATATTTCGCAGGCTTGCCGATGACCGCATCGAACTCGCACTCGAAGTCGATGTTCGTGCGTCCGCGCGGCATCACGATCGGATCGAAGGGGCCGGCAACGACGGTCGGCGACTTGATGAACAGGTACGGGTTGTCACGCGTGTCGTCGGCCTTCCGCTCCCAGATCCCGGGCGCGGTCACCGCTTTGGACGCTGGTTCGGCAGCGGCGCCCGCACGCTGCTGCTGCGCCGCGATCCCGGCGGTGTGCTCCGTGTAGTTACCGCCTGCGTTCAGGATCAGCGACGGACGCACCGGTGGCAGGGCCTTGACCGAGTCGAGCGCATAGGCGAATGCAGGCGCCGCGCCCTCAGCCGGTATCGCGCGCGCGATGGCGGCCAGCCGGTCTTTCCATCCGGCGTCGTATTTCGAGATCAGCTCCTTCATGTCCGCTGGCGGCACCAGCTTTCCTGCCGAGCCGTTGCCATTCTCGAACGCGGCATTCGCCTGCCCGATATCGATCACCTGCGTGTCGCGAAGCACCAGGCCCATGAAGGCTTTGCCCTCCCGCTCGAAGGTTCCGAGCTTGTAAGGGACCGCAGGACCGTCACTCTTCGCCGCCAGTGACGCGCCGCCGCCGGCAGGACTGTTCGTCGCCTGATTGCACGCACTCACGCTGGCGGCCAGTGCCAGCGCAACGATTCCGCCGCGAACATAGGTGCTGTTCATGAGGCCCCCTTCTGGGTCCGAACGGGAGGTGATGCAATGATTCTTTTTTCAACGAGGCGCATCGTATAGGTTGTCCAACGAGCCGCATTTTACGGAATTCTGATGTGGGCCGACACGGGATAATCAGGGATCAGGAATCAGGAATCAGGGGAATCAGGGGCGGTATCATCGGCCTCGTCACGTCCATGCCCACAAAGCCGAAAGCTGACCTGGAGATCGCCGCCGCGATCACGGCTGTCGAATTTCGCAGCGGGACGGGTGCTGTTCGAGGAATATGCCACGCAACTCGGCATCGACCTCTGCTTCCAGAACTTCAGCGCGGAGCTCGATCAACTGCCTGCACATGTACGGTCCGCCCTCGGGTCGGCTGATCCTCGCTCGCGAGGAGGACCGCTTCGTCGGTTGTGTTGGCATCAGAGCGCTCGCGACGGAACGCTGCCATATGCGAGATGAAGCGGCTGTACGTGCGCGACGAAGGGCGGGGGCGCGGGGTGGGACGCCGGCTCGCGGAGGCCGCGATCCACGCCGGGCGCGAACTCGGATACACGCGCATGGTCCTCGATACCCTCGAGCGAGATGACGGCGGCGCGTGCGCTGTATGCCGCGCTCGGGTTCCGCGAAACCGACGCGTACTACGGCAATCCCGGCTCCGACGTGAAGTACCTGGAGCTGCCGCTGTGACCCACGGCGGCAGCGTCACGGACTTGAACTGGTACTGGCTCACAGTCGCGGCCACACTGCCGATGCTGGGCGGATTGCTGCTGGCCTGGGCCGTCTGGCTCACGGGCCAGACACTGCTGGGCAACATCGCCGGCAGCATCATCATCTTCGGCGCCGCCGTCGGATTGATCATGCGCGAGCACGCCGAACTCGACCTCGTCGTCCAGGCCTGCATCGAGCAGGGAACGACCTGCTGGCCCAGTCCCAGCGCGTTCACCCGCTTTGCGCTCTACGCGTTCATCGCCCTCGCGCAGGTGATCGCGCTCTTCACGATCAGCGTCAGCGTCGAGTCGCGCCAGCGCCGCAAGCGGTACGCGCCCGAGTGGCGATGAAGGGACGACCTGGGGGACACTGAGCCGAGCGGCCGGGCACGCGGGAAGCGGATCAGATCAGACGGAAGGAGCAATGAAGGACTTCAGCATCAGCGTGCAGATCGACGCGTCGCCCGAACACGTGTGGGCGGTGATGAGCGACGTCGAACGGTGGCACGAATGGACGCCGACGATCACCAGCGTCAGGCGCACGAACGCCGGACCGTTCCGGATCGGCGCCCGCGCGCGCATTCACCAGCCCAGACTGCCGCCGGCCGACTGGATCGTCACGGCCCTCACTGAGGGACGCGGATTCGATTGGGAAAGCCGTGCGCCTGGCGTGCACGTGCTTGCCCGCCACGCCGTCGAGCCCGCTGCCGGTGGCTCGCGGGTGACCCTGTCGGTCCAGTACAGCGGCTTTCTCGGCGGACATCCTCGGCCGGCTGATCGCCGGGATCAACAGGCGCTACATCGCGCTCGAGGCGGACGGCCTGAAGCGCCGTGCCGAGGCACAGGCCGCCGGTGCTTGAATACCTGCAGGCCTCGAGACTGGCGCACGCGGTCGGCGAGTCGCAGATGCTGACGGCGACCCTCAGTTCGCTGCACCTGCTCGGCTTCACCACAATCATGGGCAGCGCCCTGGTGTCGAACCTGCGCATGCTGGGCCTGCTGCTACCCGAGCAACCGGCCACCGACATCACCCGACCAGCCTCGCGCGCGCTCGCGGTAGGGCTCATGCTCAGCGCCCTCACCGGCGCGCTGCTGTTCATGCCGCGTGCGGCGGGCGCGGCTGCGAATCCGACGTTTCGCCTCAAGCTGGCGCTGATTGTCGCCGCAGCGCTGGTGCACTTCGGCGCGCAGCGGCGCTTCGCCGTGCGGGCCGATCGCTCGCGAGGCGCTGCCCGCGTCGTCGGCGCAACCGGCCTGGTGCTCTGGTTCGGGGCGGCCCTTGCGGCGTGCGCATTCATCCTGATCGAGTAGCCGATGCTGGGCCTGCTGCATTCGCTCGAGACAACGAGCGTCGGAACGATGGTGCGCGAGTCGCTGTACGGGTTCCCCATCCTGGTGGGGATTCACATACTGGGGCTGGTGCTGTCGGTGGGCACGCTGGTCTGGTTCGATCTTCGTCTGGTGGGCGTCGCGCTCCAGTCAGCCGCCGTGTCGCGCGTCTATCGTCGGCTGATCCCCTGGGCGACCTGCGGCTTCGGCGTGATGTTCGTCACCGGGGCGCTGCTGTTCACCGGCTACGCGTCTGCCGCTTATCAGAACCCGTTCTTCCGAATCAAGATGTCCGCCCTCGCGCTCGCGGGGCTGAATGCGCTGCTGTACCACCTGGTCACCGAGCGCGGTCGCAATGATTGGGATGCGGCCCAGCGTCCACCACGCGCTGCGCGCGCCGCCGGGATGGTCTCCATCGTCGCTGTGGGCGGTCGTGATCATGTGCGGGCGGATCATGTCCTACACGATGTACTGACACGTTCGGGGTACTGACACGTTCGCGCGACGCGATCAGATCGCAGTGAAGCGTTTGTTCGCGTCGGCGTGGGCGTAGCCCGCGAACCTGTCAGGTCAGCCAGGCGAAATGCGCCGCTCATTTCGGCACAAAGAGCGCAACATCCGACGCGAGCGTGACCTCGAGTCGGTCGAGTCCCTGCACGTGTGGCGATTCGCTGGAACGTTCGCCGCGATAGGTTCCGCGCAGCAGGTTCAGCAGCGCCTGGCGATCGAGGCTGCGCCGCTCACGAATGGTCCACGTCTCGGCCACGTCGAACCATTGGCCGTGCTCCGCCATCACCGCCGACAGGCGGTCGCGTTCAACCGCATCGCCGAGCACCGCTTCGCGCAACTCGACGAGGTCGTCAGCCGCTGGAACCGCAATCAGAAGGAACCCGCTTGCCGTCAGAACGCGGCGACACTCTTCAGGGTTGCGTCGCGCATGCACCGACAGCATCACGTCGCTGCTGTGGTCCAGCAGCGGGAGCCGGCGATCGGCATTCGCCACGACCCATGTGAGCGGCCGGGAAGTGCCGCACCGCGTGTTTGGCGGCGGCTGTGGAGAGGTCGATCCCGACACCGCACATCGAGCGGTGTGCGGCGAGCAGGCCGAGTGTCTCGCCGGAACCGGAGCCGAGGTCCACAACCACCGGTTCCTCCGCGTCGAGGCGCAATTCAGCCACGCGCGTGACGATGGCATCGACCACCGCGCGCCCGACGCCGCCAGCAATCAGCTCAGCGCGCGCCTCGACCGCGGCGCGGCAGTCACCGGCATCCAGCGATTTGCGATCCTGCGGCTGCAGCAGGTTGACGTACCCGCTGCGCGCGACGTCGTACGAATGCCCGCGCGAGCACACGTATGAGACACGCAGACGCCGCAGCGGTTCACAGCAGCCCCGAACGCTGCAGGCCAGTGGCGGAAGGACGACGGTCATGAGGCCGCGTTCCTGGTCTCGTGCGTGCGCTCGCGCATTCCCGCCTGCCGGCCGTGCAGCGCTCTCGCTACCGCTTCTGATAGACGGCGGTCTTTCCGGCTTTGTCGAAGCTGACGATGTCGAACGCCTCCTTCTGGCCGCCTGGCACCTCCATGCCTGGAGATCCCATCGGCATGCCGGGCACGGCAATTCCCGAAATAGCCGGCTTGTCCTTCAGCATCTTCAGCACCGCGTCCGCCGGCACGTGCCCTTCGACAACGTATCCGTTCACGATGCCCGTGTGACACGACGTCGCCGATTGCGGCACGCCGTTGTCGTGCTTCACCTTGTCGATGTCATCCACGTCGACGGCCTTCACCGCGAAGCCGTTCGCCTGCATGTGCTCGACCCACTTGGCGCAGCAGCCGCACGTGGCCGACTTGTAGACGATCATCTGGGGTTTGGCCGCAGATTGCGCGGCCATCCACACGGAACCGGCCCAGACACACCCAATCGCGAGCGCCAGCGTCAGAAGCGTTCGCCGTCCGTTCATCCTGGCAATGAGAGCAGTCATGGTCTTCACTCTACACCTCTGTCTGAGAGAGCCGGGTCCCGCTACGGAATACTTATACGTACGGATCCAGTCTAGCAGGACGCGGCGCATCGCTATGCTAAAGTCTTGACCCTGTTGCTGTTAACTCCAGGAGTGATGCATGAAATCTGCTGTGTTCCTTGTCGCAGGAGTATTTGTCGCTGTCAGTTCGGCCATCGCCCAGCCTCCGCCGGCCGGCCAGCAATTGACGCTGCTCTGCGAGCCTGACCCGAGGCTATAACGCGGTGAAGCAAAACCTTACGGAAGAGGCTGCCAAGATGGCAGAAGCCGATTACGGGTTCAAGCCGGGAGCAGCAGCAGAGCTGCGCACCTTCGGTCAGCTGTTCGGGCATGTGGCGAACGCGCAGTTCGGGTCGTGCGCCGCCGCGCTCGGGCAGCCGAATCCGAATCAGGGACACAATCTCGAGACGGAACTGAAGACCAAGGCGGAGTTCCAGAAGGCGCTCGCCGATTCGTTTGCGCTCTGCGACAAGGCGTTCGCTGCGCTCACGGACCAGAACGCGACGGAGATGGTGAAGCAGGGGCAGGGCGAGATCGCGCGCGCGGCGCTGCTCGCGAATGTGGTGTCGCACAGCAACGAGATGTATGGGACCGGGTCCGTTTACATGCGCGCAAAGGGGCTCGTACCGCCCTCGACCGAACGGGCGGCCAGCATGCAGCAGGGTCGCGGCGCGCCCGGGCAGTAGGCATGCGCCGATCGCCGATCGGCGCCAGGCCGGAACAGCCTGAATTTTGCACACGCGTCGGGCGCATCGGCTGCGGCACAATGGCGCATGCCCTCCTGCTCACGATTGCGGTATCTGGAATCGCATCCGCGCACATCGGGCACCTGGCCCGCTGACCGCGCGCCCCTCGGCACGCTGCTGCTCCTGCACGCGTTTCCGCTCGGCGCCCGCATGTGGGAGCCGCAGCATGCCCTGGCTGAACGCAGGCTGGCACGTCGTCATGCCGCAGTTCCGCGGGTTCGACTGCGAGACGCCGGACGGTGCGGATGCCGCATCGATGGACGACTACGCCTCGGATGTGGCCGACCTGCTCCAGACCCTGGGTGTGAAAACTGCGGTCGTCGGCGGGTTGTCGATGGGTGGATATGTTGCCCTCGGCACTCTATCGACATGCGCCGGAGCTGTTTCAGGCGCTGGTGCTCGCCGACAGTCGTGCCGATGCCGATTCAGGCGAGGCGCGCGCGAACCGGACGCGACTGATCGGGGTCGCCGGGTCCGGTGGCGCCGCAGCGATCGCTGACGACATGCTGCCGAAACTTCTGGGGACGACGACGAAGCACGCGCACCCGGCAGTGGAGATCAGGGCCCGTTCGCTGGTGCTCGCCAATCAGCCGATTGCGCTGCAGGCGGCGCTTCGGGCGATGATGACGCGCTCCGACTCGATGTCGCTGCTGGCGTCGATCTCCGTGCCGACGCTCGTCGTGGTTGGCGAGGAAGACGCGGTGACCCCGCCTCCGCTCAGCGCGTCGATGGCCGCCGCCATTCCAGGCGCAGAGCTGGTCGTGCTGCCGGGCGCCGGACATCTGTCCAGCCTGGAACAGCCGGAGGCATTCAACGCCGCTCTCCTGCGATTCCTCGATCGTCTATATTCGTAGAGCGATGAACCTGCAAACATCACCCGGCAGATTGAAGATCGACTGGCGACTGGTCCTTCCCGTGGCGCTGGTGACGGCTGCGCTCCTGGGCACCGCTGCCCGCGCGCAGGACGGCGCCGCCGACACGCGGCGGCAGCGGCTCGACCAGATTCTCGATACGAACGTCCGCGACGGCTACGTTTACTACCGGGCGCTGAAGAGTCAACGCGGTGCGCTGGATGGCTACGTGGCGTCGCTGGCGAACGTGCGCCTGGACACCGCGTCTCCACAGGAGCAGGTGGCGTTCTGGCTCAATGGCTATAACGCCATCGTCCTCACGACGATCGTCGACAACTATCCGATCCCGCAGCGCACCCGCGAATATCCTGCCGGCAGCATCCGCCAGATTCCCGGCGCGTTCGAGCGTCAGGCGCACAAGCTGGCCGGCCGCTCCCTCACGCTCGACCAGATCGAGCAGACCGTGCTGCCGACGTTTCACGACCCTCGCCTGTTCCTCGCGCTGGGCCGCGGCGCCGTCGGCAGCGGTCGCCTGCGCAGCGAAGCCTATACGCCGGAACGGCTCGAGCAGCAACTCGCTGAAGACGCCGCCGAGTGTGCGAGCCGGTCGCAGTGCGTGCAGGTCGATCCCGCGCAGAATGTGATGCGCGTCAGCTCCATCTTCTCGTGGCGACGGGCCGAGTTCGTCGAAGCCTATGCGGAGAAGTCGCCGAACCTGTACTCGAACCGCAGCCCGGCCGAGCGCGCCGTGCTGGCGTTCGTCGATCCGCGGATGCTCAACGCCGAGCGCGACTTCCTCAAGAAGAACGAGTTCCGCATGGAATATCTGCCGTTCGACTGGACCCTCAACGATCTCACCGGGCGCTGATGCACTACCGACCGTGGCCATCGGGCTCAGATTCCATGACATCTTCAACTGAACGGGAAAGTCGCCATCGTCTCTGGCGCGCAGTCGCGGGCTCGGGTTCGCGAGCGCCGCGGCGCTGGCCGCGGAAGGGTGTCGCGTCGCCGTCTGTGCGCGTGGCGAGGCGAAGCTGATGGAGTCCGCGACGGCCCTGCGCGCTGTGAGCGGACGTCGACGACCGGATCCTGCCGATCGTCGCCGACGTCTCCTCTGTGGCGGGTGTCGAGGAGGTCGTGCGCCGCACCATCGACACGTTCGGGCGGCTCGACATCCTCGTCAACAACGTGGGGCTCGCGCGCGGAACGACGATCGTCGAGACCGCCGACGCCGAATGGCAGGAAGCCTTCGACCAGACGCTGTTCCCGGCCATTCGTCTGTCCCGTCTGGCTGTGCCGCACATGCGGCGAGTGGGCGGAGGCGCGATCGTGATGATCGCGTCCATCTGGGGACGCGAGTCCGGCGGCCGGATGACCTACAACGCCGTGAAGGCCGCGGAGATCAGCCTCGCGAAGTCGATGGCCCAGCAGCTCGCGCGTGACAACATCCGCGTGAACAGCGTGGCGCCCGGGTCGATCCTGTTTCCCGGCGGGTCGTGGGCCAGACGGCAGCAGGACGATCCGTCGGGTATCGCCGACTTCGTGATGCGCGAACTGCCGTTCGGGCGTTTCGGCAAGCCCGAAGAAGTCGGCCAGGTCGTCGCATTCCTCGCCTCGCCGATGGCGAGCTGGATCAGCGGGGCCAGCCTGCCCGTGGACGGATGCCAGGGGCGGTCGATGATCTGATACTGGTAATGCACGAAGGCACGAAGGCAGCGAAGGCAGCGAAGGCACGAAGGCACGGAAAGGCAGGAAGGCAGGAAGGCAGGAAGCGAAGGAACCACACGCAAGGACCGCGAGAAGCGACGCAGAACGAGAGTAGCCGCGGGCCTTCAGGCCCGCAATCGCCGCCGACCGAACATCCCGAAGTAAATCGGTAGGCCGGCCAGGATGATGGCGAACGTGAGGCCAGTTGTCACCGGCTCGCTGACCAGCGCGTTCAGCAGGAATCCAACCACCGCCACGAGGAAGACCGCGGGAACGACAGGGTAGCCGGCGACGCGATACGGACGTGCCATGTCGGGCCGAACACGCCGCAAGCGGAACACTCCCGCAACGCAGAGCCCGTAGAAGGGCCAGATGGCGATGACGAAGGTTTCGGTCAGCGCCTCGAAGCTGCGGCTGAACACCAGGAGGATCGACAGCGCGGCCGTCAGCATGATCGCGACGTGCGGCGTCTGATAGCGCGGGTGAACGCGCGCGATGGCCTTGAAGAACAGCCCGTCGTCGGCCATGGCGAAGAAGACGCGAGGCGAACCGAGGAAGTCGGCATTCAGGGCGCCGAAGGTGGACACGGCCACCAGCGCCGACACGCAGTGCCGCCCCGGCCGGCCCGACGATGGTCGTCATCGTGTCAGCGGCGACGAGTGGCGAGTTCGCCACTGAAGGCATCGACAGCACGTACACGTAGCCGAGATTCACCAGCACGTAGGCCACGACGACCGCGAGCGTCCCGCCGATGATCGCGCGCGGCAGCGTCCGTTGTGGGTCCTTCACCTCGCCCCCGGCGAACGAGACATCGCCGAATCCGTCGTACGCCCAGAGCACGCTCACCAGCGCGAGCCCGAAGCCGCTCGCCGTGACCGGCGCATGCGTCGCGAAGTGCGCGATCGCACCGCCGTGAGACCCACCCATCAGGAGCGCCACGCCCGCGAGCCCGACGAGGGCGACGAACTTCGCGCTGCTCGACGCGTTCACGATTGCTGCGCCGATGCGTGCGCCGGCGATGTTGGCGGACGCAGCAATGAGGATGGCGAACGCCGCAACGAGTTGCGCGGTCGTCGCATGCACGGACGGGTCGATGGCGAGAATCCGCAGTGTGTGACTGTCCGCAGGCGAGTGCGATACCGCCGATGGCCGACGCGCGCAAGACCACCAACTGGGTCCACCCGAACATGAAAGCGATCGGGCGTCCCCAGCTCTCGCGCAGGTAGGCGTAATACCCGCCCGACTCCGGGAAGGCCGCCGCCAGTTCGGCCAATGACAGGGCACCGGCGAGCGCGAGCAGGCCGCCGGCAACCCAGAGGCCCATGAAGAGCATCGGGTCGCCGACCTTCTGCGCGATGCCAGCCGGCGAGCGGAAGATCCCGGATCCGATCGTGATGCCGATGACCAGCGCGGTCGCACTGCCGAGTCCCAGCGTGCGGGGCAGCCTGCCGGAGTGAGAGGCCACGCGCGGAGTATACCGGGCAGCGTCGAGCGCCTTCCTGCCCGGCGATCTCCCGAACTGGCGAAGGCGCTGTCTACGCCGGGGGCAATTCGTTGTTCTCGCTTGCGGCCCGTTCGGTCATTCTCGTCAGGCGGGACGGTGCCCAGTCCGACAGACTCTGCCATCCGCTGTGCGCCTCGGTGCCCCCGTCATCCGCAGGCGGCGGCAACAGGGTGGTGTTCGCTGTCGCCATGATGAAGGCCATCACCTCTGGTGCGACCGCGTTGGCAATCACCGCGAGCTTTGCCGGCAGCGTGATGACCAGTTCCGCGTCGCCGTGGCGCGCCGCATCGATCACCTGTGCGGCCGCGCGGCGGCCATCGATGGAAGCGACCGGAATGGAGTCGGAGATCGCGAACCAGGTGAACTCGTCGCGATGGTTGCCCTTGAACCACGCGTTGAACGGGGAACCGGTCCGCATCATGCCCGGGCACACGGTCGTCACGAAGATCTGGTCGCGGGCCAGCTCTCCGCGGAGCGAGTCGGACAGGCCGGTCAGCGCGAACTTGCTCGCGCAGTACGGCGTCAGGTGCGGCACGCCGATCTTGCCGCCGATCGACGAGATGTTCACGATGCGACCGCCGCCCTGGCGGCGCATGGCCGGCACGGCGGCCAGAGTGGTATGCAGCGGGCCCCAGAAATGGACAGCCATCGCCTCTTCGAAGTCCGCGTGCTCCATGTGGTCGAGCGGGCCGACCTTCATGACGCCGGCGTTGTTGATGAGCAGGTCGATGCCGTCCATGCCGTTCGACTGTCTCGTGAATCAGGCGCTCGGCCTGCTCCCGCACGCCAACATCGCAAACGACGACGTGCGTCTTCGCACCGCGTGATGCGAGGTCCTCGTGCGCGCGGTCGAGTTCAGCCTCGTCGCGCGCGGCGATCGTGACATGTGCGCCTTCCTCGGCGAGCTGTCTGGCGAGCAGGAGCCCGAGTCCGCGAGAGCCGCCGGTGATCACGACGATCCGGCCGTTGAAGTCCATCCGCCGCGTGCCGCGAAGGCCGCGCGACAGGAGCGCGCTCCCAATCGCAAGCGCACCGGCCGCAAGAGCTGTCTGCTGGGTTCTTGTCATGCGGTCATCCGGAGCAAGCGATGTTCCGTCGTCAGACCGGCGATGCAGGCGACCGCGCCAGACGTCGCGTCGATTACGCCGCTCGAACAACGCGATTTCGCGTTTCGCCCCTTGATCGCCCTCTGAACCGGCTGTTACCATCGCTGCACCCACTGCGACCGCGGGATCAGGGATCAGGGATCAGGGATCAGGGATCAGGGATCGGAGGATCGGGGATCGGGGATCGGGGATCGGGGATCCAGAACGCGCATGAACGAGCTAACGACCACCACCGATACGCGCGTGAGACGACCCGGCCGCGACGGCGCGCTCGACGCGGCGCTCGACCGCCTGGTGCCCGGACGTCTGCCCGAACGGCCCGACACGCCCGACGGCCATGTGACGGCGGTGCGGCGGCTGGCCCCCGTGGACGCGGACCTCGCGCCCTTTCCGGCCGCGCTCGATCCGCGCCTGCGGCAGGCGCTCGAATCCCGCGGCATACGTCAGCTGTATACGCATCAGGCGCAGGCGATTGACCACGCGCTCGCCGGTCGTCACGCGGTGGTGATCACACCGACCGCGTCGGGCAAGACGCTTTGCTACAACGCCCCTGTGCTGCACTCAATCCTGCAGGACCCGTCCAGCCGCGCTCTGTACCTGTTTCCCACCAAGGCGCTCGCCCAGGACCAGCTGGCGGAACTCCAGGCGATGTGCGAGACGATCGATCAGGCGACCGGTGAGCAGATCGGTGTCTTCACCTATGACGGCGATACGCCGCAGGACGCGCGCCGAACGATTCGCTCGCGCGCCCATCTCGTGCTCAGCAACCCGGACATGGTGCACGCCGGCATCCTGCCGCACCATCCGAAATGGGCAAAGCTCTTCGAGAACCTGCGCTTCGTCATCGTCGACGAACTGCACGCGTACCGCGGCGTGTTCGGCAGCCATCTGTGCAACGTGCTGCGGAGGCTACGACGCGTCTGCACGCATTACGGCTCGAATCCGGTATTCCTCTGCTCGTCGGCGACGATCGCGAACCCGCGCGAGCTGGCCGAACGGCTCACTGAGCAGTCGTTCGAGTTGGTGGACAGAAGCGGAGCGCCACGCGGGGAGAAGTTCTTCATCTTCGTGAATCCACCGGTGGTCAACCACCAGCTGGGCATCCGGCGTTCGTACCTGAGCGAGACGCGCCGCGTCGCGTCAGAATTTCTGAAGCGCAACCTGCAGCTGATCGTTTTCGCGCGCAGCCGGTTGTCGACCGAGATTCTCACGACCTACCTGAAGGACGATTTCGAATCGCAGCCGGGAGAACCGGAGCGCATCCGCGGCTATCGCGGCGGCTACCTGCCCCTGCGTCGCCGCGAAATCGAAAAGGGCCTTCGCGACGGGGCGGTGCGGGCCGTCGTCTCGACCAACGCGCTCGAACTCGGCATCGACATCGGCGCATTGGACGTGTCGGTGATGGCCGGCTATCCGGGGACGATCGCGGCCACATGGCAGCAGGCCGGGCGCGCCGGGCGCCGCGCCAGTCGCTCTGCCGCGGTCATGGTCGCCAGCAGCGCGCCACTGGATCAGTTCATCGTCAGGAACCCGTCGTACTTTTTCGATGCGTCGCCTGAGCGGGCGCTGATCGACCCCGACAACCTGCATATCCTCGTCGATCACGTGAAGTGCGCGGCGTTCGAGCTTCCATTCACCGCGACCGAGCAGTTCGGGCGGCATGATCTGCAGGAGGTGCTCGGAATCCTCGCCGAGCAGGGGCTGGTGCATCGCAGCGGCGGCAGCAATGACCTCGACAACCCGTCCGATGACGGCCAGTGGAACTGGACGAGCGAGTCGTATCCCGCGGATGCCGTCAGCCTGCGCTCGGTGTCGTCGGACAACTTCGTCATCGTCGATACGACGCGCGAGCCGCGCGTGATTGGCGAGACCGACTTCACCAGCGGTCCGGCCACGCTGCACGAGAAAGCCATCTACATCATCGAGGGCACGCTGTATCAGGTGGAGAAGCTGGATTTCGACGGCCGCAAGGCATACGTCCGTGAGATCGACTGCGACTATTACACCGACGCGATCACCTACAACCGCGTGACGATTATCGACACCTTTTCGCCAGAGCCGGCGATCCCCTCTCACGGCGAGGTGCACGCCGTCTCGCGCGTGGTCGGGTTCAAGAAGATCAAGTTCTATACGAACGAGAACATCGGCTCCGGCGAACTGGACCTGCCCGAACAGCAGATGCACACCACCTCGTACTGGCTGACGATTCCAGCGGAGCTGATGGGCGTGCTGCCATTTGCCATCGACGACCGCCGGGACGGTATCGTCGGGCTGTCGTTCGCGATGAAGCAGGTGGCGCAGCTGCTGCTCATGTGCGACGGACATGACATCGGCATCTCGATCGACACCGAGGAGCAGAGCCCGCGCGTGTTCATCTACGACAACTACCCAGGTGGCATCGGCTTCAGTGCGCCGCTCTATCGCATGCACGCGGAACTGCTCGACGCCGACCCAGAAGCTGATCGCCGAGTGCCCGTGCGAGAGCGGCTGCCCGGGATGTGTCGGGCCGATAGGCAACACCGGGCCGCTGGCGAAGACGGCAGCTCTCCGCATTCTCGAACTCCTCGTCAGGGATCGGCTCGCTGCATGACGATGACGATCGATCCGGGAAAGCTGCGGGACAGGCTGCGCGCGGTCGTGCAGGCCGGTCGGCGGCGGCGCCGCAACGGGGCAGCGCCCTCGTCCGGATTGCTGGCCGATGCACGCGGTTACGGACCCGAAGTCGCTGGCGCACTCCAGATGGTGCTCGGGGGCGAGTGGCGCACCCGCGAGAGTGCGCGCTCGTTCGTCGTGACGCGGCGCTTCGATGCGGAGGCCCGATACGGGCGATCGCGTGTGGGCGAATTCGCCTCGTGCGTGGAGGCCGCGCAGCATGGGGCGTCACTGCTCTCAACTGGCCTGCCGACCCTGCCGTTCGTGTTCTTCGATCTCGAAACCACCGGCCTGAGTGGTGGCGCCGGGACGCATGCATTTCTGGTCGGCTGCGGGTGGTTCGAGCCGGATGGGTCGTTCGTCACCGAGCAGCACCTGATGACCGACTATGCCGCCGAGCGGTCGATGCTGACGCTGGTCGCCGCAGGAGCTCGGCCGGGCGGGTGCGCTGGTCACCTTCAACGGCAAGTCGTTCGATGCGCCCGTCATGGACACGCGGTACCTGTTTCATCGCCTGACACCGCCCTGCGCGCGCGATTCCTCAGGTGGACGTGCTGCATCCCGCGCGTCGTTTCTGGGGCGGGCGACCGGACCTGGGATGTTCGCTCGTCGCACTCGAGCAGCAGTTGCTCGGTGCGCACCGGATGGGCGATGTGCCCGGCTCTGGAAATTCCCGCACGGTACTTTCAGTTCGTGCGGACGGGCAACCCGCAGCCGCTGGCAGACGTGTTCGAACACAACCGGCTGGACCTGCTGTCGCTGGCGGGTCTGACCGCTCGCCTGCTGTCGCTGGTTGCACGACGGCGCGTCGTCGACGGACGATGCGCGTGAGGCACTGGCGCTGGGGCGGGTGTACGAACGCGGCGGAGATCAGGCCCGCTCTGGCGAGGCGTTCGAGCGCGTCATCGCGCTTACGGCCGCAGCAAGCAATCGGAGTCGAACCAGGCGGTCAGCGTTGGAATGGGCGTGGACGCCGGACGGCATCCGCGTCGAAGCGCTGCGATCGCTCGCGCTCGCGGCGCGGCGGGGACGTCGCTTCAACGACGCGGCCGACTGGTGGCGCCGGTTGCTGGAGGTGCCGGGGTGTCCGGCGGGGATCGCACGTGAAGCGACCGAGGCGCTCGCGGTTCACCACGAGCACCGCGACCGTGACCTCGCGGCGGCGAAGATGTTTGCGTTGAAGAGCCTGGAGACGGGGTCCGATGCGGCGTGCGGCGATGCCCTTCGGCATCGCCTCGCGCGCATCGAGCGGAAGATGAGGGTCAGCGAGCGGGCGCTGTTTCCTTCTTCGCCTTTTCTGCCTTCTTGCGACTTTCCGATGTCTGGGCGCCGAACTTCTTCGTGAAGCGTTCGACGCGGCCTTCCGTGTCCAGCAACTTCTGCCGTCCGGTGAAGAACGGGTGACAAGCGGAGCAGATTTCGAGGTGCAGCTCAGGCTTGGTGGACCTGGTCTGCCAGGTCGCGCCGCACGCGCAGCGGGCCTCGACGTCGAAGTACTTGGGGTGAATGCCTTCCTGCACAGCCAACTCCTTGGGCGTTCCGGGAAACCCTTAGTATAGCACTGACGGATTAGCGGCGTAGTGCCCGCAAGACGTCGGGCTATGGGCTATAGGCTCTGGGCGCAGCCGCAAGCGGCGACTGCACAGCGGCTTGGCCCAACGGTCGTGTAGAGCCCACAGCCCGAAGCCATCGCCCATCGCCCCGCGCCTAGTCGGCCTGCTAGCCCCTGTCCCACCGGTGCGCCCGCAGCGCCTCCCGCAGGCGCGGCGGCAACCGCACCCCGTCACTGGCGGCCAGGTTCCGCTCGACGTGAGCGTCCGGCGCATCCCTGGAATGGTCGTGCTCACCGCCGGATGTTCGAGGATGAACCGGAGCGCCAGTTCCGGCAAGTCCATCCCTTCGGGGATCAAGCGGCTCCAGCCGTTCGACCCTCTCCAGCGTCTGAGCGAGATTCTCGGCTGAGAAATACGTATTCCGCCAGTCGCCCTGCGGCCAGGTCGAGTCCGGCGTGAGCGTCCCGGTCAAGCTCCCCTCATCGAATGGCACCCGGGCGATCACGGCGATGCCGTTGGCCTGGCAGTACGCAGGAGCAACTCGTCCTCCGGCGCCTGGTCGAAAATGTTGTACACGACCTGGACGCTGTCGATCAGCCCCGTCTTCAGCGCCGCGCATGACATTGGTCGGTTGCCAGCGGTTCACGCTGATCCCGAAGGCGCCGATCAGCCGTTCATCCTTCAACGCACGCACGCACGCTGCCATTCCTCATCGTCCGGCCCACGTGTCGCTCCACGACGTGAGAGCTGTTGCAGGTCGATAGCGTCGGCATCGAGGTTCCTCAGGCTCTTTCGGTGTACCTGCGGATGTGGTCGGCAGGATAGGCGTCAGTCGCCTCGTATTCCGGCTCGGCGGGCCATCGCATGTTCTTCGGCGGAATCTTCGTCGCGATGCGGATCGGGCGTGCGGATAGCGTCGCCTCGCCTCGGCCAGCAGTTGTTCGCTCTTACCTGACCATAGACCCAGGCGGTATCTGAGGAACGTGCATCCAGGACAATGGCGCGCGCCAAGGGCGGCATCGATTCCTCATCGTTGAGCCGTCCATCACCCATGCCCCACATGCATAGCCGATTTCGAGACCGGCCACCCCGTCCCGTCCGAAGTGCGTGACTGCATCCGTCGATTCTACAATGCGTCACTGGAGGCATCCATGGTCGACCACGAGATCATCGGCGATGACATGCAGGCGGTCGTGCTCACGCTGAGCGCCGGTTCGTCGAAGTACGCGCCAGCCGGCGCCGATCGACCTACATGACTGACGGCGTCGAGATGGACGCGCGAATGCAAGGCGGCATCCTCGGCGGCCTCAAGCGCAGATCCTCGCGGGCGAGAGTTTCTTCCTCACCTTCTTCCGGTGCCAGTCGGTCTCGGCGACGGTCGCGTTTGCCGGACCCTACCCGGGAAATCATCCGCATGCCGCTGCAGAACGGCTCGGTCCTCTGCCAGCGCGACTCGTTCCTCTGTGCCTCCGGGCGGATTGACATCAACATCGAGTGCACCAGCGGCTTGGCGCAGGCTTTTTTGGCGGGGAAAGGTGGTCGGCGAGCGCCTGGAGGAACCGGAGAGGTGTTCATCCACAGCGGCGGAACCATCATCCTCAAGGAACTGAAGACGGGCGAGCGGCTTCGCGTGGACACCGGTGTCTGGTCGCGTTCGACCCGACGGTGGACTATGACATTCAATTTGTCGGCGGCATCAAGACGGCCGTCTTCGGAGGCGAAGCGGCTCTTCTTCGCCTCGATGACCGGACCCGGTCGCGTATGGACGGGTGGATTCGGTGCCCTTGAGTAGGCTTCCTGCGTGCCGACGTCTCGACCCAGCGCCGCCGCGACCGGGTCCGACCGGGTCCGCTGGCTGGTCGTCGCGCTGGCCGGGCTCGCGACGGGGCTGAGCTGGCAGCCGTACGGTCTGTGGCCACTGCTGCTGCTGAGCCTGCCGGCCTTCACCCTGGCGGTGTTCGGGCAGCCGTTGCGCCGCTCGTTCGGGCTGGGCTACGTCTACGGGCTGGCGATGCTGACGGTCTCGGTCAACTGGCTGCACGTGCTGGGCTGGTGGGTGGCCGCGCTGCTGATCGTGTTCATGGCATTGTTCTTCGGGATCCTCGGTCTCGCGCTGAGCCTGGTCTCCCGGCTGAAGCTGTGGCCGCTGGCTGCGGCGTGCTGCTGGGTGATGGTCGAGTTCGCCTACTCGCGGGCGCCGTTCGGGGGGTTCGGCTGGACCCGGATCGCGTACGCGGCGGTGGACACCCCGCTGGCCGGCTACCTGCCGATGATCGGCGTCGTCGGTCTGTCGTTCCTGGTCGCGCTGCGTGGGCCAGCTGATCGCCTGGGCGGTCGCTCCTGCGTCGTCGAGCACGACGACCCGTCGGTGCCGCTGCGGATCGCGATCAGCGCGGGCCTGATCGTCGTCCTGCTGCTCGGCGGGACCGCGCTGCGCTCGTACCAGCCGGAGCCGGCGGTGCCCGCCGCCGGGCACGGTCAACGTCGGCGTGGTCCAGGGCAACGTGCCGGGCCGGGGGATCGAGGCGCTGGGCCGGGCCCGCTCGGTGACGAACAACCACCTGACCGAGACCGTCGACCTGATGGCCAAGGCGCGCCTCGGCCGGGTGCCGATGCCGGACTTCATCCTCTGGCCGGAGAACTCGACCGACATCGACCCGCAGCTCGACCCGTCACCCGGAGCGTGGTCTGGTCGGCGGCCAGGATCGCCGGGCCGCCCGATCCTCGTCGGCGCGGTCACCGAGGGCCCGGGCGCCGACGAGCGGCAGACCACCGCCATGTGGTGGGACCCGTCGTACGGGGTGCTCGCGACCTACCACAAGCGCAACCTCGTGCCGTTCGGTGAGTGGATCCCGTTCCGGACGCAGCTGCTGCCGCTGGTCCCGATCCTGAAAGAGGTCGGCGCACAGTCGGTGCCCGGCACCACGCCCGGAGTGCTGACGGTCCCGCTGAACGGCCGCGACGCTCAGGGTCGGCGACGTGATCTGCTTCGAGCTGGCGTACGACAAGACGGTCTATCAGGCGGTCGAGGGCAGCCAGGTGCTGATGGTGCAGAGCAACAACGCGACGTACGGCGGCACCGGCCAGGTCGAGCAGCAGTTCGCGATCACCCGGGCGCGGGCGATGGAGGCCCGCCGCGAGATCGCGGTGGCCACCACCAACAGCGTCTCGGGCTACATCGACCGCGACGGCAACGTCGTGCGGCGGACGAGTGAGTTCACGGCCGACTCCTTCGTCGAGACGATGCCGCTGCGGTCGGCGCATCACCCCGGCCCTGCGGATCGCGCCCGTGGCTGGATCGCGGGCTGGCGCTCGCGGGTCTGGTCTTCTGCCTGATCGGCCTGACCCGGGCTCCCGTCCGCCCGGGCCGGAGCGGTGCGCCGCGGACGGACTCTGGAAGACTGGACCCACGCCCGAGCGGCCCACCGCGACGACTGGCGACTCCCCGCCAGCCTCTCCACCGGTGAAGAAAGGCGGACGCAGTGAGCAACGCCCCGATCAGCGACACACCTGTCGAGCGCGGCCTCGGCGCGATCCTCGTGATCATCCCGACCTACAACGAGGCCGAGAACATCGAGAGCATCGTCGGCGCGGCTGCGCGATCGTCGGTGCCCGAGGCGCACGTGCTGGTCGCCGACGACAACTCGCCCGGACGGCACCGGGCAAGCTCGCCGACGCGCTGGCCGCCGCGGACGACCACGTCCACGTGATGCACCGGCTCGGCAAGGAGGGCCTCGGCGCGGCGTACCTCGCCGGTTTCGAGTGGGGGCTCGAGCAGCGGCTACGACGTCCTGGTCGAGATGGACGCCGACGGCTCCCACCAGCCCGAGCAGCTGCCGAAGCTGCTGGACCGCGCTGCACGGACGCCGACCTGGTGCTCGGCTCGCGCTGGGTGCAGGGCGGCCGGGTGGTGAACTGGCCGCGGTCGCGCGAGGTCCTGTCGCGCGGCGGCAACCTGTGGACCCGGATCGCGCTCGGCATCCCGCTGAAGGACGCCACCGGCGGCTACCGGGCGTTCCGCCGCGAGACCCTGCTCGGGCTCGGCCTGGACGACGTCGCCTCCGCGGGCTACTGCTTCCAGGTCGACCTGGCCTGGCGGGCGCTGAAGGCCGGGCTTCCGGGTCGTCGAGGTGCCGATCACCTTCGTCGAGCGCGAGTACGGCGACTCGAAGATGAGCCAGCGGATCGTGGTCGAGGCGCTGCTGCGGACCACGGTGTGGGGGATCGCCCACCGGGCGAACCAGGTCGCCTCGCTGCGGCCGCCGCGACCGGTCGGCGCGAGAGCGGACCACGGGCGGTGGGCGAGCGATCGTGAGCCATGCCGGTCGCTCCGCGCGCGGCGTCGCAGCTGGCTGGCGCCGATCTTCGTGGTGCTCCTGATCGCCATCCCGATCGTCGAGGTCTGGCTGCTGGTCCAGGTCGGCCAGGCGATCGGCGTGCTGCCGACGATCGCTGATCCTGGTCGGTCGAGGCGATCCTCGGCGGCTGGCTGATGCAGCGCGAGGGTCAGCGGGCCTGGTCGGCGCTGAACACGGCGTTCGCCAGCGGGAAGATGCCGACCGGTGAGCTGGCCGACGCCGCCCTGATCCTGGTCGGCGGCCTGCTGCTGATGCTGCCGGGTTTCATCACCGACATCTTCGGCTTCGTGTTCCTGCTGCCCGTTCACCCGCCCGTACGCCCGCCGCGTCCTCGGCTTCGTCGTCGCCCGCCGCGTCGCCCGGATGGGCGTGGACGTCGACCGTGATCCGCGCCCAGACCGACCGCGGCAACATCATCCCCGGCGAAGTCGTCGACGACCCGGCCCGGCGCCGCAGCGACGCCTCCGGCCCGGTCGTCATCCGTGGCGAGATCGAGCCCGACCCGCAGAAGGACTGCCACCCGACCACCCCCGAACCCGGCCCCCGCCGATCGCCGAGCGTCGGACGTGCGTCGGTGCTTGTGGGCGGCGAAGTGCCGACCCTCGAGCGATCGAGTATCGCGAAGCGGTGTCATGTCAGGGTCGGCCTGAGCCGTCCACAAACACCGACTCCAGCAACTCTGCGCGAGCGATCGCTAAAACAGCACAGGGCCGCTCTCGGATCACCGACCAGTGCGATCCGAGAGCGGCCCCGCGGGTCCGGGGCTGCTCAGGCAGCCGTCTCAGGCCGCCTTCTCAGGCGGTCTTCTTCGAGGTCGAGTGGTAGTTCGGGCCCAGCGCGCCGGAGCGCAGCAGGTCGAGCCGCTCGGCCAGCAGATCCTCGAGCTCGGCGATGGAGCGACGCTCCCGCAGCATGTCCCAGTGGGTCCGCGGCGGCTTCTCGTCCTTGGCGACCGGCCGCTCGTGATTGGCGCGCAGCGACTCCGCGCCGCAGCGCGGGCACTCCCACACCGACGGGATCTCGGCCTCGGCGGAGAACGTCAGGGTGAAGTTGTGGCCGCGCGGGCAGTCGTAGCGTGATCTCCTGGCGCGCTGCGAACTCGACGCCGGCCTCGTCCTCGAAGCTCTTGGCCCCGAGGCCAGTGCCCTTCAGTGAACGATCCGCCACGATGCCCTCCAATGATGTCGACGGTGCAACTCGTTCGATGGTTCAACTCCGCGAACACCTCGATTGTTCCGCATGGACCGGGTCAACCGCACCCGGGGCGGCTCGCCCAGGGTGCCGTTCAGCGGTACGCGCTCACGCTCAGTCGGCAGGCTTCGGCTGACGGTGCGGCGGCGGCTTGACGAACCACAGCACCACCGCACCCGCCAGCAACACCAGCGCGATCCCGATGATTCCCGCCCGGTCGGAGAACAGCCCCGAGAACAGCGCGAACAGCCCCGGCGCCAGGAAGGACGCGGCCCGGCCGGTGGTCGCGTACAGGCCGAACATCTGACCCTCGCGACCGACCGGCGCGAGCCGCGCGAGGAACGACCGCGAGCTGGACTGGGCCGGCCCGACCCACAGGCACAGGATCAGCCCGAAGATCCAGAACATCGTCACACCGTGGGCGAACAGCAGGATCGTGCGCGGTGACGATCAGCCCGACCAGGGAGATCAGGATCACCGTCTTGGGCCCGATCCGGTCCTCGATCCGGCCCAGCACGAGCGCCCCGACCGCGGCGACCACGTTGGCGGCGACCCCGAAGATGAGCACGGTGTCCTGGGCCATCCCGTACACGGTGACGGCCAGGATCGCGCCGAAGGTGAACACCGCGGTCAGCCCGTCGCGATAGAGCGCCGAGGCGATCAGGAAGCTCGAGCGCGTTGCGCTCGCGCCGGTACAGAGCCGTGATGTCGCGGACGAGCAGGCCGTACGAGGCGAAGAACGCCCACCCGCCGCTGCGCCGGGTCCCGGCGGCTTCTCGGGCACCGCGAACAGCACGGGCAGCGGCGAAGATCGGCGAACCAGGCGGCGGCGAACACCGCCACCATCCGGAACTTCAGGCCGTCGTCGGGGGTGACGCCGAACCAGCCGACGTCGGGCGCGATGAAGCCGACGTAGCAGATCAGCAGCAGGAAGATCCCGCCGAAGTAGCCCATCGACCAGCCGAAGCCGGAGACCCGGCCGATGGTCGCCGGCGTGGAGACCTGCGGCAGCATCGCGTTGTAGGAGACGCCGGCGAACTCGTCGAAGACCGAGCCGACGGCCCAGCAGGACCAGCGCCGCCCACAGGTAGGACGGCTCGTTCTTGACGGTGAACAGGCCGAGCATCGATCGCGACCACCAGGCCGGTCCAGATGGCCAGGCTCCGCTTGCGGTGTCCGCCGGCGTCGGACCGCTGGCCGGTGACCGGTGCGATCAGGGCGATGAGCAGGCCGGCGGTCGCGCTGGAGATGCCGAGCCAGGTGTTGCCGGCTCAGGCCGCCCGGCCGGGCGTCGCCGACGACGCCCCGGACGACGTACGGGCCGAAGACGAAGGTGGTGATGACCGCGTTGTAGGCGGCCGACCCCCAGTCCCACAGTCCCCAGGCGAGCACCTGACGGCGTTTGATCCGTTCGGGGCCGGCATCGGGCGCTCGGGACGGCCGCCGGCTCGGACTCGATCGTCACGATCCGCCGGTCCACAGGCCGCGTTGCTCGCAGCACGTCCTTCAACGTATCGATCCGGTCGGTGAAGATGCCGTCGACACCGAGATCGATCAGCCGATTCATGGTCTCGGCGTCGTCGACGGTCCAGACGTGGACCTGCTTGCCCGGCGCGATGGGCCGCCTGCAGCAGGCCCGGGGTGAGCACGCGGAGCCGTCGCGCCGCCGATCCGCTGGTACTCCGGCAGCTGCAGGGCGCAGCCCGGGGCTGTTGCAGGACCCGGGTCAGCCAGGGCGCGAAGCGGTTCAGCGCGACCCCGACCGTGCTCGCCGCCGACGGCGACCCGCGGGCCGAGCAGGCGGCGGAGCCGGTGCAGCCGGCGGACGCCGAACGAGCTGACGCAGACCCGGTCGTACGCGTCGTGCTCGGCGATCTCCTCGGCCAGCAGGTCGACGGAGCGATCGGACTTGGCGTCGATGTTGAACCGGGCGTGCGGGAAACGTCTCGAGCAGCTCGGCCAGCGTCGGGATCGGGTCGAGCCCGCCGATCCGGACCTCCGCGATCTCGGCGTAGCGTCAGGTCCTCGATCCGCCCGACGTGCCCGCTGACCCGGTCCAGAACCGCGTCGTGGAAGGCCAGCAGCACCCCGTCGCGGGTGGGGTGGACGTCGGTCTCGAGATAGCGGTAGCCGAGACTCGACCGCCTGGTCGAAGGCGTGCAGCGTGTTCTCGCGGTGCAGATTCGGTGCGATACGCCGCCCCGCCGCGGTGGGCGAAGGCGAGGAACGGCGCGGCGAAGAACGGGAAGTCCTGGGCGCGGCGCACGTGGTCGTCCTGGTTCGGCGGTCGGACTCAGTTGACGCCGGGCAGCCGGCCGGCGAGATCGTGCAAGAACTGCGGCATCCAGGACGGGAAGCCGATCGACGACCAGGTAGAGGTAGCCGAGCAGCCCGCAGCAAGCGAAGAAGACAGATCCAGAACAGCACCTTGCGTCCGGCCGGCCAGGCCCGGTAGCGGTGCAGCTGCGCCTTGAACCACTGCATCAGCTTGTGCGCCCACTCGAACTCGCTCGCCCAGATCGCCAGGCCGAGCAGCACCAGCGGGATGCCGCCCGGGCCGGGCAGCGGGCCGGTGACGAAGCCGAGCGCGACGAAGCAACAGTCCGGCGAAGCCGACCGCCCAGCGGTAGAAGAAGAGCTGGCGCGGGTCCTGCCGGATCTTGCGCCGCCAGCGCCAGCGGTCCTCTTCCGGCTCGATCAGGATGTGGTGCGGGTGGTGCTCGGATGCTGCGCGTGGTGGGTCCGACCGGCGTCGGCGGGTCCGGTGCTGGCCGGTCTCCAGCTCGAGGCTGCGGTCGGGCCGCTGCGGTCGATGCGATGCAGCGCGCGCGCATCGTCGTCCTCGGCGCCGGCAGACATGCCAACACTCTAGGGTGCCGCCAAGGGCTGTCCCTACCCCTCGGCGAATTCTCACGCAGCCGAACTCGGGCCGGCCGGCACACTGACGCGGCGTGACCGCCATCTTGTCGATCCAGTCCGCGGTGGCGTACGGCCACGCGGGCAACAGCGCGGCAACGTTTCCGCTGATGCGGATGGGGGTGGAGGTGTGGCCGGTGCTGACGGTGAACTTCTCCAACCACACCGGGTACGAGTCCTGGCGCGGGCCGATGATCCCGGCGGCCGACGTCGCCGCCGTCGTGCGGGGATCGACGAACGCGGCGTGCTCGGCCGCTGCGACGCGGTGCTGTCGGGCTACCAGGGCAGCGCGGAGATCGGCCAGGTCGTGCTCGACGCCGTCGCCCTGGTCCGGTCGCGCCGAACCCGGGCGCGCTGTACTGCTGCGACCCGGTGATGGGCGACGTCGGCCGCGGCTTCTTCGTCCGGCCGGAGATCCCTGCCGATGATGCGCGACCTGGTCGTGCCGGCCGCCGACATCGTCACCCCGAACCAGTTCGAGCTGGAGTTCCTCACCGAGACGTCGGTGACCACGCTCGACGAGGTCCTGGCTGGCCGCCAGCGCGCTCCGGGCGCGCGGACCGCGTACGGTCCTGGTCACCAGCGTCGTGCCCGCCGCCGACCCGGGCCACGTGTCGATGATCGCGGTCGCCGAGGAGGGTCGCTGGTCGGTCACCACCCCGGCTACTGCCGCAGACGTTCACCGGCGCCGGCGACGTCACGGCCGCGACGTTCCTGGCGCAACTGCTCCGCGGCGCCGACGTCGCCGCAGGCGCTGGGGGAGACCGCCGCGGTGATGTACGGCCTGCTCTCGGTCACCCACGCCTCCGGCCGCTCGGAGCTGGCCCTGGTCGAGGCGCAGGACGAGCTCGTCGCCCCGTCCCGACTTCCACGTCGTCCGACGCGCCTGCTCAGGTCAGCCCTGGACCACTCGGCTGCACTCGCGCGAGTGCCGCTCACTCGCGCAGAGCCGAGTACCCGCGCGACGCGAAGTCGTCGAGCAACCAAGCACTCGGCGAGGCGGGGAGGCTGCCGAGCGACGCAATCAGCTCAGTCCCGGAAGACCTCGATGTTGGCGCCGAGGGCGTTGAGCCGGTTGGCCAGGTCCTCGTAGCCGCGGTTGATGACGTACACGTCGCGGAGCTCCGACGTGCCCCTGGCGGCCAGCATGCCGAGCAGGATGCAGACCGCCGGTCGCAGGGCCGGCGGGCAGATCACCTGGTGGCCGCGCCACCGGGTCGGGCCCTCGACGATGACCCGGTGCGGGTCGAGCAGCTGGACCCGCGCGCCGAGCCGGTTGAGCTCGGTCAGGTAGATCGCGCGGTTCTCGTACACCCAGTCGTGGATGATCGTCTTGCCGTCGGCGGTCGCGGCGATGACCGCGAAGAACGGCAGGTTGTCGATGTTGAGGCCCGGGAAACGGCATCGGGTGGATCTTGTCGATCGGCGAGTTCAGCGTCGACGGCCGGACGGTGAGGTCGACCAGCCGGGTGTGGCCGTTGGCGGCGACGTACTCCTCGCTGAGGTCGAAGTCGAGACCCATCTCCTCCAGGATCGCCAGCTCGATCTCGAGGAACTCGATCGGCGCGCGCTCGATGGTCAGCTCGGACTGGGTGACGATGGCCGCGGTGAGCAGGCTCATCGCCTCGATCGGGTCCTCCGACGGGGCGAACTCGACGTTGGTGTTGATCTGCTCGACGCCGCGGACCTTGCAGCGTGGTGGTGCCGATGCCGTCGATCTCCACGCCGAGGTGGGTGAGGAACACGCACAGGTCCTGGACCATGTAGTTCGGGCTGGCGTTGCGGATCACGGTCAGCCCGGGGGACAGGGCGGCGGCCAGCAGCGCGTTCTCGGTGACGGTGTCGCCGCGCTCGGTGAGCGTGATCGGCCGGGTCGGCTCGACCGACTCGTCGACCGAGCACTGGTAGTAGCCGTCGGTCGCCACGACGTCGAGCCCGAAGCGGCGCAGCACCTGCAGGTGCGGCTCGATCGTGCGGGCGCCGAGGTCGCAGCCACCGGCGTACGGCAGCCGGAAGTGCGGGTAGGAGTGCAGCAGCGGGCCGAGGAACATGATCACGCTGCGGGTCCGGCGGGCGGCGTCGACGTCCATCGCGTCGAGGTCGAGGACCTCCGGCCGGATCAGCTCGAGGTCGTTGCCGTCGGGCGACCAGGAGGCCCGGACGCCGATGCTGGTCAGCACCTCGAGGATCCGGTTGACCTCCTCGATCTTGGCGATCCCGCGGATCACGGTACGGCCGCGGTTGAGCAGGCTGGCACACAGCAGGGCGACCGCGGCGTTCTTGGAGCTGCGGACCTCGATCGTGCCGTTGAGCTTCGCCCCACCCCGCACCCGCAGGTGGGTCGGGCCGCTCGGGCCGAACGAGATGATCGGTGCGTCGAGGGCCGCGGCGATCCGGTTGACCATGTCGAGACTGAGATTCTGGTTGCCGGCCTCGATCCGGTGCACCGCACTCTGGCTGGTGCCGAGGACGGTGGCGAGCTGGGTCTGGGTCAGTCCGCGATGCTTGCGCGCGTCGCGGATCAGACCGCCGATTCGGCCGAGAGATGTTTCAGTCACCGGAGAACGTAACTCATATGTGAGTTTTTTCTGGAACCGACTCACCGTTTGGACGCGGTCCGAGCCGGTGGCTCCCCGATCGGAATCCCCCCTAGGGTGGCTTCATGACACACTATGACGTCGTCGTGCTCGGTGCCGGCCCCGGTGGCTACGTGGCCGCCATCCGTGCCGCTCAGCTCGGCCTGTCCACCGCCATCATCGAGAAGAAGTACTGGGGCGGGGTCTGCCTGAACGTCGGCTGCATCCCGACCAAGGCGCTGCTGCGCAACGCCGAGCTGGCCCACATCTTCAACGCCGAGGCGAGCACGTTCGGCATCTCCGGCGACGTCACGTTCGACTTCGGTGCGGCGTTCAAGCGCAGCCGGGCCGTCTCGGAGCGGATGACCAAGGGCGTCCACTTCTTGATGAAGAAGAACAAGATCACCGAGATCGACGGCTGGGGGACCTTCACCGACGCGAAGACCATCGAGGTGAGCGGCGGCAAGGACAGCGGCACGGTCACCTTCGACAACTGCATCGTCGCGGCCGGTGCGACCACCAAGCTGCTGCCCGGCACCTCGCTCAGCGAGCGGGTGGTGACGTATGAGGAGCAGATCATGACCGACGGTCTGCCCGAGTCGATCATCATCGCCGGCGCCGGCGCGATCGGCGTCGAGTTCGCGTACGTGATGACCAACTACGGCGTCAAGGTCACCATCGTGGAGTTCCTGGACCGGATGGTGCCGCTGGAGGACGCGGAGATCTCGGCCGAGCTGGCCAAGGCGTACCGCAAGCTCGGCGTGACGGTGCTGACCGGCACCAAGGTCGAGACGATCGACGACTCCGGTGACAAGGTGAAGGTGACCGTCTCGCCCGCCAAGGGCGGCGACTCGAAGGTGCTCGAGGCCGACAAGGTGCTGCAGGCGATCGGCTTCGCACCGCGCACCGAGGGCTACGGCCTGGACAAGACCGGCGTCAAGCTGACCGAGCGCGGCGCGATCGACATCGACGACTACATGAAGACCAACGTGGACGGCATCTACGCGATCGGCGACTGCACCGCCAAGCTGATGCTGGCCCACCTCGCCGAGGCGCAGGGCATCGTGGCGGCCGAGGCGATCGCCGGTGCCGAGACCATGCCGATCGACTACGACATGGTGCCGCGGGCGACGTACTGCCAGCCGCAGATCGGATCCTTCGGCTACTCCGAGGCGCAGGCGAAGGACAAGGGGTACGAGGTCAAGACGGCCAAGTTCCCGTTCACCGCCAACGGCAAGGCGCACGGCCTGGGTGACGCCACCGGCTTCGTGAAGCTCGTGGCAGACGCCGCGACGGACGAGCTGCTCGGGGCCAGCCTGATCGGACCGGACGTCACCGAGCTGCTGCCGGAGCTGACCCTGGCTCAGCTGTGGGAGATCCGCGCCGAGGAGGTCGCCCGCAACATCCACGCCCACCCGACCCTGTCGGAGGCGATGAAGGAAGCCGCGCACGGCATCGCCGGCCACATGATCAACCTTTAGTCGGGGCTTGCCGGTTCAGCTCAGTCCCCAGATCGTGCGATGCCGGCCGCGATTCGGAGTTCGCCCCATGAAGGTGGATTCGCCCCTGCTGCAGACGGGGCGAATCCATGTACGTGGGGCGAATGTGGGGATCGGCGGGGCCGCCCGCTACGCGGTCTCGCGGAGGACGAGGGTGGTCGGCAGGATGCGGGTGCGGCTCTCCGGGGTGCGGTCGGCCAGCAGGTCGAGCAGCATGTCCGCCATCGCCCAGCCCATCTGGTCGGCCGCCTGGCGGACGGTGGTGAGCCCCGGCGGTTCGTTCGTCGCGGCGAAGCTGTCGTCGAAGCCGACGACAGCGACGTCGGTGGGCACCCGCCGGCCGGCCGCACCGAGAGTGATCAGCGCGCCACGCGCCATCAGGTCGTTCGCCACGAACACGGCGTCGAGATCGGGGCGGCGCGCCAGCAGCTCGCGCATCGCAGCAGCCCCGCCGTAGCTGGTGAAGTCGCCGTGGGCGACTGCGCTGTCGTCCAGGCCCGGCGTCGGCCATCACCTGACGCCAGCCCGTCAACCGGTGCGCCGCGGCATGCATGTCCATCGCTCCGGTCACCGTGCCGATCCGTCGGCGTCCCGAGCCGGATCAGATGCCGGGTCGCCTGCTGGGCGCCGCCGACGTTGTCCACGTCGACGTAGTAGCGCTCGCGAAGTCCGAGCATGGTCGTCGGATCGCCGCCGAAGACGGTCGGCACGATGTCGCTGAGCACGATCAGGTCGCGGTCGCCGGCGTGGTGGGACACGACCAGCGCCCCGTCGACGGTGCCGCCGCCGAGATAGCGGCGCGTCTTGTGCCGGGGATCCGAGCTGGACACCAGCAGATTGAGCACGTAGTCGGTCGGCTCCAGCCGTTCGGTGATGCCCTTGACCACCGACGCGAAGTACGGATCGGAGTAGAACCGGCCGATGTCCTCCGGGAATGAGCAGGGCGATCGCCATCGCCTGCCGGCTGGCCAGCGTCCGGGCGGCCCGATTCGGCACGTAGTTGAGCTGGACGATCGCCTTGTTGACGGCGTCGACCACCTGCGGGCTGACCTTCGGCGAGCCGTTGACGACCCGGGACACGGTGGCCCGGCTCACCCCGGCGGCGGCCGCCACCATCTCGAGCGTCGGCGGTCACCCGCGGACACAGGTCTACCCCGCGCTCGCTACCGGGTCGAGGCCGCGGTCGGCGATCACCCAGGCGTACGCCGCGCCCGGACTCCTTGACCGTGCGCTGCTGGGTGTCGTAGTCGACCCGGACGATGCCGAACCGCTTCTCGTAGCCCCAGGCCCACTCGAAGTTGTCCATCAGCGACCAGTAGAAGTAGCCGCGGACCGGCACGCCGTCGTCGATCGCGTCCAGCACCGCATCCAGGTGAGCCCGCGACGAAGGCCACCCGGTCGGGGTCGTGCACCGCTCCGTCCGCGGCCACCTGGTCGTCGAAGGCCGCCCCGTTCTCGGTCACGTAGAGGTCGACCCCGGCCGGTCCGGTGTACTCCTCGTTGCACCCGGACGAGCAGCTCCCGCAGCCCGTCGGGCTGGATCTCCCAGCCCATCGCGGTCGTGCGGCAGGCCCTGGGGGTGGTTGTAGACCCCGTCGGCGGCCGGGAAGGGCGACCGGACCTCCCGGTCGGTCGGGGCCTCGGTGCCCATCGGCTCGCCGGCGGGCGGTCGCTGACCGTCTCGCCCTGGTAGTAGTTCACGCCGAGCGCGTCGATCGGGGTCGAGATGATCGGCAGGTCACCGGCTCGCACGTGGTCGGTCCAGGCCGAGTCCGCGCGACGTCGGCCAGCACGTCGGCCGGGTACTCGCCCCGGAAGATCGGGTCCAGGAAGATGCGGTTGAACTGGCCGTCGATCCGCCGCGCCGCGTCGACGTCCGCGGCTGCGGTCGGGTCGACCGGCATCGCCACGGTCATGTTGAGGGTCAGACCGAGCGTGAGGGCCGGGTCGGCCTCGCGCAGAGCGTTCACGGCCAGCCCGTGACCGAGCAGTAGGTGGTGCATGGCGGCCAGCGCGGCCGCGCGGGTCCTGGTGCCCGGGTGCGTGGGCGCCGGCGACGTGGCCGACGAACGCCGTGCACCACGGCTCGTTCAGGGTGGTCCAGACCGGCACCCGGTCGCCGAGGCGGCGGTGCACGTCGAGCGCGTAGTCGCGGAACCGGTACGCGGTGTCCCGGTTGCGCCAGCCGCCGGCTCCTCGAGGCCTGCGGCAGGTCCCAGTGGTACAGGGTCAGCCACGGCAGGATGTCGTGCTCCAGCAGCTGGTCGACCAGCCGGGAGTAGAAGTCCAGACCCGCCGGGTTGACCGGCCCGCCGTCGGGACGGACCCGGGCCCACGAGGTGGAGAACCGGTAGCTCTGCAGTCCGAGTTCGGCCATCAGGGCGACGTCGTCGGCGTAGCGGTGGTAGTGGTCACAGGCCACCGACCCGTCGTCGCCGTTGATCACCGCGCCGGGGACGCGGCAGAAGGTGTCCCAGATCGAGTCGGTGCGGCCGTCGGGGTGGTGCGCGCCCTCGATCTGGAACGCGGCGGTCGCGGCGCCGAACACGAAGTCGGTCGGAAAGGCGCGCGTGGCGGTGGAGCGCTCGGTCACTGGGGCTCGATTCAAGGATGGCGGCGGCCGGTCTAACCCCTGACGTAACCCTCGAGTTGGTCGCGTTCGAACTCGATCTGGGTGATGTGGGACTTGACCACGTCGCCGATGCTGACGATCCCGGCGAGCCGGTCCGGTCGTCGACCACCGGCAGGTGGCGGATCCGCCGGTCGTCATGGTCGACATCAGCGACTGCACGGAGTCGTCGGCTTGCAGGTGTGCACCTCGGCCGTCATGATCTCCGACACCGGTCCGGTCGAGGAACTCGGGTCGTCGGCCAGCTGCCGGACGACGTCGCGCTCGGTCACGATCCCGTCGACCCTGCGGCCGTCGACCGAGACGACGACCGCGCCGAGGTTGTGCTCGCGCAGCAGGCCGACGACGTCGGTGACGGAGGTGTCGGGCTGGATCGTGATGACGTCGAAGCCCTTACTGCGGAGAATTCGTTGATATGCATGACTACCTCCTTAGGTCCGAACATTAGCGTCAACTCACGGTCGGGTGAAGGGCTCGACGCCCTCCCCGAAATCTGTCCGCAGTGATCGGCTGTTGCCTCGCCGTTCCCGTGCTCGCTGTCCTGATCACCGCTCGGCGCCGCCGGCGCTCGCCCGCCATCCTCCCGATCCCGGCCCGACCGTCTCGGCGTCGGCCGCAGCACGGCGTCGACCGATCGGGCTCGACGGCGGGTTCGCCGGCCGGCCACCCCCACCGCCCCAGCCAGCGAGCCGAGCGCCAGCCCGCCCGACCGCAGCGGCCCGGCTCGAGCTGCCGCGCGGCGGACGACGGTGTTCCCGCAGTACCGCCTGGTCGGCTACGCCGGGCTGACCGGCGCACCCTCGGCCGGCTCGGACCGGTCCGCTCGACCAGCGGGTCGCCGAGCTGGACGCCGGGCTCGCGCCGTACCGCCAGGCCGCCCGCCGGCACGGGCCCTGCTGCTGCTCGACATCCAGCCCGGTCGGGCCGAGTTCCTCGTCGAGGCCAAGGCGTACCAGCGCTGGCTCCGCGAACCGGACGTCGGGGTCGCCCTGGACCCGAGTGGGCGATGGACCCGGGGCACCGGGCGGGTGTTCGGCCACACCACCGGCGCCGGCTCGACCGGTCCGGCGTACCTCTCCCGGCTCGTCGCGGCACCGCCTGCCGGAGAAGGTCCTGGCTACCACCAGCTCGCTCCGGGGATCGTCCGCCGGGAGTCCGGACTGAAGCCGCACCGCGGGGTCGCCGTGGTCAAGTCGGTCGACGGGATCGGCAGCCGCGGCGCCAAGGAGAACACCTATCGGCAGGTGAACAAGACCACACCGTCGTTCGTCCGTCCCGCGTTCAAGCTGTTCTTCGACGAGGACCGCAAATCCGGCCGGCTGATCGCCCCGGCGCAGGTGCTGGCGTTGCGGCCGCGACCCGACTACGTGCGTCTACGAGTAGCGGTCCGCTGCGACGACTAGCGACAGCCGCTCGGACTCTGTCGGAGGCGCGCGACACAATGCCGCCATGACCTCCGCGAAGTCTACCGTCAATCTCACCGGTGACCCAGCCGCCGACGCGCTGCTCATCCACCGACGACAACGCGCTGCTGATCGGGATGCTGCTCGACCAGCAGGTGCCGATGGAGAAGGCGTTCAGCGGCCCGCTACGTGATCGCCCAGCGGATGGGCGGCACGCTCGACGCGACGCGATCGCCGCGCTGAGACGAGGACGACTTCGTCGCCCTGTGCTCGCAGCGGCCGGCGATCCACCGATTCCCCGGCTCGATGGGCAAGCGGGTCCACCAGCTGTGCCAGGTGCTCGCCGACGACTACGACGGCGAGGCCGGCCGGGTCTGGGCCGGCGTGGACTCCGGCGCGGAGCTCAAGGCGCGGCTGCAGAAGCTGCCGGGCTTCGGTGACGAGAAGGCCACGATCTTCGTGGCCGTGCTGGGCAAGCAGCGCGGTGTGACCCCGGCCGGGTGGCGGGAGGCGCCGGTCCGTACGGCGAGCATGGAGTGCACCGTTCGGTGGCCGACATCATCGACGCCGACTGCTTGCCAAGGTGCGCGAGACGAAGAAGTCGGTCAAGGCGGCGCGGAAGGCGGCGGCGACGCAGGGCGACGCGCTCAGGCCGTGAGCCCGAGCCAGCCCGGACGCCTCGCCGGCGGAGTCCGACCCGACCAGCGGCCAGACGTCGGCCAGCCGGCCCACGGCGTCGTCCAGCACGTCGACGTCGAAGGTGTACGGCAGCCGGAGGTGACGCTCCCCACCGCCGTCGACGAAGAAGCGGTGACCGGGAGTGAGCACCAGCCCGCCGGTCTCCGCCAGCTCCGCCAATCGGCTCGAGCGGGCGCGGGCAGCCGGGCCCACAGGCTGAGAGACCACCCGCCGGCCGGCTCGACGACCAGTCGGGCAGCAGCCGCTGCCACCCGGTCGAGGAGGTGGTCCCGGCGCCGACGACAGGCGATCCCGCTGGGCCCGCAGGACCGGTTCGGCGTCCGCCAGCAGCTCGGCCAGCACGACCTGCTCGAACGGTGCGGTGCCCCGAGGTCCACCGCGGCCCGGCTCTCGACCAGCCGCCGGACCTGGGAGCGCGGTGCGCGGATCCAGCCGACCCGCAGCCCGCCCCAGAATGCCTTGCTGCTGATCCGATCGCTGATCGCGCCGGGCAGCAGCCGGCGAAGGGCGTATTCCGGGCCGCGCCCCGTCCAGGGTCAGCTCGACCAGCGTCTCGTCGACCACCGCGATCACCCCGTGGCGCCGCAGCTGAGCCGGCGACCTCCGCGCGCTCGACTCCTCCATCCACAACCGGTCGGGTTCTGGTGCTCGGGGATCAGGTACGCGAGCGCCGGCGCCGTCTGCCGGAGCAGGTCGCCGAGGGCCGGCGGCCGACCAGCCCGACTCCGAGAGCGGGTAGCCGATCGCCCGGGCGCCGCTGCGCCGGACCGCCTCGAGCGCGTTGGGGTACGTCGGCGACTCCAGCAGCACCCGCTCGCCCGGCCGGCTCAGGGCCCGCAGCACGATGTTCAGGGCGGACAGCGCGCCGTTGGTGATCACCAGCTGGTCCGGGTCGGTGGGCGAGGCCGCGGCGGGCGTACCAGTCCGCGAGCAGCGTGCGCAGCCGGTCCAGCCCGTCGGGCAGGTACCCGAACCCGGCCAGCAGCTCCGGCAGTCGCTCGGCGGCCCGCTCGAACGCCGCCGCGACCCCCGGGGCGGCCGGAGGCGCTGGCCACGGCCAGGCCGAGCTGGTCCCCGCCGGCCCGGAAGGCTCCCGGCAGGTGGCTGCTGGCGACCAGCGCGCGGTTGGCGCCGACGTAGTGCCCGGCGCCACGGCGCGCGACCAGCAGGCCGGCATCGCGGAGGCGGGCGTACGCGGCGGCCGTCGTCGTCCGGCTCAGCCCGAGCCGGACCGCGAGTTCGCGCTCGCTGGGAGCCTGACCTCGGCCGCGAGCCGGCCGTCGACGACGAGGCCGCGGATCCGGTCGGCGAGGTCGCGGTAGGCCGGCGGCCCCAGCGGCGCGGGGCCGATGAGGTCAGCGAGCTGGGCGGCGGACACCCACCGAGTCGTCATCCTCCATCTGCCGAATTGGCACTGGGCGACCAGGCCAATCAGGGGCCACCAAATCGGAATTGGCCATGGAACCAGGCCCCGCGGCGGGCGGATCGGAGCGTGCCTCCACTCTCCGTGCGGCCCCGGCCGACATACGTCCTGCCCAGGCTCGGACCGATCGCCCAGCTCCGGGCCGGTCGGCTGGCCCGTCGACTCCCGCAGCTCTACGTCGGGCTGTTCCTGTACGGCTGGTCGATGGCCATGATGATCCGGTCCGGTCTCGGCCTCGAGCCCTGGGACGTCCTGCACCAGGGGCTGGCCCGACCTGACCGGTGAGCATCGGGACGGTGACGATCATCGTCGGCGCGGCGGTGCTGCTGATGTGGATCCCGCTCCGGCAGCGGCCCGGGCTGGGCACCGTCTCCAACGTCGTGGTGATCGGCATCGGTGGACCTCGGCCTCGCGGTGGTGCCGACCCCGGACCGCTCGGCGCGCCGGTGGGCGTTCCTCGTGCCGGGGGTCGCGCTCAACGGCGCTGGCCGGCGCCCTCTACATCGGGGCCACTGCGGCCCGGGCCCCGGGACGGCCTGATGACCGGCATGGTCGCGCCGACCGGCGGCAGCCGCTGCGGCTGGTGCGCACCGGGATCGAGCTGACCGTGCTGGCGGCCGGCTGGCTGCTGGGCGGCACGGTCGGCCTCGGCACCGTCCTGTACGCCCTGGCCATCGGCCCGCTGGTCCAACTCTTCCTGCCGGTGGTCGCGGTCCGACTTCCCGCTCGCATCCCGCCTCGTCGTTCAGCCCGCGATAGCCCGTGCGAACGGTGGAAACGGTGCGGACGCCGCGTCGGTGCGATTGGATGGAGGGATGGATCCCGCGCAGTCGCCTACG
>CAVOPD010000004.1:0-261033 GCA_963697745.1 uncultured Acidobacteriota bacterium | reverse complement strand
GGAAAGCAGACAGGCGGATGGGAGGACACTCAACGCCGTGTTTTGCGGCGTAATCGCCTTCCGACGTTTCGCGCGCTTTATGCGGATTGATCGGGTCGGGGTGACCGGGTTCCGCGATCGGATACCGACCTGCAGCCCGCGGCCACACTCGACCGTGCGATCAAATCCGCAACTCGATCAGCAAGAAGCGGGCCTACGCCGTGGCGTGGTGCAGCGTGAGGCCGCCGGCGAAGTCCGCCAGCTGCTTGCGCAGGATGAGCCGGCCGCGGTGCAGGCGCGACTTCAGCGTCTGGTCCTTCACGCGCAGCATCTCGCTCGCTTCCTCGGTCGACATGCCCTGGATGTCGCGCAGCATCACCGGCGCGCGGTAAATCGCCGGCAGCGACAGGATGGCGCTGAAGACCTTGCTGCCGCAGCTGTGACCGGAAGACCCGCTCATCCGCCATGTCGGACCAGTCGGCAATCTCGTGGCGCGAGGTCGATCGTCTCGTCGCCTTCGTGACGCCGTCATCGACAGTTCGTCGTTCTGGGTGCGCTGGTACTTCGCCGTCCGCAGCCGCGACATCGCCGCGTTGAACGTGATCCGGTAAATCCAGGACGACAGCGCCGCATCGCCCGCGGAACGCGCCGACCTTCCGGTAGACCTTGTACAGGACGTCCTGCATTACCTCTTCCGCGTCTTCCTTGTTGCGGAGATACCGGAACGCCAGCTGGTAAATCTTCGACCCGTAAGCCTCTGCCAGGTCGCGAAGCGCCGACTCGTCACCTGCCTGCAACCTGGCGAGGAGCAGTTGCATCCTTCGTATCCCTCATTGTCCCTCGCTGGCATAGAAAACACCAGCGGCCGAGCCCGAAATAATTCCGGACTCGCGCGAACCGTGCTCGCCGTCAGAGCAGCGACCTGATGCCAGGGAATGATTGCGACTTAGTCGCGAGGGCGAGGGCGATGAGGACGGTCGGCGCGAGGACGCCGAGCGGCGAGCATCAGGCCAAGCAGGGCCCCGGCGACCGGCCGGCCGAAGTTCAGCGTCCAGCGGCGGCCGTCGCGCGTGGGGACGAAGAGCGCCGGATCGTCAGGGTTCTTGTAGAGCTGGCCGAGGCCGCCAGTGCGCGGCGACAAAGGGCCGCGGGTCGGGACGGCCCAGCTGGCGGTGCGCGCGGACGGCCACGACCGAGCGACGCCACGCCGCACAGCGCCTCGACCGAGATTGTAGAACGGCAGCGTCGCCCGGTGAGCTCACCCAGAGCCGGGCGAGCGCGAAGGCCGCGTACCCCTGGAACGTGACCCAGATCAGCGCCAGCAGCATCACCGCTTCGGCCGCGGCCGCGCGCCGCGCGGACGTCGGGCGCCACCGCGTCCTCGTTCGCCGTGCGGGCGCGACAGCAGCAGCGCGGCGACGGCCGCGAAACAGCAGCGCCAGCAGCGCCTGCACGCCCACGGGAATCAGCACGCGCGGCAGCGTCCGGTACTGCCAGCCGTCGGCGGCGCCCTGTCCGTTGAAGTGCACCGGCAGCAGGTCGGGCAGCGATGGGTACTCGAGCAGCAGGAAGAGCGCCGTGGCGAGACGACCAGCACGGTCGTGAGCCGCAGCCTGCGACGTGAGCGGCGTTGGGCGAGGACCGTGCCGCGCTGCCATCACGGCTCTCCGTCTCGCTGGGCGCGTGCCGGCAGTCGCCGCAGCACGCGGCCGAACACCTCGGCGAAATGCACGGCGATGCGCGCCTCCACCTCGTCGCGCGATGCCGTGCACCCGAGTCTCGCGAGCGACGTGACGCCGCGGTCCGCAATGCCGCAGGGCACGATCAGGTCGAAATGGGAGAGGTCGGTGGTGTGATTCAGTGCGAACCCGTGGCTGGTCACCCATCGCTGGATCCGAACGCCGATCGCCGCGAGCTTCTCGTCGCCCACCCACACGCCGGTGAGCCCCGGGATGCGCCCGGCCCTGATGCCGTAGTCGGCGGCCACGCGAATCAGCACCTCCTCGAGATCGCGCACGTACTTGTGCACGTCGCGGCGGTCGGGGTCGAGATCGATGATCGGGTACCCGACGATCTGGCCGGGGCCGTGGTACGTGATGTCGCCGCCTCGGCGGGTTTCGAACACGTCGATGTGGCGCGCGGCCAGTTCGCTCGTCCGACGCCAGGATGTGCGACGCGGCCGCCGTCGCCGCGGACGCCGAGCGTCAGCACCGGCGGATGCTCGACCAGCAGCAGCAGATCGTCGATCGTCCCTGCACGCCGCTGCTCGACGAGGCGCTTCTGGAGCGCGAGCGCGTCGCCGTATGCCATCACGACCGAGTCGACGAACCTCGAGCGATCGCACAGGCACGGTCATATCGGCGAGTGGTCTCATCGACCAGTCGGGACTATCTCGCTGCGATCGGCGCTGGCTCGGCGTCCCAGTGTTCCAGCTGGTGCTTGATCATCGCCATGAACTGGTCCGCCGACCGCTCCGTCCACGACCCGGTGATCGAAACGCCAGCGTCAGGTAGCCCATCAGCCGGATCCCGATCGCATCGTCGATGACGACCGCCCGCTTCTCGATCGCGCCGACGCCGAGAATGCGCGACCTGCGGCTGGTTGATGATCGGCAGCCCGAACTGCGCGCCGATGCCGCCCGGGTTGGTCACCGTGAAGGTGCCGCCCGCCACATCGTCGGGCTTGAGCTGCTTGGCGCGCGCGCGGTCAGCGAGGTCGACGATCGCCTTGCTGATGCCAAGCAGGTTCTTCTCGTCGGCGTTCTTGATCACCGGGACGATGAGGCCCCAGTCGAGCGACGACCGCGATGCCGACGTTGACCGGCCGGTGATACGTGACGTTGTTGTCGGCATCCATCGACGCGTTCATCACCGGAATCTGCCGCAGCGCGTCGACAACGGCCTTCACGATGAACGACAGGTACGTCAGCTTCGCGCCGCTCGCCTCGTACTCGGCCTTCCTCGCCTTGCGGATCTGGTCGACGCGGCTGAAGTTCACCTCGAACACGGTGTGCACATGCGCCGAGGTGCGCTTGCTCAGCACCATGTGCTCGGCGATCTTGCGCCGCATCACCGAGAGCGGCACCGTCTGGCCGGCCAGGCCGGCTCCGGTGGCCGGTGTGTGGCCCGATGACGCCGCAGGCGGGCGCCCCTGTTCAGACGAACTGGTCGCGCCCTGCGCGCCTCGGCCCGCCTGCGAAGGCGACTCGATGTACGACAGGATGTCGTTCTTCGTGACGCGGCCGCTGATGCCGGTGCCGTGCAGCTGCGAGATGTCGACCTGGTGCTCCTGCGCGATCCTGCGGACCAGCGGCGACGAGCTGCTGCCGCAGCCGATCCTTCGGCCGACGGTCGCGCCGCATCGCTGCGATGCAGGTGCAGATGCGCCGCGCGGCAGCGGCGCCGGTGGTGCGCACGCCGTCCGGAGCGCGCGCCGCCGGTGGTCGGCGCCCATCGGCCTGCGCCTTGGGCTGCCGGAGGCGGCGTGGCGTGCGCAGCGGCGGCCGGCGTCTGGCCGCTGCAGCGGGCACGGCTTCGTCCCGGCCGGCGCGATGATGGCGACGACCGAGTTGACCGGCACCGTTTCGCCTTCGTGCGCGCGAATCTCCGTCAGCACGCCGGCCGCCGGCGACGGGATCTCCGCGTCGACCTTGTCGGTCGAGATCTCGAACAGCGGCTCGTCGCGGTCGACGCTGTCCCCGACCTTCTTGATCCAGCGGACGATCGTCCCCTCGGCGATCGACTCGCCCATCTGCGGCATCAGTACGTCGCTGGCCATCGTCTCCCTGTCCCGTCGCGCCGGCCGCCGCTTAGATGTGGATCGCGGCGCCGTGCGTGGCGTGCGCCGCCTCGCCGACGGCTTCCGCCATCGTCGGGTGCGCGTGAATGGTGCGAATCAGCTCTTCGACCGTCGACTCGAGCCGCAGCGCGAGCGTCGCTTCGGCGACCAGCTCGGTCGAGCGCGGCCCGATCATGTGGACGCCGAGCATCTCGTCGTACTTCTTCTCGGCGACGATCTTGACGAACCCTTCGGTCTCGCCGGCCATCTTCGCCCGGCCGAGCACGCCGAACGGGAACGTGCCGATGCGCACGTCGTATCCCTGTCTCGATCGCGTCGCGTCTCCGTGAGGCCGACGCTGCCGATCTCGGGATCGCAGTAGGTGCAGCCCGGCACGTGCTTGTAGTTGATCGGGTGCACGTCCTGACCGGCAATGCGCTCGGCGCGGAGGATGCCCTCGGCCGAGGAGACGTGCGCCAGTTGCGGGATGCGGCGCGGCGCCGAGCGTAATCACGTCGCCAATCGCCGAGACGCCCGGCACGTTGGTGCGGTACAGGCTGTCGACCTTGATGTAGCCGCGATCCGTCTCGACTCCGAGCTTCTCGATGTCGAGTCCGGTCGTCACCGGACCGCGTCCGGTCGCCACGAGCAGGTACTCCGCGCGCGATGTCCTTCGTCGTGCCGTCGGGCAGCGCCGCCTGGATGTCGACGCCGTCGCCGTACACCGTCGCGCTGGTCACCTTGGTCCCGGTGTGCGTCGGTGATGCCCTTCTTGCGGAACGACTTCTGCCAGTTCGGCCGAGACCGCCTCGTCTTCGACCGGCACCAGCCGCGGCAGCAGCTCGAGGATGGTCACCTCGCTGCCGAAGCTGCGGAAGATCGACGCGAACTCCACGCCGACCGCACCGCTGCCCATGATGGCAATCGACTTCGGCACCGGCCTTCATGTGGATCGCCTCGTCGCTCGTGATGATGCGCTCGTGGTCGATCGTGATCCCCGGCACGCTGCGCGGCGCCGACCCGGTGGCGACGATGATCTCCTTCCGTCGCCTTCAGCGTCTGCTTCTCGCCCTCGAACACGTCGACGCCGCCGTTGCCGGTGAGGCGGGCCGTGCCCTTGATCCAGTCGATCTTGTTCTTCTTGAAGAGGAACTCGACGCCCTTGGTCAGCCCGGTGACGATCTTGTCCTTGCGGGCGTGCACCTGCTTCATGTCGATACCGACACGGACACCGCGCCGCCGTCGCCGATCGTGACGCCCCACTCCTTCGCCGCCCTGCACGATCTTCAGCGCGTGCGCGTGTTCGAGCAGCGCCTTGGTCGGAATGCAACCCCAGATCAGGCAGGTGCCGCCGAGCGACTTCTGCTTCTCGACGACGGCAACCTTGAAACCGAGCTGGGCCGCGCGGATGGCGGCCACATAGCCGCCGGTGCCGGCGCCAATCACGATGACGTCGTATTCGTTGGTCATTTCTCCAAGGAGGAGAGAGGAACGAACGTGGTTTTCGGGGGCGACGGCGGGGCTGTCGGCTTCGGCCTCGGGCTCGGGCTCACGAAGGCCCGCTGCCGTTTCGACGCGGTTGAGCCGCACTTTCAGCTGTCCGACTTCGTAACGCAGCTCCCAGTAGGATTCGGAGAGCCGTTCGGCGCGCCGGCACTGCGTCTCGCGCGGAAGAGAGCGAACACGGCAACCAGCACCGCGACGCCGGCGACGATCAGGGTGAAGGTCAACAAAACCAGGTACGTTAACGAACGGCTTGCAACAGTGTCAACCGCCTGCGACAATACCGGCTCCTCCACCGCCACCCTTGATGAGCCCGAAGCCCAAGACCGTCCTCATCGTCGACGACGACGAGGGCATGCGCGACACGATCGCCTCGATCCTGAAGCGCGAGTTCCGGGTGCTGCGCGTCGCGACCGGCGAGGCGGCGCTCGCCGTCCTGCACAAGGAGGACGTGGACCTCGTCCTGCTCGACGTCCGCCTGCCTGGCATCACCGGCTTCGAAGTCCTGCGGATCGTCAAGGAGAACTACAGCCTCGTCGAGGTCATCATGATCTCGTCGATCAACGAGGTCGAAACCGCCGTGCAGGCGATGAAGCACGGCGCCTACCACTACGTCACGAAGAATTTCGAGCACGACCAGCTGCGCTCGATCGTGCGCAACGCGAGCGAACGCCAGGACCTGAACAGGCAGGTGCTCACACTGTCCGCTCAGGTGGCCGACGAATCCGGGCGCGAGTTCATCGTCGGACCCAGCCGTCTGACGCGCGACATCGTCGACCTCGTGCAGAAGATCGCGCAGGCTGTCGGCAACCGTGCTGATTCTCGGCGAGAGCGGCACCGGCAAGGAACTGCTCGCGCGGCTGATTCACCGCGAGGCGGGCGACCCCTGACGCGCCGTTCATCCCGGTCAACCTTGCCGCCATTCCGAAAGAACTGGTCGAGAGCACGCTGTTCGGCCACGAGAAGGGCGCGTTCACCGGCGCGCGTGCGCCAGCAACTCGGCAAGTTCGAGCTCGCGTCGAACGGCACGCTGTTCCTCGACGAAATCGGCGACCTGCGGCTCGAGCTGCAGGCCGAAGCTGCTGCGCGCGATCCAGGAAGGCGAGATCGAGCGTGTCGGCGGACAGAAGCCGATCAAGACCAGCTTCCGCCTGATTGCCGCGACCAACGTCGATCTGGACAAGGCGGTGAAAGAGGGGCGCTTCCGGGAAGACCTCTACTACCGGATCAACGTGATCCCCATCAGGCTTCCGCCGTTGCGCGAGCGCTCCGAGGACATTCCGCAGCTCGCCGAGTTCTTCCTCACAGCGCTACAACGCACGCTTCCACAAGCGCATCGTCGGCATCACCGAATCGACGATGGCGATGCTGAAGAAGTACTGGTGGCCCGGAAACATCCGGGAGCTGGAGAACCTCGTCGAGCGCCTGATCGCGGTCAACGACAAGGAATACATCGGCGAGGAAGACCTGCCGCTCGAATTCCACTTCGCGCAGCTCGAGCCCCAGGGGCAGCGAAGCGACAGCCTCTTCGACGACGCGACGAACACCTTCGAGCGCAACTTCATCCTGCGATCGCTGGAGAAGTGCGGCTGGAATGTCACCGCCACGTCGGAGTATCTCGGCGTTCCCGCTGAGCACGCTCAAATACAAGATGGACAAGCTGGAAGTCCGTCAGCTGGCGCGCCGCATCCGCGGCGTCTGATTCCGGCGTGTGAACGATTCCGGGCGGTCAGGCCCGAAAGCCGTGTTCGACGTTCGAGTGCGCGGTCGTCCTGCACGGCTCATCTGTTCGTTTCCCTGCAAAGACGCGTTCTAGTGGTGGTGCCCGCGTCGGGTCCAGACCATCGTTGTCTGACGCCACGAGCACTCAGAGCACACCGCCATGCTACGCACTCTCGTGAAAGCGGGAATCGTCTCGGCGCAGGACCAGCGACTATCCGGTGTGCTACTTCGAATTGCGTACCGACCGGGGGATGCGGCGCTACAGCGCCGAAATTGAGCTGGCCGCAACGGACCGGATCATTCTCGACGACGACTCACTGCAGGAACTGGAACTGACCGCGAGGCGAGTGGTCCCCGCGATCGTCGACAGCCGGAAACTGGCGGGCGCGGACTGACGGCAAGGAAGCGCAGCGGCCGTTGACACTGGCCGCCGCGCTGCTCTCCACCGCATTCACGGAAACCGGATGTGGGGAGCGCGATTCGAGGAGCCGCTGCCTACTTGCGCGGCAGAACGGCGTCCTTGAGCTGCTTGGTGATTCGGGCCTTCACGACCGTCTTGGCCGGAATCTTGATAGCCTCGCCCGTTGCGGGGTTGCGGCCCATTCGAGCCTTCCGCTTCTGCACCACCAGCTTCACCATTCCCGGGAAGCACGAACTCGCCCGACTTCTTGAGTTCCTTCTCGGCGAGCTGCGCCAGCTCGTCGAAGAATTCGCGAGCCTGTGTGCGCTTGACCTCGAAGCGTTCCGCGAAGTGCGAGAACAGCTCGGACTTGCCCATCCTGCGGGCTTCAGTCATGTTGATTCTCCTCTTGATTGAGTCGCGCGTCAGTGAATCGACCGTCGATCACCGCGCGCGCGGCGAAGATCGCGGTTTTCCTTGGGAATTGGCCCTCATGCTAACGCGCATTTTCCGCCAGTGTCAAACGCCGATTGCGCAAAACCGCTGATTTTCCTCAGGGAATGTTAGAATTTCAAGGCATGTCAAGCTCGACCCTTGAGACATTTCCCAATCCGCGCCCCGAACGCGACTTCGAGATCACCATCAACTGTCCCGAGTTCACGTCGGTGTGCCCGATGACCGGCCTGCCTGATTTTGGCGAGATCCGCATCGTCTACGTGCCTGACGCGACGTGCGTGGAGTTGAAGTCGCTGAAATATTACCTGCTGGAGTTCCGCAACCGCGGCATCTTCTACGAGCAGGTGACCAACCAGATACTGGACGATCTCGTCGCCGCCCTTCAACCGCGCCGCATGACCGTCGTCGGCAGCTTCTCGGCACGCGGCGGCATCACCACCAGCGTCACTGCGCGGCACGAAGCCAGCACGTAAGCTCGTTGACTGCGGCAGCGCCGCGTCATCCGTCTGACCGCGTCGCGCCATACCGGTGCCTTCATGTCGGACCCCGGCAACGACGAACCGATCGTCATCCCCATCGGGCACGAACTCGATCTGCACAGTTTCCAGCCGCGAGAGGTGGCCTCGGTCGTGGAGGAGTTCGTGCGCGAGGCGGCCGCTGCGGGGTTGCGACAGGTGCGGATCGTCCACGGGCGCGGGCGTGGGGTCCAGCGCGGGATGGTGCAGGCGGCGCTGGAGCGGCATCCGCAGGTGCGGTCGTTCTGGGACGACCCAGGTGCGCATCTCGGTGCGACGTGTGCGGAGCTGACGCCCTCGATGCCGCCGGCGCCGGTCGCACCGGCGGTCGACCGGGGTCAGACCCCGGGGTCTGACCCCTTTTTGGCGGTTTCTGCGTTCGTGCACGGTAATCACCAGACACCGGTCACGAAGCGCAGATCTCACCGGCCAGTCACGTCGCGTGCGCGGTCGCGGACACGCGAGACTCAGCACGCATGTTCGTAACGGGACGAGCGGATCTGTTGTGTCGCGACGCGACGCCGCGGGTGTAAGTGCGCTGACGAATCCGGGATCCGCTGCGAAACACGCGCAATAGCCGCAATCCTGATGCGGGATCGCGTGAGCGGGGTTGCGGAACGCCGCTTGCCTCGCAGGCCTTCGTGCAAAGCCATCTGCCGCTCGTGCTCGCCCTTGAAAGCGACCTCACGCAGGCAACCCGCATCGCCGCGCTCGCTCCGTCGCGCATCGACGCCGAGATCGTCATCGTCGATTCGGTGGACGCCGCACTGGAGATGCTTGCGTCGGCGGCGCCGGATCTGATCCTGACCCGGCTGCCGCTCTCGCCACATGATGACGCCGCGCTCGACGCCAGACTGCGCGCGCTCAACAGCCAGGGTGTCCACCTGCAACGTCTGGTGACGCCGACCCTGGGATCTGGCGACGCGCAACCTCCGGCCCCCGAGAAGAAGAGCGGGCTGCTGAATCGGATCCGCAAGCCGAAACGCACGACGGCCGCCTCTCAGGCGTGCGACCCGTCCGTGTTCGCGGCTCAGGTCAACGAAATGCCTGGCGCGGCTCGCCGCCGAGCGGCACGACCGTGCAAACTGCCCTCAGGGAGGAAGCACCGCCGGTGCTGGACACGGGAGCCAAGGAAGACGAACCGACCGTGATGATCACACCTGCCTGCTCCAGACGAGCTGCAGGCGACGCGTGACGGTATTGGCCAGCATGCGATGGCGCCCATCGAGGACCCATTGCTGCAGCGCGGCGGTCCCGCTACCCGGGCGAAGACGCCAAAGCCGCGGCGTTCCGGCTCCACACCTCAACCGAGTTCGCTCAGCCTGGCGAAGCGGCCGACGCCGGCGGTCAAGCCGATGCAGGATGAGTGGGGTCTCTACGATCCGGAACAGTGCGGCTTCTCCGCGTTGCTCGACGCGGCTGCAGCAACTTGCCGAGACGCAGGCCGAAGAGAAAGAGCAGGACAGACGCTCTGGTATCATGCGCCGGTGAAGCTTCTTCAGGGCTCATGCCCTGATGTTGGGCGCGCTCCTGTCGCTCGCATCGCCGGCGGCCGCCCAGATTCCCACGCCTGACGCGCACTTCGGTTTTCGCCTCGGGACCGATCGTCGCCTTGCGACGGCTGACGCGATCGAGCGTTACTTCACGCTCGTCGCTGCGCAGTCGGATCGCGTCAAGCTGCTCGACCTCGGCAAGAGCACCGAGGGCCACAGCATGATCGCCGCGGTCGTCAGCTCGCCGGAGAACATCCGCAACCTCGACCAGATTCGCGCGGCCAACCTGCGCCTGTCCGATCCGCGCTACGCTGGAGCCGGACGAGGCGCGGCGTCTCGCGTCCACCCAGAAAGTGATCCTCGCCATCGGCGCGAGCATCCACGCGTCGGAGGTCGGCGGCGACGCAGGCGGCCAGCGAACTGCTCCACACGCTGGTCACGGCCAGCGATCAGCCGACGCTCATCAGTCCTCCAGAACGTCGTCGTCGTGCTGATTCCGTCGCTCGAACCCCGACGGCCAGCGGCTCGTCACCGAATGGTACGAGAAGACCAAGGGCACGCAGTGGGAAGGCGGGCCGATGCCGTGGCTGTATCAGAAGTACGCCGGGCACGACATCAACCGCGACGCGTTCATGATGAACCTCGCCGAGAACCGCAACCTCGCGAAGTTCTTTTACAGCGACTGGCACCCGCAGGTCTTTCTCACGATGCATCAGATGGAGGAGAACGGACCGCGATTCTTCGTGCCGCCCAACACCGATCCGATCGATCCCGAACTCCGATCCGCTCATCTGGCGATCGGCGGCGCTGCTCGGCGGCGCGATGGCCATGCGAGCTGCAGCGTGACCGGCATGTCCGGAGTCGTCACCAGCGCGAAGTACGACTACTACTGGCCCGGGTTCGAGGACTCCGCGCCGATCGGGCACAACACCGTGTGCCTGCTCACCGAAGTCGCCAGCGTCGACATTGCGTCGCCGGTGACCATCCCGGCCACCGAGCTGCGCGCCGGCTTCAAGGGGCTCGCCGGACTACCGGCCGCAGATCAATTTTCCGGACCCGTGGCCCGGCGGTCGCTGGACCCTGCGCGACATCGTCGACTACAACCTGAGCGCCGTGCGCGGCCTGCTGTTCGCCGCGAGCGCGTATCGCGAGCAGCTGGTCCAGAACTTCTACGACATGGGGCTGCGCGCCATCGAGAAAGGCCGGCGAAGGCGGGCCGTTCGCCTTCATCATCCCGCCGCGACCAGCACGATCCCTACACGACGGCCAAGCTCGAAGAGCTGCTGCTCGCCGGCGCCGTCGAAATTCAGCGCGCGATGGAACCGTTCCGGGCCGACGGCGAGCCGTATCCCGAGGGCACCGACATCGTCTTCATGACGCAGCCGTATCGCGCGTACGCCGAAGACGCTGCTCGAGCGACAGAGCTATCCGGCGCGGCGGACGGGCCCCAACGGACCGCCGGAGCGGCCCTACGACGTGGCCGGGTGGACGCTGCCGCTGCAGATGGGCGTGAAGGTGATCACCATCGAGCGCCAGTTCCAGCCGCCGTCGCTGACAGCGGGTCACGGCGCCAGCGATCGTCGCGGGCACCGTCTGGGGCGAGCGCAAGCCGGCCTACTGGGTGCTCGAGGGTCGTGGCAATGGCGCCGCGCTCGCGGTGAACCGACTCGTCGCCGCGGGCGCGTCGCCCTCGTGGACGACGACACCAATCGACGGCGCCGGGTTCCGGTATCGGCCCGGGTTCGATCGTCGTGCCGTACTGACAGGAACGCGGAGCCGATCATCGCCGAACCTCGCGCAGGAACTCGGTCTGCGCGCCGACGGGCATCAAAGGCCGGTTGCCGGAGAACCTGCAGCCGATCGGACGCGCCCGCGTCGCGCTCTACAAGCCGTGGACGGCGAGCATCGACGAGGGCTGGACCCGGCTCGTGCTCGAACAGTACGAGTTCAAGTACACGCAGCCTGACCGATCAGCAGATGCGCGCGGGCAACCTGCGGGCGCAGTTCGACGCGATCGTGCTGCCGAACGTGCGCCGGCGATCGCCTGGCGTCCGGGCTTCTCGGACGACATGGTCCCGCCGGAGTACGCGGGCGGGCTCGGCCCGGCGGGCATCGACGCGCTGCGTGCGTTCGTGCGCGCCGGCGGCACGCTGATCTGTCTCGGTGCAGTCGGGCGGCCTGGCGATCGGCGCGTTCGAGCTGCCGATTCGCGACATCGCGCGCGAGAACGAAGAGCGGCTGTTCGTGCCGGGCTCGATCGTCCGGCTCGAACTCGATCCGACGCAGCCGCTGTCCTTCGGCATGCAGCCGAGCACCGCTGCGTTCTTTGCGTTCAGCTCGGTGTATGCGGCAGCCTCGGCGCCGGGCGGACGGCGCCGTACGCCGATCCCCCGGTCGCGGCGGGCCTGCGAGACCATCGCGCACTACGGCGAGCAAGGACGTGCTGCTGAGTGGCTGGCTCGAAGGCGAGGAGCTCATCGCCGGCCGCGCGGCGATCGTTGAAGCCACGGTCGGCCCCGGCCGGGTCGTGCTGTTCGGATTCCCGGTGCAGCACCGCGGACAGTCGCACGCGACGTTCCGACTGCTGTTCAACGCGCTGTTCACCGCGCCGTCGCCGCCGGCCGTCAGAAGTAAATAGGCGTTGGGCGATGGGCCATAGGCGCTGGGCAGTCCCGGCGCCAGCAGAACGGCCACCTTTCACGCCACTCCCGAGCGGTGGGCGCTGGAGGACGGCGCTGCCGCGCGACCGCCCGGCAGGCGTGTGTCGAGACGGTGCACGAAAACGGCTCGGGTCGATGCCACGCCGATCGACACGGCCTACCGCCGACCGCCCCATCGCCGATCGCCGATTGCCCGCCCTGTTAACCTTTCCGCCCTCTTCCGTCTTACCGTGCAAAGACCGAGAGGAGCCCGTTGAGCAACCATCCCGAAATCATCATCGTCCCGGCGTTCTTCTTCATGATCGGCTACATCGTGTGGGTGCTGGGCGAACGCCTGGCACCGCGCAGGCAGCGGACTGAAGACTGGTGACCGAGTTCAACGGCAAGCTGCTGGATCGGCTCGGGTCGGTGAAGGACTTCAGCCAGTTCCTCCAGACCGACGCCGGCAGCGCGCTTCATGCAGGATCTCGCCTCTGAACCGCTGCCGCGCCAGCGGTCCGCAGGAGCGCATCCTCAGGGCGGCGCAGGTTGGCAGCCGTGCTGATCTGCCTCGGCGTCGGCTGCTCCTGGCGCTCAGCTTCTTCTCTCCGGTGTCGCTCGCGTCCGCGGAGACTGAGGGTCAACGACGATCGGCGTCATCGCGCTGTCGGTCGGTGTCGGCTTCGTCATCTCGTCGGCGGTGTCCTACGGCTCGCCGGCGTCCTGGGGCTGCTCGAAGGAACCCCGACACCCCGCTCGCGGTCACGTCCACGTCCCAGGCATGACGAGCCGGCCCGAGATCATGGCTGTCCCACACATGGACGCCGCCATCGACGCTGTCGACGCCGAGCGCGACTGCTCGACGAGCGCGAGTTCCACTCGCTCTACGCGCGAACGGCAGCGCCGCTGCGCGGCTACGTCGCGCGGACGCTCGGCAACGCGACGCAGGCCGACGACATCGTGCAGGAGACCTATCTTCGGCTGCTCCGCCGGCCAGTGCCGACGCTCGACGAGGACGAGCTGCGCGCCTACGTCTTCCGCATCGCCAGCAACCTTGTCGTCGACCACTGGCGCGACGCACAAGCACGAGGCGAGCACCGAGGTCCCGGAGCGCGGCGCGACCGGACGCGACCAGGCGCTGCGCCTCGACGTGAGTCGCCTCTTCGCGCGCCTCAAGCCGCGCGAGCGTCAGCTCGTCTGGCTTGCGCACGTCGAAGGGCGCGGACCATCGCGAGATTGCCGCGACGCCTCGGCCTTCGCGCCGGCAGCATCCGCGTGCTGCTCTCGCGCGCGCGCCATCGCCTGGCGCGCCTGCTGCGCGAGAGCGGTCACACGCCGGAGGAGCGACGCTGATGTTCAGCCGCCAGTCGCCGGACGACGAGAAGCTCGTGGCGAGCGCGATGCGCGAGCTCGCGCGAACGCACCGCTTGAACAGACGCCGCTGCCGGATCCGTCGTTCATCTGGTGGAAGGCGCAGCTGCTTCGCCGACGAGAGGCGGAACGCGAAGCGACTGCACCGATCGAAGTCGGCGAGCGCGTGCACATCGGTGCGGCGATGCTTGGCGCGGTGGCGCTTGCCGGTGGTGCGTGGGATCACATTCCCGCACTCGTCAGCACACCTGCGGTCGGACTCACCATCGTGGTCGGCGCGGTGGTCCTGGTCTCGGTCCTCGCGCGTCGCCGCTCTCCAGTCAATCCGCGAGCGCTGATCAGCGGTCATCTCACCGCGTGGCGTCTGCTTGCGGAGCCCTCCGGACGCTGAGCGGGGCTCTCTGCGTTCAGCCTGACGTTCTGGCGTTCCTGCGTTTCGCCCTCCTGCCTTCGTGCCTTCGCGCCTTCTGCAGCGCATCCTGCGTTCCGCTGGCGTCTGGTGGCCCATTCCTTGCCGCTTCCGTGGACTGCGGCCTGGCGCGCAGTCGAAAACGCCAGCAATTGCCGGCGTGCCGCTTCGCACGCGGCAGGAAATGCACACCGGAAGAGTGGGGCGATGGAAATTCTTCAACCGAAGGTTGGCGACCGTGTCCGCGTCCGGCAGCGCACATGGGTCGTTCACGATGTCGACGCGTTCGAACACTGTCGCGTGCTGACGCTGTGCGGCGGCGGTCGCGCAGGCACGATCCGCACCTGCCGTGTTCTCCAGCCGTTCGACGATGTGGAACCGGTGAGACGATCGCGGCGACTGCAGCGTGTCGGCATGCGCGCCTGGCGCCGTCGCTGTCGCGCGTTGATCTCGAGGACGGACCGTCAGCGCGCTTCGCACAGCGGTTGCTGCGCGCATCGAACTGCTGCCCTACCAGCTCGAACCGGCGCTCGCGCTGCTGCGCGGCCTGGGCTCGCGCCTGCTCCTTGCCGACGAAGTCGGCCTTGGAAAGACGGTGCAGGCGATGCTCGCGGTCGCGGAACTGCGCGCGCGCGGCGCCGCACGTCGCATCCTCGTCGTCTGCCCGGCCGGTCTGCGCGAGCAGTGGGCCGAGGAATGTGCGGCCGTTTGAGCTGCCGATGGCGATCCTCGATCAGCCAGCCTTCGTCGTATCCGGGCGCGCCTGCCGATCGGCGTCAATCCGTGGAGCGTCGAGTCACTCGTCGTCACGTCGATCGACTACATCAAGCGGGCGGAAATGCTGCCGTCCGTGCTCGAGGCCAACTGGGACGTGGTGATCGTCGACGAGGCGCACGGCGCGTGCGGGCAGTCGGACCGGCGGGAGGCGGTGTCTAGCCTGTGCGAGCGGGCGCCGTACGTGCTGCTGCTGTCGGCCACGCCGCACAACGGCGACGAAGCCGCGTTCTGCGTCCTCTGCGGCCTGGGCAGCCACGGCGATGACCTGGTCGTGTTCAGGCGGTCCCGGCTCGAGGCCGGGCGCGACGCCGGACGCCGCGTTCACACGATCCGCGTCGCGATGCACCGATGCCGAACGCCGGATGCATGCGGCGCTCGCCGCGCTCACGCGCGCGATCCGTCGCGAGTCGGCCGACATGGACCGCAGCGTCTGGCTGATGCTCGCGCTCCTGCACAAGCGCGCACTCTCGAGTCCGTTCGCCCTGGCCGCATCGGCCGAGCGACGGCTGCAGTTGCTCGACCGGCGAGGACGATGGAAGCCGCATCGAGCAGTTGCTGCTGCCCCTGGACGATGAGAGCGGCGAACTGAACGGCGCCGACGCGGCGCCCATGTGGGGCGTGCCGGCGTTGCGGGACGGCGGCCAGGAGCGGCGGCTGCTCGAGCAGCTTGCCGCCGCGGCACGCGAGGCTGAAGGGTGCTCGAGGAAAGCTGCGGCGGCTTCACAGACTCCTCCGCGCGATTCGAGAGCCGGTCATCGTCTTCACCGAGTATCGCGACACGCTTCTGCACGTCCACAGCCAGGTCGCTCCGCACGCAGCGATCGTCCACGGCGGGATGACGCGCGAGCAGCGGCGGGCCGCGCTCGGCGCATTCCCCGACAGCGCGGCGTGCTGCTCGCCACGGACGCGGCCGGCGAAGGGCTGAACCTTCACCAGCACTGTCGAATGCGTGATCAACCTCGAGCTCCCGTGGAATCCGATGCGGCTCGAGCAGCGGATCGGCCGCGTCGATCGAATCGGCCAGCGCCGGCGCGTCCACGCATTTCACCTGGTCTCGGACGGGCACCGGCGAGGCGGGGCTGCTCGAACGCCTCGCCGCGCGGGTGTCGCACGCGCGGGCGCGAGTGGGCGCGTCGGATCCGTTCTGCGGACGGCCGGCCTGGACCGAAGACGCGTCAGCGCGGCTCGTCGTCCTGCACGACGAACAACCCGCGACCGAGCCGCCTCCGGAGTTCACGGCGCCAGCGGTTCCGCTCACGCGGCTGACGGAAGAAGGCCACCAGGAATCGGCGCGCATACGCTCGATGCGCTGGATCGTGTCTGCAGATCGAGCCCACGCAGGCGCCGAGCCACGTCACGGTACTTCCTCACGCGTGCGATCGGCCTCGTCATCGTTTCCTCTGGCAGCACGGTGCAGGCGCGCGCGGCTGCGGATCGCCCTGTACGGACGAACGGCTGCGGTGTGGCAGATCCACGCTCGTCGATGCGGGCGGACGAACGGTGGCGACGCGGATCGTCGGCGCCCTGCACGTCGACTCGGCGGTGGCCACACTCAGACGGCCGGACGCCACACGCCAACGCAGAACCGTTCGAGAGGGCTCAGCCCCGTCGGCCGCGTACCCGAGTGGCACGACGACTCGTGCCGCACGCACGAGCGCATGACCGCGACTGCGTCGATCGAGCGTACGCGATCGCCGGCGCTGCATCGCCAGGCGCGCGGGGAGCTGCAGCCGGGCCTGTTCGATCGTCGGACCGAACACGCATGGCAGGACGAGAGCGGACGAGCAGGACGCGGCGCTGACGCATGCGCGGGATCGCGATCGTTCGCGCCGAAGTCGGCGCTGCGCATTCACGGCCACCGCACCCGAACTGGTGCTCGTGCTCTCCCCGCACGCGAGGTATCGCGACCGTGATCGCCGGATTCGGTGGTCACCTGCTGCCGGAGGACTTCGTCGAAGGCCTGGTCGACGATCCAGTCCGGCTCGCGGTTGGCGCCGAGCTCCAGCGGGTCGCTGACTCGGTGGCGCGCGCAACCAGCACGCTTGGTCCCGCGTCAGGGCTCCGCGCGTTGGTGGACGGCGCGTGCCCTGCCGCTTGTCGACTCGCTGGGCCTTGTCGTCGGCGCACGTGGCCATCGGAACGACGACTCCGCCATCGTGTCATGTCGAGCGGGACGGAGCGGTGGTCCTGCTCGTCGCGCCGTGGGGAGCGTCGCTGAACCGGTGCTGGCGTGCCGCGGTGGTCGAGGCCTCGAGAACCGGCGCAGCGTGGTGCCTGCTGTTCAACGGCACGCACCTCCGGCTGGTTCGCCCGGCCCGGCTGCACTCGCGGCGCTACGTCGAGCTGGAACTCGACGCCGCGGCGGACGATCCGCGACACGGCTGCGACGCTGTGGATGGTCTTCGCGGCCACGCGCTCGGCGGCGGCCACGGGATGCCCGATGCGCTGACGACACTGCTCGCATCGACGCCGATCGGCACGCCGCTGGCGTCTGCCGCTCGCTGCGGACCGGCGTGCTCGACGCGTCGACCCATGTGCTGCGTGCGCTCTTCGCGCGCGGTGCGTCGCGTCCGGTCGACGGACGTGTTCGAGCAGTCGCTGACGATCGTGTATCGCCTGCTGTTCCTGTTCTTCGCCGAAGCTCGCGCGCTCGTGCCGCTCTGGCATCCGATCTACCGTGACAGCTACAGCGTCGAGGCGCTTGCGCGCGGCGGCGATGGTGCCGCGACAGCGGTCGGGCTCTGGGACGGTCTGCGTGCGGTCGCTCGACTCGCGCATGCGGGCGTGCCGTGCCGGCGGGCTCAAGGTCACGGCGTTCAACGGCCGCCTGTTCTCGCCTGCGCGAACGCCGCTCGCGGAGCGGCGGGGCCTCGACGACGAGGCAGCGCGACGCCATCGTGGCGCGTGTCAACGCGCCCGGCCGCCGACGGCGAAGGGCGCGAGCGCATCTCCTATCGCGATCTCGGCGTCGAGCAACTCGGTGCCGTCTACGAAACCCTGCTGGACTACGCGCCGCGCGTCGAGACGCCGGCCGCGGGCGCGCACTGGACGTCATCGCTGCGGCCGGGATCCGGCGTGCGCAAGTCGACCGGAACCTTCTACACGCCGCAGCCGCTCGTCGACTACCTGGTGCGCGACGCGCTGGCTCCCGCTTGTCCACGACGCGACACGCCGGAGCAGATTCTCGAGCGGCGCGTGCTCGATCCGTCGATGGGCAGCGGCGCCTTCCTGGTCGGCGCCTGCCGCTATCTCGCCGACGCCTACGAGTCCGCGCTCGTCGCACTACGGACGCTGCCTCGCCAGCGACATCGGCCCGCGCGAGCGCGCGTCGATTCGGCGGCTCGTCGCCGAGCGGTGCCTGTTCGGCGTCGACATCAATCCGACGGCCGTGCAGCTCGCGCGGCTGTCGCTGTGGCTGACCACGCTCGCCGCCGACCGTCCGCTCACGTTCCTCGACCATCACCTGCGCGTCGGCGACAGCCTCGCCGGCACCTGGCTGTCGCGCTCCTGAAGACCGCGCCGGCGCGGAAGCGGCCGCGGCGCCAGCTCCCGCTCTTTCCCGACGTCGTTCGCCACCGACGTCGTCGCGAGCCGCGCTGCCGGTCGGTTTCGGCCTCGCCCTGGACCCGAACGACACGGCTGCGCAGGTTCGCGCGAAGGAGCGGGCGCTGCACCGCTGCTCTCTGCACCCGGCTCGCCGCTCGAGAAATGGACACGCGTGGCCGACGCGTGGTGCTCCGCCTGGCTGGCGCTCCCGCGGTTCCGCCGCCGCGTTCGCGGCGCTGTCGGACGCGCTGCTCACGGGCCGAACGCGCGCTTGCCGCCGGCAGTGGCGCGCGACCTCCTCGCGCGCGTCGGACGGCACGAGCGACGCGCGGCGGCTTCTTCCACTGGGAGCTCGAGTTCCCGGAAGTCTTCTTCGAGACCGGACTGGCGTCCGGCGTCCGGACGCCGGGTTCGACGCCATCGTCGGCAACCCGCCCTGGGACATGGTTCGAGCCGACGGCCAGGACGACCGGTGCGCAGGCTCCGCGCGAGGCGGCGGCGCTCGTGCGGTTCGCGCGCGACTCCGGCGTGTACGAACGCGCGGTCCGACGGCCAGGTGAATCGGTATCAGCTGTTCGTCGAGCGGGCGATGGCGCTCGCGCAAGCCGGGCGGACGCATCGGTCTCGTGCTGCCCGTCCGGCATGATGGCCGACGCCGGCAGCGCCGCCCTCAGGCGGTCGCTCTTCTCGCGCTGCGCCGTCGAGCGCGATCGTCGGCTTCGACAACCGTGCCGGCACGTTTCCGATTCACCGCAGCGTCAAGTTCATCCTGCTGTCGGCGCGGTGCAGGCGGTCCGACCGGCGAGATCGCCTGCCGTTTCGGCGAGACCGACCCGTCGACGCTCGAGCACGCGCTCGCCGATGCCGACGGGCGCCCGGAGCCGGCCTGGTTCACGACGCGGGTCACGCCGGCGCTGCTCGCAGCAGCTTTCGGGTGACGATCTGTCGATTCCCGACTCCGCTCGCCGGTCGATCTCGCCATGCTGGAGCGCGCGGCGTCGCTGTTCGCGCCGCTGGGGTCGCGCGACGGGTGGAACGCGCATTTCGGCCGCGAGCTGAACGCCACCGAAGATCGCCAGTGGCTGCGACGACGGTCGGCTGGCGTGCCGGTCCTCGAAGGAAAGCTGATCGAGCCATTCAGAGCCGTTCCCGGACCGGGCGCGGTGGCATCATCAGCGCCGCTGACGCCGAACGGCTGCTTGGGCAGCCGCTGGCGACGCGCGCGACTCGCCTACCGCGACGTGGCGAGCCCGACGAATCGGCTGACGCTGATTGCCGCGATGCTCGCCGCCGCGGCACCGTGTCGACGCACACGCTGTTCTGCCTGAAGGAACCGCTGCCGCAGCCGCGCGGCAGCACCTGCTCTGCTCGCCTGCTTCAACAGCCTCGTCGTCAACTTCCTCGTGCGTCTTCGGGTCACCACCCACGTCACCACGGCACATCGTCGAACGGCTTCCCGTTCCGCGGGAGGACCAGATGGGTCCGGACGCCGACGAGCTCGTCGATCGCGGCGGCGCGCTCGGCGCGCGGCGCACGACGCGGCGAGTACGTTCGCCGGCTGAACGCGCTCGTCGCGCAGATGTTATCAGCTGAACGAGGAGGAGTTCGCGCACGTCCTGCGCGACGTTTCCGCTCATCGACAGGATCGAGCGCGACGGCGATGCTGGCCGAATTCTCGTCGAGTCGTGAGTCCGGCGTCGGTACCGGAGCCGGCGTCAGTAGCAGCAGCCCGAGTGCGCCGCAGTCTCGAGGCTCTGACGACGCATCTGGCTGCGGTCTACAGTCGCCGGTGAAACACGAGCGCCGCCACGATGCCGGCGCACAGTTCGAGCAGGACGATGGCTGTGAGAATGAAGAACGTCCAGTCGCGACTGACCGACGTATTCGACCACCGACGCCGCGACCCGCGCGACCGGCGTCGCCATGAGCATCATCAGTCCGGCCGTCATCAGCCAGCGCTCGCAATCGAGCGCCGTCGGATGCTGTGCAAGCTCGACCGCGAGACCAAGCGCGAGGAACAGCCGCGGCTCGCGCCTAGACGCCGACGGTCAGGATCCCGGCCAAGGACGCCGTTCGAGCTCGGTGCGTCGAACGCTCATCCGCACGGCTCCGGTACAGACATCAGGCCGGACGACGGCGAACAGCACGACGGCCAGCAGGATCTTCAACGACCTGGTCGTGACGCTCTCGAGCCGAAGTCGCATCCCCGCAGTCGACCCGGCCTGCACGCCGAGGACCGCAGCCGCCGCAAGCGCCGGAATGAGCTGACCGTTGCCGAAGTAGATGATGGCGCCGGCCGCGGCGGTCACGCCGATCATGAACGCGCTCGTCGCCGCAGCGGCTCGCAGGGGAACGCCGCACCAGGCGTTCAGCACCGGCACCTTGATGACGCCGCCGCCGATGCCGAGCAGCGACGACACGTTGCCGGCGACGAACGACGCGAACAACGCCAGCGGCAACCGCTTCACGCGGTAGCTGACGACGCCGCCGCTCTCCTCCTCGACGTAAGCGGCCGCCGAGCGCGCCGCAGTCAAGGCCGTCGCCCACGACGACGTTGCGCTTGTTCAATGCGCGTCACGGTGGTGATGCCGACGACCACCGTGACCACCGCGAAGATCCGCTCGAGCGATGTGCTGGTTCATGTACTGCGCCGTGATGCCGCCGAGCAGCGAACCTGCCGCGGTCGCCACCTCGAGCACCATGCCCAGCCGGTAGTTGATGAGATGCGAGCCGGTGCGGCCGGCCGACACCGTGCTCGACGTGGCGATGACCGTCGTCAGGCTGATGGCCGCCGCGACGCCGATCGGCATGCCCATGCCGAGCGTCAGGAACGGCACGAGGAAGATCCCGCCGCCGATCCCGAGCGTGGACCCGAGCCCGCCGGCCACGGCCCCGCGACGAGGATGACGGCACGGAACAGGAGTGACGACAGGCATCGGTGCGCTTCACAACGATACTGCACCGCGCGCGGCCTGGACGGAGGCGCCGCGCAGCGGGCGATCCCGCGGTCCTGCGGCTCGCCGCCACGTCATGAACGCATGCTAGGCTTGGACTCGAATGGAACCGAACGCATGGGCAACGCGACGATGAGCGCCCACGATTCACCGCCAAGTCGCTGTCGTTTCTCCGCTCGCTGAAGCGGAACAACGATCGCGAGTGGTTCCGCGAGCGCAAGGATCAATACGACGAGCACCTGAAGGCGCCGATGATGGCCGTCATCGAACAGCTCGCGATCGACTTCAGGACATTCGCGCCTGAACTGGTCGCCACCCGAAGTGCATCTATCCGCATCTACCGCGACACGCGGTTCTCGGACGACAAGACGCCGCTCAAGACGAACATCGCCGCGAGCTTCCCGTGGCGCGGGCTGCACGCGGCACCAGGGAGCCGGGCCTGTACATCGAGGTGGCGCCGCGGTGGGTGTGGGTCGGCGGCGGCATGTATGCGCCGCGACACGCCGCAGCTCGCGGCCGTCCGCGAGCACATCGCCGGCAACCACACTCGCCTGCGCGCGATTGTCGAATCGCCCGGCTTCAGGCGGCGTCGGCGCGCTCGAAGGCGAGAAGCTGCAGCGTGTGCCGCGCGGCTATCGACAGGACCATCCGGCCGCCGAGTACCTCCGGCATCGCCAGTTCCTCGCGGCCAGGGAATTTCCGGCGGAGTTCGCGTGTCGACGCGAAGTTCTATCGCGGGCATCCTCGGATGTCTTCCGCCAGGTGGCGCCGCTCGTCAGGTTCCTGAACGAACCGCTGACCGGTCACACACGGAGGTCGGCGAATTAGCGCGTCGGATACGTCATGTAGGCGCGGCCTGTCGCTCGGCCTTCAGGTTGCACCCGACGCGATGTACGGGGCCGACCTTCACCGGTGCAGCCGCGGCTGTCAAGCGCGCCGACGTGGTAGCCGTGGAGTGGAGGGCGAATGTCGGACCCGGCAAATCTCGACGCACTTGTCGCCGACTCTGAACGCGAAAGCCGCACGACCCGCGGCGGACGACGGTCAGCGAACGCGGCTCGCCTCCTGGCTCGCGGCAGCAGTCGGACAAGGGCGCCAACGACCTGCTGCTGATCGCAGGCGCGCGACCGTCTCTCCGCACCGACGGTCGTATCGTTCCCCTGGGCGCAGACCGTTCTCGACGGGGACGACATCACCGAAGCGCTCCTGCCCGCCCTGGCTTCGCACGCGCGTCGGCAGTTCGGCGACACCGGCATCGCGGACGCGATCGCTTCGCGGAGCCGACGGCAGCCGCTTCGGGTGAACCTGCACCGGGAGCGCGGGCGCGCCGCGGCGACAATTCGACGGCTGCCGTTGCTCGTCCCGCGGCTCGCCTCGCTCGGTCTTCCCTCGTCCGTCGAAGCGCTCACGCGCCTGACCCGCGGGCTCGTCCTCATCGGCGGGGCGACCGGCTCCGGCAAGACCACCACGCTGGCTGCGCTCGTCAACGAAATCAACCTTCGCGACGAGCGCCACATCATCACGATCGAAGATCCGATCGAGTACGAGCACCAGCACGCGCGCAGCCTGGTGGAGCAGGTCGAAATCGGCGTCGACGCGCCGGACTTCGCCACTGCCCTGCGCGCGGCGCTCCGTCAGGCGCCCGACGTGATCGTCGTCGGCGAGATGCGCGATCAGGCGACCATGAACGTCGCGCTGGCGGCAGGCGAAACCGGTCACCTCGTGTTCTCCAGCCTGCATACCACTGACGTGGCGTCGACGGTCGCTCGCGTCGGCGACTCGTTTCCGGCGGAGCGTCAGAACACGGTGCGGCAGGAACTGGCAATGGCACTCGCGGCGGTCATGACGCAGACGCTCGATCCAGAAGAACGGCGGGGGCCGCGTTCCGGCCTCGGAGCTGCTGCTGATGAGTTATGGTGCGCGGCAGCACGTGCGCAAGAACGCGCTGCAGCACCTGCACCAGGAGATCGCCATCACGCGCAAGCACGGTTCGTTCAGCTTCGAAGAATCGCTGGCGGCGCTCGTCCGGCAGGGAGCCATCGACCGTGCGGAAGCCTTGACCCGCGCTTTCCACCCCGAGGAACTGCAACTGCTGCTCGGCGCCTGACGTCGTCGGCGACGTGGCGGCGGACTGTACGTGGAGGCCGGAGCGTCGACCCGCCCCGCTGTCGGGTCTGAAGACCCGACGCCACGTAGTGCAGACGCGACGCCACGCCTATTTTGAGACCGTTAGACTCATTTCATGTCCGCTTCCTTCAACGGTCGCGCTCGCGTCAGCGTCCCGGTCAACGAACCCATTCGCGCCTATGCTCCCGGCTCTCCCGAACGCGCCTCGCTGAAAGCGCGGCTCGACGCCATGGCCGCCGAGCAGATCGACATCCCGATCGTCATCGGCGGCGAAGAGATCCGCACCGGCAAGACGGCGACCTCCGTGATGCCGCACGATCATCAGCACGTGCTCGCCACGTATCACACGGCGACGCCGGAACTGGTCGACCAAAGCGGTCGATGCCGCGCTCGCTGCTCACAAGGAGTGGTCCAGCTGGACGTTCGACGATCGCGCGGCGGTCCTGCTGAAGGCCGCCGAACTGTTGACGACATCGTGGCGCGACGTCGTCAACGCGGCGACCATGCTCGGCCAGTCGAAGACGGTGTTCCAGGCGGAGATCGACTCGGCGTGCGAGATCATCGATTTCTGGCGCTTCAACGCGCACTACGCCGAGGAACTGCTCGCCGAACAGCCGATCGAGCGACCACACGATGTGGAACCGCCTCGAGTATCGCGCGCTCGAAGGATTCGTGTACGCCGTCACGCCGTTCAACTTCACCTCGATCGCCGCGAACCTGCCGACCGCCCCGGCGCTGATGGGCAACACCGTCGTGTGGAAGCCGGCGTCCAGTGCGATGTATCTCGGCGCACTACCTGATGAAGCTGCTCGAGGCTGCCGGCATGCCGCCGGGTGTCATCAACTTCGTTCCCGGTGATCCCGCGGAGATCTCGAGCGTCGTCCTGGCGCACCGCGACCTCGCCGGCGTTCACTTCACGGGCAGCACCGAAGTCTTCAACAACATGTGGAAGACGATCGGCGCGTCGATGCCGTTCTATCGCTCCTACCCGCGCATCGTCGGCGAGACCGGCGGCAAGGACTTCGTGATCGCGCACGCGTCGGCGGATCCGGCGGCGCTCGCGACGGCGATCGTCCGCGGCGGATTCGAGTTCCAGGGGCAGAAGTGCTCGGCTGTCAGCCGCATCTACGTGCCGCGCTCGATCTGGAACGACGTCCGCGATCGCATGGTCGCCATGATGAACGACATCATCATGGGTGACATCCGCGACTTCCGGAACTTCATGGGCGCCGTGATCGACGAGCGCGCCTTCGACCGCATCACCAGCCACATCGCCGACGCACGGAAGACGGCGAAAGTGATCACCGGAGGCGAATGCGACAAGAGCACCGGCTACTTCATCAGGCCGACGCTTCTCGAAACGGACGACCCCGGACTGCCGCCAGCTGTGCGAGGAGATCTTCGGTCCGGTCGTCACGGCGTACGTGTACGACGACGACAAGTGGACCGAGACGCTGGAGCTCGTGAACAGCACGTCGCCGTACGCCTTGACCGGCGCGGTCTTCGCGCAGGATCGACGCGCGGTGGTGGAAGCCTCGTCCGTGCTGCGATACGCCGCCGGCAACTTCTACATCAACGACAAGCCGACCGGAGCCGTCGTGGGCCAGCAGCCGTTCGGCGGCGCGCGCGGCTCCGGAACCAACGACAAGGCCGGCTCCAAGCTGAACCTGGTGCGCTGGGTGAGCGCACGAACGGTGAAGGAGAATTTCAACCCGCCTCGCGATTATCGCTACCCGTTCATGGAAGCCGAGTAATCAGCGCCCGGGCGCTGCTATCCTGTCGCACCATGACCGAGACGATCGAATTTCCCAGCAACGGACACACGGCCTCCGGCTATCTCGCCAGGCCGCGCACGGGAAAAGGGCCCGGCGTGCTCGTCATCCAGGAGTGGTGGGGCATCGACTGGGGCCTGAAGCGCTCGACCGAGCGGCTGGCCGCGGCCGGGTTCATGGCGCTCGCGCCGGATCTGTATCACGGCGAAATTGCCGAGCACACCGAGATGGACAAAGCCGCCCAGCTGATGCAGGCCATGCCGCCGGATCGCGCCGCACGCGACATGAGCGCCGCCGTGGACGCCCTTGCCCGTCATCCCGATGTGACCGGCACCGGCGTCGGCGTCGTCGGCTTCTGCATGGGCGGCATGCTCTCGTTTCTGATTGCCGCCAACCGTCCTGATCAGGTTCGCGCAGTCGTGCCGTTCTATGGCTATCCGCAAGGCGCGATGGAGCCGGACTGGTCCGCGTTCACTGCCCGGGTTCGCGGACACATGGCCGAACACGACGACTTCTTCAAACCCGAAGGCGCGCGCGAACTCGAAGCGAAGCTGCAGGCGATGGGCAAGGACGTGCGGTTGACCATCCACCCAGGCACCGGACACGCGTTCATGGGCCCGCACAACGCCCTGGGCACGCTGGACGCCGACCTTGCCGAGAAAATCTGGCCCGAGGTGATCGCGTTCCTGCACGAGACACTCGGTGAACAGGAGCGTTCGTCACGCCGCATCGAGTAGCCGTTTACGTGCTGCCCTGTTTCGGCTGGTAGGTGCCTGGCGGCGTTCGCGCCGCAATCGCGAGGCGATTCCAGGCGTTGATCGTCGCGATGGCCACCGTCAGGTCCGCGGCTTCCTTCTCGGAGAACTGCTGCCGCATGTTCGCGTACATCACGTCGGATACGTGAGGCGGCGCCAGCATGGTGACCGCTTCGGTCCAGGCCAGCGCCGCTCGCTCGCGCTCAGTGTAGTACGGACATTCCTCCCAGGCATCGAGCGAGTAGAGTCGCTGCTCGGTGTCGCCCGCGGCCCGCAGATCCTTCGCGTGCATGTCGATGCAATAGGCGCAGCCGTTCAGCTGCGACGCCCGCAGTTTCAGCAGGTGCACCAGGCCGGGCTCCAGCCCGCACTGCTCTCAGGTAGGTCTCGAGACCGAGCATGGCCTGGTACGCCCCGCCGGTATACGTGAATCGCTCTTTCATCGCTGCTCCCTTAACGCATCGGCTACAATCCGCGGCCTATTGTCCCCTGAGATCGCCAGGAGTTCCGGGAACTGCAGGCGGCGGTTCCCGCGTGCCTTCGACAGTTCACCAGCGGAGCGCGCCACATGCGTGGATCACATCATCATCGGCTTGCCGCGATCGTCGTCGTCCTGACGTGCAGCGCCCGACTCGCGGCGGCGCAGGCGACGGTCGTGGAACGGCGGGACGGCACCGCGGCGACGGTTACAAACCAGGGCGCCGGCGCTCCTGCGTCTGGCCAGCTGCCGCCGCGCGATCAGGCTGCACCTCCTGCGACGGGCACGTCTCGAATTCGCGGACACGTTATCGCCGCCGACACCGGTCGGCCGCTTCGCCGCGCGACTGTCCGGCTCAATGCTCCAGGCGTCCGCGAACAGCGCACAGCGACCACCGACCGCGACGGGCAATACGAATTCACGCAGCTGCCCGCTGCGCAGTACTCGATTCAAGCGAGCAAGAGCGGCTACGTGCAGATGGGATACAAGCAGACGCGTCCCAACACCGGATCCCGTCCGCTCCCGATCGGCGAGCGTGAGAGCAGAGACGGCGTCGACATCGCCCTGCCGCCGGGCGGCGTCATCTCGGGGCGTGTCGTCGACGAATACGGCGAACCGGTGTCCGAAGTCCTGGTCAGCGCGCAGCGACTGCAGTTCGTCAATGGCGCACGGCGTCCCGTGCCCGCGGGTGCGCCGTCCAGCTCGAACGACATCGGCGAGTTCCGAATCTACGGCCTTGCCCCGGCCGATTACTACGTCGTCGCCTCACCACGCAGCTCAGGGCGGTCCGTTCGATTCGAGCACCGATCGCGTGGGCTACGGCCAGACGTATTACCCGTCGGCAGCAGACCCTGCATCCGCCCAGCGCGTGACGGTACGCAGCGGCGAAACGCTGTCGAATATCGTCGTCGCGCTCACTCCGACGCGTGTGGCGCGCGTGTCTGGGACCGTGATCGGTGCGGACGGGCGGCCGGCCAACGGGGGGAACGTGATGATGTCCCTGCGCAGCGGCGCCGGCTTCGGCTTCGGCGGCGCGAACGGATTCATCCGACCGGATGGCTCGTTCACGATCAGCAACGTTGCGCCCGGCGAGTACATCGTCCGCGCCATGCTGGCTCCGTTCAATGGCGGTCCGATCGGTGGAGGTCCGAACGCGCCGCCGCCGGTGGTCACCGCGTCGGTCACTGTGGACGGCACCGACCTCGCCAACGTGATCCTGCAGCCGCAGGCGCCGTCGCAGATTACCGGCCGGCTCACGGGCGATCCCGCTGCACTGGCGCAGATCCAGCCACGGGCGACGCGGATCATGGCCGCGCCTGTCGGAATCACGTTCATGCCCGGACCAACGCCACCGCCGCAGAGCCTGCGCGACGACCTGTCGTTCGAGCTCTCCGCGCCTGCGGGCCAGGTGGCGATTCGCATCATGGGACTGACCGGGGTCGCAATCGACGCCGTTCGCCTGAACGGCCAGGACGTGTCGAAGGGATTCGACGTCGAGCCGGGCGTGGTCATCACCGATGTCGAAGTGGAGGTCACGAACGCACTGGCAAAACTCGTCGTGACCGCTGCGAACACCCGCGGAGAAGCGGTGGCGGATCGCGACGTCATCGTGTTCCCGCAGGACGAATCGAAATGGGGCTTGCAGATCCCGCACAGCAGCAGCGGCCGCACCGATGAGCAGGGACGCTACGAATCCCCGCAGTTGCTCGCCGGCGCGTATTACGTTGCCACAACGGACCCGCCCGAACCGGGGCAGGCGAGCGACCCCGAGTTCCTCGAGTCGCTCCGCGTTCGTGCCCAGCGCATCACGTTGACGGCCGGCGAGACGGCGACCGTGCAGCTCAGGGTCACCGATCGATGAGCCTGTTCGAGCTGCGCTCTACGGCTACATCTGGCCCGATCTCAGCGCGACCACACCAGGGCGACCAGCTTCACCGCGACGTTCGTGCGCTTCGGTTTGATCGAGACGCGTTCGAATGTCTCGGTCGCCGGGTTGCCGATCGATTCGAGGGTCGCGGTTTCGGTCCGCAGTTCGTCCTCGAGCGCCTGGCGCTGCTCATCGATCGCGGTCACCGTCTGCTTCGCGCGGTCGATGTCGTCGGATTCGTTCATGGTCCGGCTCATCCCGCGTGCCGCTGTCGTCGCTCGACCGATCGTGCTGGCAGAGATCGCTTTGCGACCCATGAGCGCGCCCATCAGCGTGGCGCCGACCGAGATCATCGTCTGCAGCTTCTGGCCGGTGGCCTGCTGCGACTCCCGCTCCACTGCCTGCCGCGCGCGGCGGAGCTTATCCTCGATTGCGGCCTGACGGGACGCATACTTCCGACGCAGCGCGTCCAGCGCACGGTCGCGCGATTCACGCGAGGCCTGCTGGAGTCGCGCCCGGAAATCGCGCTCGGATTCGTCCGCTCGCGACGTCTCGCCAGTGGACGGGCTCCGCATGATCTCGAGCGACTCCTTCGTCAGCACCGCCGTCACGAACTGCTTCGCCCATGCGTCGTAGTTCCTGGCCTTCAGCGCCGGTGCCGGCACCGCGGCGTACCGTCGCGTCATCAGGTGGATCGCGTTCGAGCAGTTCGGGCGCCCAATCGACGGTCGAGGCGTTGTCCCAATCCACCGCCACCGCACCATCGCCAATCGGCGCCGTCCAGGTGACGAGCCGCGATTCATCGACCTTCAGTTTCGGATCGACGAACCGCACGTTCGCCGCCGCGTAGACGACCGGCGTCAAGGGCACTGGTCCGCCGACCGCTTCCGGCGAGAAGAACTGCGGGACCTCCGGGGGCACGACAGGGCGACCTGCGGCCGGTGAAACAGACGATGGAGCAGCGCCGCTGCCTGCCGCGATCGAGACCGGCGCAGACGCCGGCGGCGTCACTGACGCAGGACCGCGCGCCACATGCGCCTCGGCCTTGCGCCCCGCGGTGAGCCGCTTGATGTCGTCGCGCCCGAGCGGGCCGCGCAGGTACGACAGCGCCCAGCGCGACTGAAACAGCGTCAGGCTGTCCTCGTGGACGTTGCGCATGAGGAACACACGGCTGGTGAGGCTCGAGAGCAGCCGATCGATCTCCGAGCGATCGAAGCCGCGCGTGATCGCTGGCGCCTTCAAGTCCGTCCAGCAGCCGCGCCTTGTCCCGTTCGGTCTGCAGTCGCCCCAGCCACCACGTGCCGATGTTCGACAGCCCCTTGTAGTCCAGATCGACCGGGTTCTGCGTGGCCAGCACCACGCCCACTCCTGCCGCACGGCCCTGCTTCAAGAGCGTCAGCAGCGGACCTTTCGACGGCGGGTTGGCGGTGGGCGGAAAGAACCCGAAGATCTCGTCCATGTAAACCAGCGCCCGCAGGCTCGACGTACCGGTCTGCCCCCGCATCCAGCCAGCGACGGCGTTGAGCAGCAGCGACACGAAGAACATCCGCTGGGCGTCGTCGAGGTGCGCGATCGAGAAGATGGAGACCCGCGGCTTCCCCGACGATGTGCGGAGAAATGCGGCGACGTCGAGCGGTTCGCCCTGCATCCACACTTCGAAACCGGGCGACGCGATCAGCGCGTTGATCGTCATCGCCAGTTCGAAGCGGTCTTTGGCCGGGTAGAAGCTCTCGAGATCGATGACGCCAATCCGCGTCATCGGCGGCTGCTGGATGCGCTGAATCAGCATCGCCAGATCCGGACTCTCGCCCGCCTGCCACGCCGCCAGCAGGATGGTCGTGAGCAGGATGTGCTCGCGGCTCTTGAGCGGCTCGACCTCGACACCGGCCATCGCAAGCAGGCTCGACACCGTCGTCTGCGCCCGCTCGCGAACGAGTTCAGGGTCGTCGATCGTCGGGCTTCTGAAACGACGTGAGGACCGAGACGGGGACGCCGGCGGTGCTGCCCGGCGTGTAGATCGTGAACTCCGCTGCGTCGCGCAGCCGCTGCACGCGTGTCGCCGTCCTCGCCCCACTCGGCAAGTCCCTTCTTCCAGCGTTCGGCCTGCTCTGCGGCAAACGCCGCCACGTCCTTCCCCGCGCGGCCGCGCATCGTCCTCGTTGACCCACGGCTGGAAGTCCTCGGCGCGGAGTCCGGGAAAGGTCAGCGCCAGGTTGGTCAGGTCGCCTTTCGGATCGATCACGATCACCGGCACCGAGTCGATGCGCCGCTTCCTCGATGACCGCGACGCCGAGACCGGTCTTGCCGCTTCCGGTCATGCCGACACACAGGGCGTGCGTGACGAGGTCCTTCGAGTCGTAGAGAACCAGGTCGTCGGAGGGCTTCTTCGTGGCGGGATCGAATCTCCGGCCGAGATAAAAGACCCCCAGCTTTTCGTAGGCATCGGTCAATGGCGGCATGGAGAGATTCTACCGATCAAAACGCCACGCCGATGTTCACGATGCGAATGGTTGGAATGAACCGGGTGTACTCGACTGCCCCGACCAGCCGCTTCACGCCAAAGCCCCATCCCATGTAGAACTTGTCGTCCCGTCCCATCAGGCGGCTCCAGTTGATGTCGACTCCGTAGCCGAAGAAGGTGTCGGAGTCCACAGTGGTCGCGCCCGCTTTGACGCCGAATGCCCAGCCATCGAATGGCCGTCCGGACGGGTAGTACCGATAGAAGGCATCCACGTTGACGTAGTCATCGGACTCGCTCACGAACATGGAGCCGCCCACGCCGCCAGTCGCCGACGGCGACACCCTGCGCTCGATCTCCGCGTTGAACAGGCTGAACAGAACCCCAAACGGGTTGGCCGACACCACCTGCTGGTGAACAGCTGGACTCTGCTGCGCAGACGCAGGCACGGCGGCGAGTGGTGTCACGGCGAACACGATGAGCGCGAGACGCCTGATGGAAGTCATGGATACTCCTGGATTCATTGCGGTAGAAACCGATCCGGACAGGAGGACGGCACCGGCCGCCTCCTGCGCCCGCGAATCACGCGCTACTGACCGAGCACGGACGCCGCGACCTGCGCGATGATGCCGTGCACCGCGGACGTGGGATGAATGCCGTCCCAGAACAGGTACTCGTCGGGATTCGTGCACGCGAACGGCGCCTCGTTCGGTGTGATGCACGCATCAGTGACATTCGTGAGACCGAACCGGTCACCGTCGACGACGATGGCCGTTCAGCAGGCTGTCGGCGTCGAGCCGGTCGATCGTGGCGCCCGGCAGCTCGGACAAGTCCGTCAGCAGGCCGCCGAGGTTGCCGTTGAACGACTGCGTCAGGAACGTCGCGAGTGGCGCGATGTTCGGGTTGACGCTGGCCAGCCGGCGAAGCGCCGGCGTCAGCGCCGGATTCGGAGCGTTCCACACGAGGAACCGCCGCGCGCCTGCACCGTAGAGCCGCACGACGTTGCTGCCGATCGATGCCGAGCGCCTGCTCGAGGATGCTGACGTGATTGGCCGGGAACGCCGCCCAGCGCGTCGCGCACGTCGTTGCCGCCCATCTCGATGACATACAGCGCATCGGGCGATGCCGTCCCGCCCGTGGACTGCAGGAACGCTGTCCACCTGATCCGACAGATTGACGTTCTGGCCGTCAGCCCACGCCCGGGCAGCGCCGACCGCGAAGTTCGTGGCTCGCGGCGAGGCGCTGCGGAACGCCGGCTGGACGCTGCCGGCCAGTCCCAGGGATCGCGCGAACTGCTCCACCCAGGTCGCGCCGTTGCTGAAGTGATGCCCGCCCTTTGCGTAGGGCGCGCTCGGCACGAGCAGCGCATCGACGAGGTAATCGGGCGGGGTGTTGGCGTCCCCGTGCAGCGCGAAGGCGTTGCCGGAGTCGGACAGGCTGGTGCCGAACACGACGATGCCCGAGTACGGGGGTCTGCGCCTGGGCGCGCACCGGGCCAGTGCAAGCAGCCAGCGTGAAGCAGGCGATGAGCGTGCAGCGAACGAGCGACGAGCGTGCCGATGTTCAGTCCGGAACATGGCAATGACCTCCCAGGCCAGACGTGTCGCCGCGGACGCGCTGAAGTGGGTCCTGTGCCGGCGGCAACGTTCGGGAGGTAATTCAGGATTACCGGCGAAAGGTTACAGAGCGGGTTCGTGACGGCGCCGGTTCGGATGGCGCTGCTCGCGGACAGACGCCGCCTCGCGCCCCTGGTCAGCGCGGACAGACCGACGACGGTCGGCGCCGCATCAACGACGCGTTGCTGCGATGACGGGATCCAGTACCGCGGTCATGCCCGAAATCGAGCAGGTAGCGCGGTTCCCGAGGCTGGCTGGACGAGCACGTTGCCGGACACCACCGATCCGTGGGCGAGCCCGGCCGCGTGGGCCGAACCAATCGCGCTCCCGAGCGTTCGCAGGACTGGCGCGCAACGATTCGCATCGAGCGCTCCTGCTCGAACCGCTCTCGAGCAGCGATATGCCCTGCCGGAACTCGCTCAGCACCGAGGGACAGCCGGCCGTGTCGACCGAGGCGGCGAGCGGCAGGGCGACGAGGCCGTCCGCGCCATGGGTCGCAGCCGAATCTGCAGTTCACGGAACCGTTCGAGGAACGCCGTCCGACGCTGGCGTGTGCCAGACCTTCAGCCGCAGCAGACGCGCCGGTCGCCTGGCTCGTCGCGAACGAGAAACACCGACGCGCGCGCGTCTCGACCCGAGCGGCACGGAGAATGGTGAGCGTTCGTGTTCCATCGCGATGTTCGTCGTCCGTCTCACTGAGCCGTCGTCGAACCGCCGCCGTTCCCGGGGTCAGCGCCACCTCCAGCAGACATGCCGGGCAGTGTCCGTTATGCGTCACCGCGCCGGGATGTCTGTCGCACTGCACGGCGCAGGCATCCCTACGACGCCACCACTCGAATCAGTTCCCGCATCTCGGCGTCGGCATCTTCAGGTGAGAGCACGGTATCGGTAGATCTGCAGTCGCAGGATGGCGCCAAACCGCTGTCGCAGACGATGGACCGACACTTTGACGGCGCCCTCGGTGAACGTCCAGTTGTGCGGCTACGTCACGATACGAGGGAAGTTCGGCGCTGTCGGTCAGAAACGGCAGCAGGGCGTCTGCGACGGCGTCCTTGCCCGCGTCGTGATATTCCGCACGCAGGCTGCGCGAGGCGCGGTCGAGGCACAGCGCCGCCCAGTTGCGATCGAAGATCGCGATCGGGTGTGTCATCCGACCTCAGGCTGTGCGCGTAGGTCCACTCCGCCGCATCGAAGTCCAGCGCCATCGGCAGACGGCCTCCACGCCTGGCGGTCGTGGCGCGCTCGTGCTCGTTGATGACGTACCGTTTCAGCGACGTGAGCAGAAAGCCGCGAAAGCGGCCGCGCAGCGGATCCGCCGCCTCGCATGTCGTTCCGCTCCAGCAGACGCGCAAAGAACCCCTGCGTCAGGTCCTCGGCTTCCTCGCGAGTCGTGACCGCGACGCCGCAGGTAGCTATACAGCGGCGGCCAGTAGATCTGGCACAACTCCGTGAGGGCCCTTCGCGAATGCGCGTCGGACGCTCCCGCCGGCAGCATTGACCATGGTCCACCGCGTGGTCGTGAACCGCCCCGGCTGCGTTCATGTCAGCACCTGGTCGCAGCGAGCGAGGAACTCCGTCGCGCTGCCTCGGGCGTCGCGCGCGATCGGACGACAACGCCAGATCGAAGAACGCTGCCGCGGCGGCCGAAGAGCGACTATCGCCTGCACGACGGCGGCCGTCGCATCACATGCGATTCCGTTCTGGCCATCGGCGAATGTCACCGTCCGGCGGAAGGGATGACGACCGGTCAACATCTCGTACGCAATCACACCGAGCGCCCAGACGTCCCAGTCCGGACTGGCCGCATCACCGGCGACCTGTTCAGGCGCCATGTAATCCACGGTGCCGATCAGCAGACCCGCACTGGTGCTTTTGCCGCCTTCGGCGCGGCCACCCGGCCACTCGGCAGCGAGCGCTTTCGCGAGACCGAAGTCGAGCACCTTCGCCGTCACCTCGCCGCCTTCTCGTGACGCTGCAGGAAGATGTTTTCGGGCTTCAGGTCACGGTGGATCAGACCCGTGGTTGTGCGCAGTGGTGAGCGCGTCGCACAGGCCGCGGAGGATCTGCAGCGCCTTCTGGCCCGACGAACGGCACGCCGGACTCGAGCCGCTGGCGGAGCGTCTCGCCCTCGAGCAACTCCATCACGAGGAACGCCCGACGGTCCCGGTCAACGCCGAAGTCGTACACGCGGACCACATGCGGGTGAGCGAACCCCGCGGCCGAGCGCGCTTCGTGCCGGAACCGCGAGTCCAGGTCCGTCCAGAAGCGGCCGTTGAACAGCGGCCCGACCAGATCTTCCCTGATCACCTTCACGGCGACTCTTCCGCTCGAGCACGTCGTCCAGCGCCTCGTAGACGGTGCCCATCCCGCCGCGACCGAGCCGGCGTTCCAGCAGGTAACGTCCGTTCAGCAACCGCGAACCAGGCACGCTGGTCAAGCGCCGTGCGGTCCACGCGGGCACACGTGTGTGCCGTCGTCGAAGCATCGTCCGCAGGCGCCGCACTCCGCCAGGCTGTGCGAGTCGGCTGTGCGTGCGTCAGGAGGCCCGATCTCCCGCGCGATGGTCGCCAGCAGCTCGAGGTCCTCGCTCGTTGTAGGGCTCTTCCGACCGCCGCGGGCCGAGGACGAGCAACGCCACAGGCTGCGCCCCGCCGCTCTCGCTGAACACCGGAACCATCAGTTCGATGCCACGTTCGAGGAGCAGCGCACGTTCCTCGGCAGGCAGCTGATGCCGCACCCACGCGGTATCGCCGAGCGACAGCGCCAGTGGCTTGCGCAGGGCCGACGAGCACGCCGACGGACGGCCAGTGACCCGGGCAGACTGCTCATCGTCCGCCACGGCGGCGTCACGGACGTGAACGACGCATCGCCAGGCGCCTGCCTGAGGACCTCGACGAACGCCGGATGCAGCGCCTCGTCGATCTGCTGAACCATCGACGGGACGATCGCCTCGACGCTGGGCGCGCGGCTGATCTGACTGACGATGTTCTTGAGCAGACGGTCGGCGTCGTAGCGTTCCCGAAAGAAGCGGCGATCCAGCGCGTTCAGCCAGCTCTCGCGTCGGTCGCGAATCATCAGCAGCGCCGCGACGACGATCGTGTACCACCACCAGCGGGACTGCAGCATCCGGGCGAGCGGTTCGTTGCGATGGAGCACCATCTCGGCGACGAGCAGCGCGGCGACCATCGGAATCAGCGCGTCGAGCAGGCGACGCGCGAGCGCGTAGCGTACGCCCTGGCGCACGATGAGGCGCAGATCGAAGAGGCGGTGACGGAGGATGGCGTATGCGAACGATGCCGGCACCGCGAGGAAGACAATCGCCAGCACGGTGAGCATCGGGCTTGCGAAGATGTCCGCTCCTTCCTCCAGTTGATAGACGAGGAGGAGCGCCAGGCCTGCGGTGACCCCTATCGCCATGCCTCCCGACGCAGCACCCGAATGCGTCTGCGGTCGGTGACGCTCTCGGCGGCCTGGTGATTCACGAGCAGCAGGGCGACGGCTGCGGCGGCGTAGAGAAAGCTCGTCGCGAACGTCCACGTGCGCAGGTCGGGCACGTCCGGAGGCCGGGCCGGCCGCGCGCGACCAGATGAAAGCCCTCGTACAGCCCCCACGCCGTGTCAGCGACACGCCGGGGAGCAATGCGACGATCGAGCGTCGGATTGGCCTGCAGGATACGCCGTGGGAAATACGGCGAAGAAGATGAACAGCAGAGGCCCGAACGACAGGCTCGTGGCATAGGGGAACCACAAGAGCGCTCGCAGCGGCTGCGGGAGCGCATCCCAGAAATGGAACATCCTCATCGGCAACACGAGCGAGAAGGTGGCGAACGATGCGAGCAGCAGCGCGCCGAGCCGGGCCGCTGGCTCGGACATGCGGCTGAATCCCACCACGAGCGCGAGGACAAGGGTGATCGCCTGGGCCAGACGAAACGTCAGGAGTCCGGGACGCGAGGGTCGCCGTGCGCCACTGCGACAGTCCGCCTGCGAGGGGGAGACGAATCGTGAGCGGCTGCCCGCCGCGCGCAATCTCGAGTTCGAGAGGGTGCCGCCACATCGAGCGACAGGCGGACGCGCTGCCAGTCGAGCGGAGCCTGCAGCCACTGCTCGTTGGCGCGAACCAGCCGATCTCCGGGCAGCAGCCCCTGCGTGGCGGCGACCGTGTCCGCCTGAACGCTCGCCACGGTCATCGCCCGCCGGTCCGAACTGCGGAACGAAGCCGAGCGGGCACGACCCTCAGCAGGTCAGACGCGACGAGCACCCCGAAGTAGGCGATGAAGGCGATGGCAGCCACCGTGAGCGTCCAGCGTGCGGTCCTGGACGGCGCACCTGCGAACGCGAGCCGGCTGCGAGAGGACTCGACCAAGGCAGGCACTTTACTACAGCGCGGCCATGAATCCGTGCGGCGTGGCCCTGTTCACCCGGGCCGCGACTATCGACTCATGATCGCGGCCAGCGAGGCGATACCGTCCCACAGGTTGCCAAGCCGGAGGTTCTCATCGTCGCTGTGCTGGTTGTCGTCGTAGTTCGCCAGCGACACGCCGACCGTCGGCACGTTGAACGCCTCGATGAACGGTCCGGCAGGCACGCCGCCACCGAGGGTACGGATCCGCACCGGTGGTGCGCCCCATTCTTTTTGCAGCGCGTCGACGACGAGCGCGGCCGCAGGCGTGCGTGGGTCGGTGCGCCACGCACCCATCGCGTCGCTCGCGCGCGTCGTCACCTTCGCCACACGCGGGTGACTCGCGAGCGTCGCCACGTCCGGGTCCTTCTCCACGACGAAGTAACCCTGCGCCTTGATGTGATCCACGACGCGGTTCACCATCGTGCGGGCCGAGTTCTCTTTCACCAGCCGCAGCGCAATTTCAGCGGTGGCAGTTGCGGCGATCACGCCGCCCACCTCGCCGCCTTTCAGCATGTGCACGCTGAACGCCGGCAGGTTGAGCCCTTCCTGAAGCGACGAGGCCGCGCCATTCACCGACCCGATGCCGTAGGTCTGTCGCATGGCAGCGGTGTCGTCGGGCACCGCCGACATCATCGCCGTGTCCGCCTCCGAGAACGGCGGCACATCGTCGTAGAAACCACGGATCGCGACTCGGCCCGAGGGCTCCACCATCGTGCTCAGCAGCTGCGCCAGGCGGATGTTGGCGTCCGGCAGCCAGTTGCCGTAGTTGCCGCTGTGCATGGCACTCTTCGCGGTGTAGACCGTCACGTCGAGACCCGCCCCGCCACGCGCGCCGTAGTAAACGGTCGGTTTCCCGCTCGGATGCTGCGGACCGTCGAGGATGATCAGCAGATCGGAACGCAGCCGCTCGCCGTGCGCCGTGATCGCCGCCGGCAGCGCCACGCCGCCGCCTTCCTCTTCGCCGTGCAGAATGACCTTGATGTTGTGCGTGGGGGTGCTGCCAAGTGCGTCCAGAGCCGACACGAACGCCTGGATCGGCCCCTTGTCGTCGCCGGCCGACCTCGCGTACACGCGCCAGCTGTCCGGGAAGGTCGTGCGTGAGGACACGTCGGTGACGTCGTGTGCTCCCTCGTCGATGCTGCCGGTACGAAGGACAGGCGTGAACGGATTCGCCTGCTTCCATCGCGTGGCGTCAACGGCCTGTCCGTCGAAGTGGATGTAGAACAGGAGGGTCTTCGTCGCACCTGGCGACAGGCGCTCTCCGAACACCACCGGCGTGGACGGTGTGTCCCAGATCTCCGGCTTCATGCCCCGCTTCTCCAGCATGCGGCGCAACAGCTCGGCATTACGCCTGATGTTGGGGAGGTCGCTGCGCACGTTCGGGATCGACACCAGGTCCATGAACTCGCGCAGGATCGCCGGTTGGTTGTCGCGCACATGCTGACGGACGGCGGCGCTCTGCGGCGCGGCGGTGGACGCGGACAGCGTGAGCAGCAGCGCGGTGAGGAAGGAAGTCTTCACGAACGGCATGGTCGCACACCGGGCAGCGGTGCGCGCAGCGAAGTTGTTGCTCCCGCGGCTTGCACCCACCTGGGTGCTTCTCCCGCTCTGCCGCCGACGACTTCTATCGGGGAGACGCTCCGCGCCAGGTGATTCCGATGTCGTCGAAGGACCGCAGCCGGTCGGCCAACTGCGCGGTGTGGTGCTGAATGTGGCGGAGATTGACGAACTGATGCTCCAGCTTGGGGATGTGATACCAGGGGAAGCCGCTCGCATCGCTGTCGAGATCGAGCACGTCCACCGCGGCGTCCACCATCGCGTCGCAGAAGGCCCAATAGGCCAGCGCGTCGGCCTTTGCGTACGGCGCCGGAATCAGCGGCAGTGTACTTTCGGGGTCAACGCGGCCGGCGATGCCATCAGGATGCTGCACGTCGCGCTGATGTCCCGCCCACGGCCGGAAGTCCGCCTCCGTCGGCATCAGGTACAGGTGTGCGAAGAAGAGCGTGTGATACGCCACCTGCCAGAATGCGTTCGTCGGAGTGTGGCTGTACCACAGGGCGTCCGGGCAGCGTTCGATCGACTCGCGCAGCATGGCGAGCGCGGCGTGGTACTGGCTTTTCAGAGCGGCCTTCAGCCGCGCATCGGCGTGTGTGTCAGTCACCAACTCACCATTCCTCTCAGGCCTCGGAACTCGTCCCGGCCCTCGGACGATATTGTTGCCTTTCAGCAGACCTCCGACAATTCCGTTCCGGCAGCCGACATCGCTCGCGTGCCCATGACGGTCCGCACCGCTCTGGAAGCGAGATGCCATGTCATTCGGCTGGGCGGCCCGATCGTTGCAGCGCCTCAGCACACCGCATCGATGAATGTGGCGCGGCTGAAGGCTGCGCCCGGGGAACGTGATTAATGAGGCGAATCGGCATACTGACGGCGGGCGGTGATACGCCTGCACTCAACGCCGCGATCCACGGCGCGGTGGAGCGCGCCAACGAGCTGCGGATCGAGATCTATGGGCTCATCAAGGGATTCAACTGCCTGTTCAATCCTCGCGTTCCGTACGTGCATCTCAACCCGCTCTTTCAGGCCATCCCGGAACTCGATCCCACGAAGGGCGGCTCCCTCATCGGCGCCTCGAGGGACTACATCGATCCCGACAATCGATCGGAACTGGACCTCATCGCGCAACGCCTCACGAAGCTCGGCATCGAGGGAGTGATCGCGATTGGCGGTGACGGAACACTCAACGGTCTGCAACCGCTGGCTGAGCGCCTGCCAACGGTGCTGGCGCCGAAAACGATCGACAACGACCTCGGCTTGAACTACCCGAGCGAGCCCGACGAATGGATGCGCGTCGAGGATGCCGATTGCAAACCCCAGTATCGCTACGAGCGCACGGTCTCCTCCGTCCCCTTCGATCTCGATCACATCGTCAACTACGCCACGCCCGGTTATGCCACGGCAGTGCTCGTCACCGTGCAGGGCGTCGAACGCATCCGGACGACCGCCGAGAGCCATCGCCGCATCGCGATCATCGAAGTCATGGGAAGGCACTCCGGCTACATCGCGCTCGGGACGGCGTATGGGCAACCCGATATCATCCTGGTGCCCGAGCATCCGCTCGACACCGACCGCCTCGTCGAACGGGTGAGACATCTCTACGACCTCCAGAAGAACGTGGTCATCGTCTGCGGTGAGGGCATCGTGGACGAGCACGGCGCGCCGCTCGGCGCGAAGTCGACGTCCACCGATCCGGCGGGGAACGTCGCGCTGACCGGTGCGGCCGACGCGTTACGGGAGAGAATGATCCAGCTGCTCGGGGATCGGTATTTTCAACGGTACCGCCGCGGCAGTTCCGCCCGCGAGGCGATCTTCACGAGGAAGATCGGCCACACGCAGCGGGGCGGCCGGCCAGTCCGCTTCGACAGGTTCTACGCGGCGCTGCTCGGCTCGAAGGCGGTCGACCTGCTCGTGGAAGGACGGAACAATGCGGTGTCGGTGCTGCAGTACCAGGCAGAGAAAGGCTTTCACGTGGCGGGTTACGATGCGAACCGGTTTCGCGATCGGTGGGGCCTGATCCATCCGCGTGCGATGCACCTCGCGCTGTACGATCCTGTCCTCATGAAGCCCTCGCGAATGGGCGTCGAGTACCTGCTGCCGATTTTCACCGGCGCGATTGGCAACGACGATGCGGAGCACATGCGACAGACGCTGTTCAATCCGGGTAACCTTGCGCAGCCGTATCATTCGATCAATACCGACGTCCACAAGCGGATCCGGTATCTCGGGGCAGCCAGCTAGGCGAGCTTCAGCGCGGGGTTGCTGCGAAGGCGAACCTGAACGTTCGCGGCTACACTCAACACGGCGAGTCCGAAGGTTCGCGGCTACACCAACGCGGCGACACCATGAAGTGCAATGATGGGGTCACATCGTCATGACCTCGATGAGTGGATTTTTCAGCATGTCTGACAGCGGGAAGGCGTTTCACGGATGATCGATATGGTCCCATCAGACGACGATTCGGTCATGTGGACACTCGAGGAGATCGGGCGGCTCGTCTCACTCAGCGGCGACGCGTCGGAAACGCTCGCGAACGTCGTGACCCTTGATTCAGCGCCGGTTCAAGACGGACGTCTGTTCGGTGTACCTGCTCGGACCCGATCGGTCCAGCCTGGTGCTCGCGGCCACGATCGGCCTCCGCCCGGACAGCGTCGGCCGCGTGCGCATGCGCCTCAACGAGGGGCTGGCCGGCCTGGTGGCCGAACGGCTCCAGCCGCAGATCGTCGCGGACGCCACCAAGCATCCACGATTCAAGTACTTCCCGGAGACTGGCGAGGATCCGTACAACTCGTTCCTGGGCGTTCCCATCATCGAACACGGTCTGCTTCAGGGTGTGCTGGTCGTGCAGACAATCGAGTCGCGCGTCTACAGCGGCGACGATGTGCGGATGCTGATGACGGCCGGGACGCAGTTGGCCACAATCGTCAGCGAGGCGCGGACGCTCGGCCAGGTTGTCGCTCCGGCACATCAGCGGCTGGCAGCCCTCGCGCAGAACCTGTGGTGGAGCTGGGACAACGACGCGACGAGCCTGTTCCGGGAAATCGACCCGGTGCAGTGGCGCGAGTGCGACAACAATCCAATCGCGCTGCTGCACCGCATGTCCGCCGACACGCTCGAGGAACGCGTGTCGCAGCTGGCGCTGCACAGCCGAATCAATTACGCGTATCGCCGCCTGGAGGAGTACCTGCAGTCCACGCAGACCTGGGGCGCGCGCCACGCCGGCGTCCTGTGGGCGAGGCCGGTCGCGTACTTCTCCGCCGAGTTCGGCCTGCACGAGTCGATTCCGATCTACTCCGGCGGCCTCGGGATCCTGGCGGGCGATCACATCAAGAGTGCGTCGGACCTTGGCATCCCGCTGATCGGAGTCGGCCTGTACTACGACCAGGGCTACTTCCGGCAGCGGCTGGACATGGAAGGATGGCAGCAGGAGGACTATCTCAACGTCGAGCATCGGCTGATGCCGATGGAGCCGGCGCTCCAGCGGCGGCGTCCAGGTGAACATCAGCATCGAGACCCGCACCGGTCCGATTCGGGCTCGCGTGTGGAAGATGGCGGTGGGGCGCAATACGCTGCTGCTGCTCGACTCGAACGTCGAAGGCAATCGCCCGGAGGATCGCGAGTTGACCGCGCGCCTCTACGGCGGCGACAGCCGCGTGCGCGTGCGGCAGGAACTGCTGCTGGGCGTCGGCGGCGTGCGCGCGCTGGCGGCGCTGGGCATCTCTCCGGGCGTTGCCCACCTCAATGAAGGGCACAGCGCGTTTGCGGCGCTGGAACTGCTGCGACTGCGGATGGACGCCGAAGGCATCGACGCCATCGAGGCGATTCGGCGCGTGGCGCCGCGGATCGTGTTCACGACGCACACGCCGGTGCCGGCCGGCCACGACCGGTTCCCCGCGTCGCTGGTCGAGGAACACCTCGGTCCGCTGCGCGACGGCCTCGGGATGGATTTCGAAACCTTCATGGGCCTCGGCCGCGTGGAACCGCAGGACCCGAACGAACCGTTCTGCATGACGGTGCTCGCCCTCAAACTGAGTCGGCGCGCCAACGCCGTGTCCTCCTTGCATGGGCAGGTATCGCGTTCGATGTGGAGCGGCCTCTTTCCGGGCCGCAACGAAGATTCGGTGCCCATCGGCCACATCACCAACGGCGTGCACTCGAGCACGTGGCTGGCGCCCGAGATGCGGCAGGTCTACGACCGTCATCTCGGACCCGACTGGCCGCGGCGCGCGGGCAAGCCGGGTTTCTGGGAAGCCATCACTGCCGTCAATGACGGCGAACTGTGGGAAACGCACCAGACACTGAAAGTGAAGCTGGTCGAAACAGCCCGTCGTCGGGCCGCGCGATACGCCGAGCGGCGAGGAGAAACCAGCGAGTTCGTCTCCACGATCCGGCGTTCGCTCAGCTTCGACGCCCTCACCATCGGCTTCGCGCGCCGGTTCGCGACCTACAAGCGAGCGGCGCTGATGCTGCAGGACGTGGACGCATTGGCCACGCTCGTGAACGACCCGCGCATGCCCGTGCAGTTCATTTTTGCGGGCAAGTCGCACCCGCATGATCAGCCGGGCAAGCAGCTCCTGCAGCAGATTGCGCAGCTGATGCGGGACCCGCGTTTCGCGGGCAAGATCCTGTTTCTCGAGGACTACGACATCAACGTGGGGCGGCATCTCGTCCAGGGTGTCGACGTCTGGGCGAACAACCCGAGACGACCGCTCGAGGCCTGCGGAACCAGCGGACAGAAAGTCGTGCTCAACGGCGGACTGAATCTCTCCATCCTGGACGGATGGTGGGCGGAAGCCTACGACGGCCAGAATGGCTTCGCCTTCGGTGGCGGGGAGACCCATACCGACGTCCAGGTGCACGACAATCGCGACGGCGACGACCTGTTACGCGTCCTGCGGGACGAGGTGATTCCGCTCTACTACGATCGCGACCGCGATGGGCTGCCGCGCGGGTGGATTGCGCGGATGAAGCGGGCGATCCGCACGCTCGGCTGGCGCTTCAGCGCGGACCGGATGGTGATGGACTACGTGCTCAGCGCGTACATCCCCGCCGCCGGAGGTACCAGCAGCCAGACCATCGTCACGCCGTCTTCGTAGTGCGCTGGCGCGTGTGTCGGTGCTACAGTGGTCCCCTTCATGGCTGATCAGGAAAAGCGCGAGCTCGGCGACGCCCTCGGCATGATCGAAACCCGCGGGCTCGTGGGCATGATCGAGGCGGCCGATGCGATGCTGAAAACGGCGAACGTCGTGTTCGTCGGCTGGCAGAAGGTGGATGCTGGCCTGGTGACCGCGATCGTGCGCGGCGATGTCGGATCGGTCAAGGCCGCGACCGATGCGGGCGCCGCCGCCGCGCGCCGCGTCGGCGAGCTGGTGGGCGTCCATGTCATTCCCCGCCCGGCGGACGACCTCGAGAAGGTCTTCCCGATCTCCTAGCGGACCCTGCATCGCTCCTGGCGGAGCCTGCATCGCCGGAGCGCCCGGCTCCCAACATCAGCGACCCAGACCCGGAGCACACAGAAGCGTTCCTGAGTGAACCCTCCGGTTCACTGTGCCTCAGTGGCTTCCATTCACGCCAGTCGATCGGCCAGCGCAGCGCCGGCGAAATCCTTCTCCGTCACTCCTCCTTCGCTGTGCGTCGTGTAGGTCACAGTCACGCGGCGGTAGTTGATCGCGATGTCCGGGTGATGATCGGCGGCCTCGGCGCCCGGAACCAGGCGTCCGACGAAGGCGACGGCTTCGGGAAAGCCGTCGAACGTGAACTGGCGCACGATTCCAGAACCATGTCGCGACCAGCCAGGAAGCGATGCCAGGCGCCGGTCGACCTCATCGCTCGACAGCACACTCATATTGGCCTCACACGGAAGGGCGCCGGCCCCTCACTTCATCCAGTGTGACGCGGGCGGCGTCAACGACCTCGAGCGACGTCCTGCTGCGATCGTCACTCGCCTGACCGTCCTGCGTCGCGGCAAACGCCGCGCCGGCCATGGCGCGATGATACTCGCGCTCGGCCTGCTGGAGTGCCTCGAGCGCCAGGGTGTGTTCGTGCTGCCACTCGAGCCACTGCCGTCAGCCGTGCCGTCGCGTCCGTCTTCGGTGTCGGCACGTGTTTCGATGCCAAAGCGATCGCCGGTGTCGCTGCGCACCGCCTGCGCATGCCATTCGCCGTTTCGTTCCGCCGCGATCAACTGATACGACACGTTCCCGATGGTGATGTCCATTCAGACCGATCCCTGATCCCTGATCCCCGATCCCTGATCCCTGATCCCTGATCCCTATCTAGATCCTCCCAAACCGTGACGGTGCCGTCAGCTGCAGATGCCGGATCCTGGATGCCGTCGACCATGGCATCTGCGACGAGCTGCGCCGTGAGAGGCGCCAGCAGCACGCCGTTGCGGTAGTGACCGGTCGCGTACATCAGCCCGGGCACGACGCTCCGACCATCCGATGATCGGCAGCGGATCCGGGCTGCCGGGACGCAGGCCCGCTCGTGCCGACAGGAGCTTCGCCGTCGACGCGTTCGGGCAGGAGATCGCACACGGCATCGAGCAACTGCCGCACGCCGGCGACCGTCGTCCGTTCGTCGAACCCGGCATCTTCGACCGTCGCGCCGACCAGCAGCGTGCCGTCGCGCCATGGCACCAGGTAGCACCGCTCGTCCCAGGTGATGCGCGCGATCGGCGTACCGCTCCAGCCGAGGTGCAGAAGCTGTCCGCGAACCGGCGTGACGGGTACCGGCATCGGAGATCGCCGTCGATGTCGAGTTGCCCGGACCACGCTCCGGCTGCCAGCACCACTGACGCCGGCGTGCATCTGGCCCCGGTCGGTCTCGATGATGATGCCGGCGTCCACGCGCGGCTGATGCGGACGACGCGAGTCGACTCGAGGAAGCGTGGCGCCGCCGTTCCGCGCCGACGACGACCAGCGCCCGCGTCAGGTCTGGCGCCGAGACCAGTCCCTGGATCGGAATCAGCAGTCCGCCGACGACGTCCGGCGCGAGGTTCGTCTCGTGAGTTCCGCGTCTTCGCGGCCGACAGCGTTCCGACGCGCACGCCGATCCCGGACAGCTCTCGATGGATGACGTCCAGATGGGTCAGCGACGCCTCGGTCCGTCGCGACGTGCAGGGTGCCGCGTGCGTTCGTAGCCGACGGAGATGCCGGTCTCGGCCTCGAGCGTGGCGACGAAATCGTCGAACAGGCTCGAGGCTGCGGGCGCCGAGCGCGAGCAGCGGCCCGCCGTCGCCGGCCTCGCTGTAGGGCGCGAGCATGCCGCCCGACGCGTGAGTGGCGCCGGCACCAGGCGATCGCTGGTCGAGCGATCGACACCGACGCGCCTCGCCGGGTGAGTTCGCGGGCAATGGCGCAGCCGACAATGCCGGCGCCAATGACAACGATGTCGCTCGACCGGACCACGTTTCGCATCTTACGTTAAGATCATCGAAAGCCTGCCTCGCCTCCCGGTCCGCGGGCACCCCGTCATGCTGTCTCACTCCACGGACCGAAGGTTCGTCGCTACACGATATGCGGAAACTGCTCGTCGCCAACCGCTCGGAGATCGCCATCCGCGTGCTTCCGGGCCGCCACGGAACTCGGGCTGCGCACCGTCGCGATCTACAGCCACGAAGACCGCTTCTCGCTGCACCGCTTCAAGGCCGATGAGGCGTTCCTGATCGGTCCGCCGCAGGGCGGCGAGCCGGTCCGGTCGTACCTGAACATCGATGCGATCATCGCGGTGGCGAAGGAACAGGGCGTCGACTGCGATCCATCCCGGCTACGGGTTCCTCGTCGGAGAATGCCGGCGTTCGCGCGCGCCTGCGAGGCAGCCGGCATCCAGTTCGTCGGGCCGACGCCTGATCACCTCGAAGCGTTCGGCGACAAGACGGCGGCGAAGAAGCTGGCGGTCGACGCCGGCGTGCCGACCATCCCGGGCACCGAGGACGCCCTCGCCGACCCGGCGCGAGGTCGAGGCCGCGGCGGCACGCATCGGCTTCCCGCTGATGATCAAGGCGAGCTTCGGCGGCGGCGGACGCGGCATGCGCGTCGTGCAGAACGCCGACGAACTCGACGGCAAGCTCGCAGAGGCGCAGCGCGAGGCCGGGCGCCGCGTTCGGACGGCCGGAGGTCTTCCTCGAACGCTACATCGCGCGCGCCAAGCACATCGAGGTGCAGATCCTCGGCGATGCGCACGGCAACCTCGTGCACCTGTGGGAGCGCGACTGCTCGGTCCAGCGGCGGCACCAGAAGGTCGTCGAGGTCGCGCCCAGCATCAATCTGCCCGAGGCGCTGCGCGCGGCAGATCTGCGAATCGGCCGCGGCGCTGTGCCGATCGATCGGCTACCGCAGCGCCGGCACCGTCGAGTTCCTGCTCGACGTCGATCGCAACGAGTTCTTCTTCATCGAAGTGAACCCGCGCATCCAGGTCGAGCACACGGTCACCGAGGTCGTGACCGGCATCGACCTGGTGCGCAGCCAGATCCTCGTCGCCGAGGGACACAGGCTGCACGAGTCGCCGCTCAACATCCCGGCGCAGGAGAAGATCGAGCACCGCGGCGTCGCGATGCAGTGCCGCGTCACGACCGAGGATCCCGAGCGCAACTTCATGCCCGACTACGGCCGCATCACGACCTACCGCTCGGCCGGCGGCTTCGCCGTCCGCCTCGACGGCGGCAACGGCTTCGGCGGCGCGGTCATCACGCCGTACTTCGACTCGCTGCTGGTGAAGGTCACCACGTGGGGCGCGTCGCTCGAGGAGGCGGGTCAGCGCGCCGACCGCGCGCTGCGCGAGTTCCGCATCCGCGGCGTCAAGACGAACATCTCGTTCCTGCTGAACCTGATCGAGCACCCGACGTTCAAGTCCGGCGAGGCGACCACGACGTTCATCGACGAGACGCCGGCGCTGTTCCGGTTCCGGCAGAACCGCGACCGCGCCACGAAGACGCTCTCCTACCTCGGCGACGTCATCGTCAACGGCAGGCCGGACGTGAAGGGCGCGTTCGATCCGCAGACGCAAGCTGCCGGTGCCGGTCGCGCCGCCCGTTCCGCTCGGCGTCGCAGCCGCCGCCGGGCACGCGGCAGAAGCTGCAGGAGCTCGGGCCCGGAGAAGTTCGCCGAGTGGATTCGAAGCGAGAAGCGCCTGCTCATCACCGACACGACGCTGCGCGATGCGCACCAGTCGCTGCTCGCGACGCGCGTCCGCACCTACGACATGCTGCCGGTCGCCGACGCGATCGCACGGCTCACGCCGAACCTGTTCAGCCTCGAAATGTGGGGCGGCGCGACCTTCGACACGTCGATGCGCTTCCTGCAGGAAGATCCGTGGCAGCGGCTCGTCGGAGCTGCGGCAGCGCGATTCCCGAACATCCTCTTCCAGATGCTGCTCCGCGCCAGCAACGCCGTCGGCTACACGAAGTATCCCGACAACGTCGTGCGCGCGTTCATCAAGCGCAGCGCCGAGGCCGGCATCGACGTCTTCCGCATCTTCGACTCGCTGAACTCGACGTCGAACATGCAGCTGGCGATCGAGTCGGTGCGCACCGACACGAACGTCATCTGCGAAGCGGCGATCTGCTACACCGGCGACATCCTCGATCCGACGCGCACGAAGTATTCGCTGAAGTACTACGTCAAGCTGGCCAAGGAACTCGTGCGACATGGGCACGCACGTGCTCGGCATCAAGGACATGGCCGGGCTGTGCAAGCCGTACGCGGCGTACGCGCTCGTCAAGGCGCTGCGCGAGGAAGTGGGACGTGCCGATTCACTTCCACACGCACGACACCAGCGGCATCAACTCCGGCAGCGTCCTTCGCGCGTCGCGATGCCGGCGTCGACATCGCCGACGCCGCGCTGGCCTCGATGGGCGGCATGACCAGCCAGCCGTGCCTGAACGGCATCGTCGCCGCGCTGCGCAACACCGAGCGCGACACCGGGCTCGACCAGCTCGCGCTCGACGATCTGAGCCGCTACTGGGGCGCGGTCCGCGAGCTGTACTACCCGTTCGAGGAAGGACTGAAGGCGCCGGGACCCGACGTCTATCAGCACGAGATGCCCGGCGGGCAGTACACGAACCTGCGCCAGCAGTCGAAGAGCCTCGGCCTCGAGAGCCGCTGGCCGGAAGTGTGCGACGCCTACGCCGACGGCGAACCGGCTCGTCGGCGACATCGTGAAGGTCACGCCGTCGAGCAAGGTCGTCGGCGACCTCGCGCTGTTCCTGGTCACCAACAAGCTGACGGCCGACGATGTGATGAACGTCGACGACGCCGCTCAGCTTCCCGCGCAGCGTCGTCGAGATGATGCAGGGCCTGCTCGGCGAGCCCGAAGGTGGATGGCCGAAAGCAGTTCCAGGAGATCGTGCTGAAGTCGGCCCACGTCGAGCCGATCGTCGGACGGCCGGGCGCGTCGATGCCGCCGGCCGATTTCGCGGCTGCGGCGAAGGAGATCCAGGCGAAGACGCAGCCGCGAGCCGACCGACGAGGACGTGCTCTCGTACCTGCTGTATCCGCAGGTGTTCCTCGACTTCCAGAAGCACGTCGCGCAGTTCGGCGACACGTCCACGATCCCGACGTCGAACTTCTTCTACGGACTGCAGCCGGGCGAGGAAGCGTCGGTCGAGATCGAGCGCGGCAAGACGCTGATCGTCAAGTTCCTGACGATGGGCGAAGTGCAGCGAGGACGGCACGCGCACCGTGTTCTTCGAGTTGAACGGTCAGCCGCGAGCCGTGAGCGTCGTCGACCGCTCGCGTCCGGCGACCGTGAAGCGGCACCCGAAGGCCGACCCCGACAACGCCGACGCACATCGCCGCGCCGATGCCGGGGAAGGTGTCGTCGGTGGCGGTGCGCACCGGGCAGGCGGTGAAGAAGGGCGAACGGCTGCTGTCGATCGAAGCGATGAAGATGGAGACGGCCGTCTACAGCCCGCGCGACGGCAAGGTCGGCGAGATGCACGTCGACGCAGGAGCGGCGGTCGAAGCGCGCGACCTGCTGCTCGTGCTCAGGGACTGAGTCAGGGATCAGGGATCGGGGATCGGGGATCGGCTCGGATCGCTCGGCTCGCCACCCAGCCCAAGCCCAGCCCGAAGCCCGATCCGAGCCCTTAGTCGCCCAGCGGAGCCATGCCACAGTACGGTCCCGTGATCGCCTGATCCCTCGATCCCTGATCCCCGGTCCCTCCCGATCCCTGATCCCGATCCCTGATCCCTGATCCCTTTACTGCCTCGCCGGTCCCGGTCAGTTGCTGCTGCTGCAGGGCCGCAGCGCCCATCAGGCCGCCCATGCCCATCGACTCGACGGCGCTGCTCGGAATCAGCATCAGCGCGCCCTTCTCTTTCAGGCCTTCGTAGAGCATGTTCATCGCGCGCAGGTGCAGCGCGGTCGGGTTGTTGTGGTACTCCTTCGCGGCTTCCGAGAAGGAGTGCGCGATGGCCAGTTCCGCTTCGCCGAGGATGATGCGCGCCTGCTTCTCGCGCGCGGCCTGCGCCTCGCGCGACATGGCGTCCTGCAGCGCGCCGGGAATCACGACGTCGCGCATCTCCACCGACGACACAGTGACGCCCCACGGATTCGAGCGCTGATCGATCAGCTGCTGGAGTTCGCTCTCGATCCGTTCGCGACCGCGGAGCAACTCGGTCAGCGTCGTGCGGCCGATGATGTCGCGCAGCGCCGTCTGCGCCGCCCAGCTGACCGCCTGCGCGTAGTCCTGCACTTCGAGCGCGGCCTTCTGCGCGTCGTGCACCATCCAGAACAGCACCGCGTCCACGTTCACCGGTACGGTGTCCGACGTGTCAGCGTCTGCTCAGCGGCGAAGGTGGTCGTGATGGTGCGCTGATCGATCCACGCGGTGATCGCGTCGATGAACGGCACGACGAAGAAGAGTCCGGGGCCGCGCATTTCGCTGAACCGTCCCAGCCGCAGGACGATGGCGCGCTCCCACTGCTGCGCGACCTTCGGAGACTGCATCAGGACCAGCCCGACGATGACGCCTGCGACGGCCGGCGCCGGGCTTGCCGGTCAGCGCACTGTCCCGGCGACGCCGAGCAGGGCCGGAACCAGCATGAACACCACGGCGACGACGTTGGGCGGGCATCGCGACTGTCGCGGCGTCGGACGACGGCGGTGAACGGGAGCATCAGGCGCCTTCCTTTCGAAGGGTGTCGAGTTGCTGAACGAGTTCGCGAAGGGTGAAGCCGTGGGCGGCCGCGTCAGCCGCGACGCGTGTGGCCAGCGCGCGGAGGCGGCGCTGGTGTTCGTCGGCGCTGCCGCGCTTCGACCGCGCTCGCCCGTACGAAGCTGCCGACGCCGCGGCGCGTTTCGAGGACGCCGGCACGTTCGAGATCGAGGTAGACGCGAGCGATGGTGTTGGCGTTGACGCGCAGATCGACGGCGAGCTGCCGGACGGTCGGGAGCTGATCGCCGATCTTCAGACGTCCCGACGCGATCGCGGCGCGCAGCGACGCGATCGAGCTGCGCGTAGATCGGCGTCGGGTCGCGCGGGTCGAGGTCGACGATCGCCATTGCATGATAATACTAGTTCATTAGTACAAGTCTGTCAAACAAAAAGCCCTGGGACTGTGGCCCAGGGCTTGTCGTGTCGCGATCGCGTGCTCGCGAGCCGCCGTCGCGGCCAGTGCTCGCATCGGCGGTCGCAACCGCGCGACGGCCGGGAGCTACTTGGCCATCTTCAGCGAGTCGGCGGCGATCGCCAGCTTGCCGCCTTCTCGGTCACGTCGCCGGTGATTTCGACCGTGTGCAGGACGTGGGCGATCAGCTTCTCGTTCTTGTTGGCCGCGAGACCACCCGTGATCTCGTAGACCTTGCCATCCGCGGTGAGCAGCGCCATCGGCTTGCCCGACTTCGCACATTCGACGGCGCAGGCCTTGTCGGTGTCCACCTTCTTCTCGCGTCAGGTAGCACTCCTGGTCGATCACCTGGCCCTTGACGGTGTCGGTCTTGGCGAACGCCGGCACGCCCAGGCTGAGAACAAACGCCGCGACTGACAGGCCGGCCATGAAACTGCGCATGAGAACCTCCGTACTGAAGACGACTCGCCGCTGGCGAGTTGGTGACTTGCGACTTGCGACTGCACTTCCTTATACGTCCCGCGCGCGAAACCTGTCAAACCCCATGAATGACGCGGGAACCGGCGCTTCTGGCTGTCCACGCGACCTTGCGGTGCTCGTTCGGAAGGTGACGGTGTGTTCCCCTTTATGGACCGTTCGGCCAGACATTACTGTTGGGGTCCGACGTGGTACCCTCGATTCCCACAGCAAAGGAGCGGTCTATTGCGAAATCTGATTACTGGCACGATCGTGTGTGCGTTGCTCGGTGTCTCATCGGCGGTGCAGGCACAGACAGCGGACCCTCAAGTGATGGCTCCCATCAACACGTTCCTGGACTCCTTCAACAAGGGCGATTCAGCGGGGGCCGCGGCCACCCATGCTGCGGTCGCAGACCTCGTGATCATGGACGAAGTGCCGCCTTATGTGTGGCACGGCGCCCAGGCATTCAAGACGTGGGCGGCGGATCTCGAGCGGGACGAGACGAAGAGGGCCATCACCGACCAGAAAGTCACCCTTGGGGCGGTAACGCGGATCGAAACGGACGGCACGTCCGCCTACGTCGTGGTGCCTTCTGTGTATCCTTCAAGCAGCAGGGCGTCGCCATGCGGGAATCTGCGCAGATGACGTTCGTACTGAAGAAGGGTGCGGCGGGCTGGCAGATTTACGGGTGGACCTGGACCGGGCCCGAAGGCGCAGAAGGCCCCGGCGGCCTCCGCGAAGTAGCTCCAGCAAATCGTCAAATCGTTAATTCGCCAAATCGTCAATTGTGGAGAGGTCGTTCCAGAACAGCAGCGCGTTGAACACCATCTCGTGCTCGCCGAACGTCTGCCACCGGTAGATCGGATTGTTGGCGAACAGCAGCACGTGCCCCTTGCCTGACGGCGCGTCGACGATCATCGGGCGATTGCGGATCTGATCGGCGCCGCGCATCACGCCGCTCAGCACCGAGGCGTCCCCTCCCGTGAACCGCGCAATCACCTGGGGCTTGTACGGCGTATACGGTGCCGGCGCCGTCGAGTCCGGCGGAGGACCGGCCTGCAGCAGCGGCCCGCCGGCGTATCGAACCGGCAGCGTCTTCTGCGTGTACCCGAACATCACCGGGTGCGACGGCATCAGACACGCTGCTCTGCACGTACGGTCCCGGCGCGTAGAAACCGGTCTGCGTCGGCTGCGCTGTCCACGCCCTTCGCCAGGCCGAACTCCGCCGGAAAGCTGCTCGCGATGCCCATCGTGACGAGCAGGCCGCCCTCGTCCACGAACCGCTGGAACTCCGCGACACCTTCGATGCCCATCCCGCCACGCACATCGTCGGTCTCGGTGTAGTACCCGAAGCTCTTGAACTGTTCGCTCTTCCTGTACGGGCAGCGGCTTCGACAGCTTCGGCAACTCGTAGACGATGCTCTTGGCGCCGTTGCCCTGGTGCGGCATGACGATGACGTCGTACTTCGAGCGGAGGTTCCCCTGCTTCACGTGGTCCTTGTGAATCAGGTCGAACGGAATCTCGAACCGATCGAAGGCGAGCCGAACCCAGCCCACTTTCTCCGTGTTCGACCAGGTCGTGAAGATCGCCACGCGCGGCAGATCGACGTCGACCGTCTCGACGTCTGGCGCCGTCGGCAGCGCCGAGGCGACGAGTCCGAGCTTCTCGATCTCCGAGCGCGCGCGATCGGACGAAGGCACGAGCAGCGATCCGGCAGGGAACTCCTGTGTCCCCCACCTTGAACGAGGTCTTCGCCGCCCTTGACCGCGACGCTCGCGAGTCGATAGCGCAGCGTGATGAGATTCAGCGCGCCGTTGTGCCTGACGACCAGCACGCCGTCCTGCCGGGCCGCGGCTGCGTCGGCGACCGACCCGCGCGTCGCGACGTCCGCCGTCAGCAGATCCGCCGCGAGCATCGCAGGATCGGCCTTGTCGTCGATCGTCTTCACTTCGACGTTGCTCGCGAGGCCCATCGTCCAGGCGCTGTCGTCGTAGGTGGTGAGCGCCGGGTCGGGGTAGACCTGCTTCTCGAGCAGCGTCTTCGCCAGCGGCCCGTACGGCTGGTTCATCTTCACGATGTACGAGCCTGCGGGAAACGTCCCCTCCTTGACCGTGATCTCCGCCGTCGCGCGGTGCACTTCGATGGCCTGCAGGCGCAGCAGGTTCGCCACGCGGTCGACCTTCGTCTGGTCGCCCTGGCCAGCCGGAATGATGAAGCCGTACGGCGCCTGACTCGAACCCTCTGCTCACGGCATTCAGCGACTTCTTGTAGTAGTTCTCCACGACCATCGACGGCACGCGCGACGTGAGCTCCAGCGCGGTCAACACCGCGGTCTCGGAGTAGTTGATCGAGTTCCGGATGGACCAGTCCACGTCGCCTGCCGCGACCGGGTTGGGCCGGAACCACTGGCGCGTGGTCGGCGCTCCCTGAAAGTGCGCCTTCTTCGTATTGGCGCCCTGCTGGTTGAAGATCTCGTACATCCGCAGCATGCCGTTGTGGTTCTGGGCGGCGATGGCCAGGTAGCCGGGCGACCAGGCGTCCATGAAGCCGAAGTGCCAGACGCCGGGCATGCCGTAGCCGGTCATCCTGCTGACCTCGTAATTGGCGAAGAACATCAGGTCGCTGTAGAGGATCGGATCCCAGTTGGCGTTCTGCGGTGCGCCGCCGCTGTAGGTGTAGAGCAGCGTCTGCGCCTCGTGGAGGTCGTGCCAGATCGGCGGCACCCACTCGAGGTACCACTTCAGATACGTGCGCAGCGTATCGACGCCGTAGTTGATGTCGCGGTTGTTGTCGTGGAACACGTACTTGCCCCAATACGGCGGCTCCCCGTACGTCTCCCCTCCGTCGTAGCCTTCGTTGATCTTGTAGGCGTTGTACCAGTCCACGTACCGGTCGCGGCCGTCGATGTCGGTCGTCGGCACCAGCGAGACGATCACCTGTCGCGGATCTGCTGCAGATACGGCTCGTCGCTCGCCGCAAGGCGGTACGACAGCTCCATCAGCATCTCTGACGTGTTGGTCTCGCCGCTGTGCAGGCCCGCGCTCAGGTGGTAGTGCGGCCTGGTGGAGGCGATCAGCCGCTGTGCTTCATCGGTACTGAGTCCGCGTGGATCGGCGAGCCGCCGCAGGTTGGCGCGATTCCGATCGAGATTCTTCAGATTCGCCGTCGGACGTGATGTAGACGACCATGATCTCGCGACCTTCTTCGGTCGTGCCGATCACGCCGTCTTCACGCGACCAGGAAGCGCCTTCTCCAGCGCGCGATACCACTTCTGCTGATCCGCCCAGTACGTCAGCTTCTTCTCTGCGCCGACGTGATATCCGAGCACCTCCTTCGGTGTCGGCACGCCGGCCTTGCGCGGCAGGTGATCGATCAGCGGCGACGAGAACTCGGGTCGCGTCGTGGCCGTCTTGACGAACGACGCAAAGTCGGCGTCCTCCGCCGCGCGTGGGCCCTTCCCTGTTGCGCCGACGGCTGGGCAACCAGCAGGAGAGCCACCGTTGCTGCTACCGAGACGAGAAGGGATGGGCGCGCGTTCAGCATGTGCATCTTCGGTGAGTTGGCCGATCCGGTGGTGCAGAAAGCTTACGATCGGTTGCAGGGTCGAGCCATCAAATCGTCAGCCGGCCGCAAATCGTCAGCTGCTCGAGTCGTTGCATCGTAAGATGCCAGTCGTGAGTCGAAAATTCGAGTACGTGCTGGGCGATACGGCGCGAGAGGCGGCGCGGCTTCGAGCGCAGGCAAAGCTGTGGGACCCGGTGTCGCACGCGTTGTTCGATCGGCTCGGCGTCCGCCGCGGCTGGAAAGTACTGGAGATCGGCCCGGGCCAGGGCTCGCTGCACATGGAGCTTCGACGCCGCGCCGCAGGAACGGTTGACGCCGTGGAGCGATCGTCCAGCTTTGCCACGCGACTTGAGGCGCTGACCAGACGCGACGGGCTCGGCCCCAGCCGGATCTTCTTCTCCGACCTGATCGACGCCGACCTGCCGGCCAATACCTACGACCTGATCTTCGCGCGCTGGGTGTTCCTGTTCCTGCCCGATCCCGCGGCCCACGTGAAGCTGCTGGCCCGCGCGCTCAGGCCGGGCGGTGTCCTGGCCATCCAGGACTACCACCGCGACACCTTCATGCTCGTCCCGCGGCCTCCCGAATGGGACGATTTCATCTCGGCCGATCGCGCCTTCTTCGCGTCGCAGGGCGGAAACGTCAGCATCGGCGTGCGGCTGCCCGCCATGATGCAGGCGGCGGGGCTCCGCGTGACGGGGATCGAGCAGACGACGAAAGACGGTCATCCGGGGTCGCCGACATGGAACTGGGTCACCAGCTACGTGATGTCGGTGCTGGACAAGCTGCAGCACTCGGGGTCGCTCACGCGGGCGAAGGCTGCGAGCCTGAAACGCCATTGGCAAGCCGCGGAGATGAACCGGGCATCTCTCCTGGTTGCGCCTTGCGTGCTCGATGTCGTCGCGCGCAAACCGAAGCGCTGAGTAGAGGTCGCCCCGCCATCGGTGTCGCGCTGGCAGAGTCTGACGGGTGTTTCCCAGAACGTCGTTGACAGTCACGTCCGCGGCGCGCTACGCTCGTTCGTCATGTTCGTTCGCGTCCACCACGTGCACCATCATCATCATCCGGCAGCTGCCGGGCAGGTGGAGTTGCGCGCACACTAGGTCGATCACGAACGAACCAAGCGACATGCAACCCGCCACCCGGCGGGTTTTTTTGTGTCTGGACGAGACGCGGAAATTGGCCACGGGCGCAAAGTCACAAAGCAAAAGGGCAAAAGGCAAAAGCAGGGCGCCCTGCATGGGCCGCGCGCGTTCACGCCGAGGACACGAGCGATGAAGATTGATTTCACGAAACTGGACGGGCTGATCCCAGCCGTCATCCAGGACGCGGAGAGCCTGGAAATCCTCATGGTCGGCTTCATGAACGAAGAAGCCCTGGAGCTGACGAAGAAGACCGGCTACGCCACCTTCTTCAGCCGCACCCGCAACAAGCTGTGGATGAAGGGCGAGACGTCCGGCAACCAGCTCCAGGTGCTCGAGACGCTGGTCGACTGCGACGAGGACACGCTGGTCCTCAAGTGCAAGCGCCTTGGCGACGGCGTCGTCTGCCACACCGGCGAGCGCAGCTGCTTCTACCGCAAGCTGGAAGACTGAGGTTCTGGCCACGGAAGACACGGAAGAAACACGGAGCGCACGGTATCGGATGCTCTTCCCGTGACCTCCGTTCGTGCTGGTGTCCTCCGTGTCGGTGCTTTGAACGCCTTGAAGGATTACGAAGACGATGAAGCTCAAACTTGGCATTCCGAAGGGTTCGCTGCAGGACGCGACGATTCAGCTGTTCCAGCGCGCCGGCTTCAACATCTCCGTGAGCTCGCGCTCGTATTTCCCGTCCATCGACGACCCGGAGATCGAGTGCATGCTGATTCGCGCGCAGGAGATGGCGCGCTACGTGTCGGACGGCGTGCTCGATGCCGGCCTGACCGGGCTCGACTGGATCGCCGAGCACGAGGCGGGCGACGGCAAGACCGGCGTCATCGAGCCGATCGCCGACCTGATCTACGCCAAGCAGAGTTTCGGCAAGGTCCGCTGGGTGCTCGCCGCGCCGGAGGACTCGGACATCCGGTCGGCAAAGGACCTGGAGGGCAAGACCATCGCCACCGAGCTGGTGCGCGCCACCAAGGCGTACTTCAAGAAGCACGACGTCAACGTGAAGGTCGAGTTCTCCTGGGGCGCCACCGAGGTGAAGCCGCCGATGCTCGCCGACGCCATCGTCGAAGTGACCGAGACCGGGTCGTCGCTGCGCGCGAACCGGCTGCGGATCATCGACACGCTCATGGAGTCCAACACGCAGCTCTTTGCCAACAAGACGGCGCTTGCCGACGAGTGGAAGCGGACCAAGCTGCAGAACATCGCCCTGCTCCTCAAGGCGGCCATCGAGGCGCAGGGGCGCGTCGGTCTCATGCTGAACGTCCGGCGCGAGGACCTGCAGACGATGCTGAGCCTGCTGCCGGCACTGCAGCGGCCGACGATCTCGAATCTGAGCGACGACGAGTGGGTGGCGGTGAACACGATCATCGAGGAGAAGACCGTGCGCGATCTCATCCCGCAGCTCAAGGCGGCGAACGCGCAGGGATCGTCGAGTACCCGCTCAATAAGATCGTGCTGTAGGCAGACCGGGCGGGTCGGGGCAGGTCGGGCAGGTCGGGCGGGTCGGGAAGGTCGGGAAGGTCAGGGCGGCGGGTCGGGCCTTCGGGAAAGTCGGGAAGGTCCGCCCGTCCAGACCCACCCGCCCTCCCGCCCCTCCTGCCCTCCCAAGTGAGAGCACCATGAAAATCATCGAAGCCAGCAACACGCGCGCAATCGAACAGCTGTTTGCGAAGAAAGAAACGCCGATCGCGTCTTCGAGCGCAAGGTTGCCGCCATCGTGCAGAAGGTGCGCACGGGCGGCGACCGGGCGCTGCTGCGGTTCGCCAAGCAGTTCGACAACCTGTCGCAGCCGGTCGAGGTGAGCCGCGAAGAGATGGAAGCGGAGGCGGCGAGGATTCCTGCCGACGTCCGGCTCGCCATCCGGAACGCGGCGCGGAACATCGCGCGCGTCGCCGCGCGCAGATCCCGAAACACTTCGACGTCGAGGTGGTGCCGGGCGTACAGGTCGAGCAGCGTGTCGAACCGCTGGAGAGCGTCGGCTGCTACGTGCCCGGCGGCCGCTTCCCACTTCCCTCGTCGCTGCTGATGACCGCCGTGCCGGCGCGCGTGGCCGGCGTGCGCAACATCATCGCCGTCTGCCCGCGCCCGGAGGCCAGCGTCATGGCGGCGGCGCTCGAGGCCGGCGTGAGCAGGCTGTTCCGCATCGGCGGCGCACAGCGGTTGCGGCGCTCGCCTACGGCACCGAATCGATTCCGCGTGGACAAGATCGTCGGCCCCGGCAACAAGTGGGTGGCCCAGGCGAAGGCGCAGGTCACGGCGGTGCGATCGACTTCTACGCCGGCCCGACCGAGATCGTCGTCGTCGCCGCGAGCGGCGACCCGAAGTGGGTGGCGGCCGACCTGATCGCCCAGGCCGAGCACGATCCGGAGGCGCGCTCGGTGTTCATCACCTGGAAGAAGGGATTTGCGGAGCGCGTCAGCAAGGCCGTCGACCGGATCGCGAAGGGGCGCGACATCGTGACGCAGTCACTGGCGGCGCACGGCGCGATCGTGATCGCGAAGCATGCCGACGAAGCGATGGCGCTCTCGAACCGCTTCGCACCCGAACATCTCGTCGTCGAGAGCGACGCGCTGATCAATCGGCCGATCGTCGCCGGCGCCGTGTTCGTCGGTCCCTACACCGCGCAGGCGGCGGGCGACTACGCCACCGGATCGAACCACGTGCTGCCGACCGCCGGCGCCGCACGGTTCCGTGGCGGCCTCAGCGCCGCCGACTTCGTGCGCGTGATGGCCGTGCAGCGGCTCACCGCGGACGGCCTCGCACGCCTCGCGCCGACCATCGTGCCGCTCGCGAGGGCCGAAGGGCTGCGCGCGCACGCCGAGTCCATCCAGGTCCGCCTGTGATCGAGAAGTACCAGAAGCCGGCCGAGCTCTACGACGGCCTGCGCCTGCACCAGAACGAGAACACCGGCGGCTGTTCGCCGAAGGTGCTCGCTGCGCTGGCGCCGCTCCGCGCCGGAGCAGGTCGGCTTCTACCCGCCCTACGACGCAGCGACGCGTGCGTGCGCGAGCTATCTCGGCGTCGATCCCGATCGGCTGTCGCTGGTCAACGGGCTCGACGAGGGCATCATGGCGACCGCGGTCAGCTACCTTCGGCCGCGGCCCGGCGCGGACGCGCCGCGAGGCGATCATTCCGGAGCCCGCGTTCGAAATCCTTGCCTTCGACACGGAGGTCGTGGGCGGCACGCCCGGTGCGAGTCGCGTCCGATCCCGACTACTCGTTCCCGCTCGAGCGCGTGCTGGACGCGATCACCCGCAACACGCGCGTCGTGTTCATCACCAGCCCCAACAATCCGACCGGTGTCATGACACCGCTCGAAGCGATTCGCCTGGTCGCGTCGCGGGTGCCGGACGGGCGCGATCGTGTTCGTGGACGAGGCCTACGCGGAGTTCTCGGGCGTCAGCTTCATTCCCGAACTCGAACGACTATCCGAACGTGGTCGTCGGCCGCACATTCTCGAAGGCCTTCGGACTCGCCGGGCTTCGCATCGGCGCGATCACCGGTCACCCGGACACGCTCGAGCCGATCCGCCTGGTCGTTCCCGTTTACAGCGTGAACATCGCGGCGATCGTCGCGGTGCAGGCGGCGCTCGACGGATCTCGACTATCGTGGAGGCTACAAGGCGCAGGTCGAGCAGTCGAAGGCGCTGCTCTACGCGGCGTGCGACCGGCTCGGGCTGCGATACTGGAAGAGCGCCGCCAACTTCGTGCTGATCGACGCCGGCCGCGCGCGCCGAACGCTCGCCAGCGGGCGCAGCGGCGCGCGGCATCTACCTGCGGGATCGATCGAAGGAACCGGGCCTGGAAGGCTGCCTGCGCGTCGGCGCCGGGCATCGTCGCTCACACCCAGCGCTGCATCGACGTCTTCGAGGAGGTCCTGTGCGCCGCGGAGTAATCGACAGACGAACGACCGAGACGCAGATCGCGCTCTCGCTGACGCTCGAAGGCAAGGGCACCTACGACGTGCGCACCGGCATCCGGTTTCTCGACCACATGCTGGAGCTGTTCGCGCGGCACGGTGGCTTCGACCTGAAGGTGAAGGCGACCGGCGACCTCGACGTGGACCAGCACCACACCGTCGAGGATCTGGGCATCGCGCTCGGTGAAGCGGTATCGAAAGCGCTCGGCGACCGGAAGGGCATCAATCGCGCGGGATACTTCGTGATGCCGATGGACGAAACGCTGGCGGTCGCGGCCATCGATCTCGGTGGACGTCCGCACACCGTCGTCGACCTCAAGGTGAAGGTGCGGGTGGTCGGCGATCTGCAGACCGAACTCGTGCACGACTTCTTCGAGGGCTTCGCGATCGGCTCACGCGCGAACGTGCACGTCAAGGTGATGTACGGCCGCTCGAACCATCACAAGATCGAAGCGTCGTTCAAGGCGTTCGCCCGCGCGCTCCGCGTCGCGTGCGCGAAGGACAAGCGGCTGGCGAAGATGCTGCCGAGCACCAAGGGGATCATGTAGAGTGGAATCGAGAATCAGGTGAAGGCCGAACTCGGACACTCGACAGTCCGACTCGCTACTGAACTTCTGAAAGGTTGACTGTGTCTCCGCAGATCGCGCTGATCGACTACAAGGCCGGCAATCTCACCTCCGTGCGCAAGGCGCTCGCGGCGGTGGGGGCCGAGGTCTTCACGCCCGAAGACGCCAGGCGAACTGGCGGACGCGCAGGGCATCATCGTGCCCGGCGTCGGCCACTTCGCCGCGACGTCGGCGCTCGACGCCGACGTGGGTGGACGCCATCCTGGCGCGCGTCGGCGAAGGGCGGCCGCTCCTGGGGATCTGCCTCGGGCCTGCAGTGGCTGTACGAAGACAGCGAGGAGTCGCCCGAGCTGAAGGGGCTCGGCGTCTTCTCAGCGGCACGTGCCGCAAGCTTCGCGGCGGCGACCGACGACGGGCAGGTCATCAAGGTGCCGCACGTCGGCTGGAACAGCCTCGAGCGGATCGACGAGCGCGCCGATCGTCGACGGCGTCGCCGACGGCGCGCAGGTGTACTTCACCCACAGCTACGTCGCGCCGGTCACGCACCGACACGGCCGCGGCGACGACGCACGGCGAACGGTTCGCGTCCATCGTGCAGCGCGGCCAGATCGCCGGCGTGCAGTTTCACCCCGAGAAGTCGGGTGAGGTCGGGCTCCAGATTCTCCGCAACTTCATGAAGATGGTGGGCTGACCCGTGCTGTCGAAACGCATCATCGCGTGCCTGGACGTGCGCGACGGCCAGGTGGTCAAGGGCATCAACTTCGAGGGGCTGCGCAGCGCAGGCGACCCTGCGGAGCTGGCGCGCCGCTACAACGCCGAGGGGATCGACGAACTGGTCATCCTCGACATCACCGCGACGCTCGAGCGCCGGCGCGCGCTGGCCGATACCATCCGCGCGGTCGCGCGCGAGCTGTTCATTCCGCTGGCGGTGGGCGGCGGCATCCGCACCGAAGCCGATGCCGCGGCGGCGGTCGACGCCGGCGCCGACAAGGTGAGCCTGAACAGCGCCGCGCTCACCCAGCCCGGAGCTGATGACCACGCTCGCCAACCGCTACGGCAGCCAGGCGGTCGTCTGCGCGATTGACGCCAAGCACGCGGTCGACGCAGCCGGCAACAAGATCTACGCCGTCTACTCGCGCAGCGGCAGCACGGCGGCGAACCGCGACGCGGTCGAGTGGGCGCGCGAAGCCGAAGCAGCGCGGCGCCGGCGAGATCCTGCTCACGTCGATCGATCGCGACGGCACGAAGATCGGGTTCGACTGCGAGATGACCGCGGCCGTCTCGAAGGCGGTGTCGATCCCCGTGATCGCGTCCGGCGGCGCCGGCAGGCTGCACGACTTCGTGGATGTGTTCACGACAGGCGCCGCAGACGCGGCGCTCGCCGCGTCGATCTTTCACTACGCGGAAACCAGCGTGCACGCGCTGAAGGAACACCTCCGCGCGCACGACATCCCGGTGCGGCTCTGAACTAGCGAACAAGGCTCGCGGACGTCACTCATGCTGATTCCGGCAATTGACTTGAAAGACGGCGCCGTCGTGCAGCTCGTGCAGGGCGAGCGGCTCGCCATCCGCGACGACGACGTGTCGAAGTGGGTGCAGCGGTTCGAACGCTTTCCCGAAGGTGCAGGTGATCGATCTCGATGCCGCCATGGGCACGGGCGACAACCTCGCCATCGTCCGCCGCATCGCCGGCTCAGCTCACCTGCCGCGTCGGCGGCGGCATCCGCACCGTCGAGCGGGCGCAGGACATTCTTGCCGCCGGCGCGCAGGCGGTCATCGCCGGATCGGCCCTGTTCAAGGACGGCCAGCCCGACCTCGAGTTCGCCGAGGCGCATGGCCGACGCCATCGGACCGGAGCGGTTCATCGCCGCCGTCGACAGCAAGGGCGGCCAGGTGGTGGTGAACGGCTGGAAGACCGCGCTGCCGCTCACGGCGGTCGAGGCCGTCCGGGCGCTCGAGCCCTATTGCAGCGAGTTTCTTTACACCTACGTCGACGCCGAGGGGCTGATGCAGGGCACCAACATTCCGGCCATTCTCGAGGTGCGCGCGCGCCACGTCACGCCGCGTCACGGCTGCCGGCGGCATCACGACTCAGGAGGAGATCGACACGCTGCGACGCGCAACGGCGTCGACTCGGTGGTCGGCATGGCTGTCTACACGGGCAAGCTGAAGATCGACGAACCGGAAGCTTGAGCGCCGCCGCACCTCGGTCGAGGTAAGCGCGACCGGAGCTGCGCGCCTCGAGTCGCGCGCCAGCTGAGGTCGTTCGGCGCCATTTGGGCGGTAGAATGGAAGTCTGCCTCCGGGGCAGGGACGTCCAACTCCAGTGAGCATTGCCCTCCAGGTCGACCCGGCCGTCAGCCCCGTCGAGAAACCGCGCGCCGAGCACGCGCGTGTGGCCGTCGACGGGAAGTTCCTGCGCGCCGGCGACGACCGCTTTCTCGTCAAGGGCGTCACCTACGGCACCTTTGCGCCCGACGCCGACGGCTACCAGTTCCCGCCACTCGAGCAGGTCGCAGAAGACTTCCGCCTCATGGCGGAGCTCGGCATCAACACCGTGCGCGTGTACACGCCGCCGCGCCGCGACCTGCTCGATGCGGCGCTCGCGCCACGGACTGCGCGTCATGGTCGGGCTGCCCTGGTCGCAGCACATCGCGTTTCTCGACGATCGCGAAGCTCCGCCGCGCAGATCGAAGACGAGCTGCTCGACCAAGGTGCGCGAGCTCGGCGACCACCCCGCGGTGCTGATGTTCGCGCTCGGCAACGAGATTCCGCCGAGCATCGTCCGCTGGCACGGACGGCTGCGCATCGAGCGTTTCCTCCGCCGTCTCTATCGCGCCGGCGAAGGAGATCTCGCCGCAGAGCCTGTTCACCTACGTCAACTTTCCGCCGACCGAGTTCCTCGATCTGTCGTTCTTCGACGTCTGCGCCTTCAACGTCTACCTGCACCGCGAGAGCGACCTGCGCGCCTACATCGCGCGGCTGCAGCACATCGCCGGTCACAAGCCGCTGCTGCTCGCCGAGGCCGGCGCCGACAGCATCCGCGAAGGCCAGGAAGGACAGGCCGCCATCACCGCCATGCACGTGCGTGTCGCCTTCGAGGAAGGCGCGTGCGGCGCGATGGCCTTTGCGTGGACCGACGAGTGGTGGCGCGGCGGGTTCGACGTCGAGGACTGGGCGTTCGGCCTCGTCGATCGCACGCGCCATCCGAAGGCTGCGGCCGGCGGCCGTCGCACGCGCCTTCGCCGATGCGCCGTTCTCGAAAGCCGAGCAGGCCAGCTGGCCGACGGTCTCGGTCGTCGTCTGCGCCTACAACGCGGCTGACACGCTCGAGGACAACCTCACCTCGCTCGAGAAGCTGACCTACCCGAAGGTCGAAATCATCCTCGTCAACGACGGATCGCGCGATCGGACGAGCGAGATCGGTCACGCGCATCCGCGCGTGAAGGTCATCGACATCCCGAACGGCGGCCTGAGCGCGGCGCAGGAACGTCGGTCTCGCGCGCGGCCACCGGCGAGATCGTCGCCTACACCGACGCCGACACGCGCGTCGATCGCGACTGGCTCACGTTCCTCGTGCAGCCGTTCCTCCGCTCGGACGTCGTCGGCTCCGGCGGTCCGAACGTCGTGCCGGCCGACGACCCGCCGATCGCGCAGTGCATCGCGCGCGCGCCGGGCGGCCCGACCCACGTGCTGCTGGACGATCGCATCGCCGAACACGTTCCCGGCTGCAACATGGCCTTCCGCCGCGACGCGCTCCTCGCGATCGGCGGCTTCAATCCCGATCTATCTCCGCGCCGGCGACGATGTGGACGTGTGCTGGCGGCTGCAGGCGCGCGGCTGGAAGATCGGGTTCGCCGCGGCGGCGCTCGTGTGGCATCACCATCGGTCGAGCGTGAAGGCGTACTGGCGGCAGCAGGTCGGCTACGGCGAAGGCGAACGCTGGCTGCTCGCGCATCACCCGGAGAAGTTCCTCGACGGGCACATGCTGTGGCGCGGCCGCATCTACAGTCCGCTGCCGTTCGTGCGCTCGCTCTGGAGCGAACGGATCAACGCGGGCGTCTGGGGCACGGCCGCGTTCCCGTCGGTCTACCGGGCCGACGTTCATCCGTTCGCCTTCCTGCCGCACTCGGTCAACTGGCAGGTCCTGTCGTTCGTGCTCGCGCTCGCGGGCGCCGTGGTCGGCGCGACCGGACCAGCACACGTGGGCGGCGGCGCTGCTGCTCGGCACCGGGACTGGTCGGGATCGCGGTCACGCTGACGAAGAACGTGTCCTACGCGTGGCGCTCGGACGTGGACTCACTGCCAGGCAATCCGACTCTGGTACCGCGTCGGCGGTCGCCTACCTCCACTTCATCCAGCCGTTCGCACGCGTGCGCGGCATCATCCGCGGCATCCTGTCGCCGCCGGAAGTCATGGAACCGGTCGGCCCGCGCCAGACCAGCCGGGGACCCAGGCCGTCGCTGCGGGAGTCGGCGCGCGCGCATGGCGCTCATCTGCGGCGGCGTCACCGAGGATCGCTACTGGAGCGAGACCTGGACGAACACCGAGCGGGTGCTCACGCAGTTGACCGACTGGCTGCGCGGTCGCGGGCGGTCCGCATCATCGAGATCGACGAGGGCTGGTCGCACGATCGCGACGTCAGCGTCCTGGTCGGCCGCTGGGCGATGGCTCGACGTCCGCGCGCTCGTCGAGGAGCATGCGGCCGGCCGCGCGCTGCTGCGGGTCAACATGTACCTGCGGCCGACGAGCGTCGGCATCGTGACCGCCGTGCTCTTCTCGGCGGCGCTGCTCGCCGCCGCGAGCGCCGGACTGGCGCTCCGCTGGCCGCTCGCCGGCGTCATCGCCGCAGTCATCGCGATCGGCGATCACGGCTACGCCGTCTGGCTCACGGCGCAGACGACGGCCATCGTCCAGCGCGGCGTCGCGCGCCGTCGCCGCGCGAGTCGGCGATGATCCGGATGAAGTCGGCGCGGGCCCGCGTCCCGCTGCTCGCGCCGTCGATGGGCCGCGTCTACGCGCTGCGCACCGGCGGCGGTCTTCCTCGTGATGATCGCGGCGCTCGGCGCCGGCACCTGATGCTGCGCGAAGCGGCGACGGCGCAGGTCATCGGCGCGCGCAAGGGCTACGCCGGCGACAACGGTCCCGCCATCGACGCGTGGCTCGACACGCCGGGCGGCATCGTCGTTTCGCGCTACCGGCGACGTGCTGTTCGCCGACTCGAACAACCACGTCGTGCGCCGCATCGACCCGCGCAACAACATCAGCACGATCGTCGGCAACTACGCCGCCGGTTCCGGCTTCTCGGGCGACTTCGGTCCGGCGACCGCCGCGCAGCTCGACACGCCGGACGGCGTCAGCATCGCGCCGGACGGCGATCTCATCGTCGCCGACTCGCACAACGATCGCGTTCGCCGGATCGACCAGCAGACGCCAGACGATCATGACGATCGCCGGCACCGGCCAGGCTCGCTACAACGGCGACGACGTGCCGGCCACCGAGGCGGCGCTGAACAACCCGAGCGGCGTCGCCGCGGCGCCCAACGGCGACATCTACATTGCCGACACGCTGAACTACCGTGTGCGCATGATCGATCACGCGACCGGGCCTCATTCACACGATTGCCGGCGACGGCGAGGCGGGCGACGACGACTTCAACGTCGGCGACGGCGGTCCGGCGATCCGCGCGCACCTCAACATGCCGAGCGACGTGACGCTGGCGCCGAACGGCGACATCTACATCGCCGACATGCACCACCAGCGCGTCCGCAAGGTGGACGCGCGGACGCGCATCATCTCCACCGTGGCCGGAAACGGGCGCTGGGGCAACACGGGAGACGGCGGCCCGGCCACCGCGGCGACGCTCGCCGGCCCGGCGGGCGTCGCGGTGGTCCCGGACGCCACGGGCAAACTCACGCTGTTCATCGCCGACTACTACAACGGCCGCGTCCGCGTCGGTCGGTCCGGACGGCATCATCCGTGAAGTGCGGCGACGAGAGCGAGGCGTTCGGCGCGCCGACGCGGGTCGCGTTCGGCGCATCGCAGCGGCGGTGGCTCTACGTGACGGACTCGAGCAAGCGACCGCGTCGTCGTGCTGAACATCGCGAACATCGCGCCGACGCTCGTGCCGCCCGTGGTCCCCGCGCCGGTGGCCCCGGTCGCGCGCGCCGGCGCCAGAGTCACCGGTGCCGAGGACAACCGAATGAGCGCGGCCCAGCCGCCGGACGACCAGAGGCCGCTGCTGCCCTGGACGCTGTCGTTCATGCGGCCCTACCGCGGGCGCGTCGATCGGCGTCGGCGCTGCTGATGCTGCTGCAGGTCGGGCTCGGCGCGCTCGAGCCCTGGCCGCTCAAGATCGTCATCGACTACGTGCTCGGCCAGCACGATCTTCCCGAGCCGCTCCGGCCCTGGGCCTTCGGCATGACGCGGCGGAAGCACGCTGGGCCTGCTGGTGCTCTTCGTCGTCGTCCGGCGTCGTGCTGCAGCTGATTCACCAGGTGGCGTCCGCGGTCGGCGTCCGGCTCCAGACCGACACCGGGCAGCGCATGGTGTACGACCTCCGCTATCGGCTGCTCGAACATCTCCAGTCGCTCGGGCTCCATCACCACATCACCACCAACACCGGCGATGCCGTGTACCGCGTCGACGTCGATTCCTACTCGATCGAGAACCTGGCGATCAGCGGCGTCTTCCCGCTGGCCAGCTCAGTCATCACGCTGGTGGTGATGTTCGTGGTGCTGGTGCAAGCTCGATATGTCGGTGGCGCTGCTGTCGCTGACCGTCGTGCCCTTCCTCTTCCTGTCGCTCCGCTACTACGCGAACTCGCTCTCGCAGCAGGAAGAGCGCGTCAAGGAGCTCGAGTCGAACCTGATCTCGCGCCTCTACGAGATCTTCTCGTCGATCCGGCTGGTCAAGAGCTTCGCGCGCGAACCGCTCGAGAGCAACCGCTACGCGACCGCCGGCCAGCGCGACGATGCAGGCGCGGATCGCCGTGACCTGGAAGCAGGGGCTCTTCGGCCTCATGGTGGCGACGACGACGATCCTCGGCACCGCGCTCGTGCTGATCGTCGGCGGCATGCACGTGATGAGCGGGCAGATGACCGTCGGCAGCCTGATCGTGGTGATCAACTACCTCGGCGCGGTCTACGGTCCGCTGTCGTCGATCGCCTTCACCACCGGACAGCTGCAGGCGGCGATCGCCGGCGCGCGCCGCGTTCGCGCGATGCTCGCGCTCGAACCCGAAACCGATCGACGCGCCTGACGCGATCGACGCCGACGTCCGTCAAGGGCGACATCGTCTTCGACCACGTGAGCTTCTCGTATCCCGGACGGCACGCAGGTCCTGCACGACATCGCCTTCGAGGCGCAGCCCGGGCCAGATGATCGCCGTCGTCGGCCTGACCGGCGCGGGCAAGACGACGCTGGTCAGCCTGATTCCGCGCTTCTACAACCCCACGTCCGGCCAGGTGCTGATCGACGGCGTCGACGTCGCGCAAGTACCGGATCCGATCGCTGCGCGAGAAGATTGCCATCGTGCCGCAGGACGCGGTGCTCTTCTCCGGCACGATCGCCGACAACCTGCGCTACGGCAAGCTCGACGCGACGACGCGAAGAGATCGAAGCGGCGGCGCGCGCAGCGCACGCCCACGAGTTCGTGTCGCGCCTGCCGAAGGGCTACGACACGCCGGTGGCCGAGGCGGGCGGCGGTCTGTCGGGCGGCGAGCGCCAGCGGCTGAGCGTCGCGCGTGCGGTCCTGAAGGACGCGCCAATCCTGATTCTCGACGAGCCGACCTCCTCGCTCGACGCGATCTCGGAAGAGATCGTCTTCGCCGCGCTCAAGCGGCTTCGCGCGGGGCGAACCACCATCGTCATCGCGCATCGCCTGTCGACCGTCCGCGACGCCGACGCGATCCTCGTGCTCGACGGCGGCCGCATCTCGGCCTTCGGACGTCACGACGAGCTCCTGAAGAGCAGCCAGCTGTATCGGCGGATGTGCGCGCGGCTGTCGGTCGGCAAGTCGCTCGACGAACCCGAGACGGTCGACGAGCTGATTCAGGCGGCGCGGCAGTGAAGATCCTGTTCGCCGGGATCATTGCGCGCTACCCGTTCGGCGGCGTGACCTGGTGTTCGCTGATGTACCTGCTCGGCCTGCGCGCCCTCGGGCACGAGGTCTTCTACATCGAGGACACCGGCGAGGTCGTGTACGACCCGGTGCTCGACACACGGTCGCTGGACCCTTCGTACGGCACCAGCTACATCCACCAGGCGCTCGAGCCGTTCGGCCTGGGCGACAGATGGTCGTTCGTCAACTACGACGGCACCTACCACGGCCAGGAGCGCCGACGACGGTCCGCCGGTTCTGCGCCGACGCCGACCTCTTCATCAACCTGTCCGGCGGTTCGTGGTTCTGGCGCGACGAATACGCGCGCATTCCGCGCAGCGCGTTCATCGACTCCGACCCGGCGTTCACGCAGCTCTCCCTCGCGAAGAACGAGCCGTGGTACGTCGACTTCTTCACGCGCTTCACGCACCTGTTCACGTTCGGCTCGAACATCGGCACGCCGGCCTGCGACGTGCCGGTCGGCGCCTTCCACTGGCACAAGACCTGGCAGCCGGTGACGCTCGACGACTGGGCGCACGACTCTCGAGCCGATCGATCGTTTCTCGACGGTGATGACCTGGAAGATCGAGAGCTTCACCGACGTCGGCGGCAACAAGGATCAGGAGTTCGTCAAGTTCATCGACCTGCCCGTCCCGGACGCCGCAGCATTTCGAGCTGGCGGTGAACGGACCGCAGAAGCTGCTGCGTGAACACGGCTGGTCGACCGTCGACGCCATGGGGATCTCGCGCAGTCTGTGGGACTACCGCGAGTTCATCCAGCGCTCGAAGGCGGAATTCGGCGTCGCGAAGCACACCTACGTCGTCGACCCGATCCGGGCTGGTTCAGCGATCGGACGGAATGCTACCTGGCGTCCGGCCGGCCGGCGCTGGTGCAGGACACGGGCTGGTCGGCACACCTGCCGTCGGGCGAGGGGCTGCTCGCCTTCTCGAGTCCGGACGAGGCGATCGCCGGCATCGAACGCATCAACAGCGACTACGCCCGCCACGCGCGCCGCGCGCGGGAGATCGCCGCAGAACACTTCGACGCGGCGCGGGTGCTGACCCGGCTCCTCGACATATGCAGCCGCTGAGAATTGCGCACGTCGCGCCGGTCGCCACGAGCGTTCCGCCCGCAGAAATCGGGCTCGGTGCAGACGATGACGTCGCTGCTGACCGAGGGGCTGGTCGCACGCGGGCACGACGTGACGCTCTTCGCACCCGGCGACTCGATGACCAGGGCAAAGCTGCACGCGACCTTCCCGCACGGCTACCGGGAAGACCAGACCATGTGGCCGTGGGAGATGTACGAACTGCTGAACCTGGCGGCGGCGGTCGAACGCGCCAGCGAGTTCGACATCATCCACTACGAGGCCGAGTACTTACCCGATGTCGCTGGCGTTCACGCGGCTGTCGCGCGGCTCCGGTGTCGCAGACACTGCACCACGCGCCGGACGCCGAGGAGACTGGCGCTGTGGCGACGCTACCCCGAGGCGCCGTTCATCGCGATCTCGCGCGAACAGGCGCGTCTCCTCGACGGGCTGAACGTCGCCGGCATCGTGCCGCACGGCATCGACACCGACCGTTTCACTTCAACGCCGACCCCGACGACTACCTGCTGTTCCTCGGACGTTTCACGCCAGGCAAGGGACCGGTGCAGGCGATCGAGGTGGCGAAGCGGCCCGGCATGCGCCTGCTGCTCGCCGCGGCCGAAGAGCAGTATTATCACGAGGCCGTGAAGCCGCTCGTCGACGATAAACAAATCGTATATGTCGGCGAAGTCGACTTCGACGACGAAGGTGAGGCTCTTTGGCGGCGCGCGCGCGCTGCTCTACCCGGTGCAGGCCGGCGAGCCGTTCGGCCTCGTGCTGGCCGAAGCGATGGCCTGCGGCACGCCGGTGGCCGCGCTCGACCGCGGCGCCGTTCGCGAGCTCGTGGACGACGGCGTGACCGGCGGCGTGTTCGACGACCTGGACGCGATGGTCGAACGGGCTCGATCGCGGTGCTGACGCTCGATCGGCGGCGCGTTCGGCGACGAAGCGGTCGCACGCTTCGGCGTGCATGCCGATGGTCGACGGCTACGTCGAGCGCCTTTCGCACGATCGTCGCGCAGTGGAGGGCCGCTGATGTGACACCCGCGGCCCCGCGATTCGACGGACAACTGGTGCTCGCGGTCTTCGCGCATCCCGACGACGAGTCGCTGGCGTGCGGCGGCACGCTGGCCGCGCCTCGTCGACGCCGGCGCGCGCGTGGTCGTCATGTGCGCGACACACGGCGAACTGAGCGCGGACCGGCACGGGCCGCGACGATGCGCTGGCGCGCGACGCGTGCGCGTCGAGCTCTGCGAGGCCGCCGCGCGCGCTCGGCGTCGCAGAGGTCGTCATCCTCAATCACCGCGACGGCCACCTGCGCTGGGGCGAAGTCACCGATTTCAACGCCGAGCTGGTGCTCTTCATGCGGACGCGGCGGCCGGCCGCCGTCCTCACCTTCGACGAAGACGGCCTCTACTGGCATCCGGATCACATCGGCGTGCTACGAGCGTGTGCTCACCGCGGCCCGATCGCTCGGCGCGGCCGCGCCGCCGGTCTACGTCGTGACGATGGAGCGACGGCGTGATGACCGACATCGTCGACCTCGCGCAAGTCGCGGCGGGTGGACGGCGCCGACCAAGGGGTTCTGGAGCCTGCATCCCGACGCCTTCGGCAAGTTCGCCGTCCCCTACACGCTGGCCGTCGACGTGGCGGACTGGGTGCCGCGGAAGCTCGCAGGCCATTGCCGGCGCATCGGACGCCAGATGGGCAGCGTGCATCCATTTTCGCGGCTGTCGCCGGTCGACGCGCGACGGCTGCTCGGTACGCGAGTTCTTCCGCCGGCTCGAAATCCCGTCGAACGACACGGCTGGTCCTCGAGCAGCATATGCACACCGACCTCCTAGACATCCTGCGCTGTCCCGTACTGCGGCGGCCGTCTCGAACTGGTCACCTCGCTCTTCCATCGCACCGACGGCGACACGATTCGCGACGGCGTGCTCGGCTGCGAGTGCTGCGTGTTCCCGGTCGTGGACGGCATTCCGGTGCTGCACCTCGCACCCGGCAGCGGTGACGGCGCGCCAGACACATCGAGGCGGGAACGCCCGAACTGGCGCTGCGGGCGATGGTCGGTGTCGACGACGATGACGCAGGCCGAGCAGTTCGAGGCAGCCGCGGCATCGTCTGCCTCGACCTACAAGGACATCGTCGCGGCCCTGGGGCCGAACTTCGAGGGCGGCTACTTCCTCTACCGCTTTTCGGATCCGACCTTCGTCGTCGCCGATGCGGTGGTCAGGGCCGTGGCCGGCACGGTGCTGCGGAGCGGCGGGCGCGCACTCGACGTCTGCGGCGGTTCGGGTCACCTGACGCGGGCGCTGGTGCCGCTGTCGTCGCCGGCGCCGGTTCTGGCGGACCTGTTCTTCCCGAAGATCTGGCTGGCGCGCCGGTTCACCGCGCCCGGCGCGATGCCGGTCTGCTGCGACGGCAACGTCGCCGCTGCCGTTCGCGCGCGGCTCGTTCGACTACGCGATGTGCTCCGACGCGTTCATGTTCATCTGGATGAAGCGGCAGTTCGTCGAGCGAGATGTTCCGCGCGGTCGACGGCTCGCGAGCGCGGCACCGTCGCTGATCAATCACACGCACAATCAGCTCGTCTGGAGCCCCTCGCATGGGCAGGCGCTGACGCCGTCCGGCATATCGCAACCTGTTCGAGACGCCGACGCCGCGCGTCTTCGGCGAGTCGCAGCTGTTCGCCGATGTCGTCGACGGCGACGCGCTGGATCTCGTCGCGGGCCGAGACGCGATGGCGCTCGAGACAGGAGGCGGCGCTCACGCTGATTGCGTCACCGCGTCGAGCGGCGTCTTTGCCAGGCATGCGCTCGAACCCGTCGCCGGTCCGGCGGTGAGTGGCGAATCAACCCGCTGTTCCGACGTCGAGGAACAGGGCGGCCGCCTGCACGCGACGCTGCAGTTCCCGTCACGGCGACTACGAGGACGAATACGGCGCCTGCCGCGAGTACCTGCCCGAGCGAGGTGTTCATCGACGCCGCCGCGCTGCAGGCGCTGCAGGCGAGGCCGGATCGCCGGTCGGTCGACTGCGACGAACTGGATCCGGCGCCGAGTGATCGTCGAGCTGCCGACGCGCAGTACTGCTGACCCGTCACGCTGCGACGTCACATCCCCGTTACGCCTGAACCTGCGTTACCATTACGTCAGAGTGACGTAATGCAGAACCCGTTCGTCTACGGCGAGGTCGTGCCGGCGGCGGCCTTCGTGAACCGCGTCGCTCGAGCTCGACCGGCTGATCGGCGATCTCGCGTCGTCCCAGAAAATCTTCCTGATCTCCCCCCGCCGCTACGGCAAGTCGTCGCTGATCCGGCGCGCGATGGCCGCGATGGAGAAGCGCGGCGCGCTCACCGTCGACGTCACGGTCAGCAGCTTCAGTTCCTACGTCGGCGTTTCTCGAAGGGCTACGCCCGGGCGCTGGTCTCGGCCGAAACGCGCTGGGACCGGGCGCGGACGTGGCTGCGCGATGCGGTCCGGTCGGCGCGCGCGGAAGTCCGCTACGCTCCGGACCCGAGCCTGACGACGCCGGGCACCGGCGCCGTCTCGGTGTCGTTCCCCGGCGTGTCGGACCGACCGTGACGTCTCGAAGCTGGCGCAGGAGGTGTTCGCGCTGCCCGCCAGGCTGGCCGCCGAGCGCAAGAAGAAGGTCGTCGTCGCGCTCGACGAGTTCCAGGCGATCGCCGGCTTCAACGGCGGCTCGGTCGAGCACGCGCTGCGCGCCGCGGTGCAGCACCAGCGCGAGGTCGGCTACGTGTTCGCCGGATCCGAACCGAGCCTGATGGAACGGATGCTCACACCGAAGCGGCCGTTCTACAAGGCCGGACCGGTGATGCGGCTCGAGAAGATCCCGGCCGACGAGTTCGCCGGCGTTCATCGAAGCCCGCTTCGCCGAGTCGGGCATCCGGGCCGAGCCCGGGCTCGGTGCCGCGGTCGTCGACCTCGCCGGCAACCTGCCGTACGACGTGCAGCGGCTCGCACACGAAACATGGGACGAAGTGCGCGCCACGCCGCGGCGACGCGCGACGCTCGACGACCTGCACCAGGCGCTTGCGCCGGCTCCTGTCCGAGCAGCAGACGATGTTCGAAGCGCTGTGGCAGCGGCTGACGCTGGGCCAGCGGGCGGTCGTGCGCGCGGTCGTCATCGAGGAGGGCACCGGGCTGCTCTCCGCCGATGTCCGAGCGCGGCATCGGCTGGGCGGACCGTCGAGCGTGCAGACGGCGCTCGCCGCGCTGCAGCGCGACGACGTGATCGGCCGCGAGGGCGACCGCTACGTCGGTCATCGATTCGCTGCTGCGGGAGTGGATCGCCAGAAAGACATACTGATCGGTTGTGACTGACGGCTGGCCGCATGCCGATGTAGTGGCACCATCGAGCGCCGCCTGGATTGGCGACGCTGCCCGGTCGCGCAGATCGACGACGCCTCACGAGTGCGCGTCCAGCGCCGTTAACGGCGGGAGCAACTCGATCTCGACAGGCACGTTCGACAGCCGCAGTGCGTTCGGCGGCAGCAGGTCTCCGGTGCCGAAGATCGCAATCGGCACGACCGGACGGCCGGTGCGCGCGGCGGCCCTGAACGCGCCGCTTCCTGAACGGCAGCATCTGCCGTCGTCTGCGGTCGTCCCTTCCGGAAACACCAGCAGCGACGCCCTCCGCTCAGCGCATCCACCATGGCCTGCCCGCTGGCCGCGCGGCTCCGCCACGACCGCGATCGACGATGTTCGCGCTCGCGCTCCGGATGGCCGCGCCAAGGACTGGGTACTGCGCGTACGCGTGCCCGGCGACGAAGCGGAAGTCGAACGGCAAGGCCGCGAGCAGCACCGCGGCGTCGGCCAGGCTCACGTGATTGCGACACGAGCATCACGTGACCCTCAGTCGGCAGCCGTTCGGCGTTCCGTCACCCGGACGCGGCATCCGCCTGAGCCGCAGCACCGTCGTGCGCACTCGCGACGAGCTGGAAGCGCGTCGCCCGTCGCGCAGCGAACCGCAGCCGCAGCCAGAGGAGCGGCAGCAGGCATGCGAGGACAGCCGCGATGCGGGCGGAGAAAACGATTGAACCGCTGGCGTGAGTACCGAGGGTCGGTGGTCACGAGCTCTGCGTCAGGGCATTCTAGTCGGTGGCCGTACAGCCCCGGTGGCGCAACGATTGCGTTGCTCATCTCAGGCATGAAGCGATTGCTAGCACCAGCTCATCGGACCAGTTCTGCGGCTCGCGTGCGCCGCGACCGCCTCTGCGCAGACGCGACGGCAAGTGTCGCGGTCGGCGTGAACGTGTCGCTCAAGGACGGGATGGATCTCCAGGACCCGATCGGTCATATCAACCTCCGGGTTCGTCTGGCGCTTCGGGCACGGCGGTGACGGCTGGGGGTTCGCACTACGGGCTCGGCTGGTATTCGGCGGATCTCGATCAGCCTCGGCAGGCAGTGCCGACACGAATTCGGCGAACTGCACGTGCGTCCGTTCATGGTCGGCTACGGGTACTCGCGCGGGTGTTCCGGCGAACGTCCGTCAGCGCGAAAGCTGCTCGGCGGATACTCGTTCAACGCTTCAAGCTCCGGCCGGACCTTCGACGACGCCTACCGGCGAACCTCGAGGCGCACGGCGTCGCGACCGACGTGTCGAACACGTTCGTCCTGAAACCGGAAGTCTCCGCGTGGACCGACATCACTCGCAAGATCGGCGTGAACGTCAGCGTCGGCTACATCGTCGCGCAGGCCGGACGTGACGGTGCGAGCAGCCTCGGCAACGACAGGCGGCGGATCCACGCCGACGTCGTTCATGCTGAAGGTCGGCGCGGTCTACTCCAGTGTTCTGAAGGCGGAAGTCACGCCGAGTTCCAGCGCTCACGCTGAACGCTTGCTCGACCTCGCGATCGCGAGCAGCAGGATCCCGATTCCCCAACCGGCCAGCGCCAGCGCCTGCGGCCACAGCGTCTCGAGACCGACTCCCTTCAGGAAGATCGATCGCAGAATCACCAGGAAGTAGCGCAGCGGTATCAGGTAGGTAATCGGCTGGACGGCCGCCGGCATGTTCTCGATCGGGAACACGAAACCGGACAGCAGCATCATCGGCAGCAGGAAGAAGAACGTGGTCGTCATCATGGCCTGCTGCTGCGTCGCCGACATCGTCGACACGAACAGGCCGAGGCCGAGCGTGGTCACCAGATACACCAGCGTCATGCGCGAACAGCAGCACGTAGCTGCCGCGCATCGGCACGTCGAACCAGAAGATCGCCACCGACAGCACGAGCACGACGTCAATCAGCCCGACCATGCCGTACGGCAGCAGCTTGCCGATGATCAGCTCCGACGCGTGTCAGCGGCGTCACGTTCAGCTGCTCGAGGGTGCCGAGTTCCTTCTCACGCACGATTCCCATCGACGACAGGTTCGTCGTCACCACCAGCAGCAGGAGCGCCACGATTCCGGGAATCATGAAATCGCGGCTCTCCAGGCGCGGGTTGAACCAGACGCGCACGACCGGTTGGATGGACGCCGCCGGACTGCTCGCCTGGCGCCGGCGCGCCGTGCCGCGCGAGCGGCGAGTCTCCTGTCCGTATCCGGCGATCAGGTTGGTCGCGTACGACATCGACACGCCGGCGGAGTTCGCGTCGCTCCCGTCGGCGACGATCTGCACCGCCTGCGACTGCCCGCTGGCGAGCGCCGCCCGTAGCCGCGCGGCACGACCAGCGCCATCCACGCGTCACCGCGCTCGAGCACGTCGTCGACATCAGCCGGGCTGCTGAACACCTGCGTGACCGTGAAGCTCGGCGACGCGTCGAAGCGGCTCACGAGCTCGCGGCTGGCCTGCGGATCGATCGGCATCGGCCACCACGATCGGCACGTTCCGCACGTCGGTCGTCGCCGCGTAGGCCAGCATGAACAGCTGGAGGATCGGCGCCATGACCACGATCCCGAAGAGCCGCGGATCCTGCCGCAGCTCGATCAGTTCCTTCCAGATGAGAAACCGGATGCGTCGCATGTCACCTCCACTGGCGCCGCAGCCGCAGCGAGGCCAGCAGCAGCACCACCGCCGAGTAGACGACGAGCGAAACGAGCTGCGGCCAGATGACCGGCAGGCCGACCCCCTTGAGCACGATTCCGCGCAGCGCAATCGAGGAAGTACCTGGCGGGCACGATGTAGGTGACGGCCTGCAGGAACGTCGGCATGCTCGCAATCGGAAAGATGAAGCCCGACAGCATCAGCGTCGGCAGGAACGACGCGAGCACCGCCAGCTGGAACGCGACCTGCTGCGTCTCGGCGACGCTCGACACGAGCAGCCCGAGCCCGAGCGCGCCGACCAGGTACAGCGAGATCGTGCCGAGCAGCACCAGCCACGATCCGCGCATCGGCAGCCCGAACAGCACCATCGCGACGAGCAGAATGGCCAGCGCCGATGTCAGCGAGATCAGGTAATACGGGATCGTCTTGCCGAGGACGAACGACGCGGCGTCGAGCGGCGCCATCCGCACCTGCTCCATCGTTCCGCGCTCCTTCTCGCGCACGATCGACAGCGAGGTCGACACCACCGACGTGATCATCACGATGTAGGCAATGAGGCCCGGCACCAGAAACAGCGTGCTGCGCAGCTGCGGGTTGTACCAGACGCGCGGAATCACCGAGACCGCGGGAGCGGCCATCGCGCCTGCCACCATGCCGATACCTGGCCGACTCGCTTTGCAGAATCGTCAGGGCGTATCCCATCACCGTCGTCGCCGTGTTGGCGTTGTCGCCATCGAGCAGCACCTGCACCGGAACGGTGCGGCCGGCGGCAAGGTCGCGCGACAAGCCCGACTGGAATGATCACGACGGCCCGTGCGGACGCCGTGATTCATCAGGTCGGTGATCTGCTCCGGGCTCCGGATATCGGCAACGAGGTCGAAGTAGCCGGAGTTGACGAACGCCGATACGAGCGCACGGCTCGCCGACGAGCGGTCGCGATCCTCGACCGCGAGTCGGACGTGGCGGATGTCCCAGTTGAGCGCGTAGCCGTAGACGAGCAGGAAGAACGCCGGCACGAACAGCAGCACCACCAGCGATCGGCGATCGCGCAGGATCTGCCGCACCTCCTTGCGTCCGACGCTCAGTGCCTTGCGCATCAGGAAGCCCGCCCCTGCCACGACCTCGAGAAAGACGTCCTCGAGCGACGGCTCGACCGGTTCGATTCGGCGCGCCGCGCACTCCGGCCTGCGTGAGACGCGACCTTCAGCGCATCCGGGGACGTGCGATCGCCCGCGACCATCACCGCGTGCACGGCGGTGCCGAACACGCTGGTCTTCTCCACCTCGTCCATGGCGTCGAGCGCGCGCATCGCCTGCACCGGGTCGTCGGACTGCACTTCGAGAATGGTCCGCCCGGCGAAGACCTGCTTCAGCTCGGTCGTCGAGCCGAGTGCCGCAAGTCGGCCCGCGTGGATGATCGCGATGCGATGGCAGTGCTCGGCCTCGTCGAGGTAATGGGTCGTCACGAGCACCGTGACGCCGCGACTCGGCAAGCTGATCGATCAGCGCCCAGAACTGTCGACGCGACACCGGGTCGACACCGCCCGTCGGCTCGTCGAGAAAGACGATGGGCGGCTCGTGCAGGATGGCGCAACCAAGCGCGAGCCGCTGCCGCCAGCCGCCGGCGAGATCCGACGCGCGCGTCGTCTCGCGTCCCTGCAGTCCGGCCATCTCCATCACGAACGCTCGGCGCTTCTCGAACGTCGCGCCCGACAGACCGTAGATGCCGCCGAAGAAGCGGATGTTCTGGTCGACGGTCAACTGCTCGTACAGCGAGAAGCGCTGCGACATGTATCCGATGCGTCGCTTCACGCCTTCGGGATCGCGCCCGACGTCCACGCCGTCCGACGAGTCGCCGTGCCGCTCGGTCGGCTTCAGCAGGCCGCACAGCATGCGGATGGTGGTGGACTTGCCGGCGCCGTTGCTGCCGAGGAACCCGAACACCTCGCCCTTGCGCACGTCGAACGACACGCGATCGACGGCGACGAAATCGCCGAACGTCCTCGTGAGCTCGTTGACGGTAATCGCGTTCATCGTCCCAGCGCCCGGTTCAGCCTGCGCCTCGGCCAGGCGCGCGGAGGCGATCGCCTGCACGCGATCGAGCTGCGCCTGAAGAATCGCCACCTGCGCATCGACGACGTCGATGCTCGTCGGCCACACCCGCGGCGAATCGCTCGCCCAACACGCGGCGGGCCTCGGTCGCGGCGCGGAGGCCGACGTCAGCGGCGTCGAGTGCGGCGCGGCTCGACTCCAGTTCGGAGAGTCCGCTGGCGGATCTCGAGCGCGATCGACGCGAGTCGAACTCTGCGAGCCTGCGCCTGCAGCGCGCGCACGCCGGCCGACGGCCTCGGCGGTCTCCGACCTGCATCCTGCCGCCGTCGAGGAGCGGCCAGCTGACGTTCACGCTGGCGTCCCAGGCGTCCTGCCACCGGTCGGTGCGCGGGAACAGCTTCGGATTGGGGCTGGCGTAGTCGACGCCACCGCCGACGGCGACGGTCGGGCGCGCCGCCGGCCTGCGCCGCGCGCTGGCGCTGACTCGGCCGCGGCCATGCGCTCGTCCAGGGCCTGCCGCTCGGGCCGATGCTGCTGCGCCTCGGCGATGAGCGCGTCGAGCGGCGTCGATCCTCGGCATGTCCAGGGCGGCGTCGACGGCACGATGCGCGTGCCGGGATCCGGCCCGACGCGGCGCGCGAGTTCGGCCTCGGCCATCTCGCGACCGGTGCGTGCCTGGATGCTGAGCACCCGCTGCCGCGCTTCCTGCGCCTGCGGCCGTCAGCACGTCATTCGGCGGCACGAGTCCTGCCTCGAAGCTGATTGCGCACGTCGCGCACGTGCTCGCGTCTGCGCGCGAGCGACTCGTCGAGGACCCGCTGCGATTCGCCGGTGACGACCAGCCGCCCAGAACGCGCGCGTGACTTCGAGCCGGACGTCCACCGTCGTCGTGTCGATGTCACGCGCCGCCGCGTTCTGGTCGAGTCGGGCCGCTGCTCTCGAGGAGCCTCGAGCCGGCCGCCGGTGTAGATCGGCCACTGCACATCGAGCCGCGTCCGGTAGTTGTTCGGAATGTCCGGATAGATGACGAGTCGGCCGCTCGGGCTGTTCGGCTGCGGGATGCCGAACTCGTCGACGTGATTGGTTCGCGTGTAGCCGGCCTGCGCCGCCACCTGCGGCAGTGTCGCGGCGTGACGCTGACCCGTCACGGCACGCGGCGGCATCACCGCGTGCACGCGTTTCCTCGATGCGATTGCTCGCCGCCATGGCTCGCGCGATGGCGTCGTCGAGCGAGAGCGCAGCGTGGGCGGCGTCGGCGCCTGGCGCGCGCGCCGATGCGGCGCAGCGCAGACGAGCGACAGGAGCAGCGCAGCGATGATGCGTCGTGCATGTCATGACTGTGGTTCTCCGAGCCTGGTGACGAACACGTCCTCGAGCGACGGCGGCACCTGCGCGCACCATCGAGACGTCGACGCCGGCGTCCGCGCAGCTGCGCCGACAACCACGCCATCGGCGTCGGGCGCTTCCCCGGCCAGCCGCACGTGCGCGCGTTCGCCGAACGTCTGCACGCTGGTCACCGTCGGGCAGCCGTTTCAAGCGCGGCGACCGCGCCGACGGTGATCGGCGGCGATGACCTCGAACAGCGCCCCCGGCAGGCTCTGGCGCAGCGCGTCCGGGGCATCGAGCGCGAGCAGTTGCCCGTTGTGCAGCAGCGCCACGCGCGAGCAGCGTTCCGCCTCGTCGAGGTACGGCGTGGACATCACGATGGTGATGCCCTGCGAGAGGAACTCGGAGAGCAGCTTCCAGAACTCGCGGCGCGAGACCGGGTCCACGCCGGTCGTCGGTTCGTCGAGCACGATCAGCCGCGGCTGGTGGATCAGCGTGCAGGCCAGCGCCAGCTTCTGCTTCATGCCGCCCGACAGCTGCCCGGCGAGGCGATCGGCGAAGCGTGTGAGCTGCGTCATCTCGAGCAGCCGATCGCGTGCCGGCCGCGTAGTGGCGCATGCCGTGGATCTCGGCGAAGAACGCGATGTTCTCGTTGACGCTGAGATCGGCGTAGAGGCTGAAGCGCTGCGAGAGGTACCCGACCGACGTCGTGACCTCGCGGTGCTGGCGGACCGGGTCGAGGCCAAGGACGCGAATCGATGCCGGCGTCTGCGCGCAGCAGGCCGCACATCATCCGGATCGTGGTCGTCTTGCCGGCGCCGTCCGGTCCGATCAGTCCGAACATCTCGCCGGCGTGAATCGACAGCGACAGGTCGCGTGACGGCCTCCACCGCGCCGTAGCGGCGCGACACCCGATCGAAGGACACGGCGTCAGCGGACAAACACGATCTCCGCTTCGACCGGCATTCCGCTCTTGAACACGCCGGTGCTGTTGTCCACCGCGACCTTCACCCGGTACACCAGCTTCGAGCGATCGTCGGCGGTCTGCACGTTGCGCGGCGTGAACTCCGCGCGCTCCGAGATGTAGCTGATCGTCCCCGTCACGCCGGGACCGCCGGCGTCGGTGAACAGCGTGGCGGTGTCGCCGACGCGCAGCCGCGGCACGACCGGCTCGTCCACGTAGACGTTGGCCCACGCATGATCCAGATCGGTGATGACCACAATCGGCGCACGCGGCTGGATCAGCTCGCCTGTCGTCGGCAATCGTCGTCGTGACGATGCCGCTGACCGGCGCGACGATGGTCGCGTCTGCCGACCGCCTTCTCGAGCGTCGCGATCTGGGCGTCAGCGGCGTCGACTCTGGCCCGTGGCGGCGTCGATTTCCTCGCGGCGCGCCCCGGCGCGCACGCGGGCGACGCCCTCCTGAGCCGCCACGCACGCGCTCGCGGGCGGCCTGTGCCCGCTCCCGCGCCACGTTCCGCCGGCGCCACGGCATCGTCGCGCTGCTTGCGTGAGCCCGAGTTGGCGGCGAGCAACTGCTCGAAGCGCTGGACGTCCAGTTCGGCGGCCGCGAGGTCGGCGTCCGCGGCGGCGACGTCGGCCTGCGCCGAGGCGACCTGCGCCTCGGCCTGCGCGGATGTCCTCGGGACGGCTGCCGGCCTGCAGCAGGCGGAGCTGGGCGTCCGCCTGCGCGCGTTCGGCGCGCGCACGGGTGAGCGCCAGCTCGGTGTCGGCGGTGTCGAGCAGCGCGATGACGGCGCCCTTCTGCACCCGGTCGCCTTCGGCGACCTTGCGTTCGAGCAGACGACCCGGCGACCTGCGAGGACGACCTGGACGTCGGTGGCCTCCACCTGTCCGGAGACCCGGACGCGGTCGGCCGGTGGCGCGGCCTGTGCAGGCGGCGGTGCCGCACACGAGGCGAGGATCAGGCACGAGGATCGGACTGGCCAGAGCGGAAGAAGCTCTCTCATGGTTGCGTCTCACTCTGACGGTGGGACGGCGCGAACGCGCGTTGCAGCGAGCGCCTGAAGTCGGCGAGAAAGACGTCCGTCGTCAGCGGCGGCTTCGAGCGCCGGCGACGAGGCGCCGCGACGAGAGCTGCTTGCGCACGGGCGTGCTGGCGACGAACATCAGGATCGGCGCGACGGTCGTGAAGTAGGCCGCGATCGGATGCATGCGGCCGGAAGACGCCGCTGTTCGATGCCGGGCAGCAGGATCGCGCGCGAACGCGCGGGGCACGGCGGCGAGTGCCGCCAGCGTGTCGGGGTCGAGATGCGCGCCGCCCTCGGCGACTTCGCGCAGCATGATCGACGGGAAGAACGCATGCGCATCGATGAAGGCCGCCAGCGCGCGCGACGGCGGCATCGAGTTTTCTCCCGGGGGCCGGTCGACTCGGCGATGTGCTGCAGCTGGGTGGCGATCGCGCCGAAGGTATTGCGCAGCAGGGTGCGGTAGAGCCCCTGCTTGCTGGCGAAGTGGTAGTACAACATCGCCTTGTTGACGCGGGCGCGCCGGGCGATGCGGTCGACGCGCGCGCCGGCGTAGCCGCGCTCGGCGAACTCGAGCGGCGGCGGCGGCGAGGATGCGGTCCGGCGAGACGCGGGCGCGGACGGGGCATTTATAACTAACCGTTTAGTTAACTACAGAGCACTCTACACCAGGTCCATGAAGATTGTCATCGCCGGCGGCACCGGCTTCCTCGGACGCCCGCTGACCGCCGCCCTGCTCGCCGACGGTCACGACGGTCGTCGTCCTCTCCCGCAGGGCCGGGCGCACGCGTCGGCCGGGCGCCCGCGTCGTCACCTGGGATCCGACCGGCCGCTGAGCCCTGGGCCAGCGAGCTCGACGGCGCCGACGCCGTGATCAACCTGGCCGGCGAGCCGATCGCCGACCACCGGTGGACCGCCGCGCACAAGCGCCGCATCGAAGACAGCCGCGTCACAGGCCACGCGCGGCTGGCCGACCGCGATTGCGGAGGCCGCGGCCCCGCCGGCGGTGTTCGTGAGCGGATCGGGTGTCGGCTTCTATGGCCGTGCGGCAGCGAAATCGTCACCGAGGACACGCGGCGCCGGCACGATTTCCTGGCCGGCGTCTGCCGGCGATGGGAGGCGCAGGCCGTGGCCGCCTGTTCGACCGGCACGCGCGTCGTCTGCATCAGGACCGGCCTCGTGCTCGACGCGCGACGGCGGCGCGCTGCCGAAGATGCTGCTGCCGTTCCGGCTGGGTGTCGGCGGCCGGGTCGGGCAGCGGACGCCAGTACTGGCCGTGGATCCATCGGCAGGACTGGGTCAACCTGGTCCGGTTCGTGCTGCGAACGCCCGACGTGGCGGGCCCGATCAACGCCACCGCGCCGGCGCCGGTGACCAACGCGGAGTTCGCGCGCGAACTGGGCCGCACGCTGCGCACGGCCGTCGTTCGTTCCGGCCCCGGCGTTCGCGCTTGCGATTGCTGCTCGGAGAGATGGCGGATGCGCTGCTGCTCTCGGGTCAGCGCGCGATCCCGCGCGAAGGCCGAGCGGCTCGGGTTCACGTTCGCCTATCCCACGCTCGGCGCGGCGCTCGATGCCATCCTGCGCCGCTGACGCGGGTCGGGCGGGTGGGCCGGGTCGAGGGCGGGCGGGTCGGCAGGTCGGGCAGGGCGGGCAGGCGGCGGGCGGGCAGGGCGGGAGGGTCGGGCGGGTCAGGCGGGTCGGGGGTCGGGCAGTCGGGCGGGTCGGGTGGGTCCGGTGCGCGGGGCTGTCACGAACCTGATGAAGGTTCGCGGCGACACGACACTTGCGCGGCGACAGCACAGCCTTTGCGGCCCCAGCCACACTTTGTCTAGACGCGTCAGCGGACGCCCTGCTTCGTGCCGTTCCTGCCTTCCTGCCCGACCCGCCCGCCCGGCCTGCTGCCTGCCTGCCGGCCTGCCTTCCCGACCGTCCTGCCTGACCCGCCCTGCCCCCGTGTCACACGAACGTGAGCCCCGCGTTGCGGAAGTCGCCATTGAGAATCGCGCGCGAATCGCCGCCGAGCCACGAGTCGATCACCCGCGCGTAGACCGAGCGGAAGTCGGTCTCGAACCGCACGTCGCCCGGCGCTGTTCTCGAGCGTCGGGTTCGCGGGATCGGTGTTGAGGTTGGGTGCCGTCCCGTAGAGCCCGCCGTTCACGCGGCCGCCCATCGCCAGCATCACCGACGCGGCACCGTGGTCGGTGCCGTTGCTGCCGTTCTCCGAGATGCGCCTGCCGAACTCCGAGAACGACAGCACCAGCGTGTCGCCGAGCAGTCCCTGGTTCGTCAGGTCCGTGTAGAACGCGAACAGCGCATCGTTCAGCGTCGCCATCAGGTTGTAGTAGCTGCCGTTGACCGCGTTCGGATTCTGCGCCGAGTGCGTGTCGAACCCGCCGGTCGTCACGTAGAAGACGCGCGTGCCGATGCCGCGCACCATCGACGCCGGCCACCGCCTTCAGCGCCTGCCCGAGACCCGAGGCCGGGTAGGCGACCGTGCCGTTGTAGGTCGCGACCGTTGCCGACGCGGTCGAGCGTCGCCATCGCAGCCTGCGCGTTCGCGTAGACAAACGCGAGTTCCGGACGGTCCACCGGCACGTGCGAGTTGATCCGCAGCGCCGCCGCGCGCTCGGCCGCCGCCTCGGCACCGGTGTTCGGGCTGGCGAACGCGTAGGTGGCCGGGTTGGGAATGGCCGGCACCGACACCTTGCTCGACTGCAGCACGCGCGGCAGATCGCGCGTCGTGTTCCAGCCGACCAGCGCGTCGACCGGCGACGGCAGCGAATCGAGGTAGCGCCCGACCCACCCGTTGCTGGCCGGGTTCGACGGATCGGCCGACGACCAGATGTCGGTCCCCAGAAAGTGCGACCGGCTCTGGTTCGGATAACCGGTCCGCTGAATGAGCGCGAGACGTCCGCCGATCGAACACCTGCTTCAGGCCGGTCAGCCGCGGATGCAGCCCGAGGTTCACCCGCGAGGAGTCGGTGCCGACCTGCAGCACGCTGCCCGACGGTACGGCGATGGTCGGACGCCGCGCGTAGTACGCCGGATCGTTGTACGGCACCAGCATGCTGAGCGAGTCGTTGCCGCCGCTCAGGTACAGGACGACGAGGTTGCGTGACGTGGCGCCCTGCGCCAGCGCGACGTCGCTGAGCAACTCCGGCGCCGCATAGGTGACCGTGAACGCGGCGATGCCGCCCTTGAAGAACTGTCGCCTGGTGATCTTCATACGAACTGGTACTCCGGCGTGCCGGCCACGAGATGAATCGAGCCCGGGAACCTTCGCCTGCAACTGCGTCGTGCTGCCGGTCCAGGCGCCGGTGGCGCGCAGGTAGTCCTCGAGCGCGGTGGTGACCTCGCGTCGTAGGTGGGCGTTTTCAGCGCGTCGAGCACGAACGCGAGCAGCGCTTCGGGAGTGCCCGCGTTTCCGCGCGCGGCGGCCGCCAGGTTGAACTTCTGATTGGCCGCCAGCGACGACGCGAAGTTCATCCGCGCCAGCATCGACCCGGTCGAGAACCACGATCGACCCAGGTCCCAGCCGGCCACGTCGGGCGGATCGAAGAGGCTCTGCCCCATGTTGGCCAGCGGCGTCAGCGCGTCGTTCACCGAGAAGCCGTTCCAGCCGATGTCCTTCAGCGCGCGCACCACGAACTCCACCGGCCAGCGAGAAGCGCGCGAAGATGTTGTCGCGGTCGCCGAACTCGTGCGACGTCAGCAGCTCCCGCATCACCGCCTTCATGTCGTAGCGGCTGCGGAAGTACACCGACGACAGGCTGTTCAGGAACGACTCCGGCACGTCGCCGACTCGGAGACGAAGAACCGATACAGCTTCCTGCCCAGGTATCTCGGCGTCTCGGGATTGGCCGCGAGCGCGTCGATGAAATCGAGGCCGTCCTGCATGCCCTCGGCGGCCGCGCGGGCCCTGATCGTCTTGCTGCCGTCGCCGTAGATCGGGAAGCTGAAGGTCTTCTCGCCCGTATCGTGCTGGTTTGCGTTGTAGGCAAACTGATAGTGCTGCGAACCGTCGGTCGCGCTGCCCGGCCTCGCCAGGTTCCAGCCGGTGAACACGCGAGCCGCGGCGTAGACGTCGGGCTCGGTGTAGTGGCCGACGCCCATCGTGAACAGCTCCATGATCTCGCGCCCGAAGTTCTCCTGCGGCCGCGCGCGCGTGTTCGTGTAGCCGTCCAGCCAGAACAGCATCGCCGTGTCCTGCGCGACCGCGACGAGCAGATCCCTGAAGTTGCCGAGCGCGTATTCGCGGAACAGCTCGATCTGGCCGCGCACCTGCGCCGGGTCCTCGGCCGGCTTCGCCGCCATGTACCGCGTCGCTTCCGCCGCGCCGACGATGCCGGCGATCTTCGAGTAGCCGGTGGCAAAGTGGTTGTGCCAGAAGAGCGCCATCTTCTCCTGGAGCGGCCGATCGGTGTGCACCAGCCGGAACAGCCATCGCTGCCGCGCGTCGGTGATGACGCTGTTCGGCGAGAACGGACCGCGGGTCGTGATGCCGACGTAACCAGGCGCTCCGAGCCGCTGATCCACATCGTCGGGAATGCGTTCGTAATTCGAGCAGGCGCGATGACCGCGCCGTTGAACGACTCCGCGCGATAGACATCGAGCTCGTCCTGTCGCGCGCCGAACCCGGCGCGCCGGAGCAGGTGCTCGATCTTCGGGTCGAGAATGAAGGCCATCAGGCGCGATTGTCAGATGGTCGAATCGATCGAGACAAGTTCCGCCGGCGTTAGACCTTGCGACCGCACGTTACGTCGGTCGGACCCGGTTACGTCGCTACCAGGCGGCACTGAGCGCGGGACCTGGCGGTCGGCGCTGAGGCTCACGAGATTCGCCAGCAGCTGGTAGGCGCCGTCGACGCCGGCGGGCAGTTCGCGCCACAGGCCGAGGCCGACGTAGATCCAGCGGCCCTTGCCGTACTGCGCCTCCACGAGCGCACCGCGTTTCTCGCCCTTGTTGTAGGGGAACGGCTCGTCGAGCGCGACGAGATCCTTGTAGCGCGGATCGCGCTCGCCGAGGAAATACAGTCCGCGCTCCTGCACCCAGTTCTTCCACGTGCTGTCGTCGATCCGGTTGGGCGTGTAGAAGAGCGGGCTGTCGCGATCGAGCTGCCTGCACCGGCGCGAACTCGTCGGTGACGCGCTCGGAGCTGACCTTGCGCCGGATACGGACCGTACTGCGCCTGGTTGAACTCGAACTTGTTGTACTGAACGATCAGCGTGCCGCCGTTCTGCACGTAGTCGAGCAGGCGGCTGTTGTTCGCGCGCAGATCGCCGCGCCGTTCGTAGGCGCGCACGCCGGTGACGATGGTCGAGAACCGCGACAGATCGCCCCACGCCAGATCGTCGGCGTCGAGCATCTCGACCTTCGACCCCGAGCTGCTCGAGCGCCGGCGGCACCTCGTCGCCGACGCCCATGATGTAGCCGACGCGTCAGGTTCGGCGCGACGCTTCACGTCGATCACCTTCAGCACGACGTCGGCGTCGTGGTAGATGTGCTGCCGGCGGATGTGCGGATACTCGATCACCTGGTAGCCGCGGCTGAACGTCGGCGCCACCGGAACTGACGACCGCCTTGACGTGGTACTCGCCGGCCGCCGTGCCGGCCGGCGGGCCGCACCTGGAAGCGCACCGTCTGCGTTTCGTCTTCGCGCGTGAACTTCACGACGTCCTGCGGCGGGCGTCGACGTCCAGCCCTGGCGGCACGCTCGAGGCGGACGGTGCTCTCGGCCGCGCCCTTGCGCGTCGTTGACCACCGTCACGCGAACCTCGCGGCCGGCCGGCTCGGCGCGCCGCGGGCGGCGGCGCCGCGGCGCGCGGTCGGCCGTCGCGGCCGGCCGCATCGGACTCGACCGGGAATGATGGCGATCTCCGGCGACACGCGCACCGACGTCGGCGGGCACCACCAGCAGGTCCGATCGCTTCTCGCCGCTGAAGATGTTGCCTTCGTAGCGATACTGCACGGCAGGTCGACTCGACGACGTCTTCGGCGTCAGCGCCGCTGCCGATCGTCGAGCGTGACCTGCGCGCGGAACGGCGTCGGACGATACGGCAGCCCGAACGGCGCGTCGGCGTCGAACGTGTAGCGGCCGGCGTCGCCGGCGCGATGCCAGTACGGCTCGCTGATGCGCGCGTTCGCCGGAATGGTCATGCGACGGCGTGCACTGCGCCACCTGATTCGTGTCCAGCGTCGACAGCGGCGGCGGCGGCGCGCGCTGGCCGCCGCGGCCGCGCCGCCCTGCCCGCCGAACATGCTGCCGCTGGCCACAGCCGTCATGCGTGCAGGCCGCAGGTCGCCGTCGAAGCCGCTGAAGCTGCACCTGCTTCACCGTGACGTCGGCGGCGCCGCGGTTGGCCACGATCGTCGTCACGCTGCACCGGCTGTCCCGGCACGACGACGCCGTCGTCGGCCAGCGTTTCGATGCGGACGCTGTTGGCGAGGAGAATCGCCTCCTGGAACTCGCGCTCCTTCTGATCGAGCCGGTAGTCGATCTCGAAACGGCCGGCGTCGTTGACGCCGTCATGCCGCGCAGCTGCGCCGCGCAGCGCGCGCACGGCGCGCAGGCCGGTCGAGCAGCGGCTGCAGCACGGCCGCGTCGTTGTCGGTGTCGAACGCCTTCTGGGCGCTCTGCACCGCCGAGGCGATTGCGCGCGAGCCCGTCGGTCAGCTCGCGTCGGCGCGCTGCGCGCCGGCGAACTGCGCGAGCCCGGCAATCGAGGAGTCGACGCCGTCGAACATCCCCGCTTCCGTCGCGCTCCATCTGGCCGGGGATCGCCGACTCGACGAGGTAATACGGAGACGACATCGGACCCGGGCAGCGACAGCAGCTGCGCCATGCCCTGGCACTTGTGCATGCTGCGCGCTTCGGTGCCGATCTCGGCGTAGGTCTTGCCGAGCAGCGGGTCGTAGCCCGACAGGTTGATCGACAGCGTGCGCGCCGGCTGCTCGGCGTTCGGGTCGGACGGTCCGCCGAAGCCGGTCATGAAGTAGAGCTTCTTCGGCTGCCACGGACGCAGCCCCTCGCGGATCTGCTCGGGATACTTCGTCGGATCGCCGGCGAGCCTTGAAGGCCTCGCGCGCGAGCATCGCGGACGCCTGGTGATGCTGCCCGCCGCCGATGCCGGTCGGGCTCAGGCCGGCCATCACGTCGGGGCGGATCGTGCGAATCAGCCGCACGAAGTCGCCGAGCACCTCGTCGTGCCCCCACTTCTCGAACGTCTCGTCGACGCTGAACGAGAAGCCGAAGTCGACGGCGCGGGTGAAGTACTGCTCCGCGCCGTCGAACCGATGCAGCGCCGCCAGTTCCTCGGTCCGCAGCACGCCGAGCGCTTCGAAGATCTCGGGGCCGATCTCGTTCTGTCCGCCGTTGCCGCGCGTCGCCGTCGCGAGCGCCGTGCGGTAGCCCTGCCCGCGGTTCAGCATCACCAGCAGCCCGTTGTTCTCATCGTCGGGATGCGCGGTCGCCATCATGAAGATGCCGGCGTTGCCCGAGGTGACGGAGCGCCAGGCCGAGCGCGACGTGCCCCTGCATCTCGTCGATCGGCGTCACCCGCATCTGCGCGCGTGGCGACCGAGACGCCGAGGCACCCGACGGCGAGCAGGACGAACAGACAGGCGTTTCATGTCAGTGCACCTCGTCAGCAGGTCAGGCATGGTCGGGCGGGTCAGGCGGGTCGGTCAGGCGGTCGTGGAAGGCACGGGCAGCGTCGGACCGTCACTTGCCAGACCCACCTGCCCTGCCTGCCCGATCCGCACCTGCTCTTAGAACGTCACCTTGAACCCGATCTGCATGATGCGCTGGTCGTAGCCGGCGGTGCCGCTGAACGGGAAGCCCGGTCGCCAGTCGCCGTCGTGTCGCTGATGTCCACGAGCGGATTGCCGGCGGCGTCGGTCGCGACGACGCGGTTCACGCCCGCGATGTTCTGCGCGGTTGAAGAGGTTCTTGGCCTCGATGAAGACCTCCGCCCTCGTGCGCGCGCCGAATCGGGATGAAGCGCGAGTAGCGCAGGTCGACGTTGAACACCGTGCCGAGACGGCCCGTGTTGCGCTCGACGCCGAGCGGCCGATCGTTCGGTCACGCCGTCGCCGTTCAGGTCGCGGTTCGAGCGGATGTTGAACGGCAGGCCGCTGTTCGCCTGGACGATGACGCCGAGCTGGTTGTTGTTCGCGAGCTTCGCGCCCATGCCGTCGCCGCGTCACCTGCGGCGCGTAGCACGGTCGAAACGGTGAGCGTGTGCGTCTGGTTGAACGGCGTCACGCCCTTGTCGCGATCGAGGTTCGTCGGATCGGAGACGCGGTCGTCGTAGCCTGCCGACGACGTAGGTGCTGGTGAGCGGCCCGTTGTCGGTGCCGCGCGCCAGCGTGTAGGTGGCCTGCGCCTGGAAGCCGTGCTGCATCCGCTGCGTCAGCGTCGCCGTGAACGCGTTGTAGCTGGACTCGGCGATCGACTGGAACACGTTGATGTGATCGAAGGTCGGATCGACGCGCGTCGTCGCGTTCACCGCCGTCGAGAAGATCGGACGGCCGTCCGCGAGCGTCGCGCCGGTCGGCTTGAGGTTGACGTCGATCAGCACCGGCAGGTTGCTGCCGATCGCGTTGACGTAGCCGACCGACACCGACGTGTTCTGGCCGAGCGCACGCTCGAGCTGCACGTTGCTCAGCCAGGCCTCCTGCGTCTTGAACGCCGGATCGACGGCGGTGATGCTCTGCTGCGGGAGCACGAAGTCGGGGCGGCCGCCGATTCGCGAGGCTCGTCGGGAACGGCGGCGCGCCGGCGGTGTTGCCCGGCGATCGACGACGTTGTAGCGGAAGCCGGATCGCCGTTGTTCAGAATCGCGTTGTCGTAGAAGTCGATGAGCGGCGGCTCGAACATCTTGCCGATCGACGCGCGCAACACCGTGCGGCCGGATTCGTCGAGCGACCAGGCCACGCCGGCGCGCGGTCCCCAGTTGTTCTTGTCGATCGTTGAAATCGTTCGAGTAGATGTTCGGCGAGTACGGCCTCGCCTCAGGCACATCGAACAGGTCGTAGCGCAGACCGTAGAGCAGCTTGATGCGCGGCGTGATCTGCCAGTCGTCCTGCACGAAGAAGCCGTAGAAGCGCGAGCTGTAGTCGATGTCCAGCTGGCCGAAGGTCTGCTGCAGCTGTCGTGTAGCGCGAACGGATTCGCGCCGCTCTTCGCGGCGAGGTACGCGTCGATGGTCGGCGAAGGTGTACTGAAAGTTCTCGCCCTGCGACGCGGTCGTCGCCGATGAACTGCAGCGTCGAGTCCCGCTCTTGCAGCGCGTGTGCGCCCCTCACCCAGGTGAAGTTGTCGATCACCTGGTTGATCTTCTGCGTGAAGTCGAAGCCGACCGAGTTGTCGTCGCCGATGCGCGGACCGCCGAACTGCGCGATGCCGCTCACCGTGATCGCCGGGCCGGCGACGCCGGTGCCGATGGTGCGGAACTGGTGGCGCTGTGCGAACTGATAGCGGAACTCGTTCAGCTTGCTGGTGCCGATCGTGGTGACCGCCTGGATCGCCGCCGATCCCATCTTGTCGTGGAAGTCGGTGGCGCGATCGGTGGTGGTCAGGCCGCCGCCGATGTTCGACAGCGAGAGATTCTGGAAGTAGAAGTAGCGGCCGGTCACGAGCGTGCTCGGCGTCGACCTGGTAGTCGACCTTGCCGAACGCGAACGGCACCGTCTGGTTGCGCCGGAATGACGCCGTCGGCCGGCAGGGTGATGCCCGAGAGCCGCCGCGTCGGCCGGCTTCACCGAGATGATCTGGTTGCCGGTGATCAGGCTGCGGTTGATGTATTCGTAGGCGCCGAAGAAGAACGCCTTGTCCTTCTTGATCGGTCCGCCGAGCGTCGCCGTCACGTCGTCGGCATCGGTGTCGGGCTTCCGCGCGTCCGGCGGGCAGGAAGAACGGCTTCGCCGACATGCTGTTGCGCTTGAACCGGTAGCTGGCCGAGCCGTTGAAGTTGTTGGTGCCCGACTGCGTGATCGCGTTGTAGACCATGCCGGTCGTCTGGCCGAACTCCGGCGCGAACCCGTTGGTCACCACCTTCACTTCGCGCACCAGCACCTCGGAGATCGGCAGCAGGCGCAGGCCGGCGCGATCCTTCTCGGTGTTGGTGTTGCCGTCGAGCTGATAGTTCGTGTGCATCTGCGAGCCGTTGGCGTTGATGCGCGGCACGCCGAACTCGGTGTTCTCGTAGCCGGTGACGTTGGCCTGCAGGAACGCGAAGTTGTAGGGATTGCGCGACGGCAGCGGCAGGTTGTGGATCTCGGCGTCGCCGATCGTGCGCCCGAGATCGATCTTGCCGGGCTGCGCGATCGGCGCTTCGGCGGTGATCGTCACGGTCTCGCTGACCGTGCCGACCGACAGCGTTGAAGTTGATCGTCGCCGTGTCGCCGGCGCGCAGCGTTGATGCCGGTCTGCTCGGCCTTCTTGAATCCCTGCAGTTCGGCGACCACCCGGTACCGGCCGAGCGGCAGGAGCAGGCCGCGGTACTGCCCCTCGGCGTTGGTCACGACCGATCGCTCGAGACCGGTGTCGGTGTTGGTGATCGTGACGGTCACGCCGGGCAGCACGCCGCCCGACGAATCGGTGACGGTGCCTTCAATGGTGCCGTTGGCGGCCTGCGACTGCGCGAACGCCGGAGCCGCCAGCAGCGACGAGCAGAACGACGGCGAGCAAGCGCACGTAGCATCTGGGATCTCCTCGTAGTATGAGACTGACCCTGAGTATACGTCCCGCTCAGTCCTGGAGCGAATCAACGGCAGCGAGCGAGGCAGATGCCCTGCTCGGCCGTGTCGCGATCCAGATCGGCCGACGATCGGCGCCGTTCGTCAAGGAGTTGCTCGGTAGAACGACTCGTACAGCGGGACGATCGCCGTGTCGCAGTAGCGCGTGCGCGCCGCCTCGGCCGCGCTGCTGCGGACATCGTCTGCCAGCGCTGCGCGGTCCGAGAGCAGCCGCATGACCGACGGCGGCCATGCCGTCGAGATCCGTCGCGCGTCGTGCAGGAATCCGGTCACGCCGTGTTCGACCACCTCAGGGATGCCGCCGACCTTCGACGCGACGACCGGCACTCCGCACGCCATCGCCTCGAGCGCCGCCAGGCCGAAGCTCTCCTGGGCGGAGGGCAGCAGGAACACGTCTGAGGCCGACAGCAGCGGAATGACCGCGTCCTGTTCACCGAGAAACGCGACATCGTCGGCGACGCCAAGCTGCGCGCGCGAGCCTCGCGGCCGCCGACGCATCGGGACCGTCGCCGACCATCAGCAGCCGGGCCGGCATCCGTTCGCGCACGCGCGCGAACACCTCCACGACCGCCGTGACCCGCTTCACCGGGCGGAAGTTCGAGACGTGAATCAGGAGCGGCTCGCCCGGCCGGCGCGAGCCGCTGCCGCAACGCCGGCCACGTCGACGCGGCGATAGGCCGTGCAGTCGATGAAGTTCGGAATCACGCGGATGTCGCAGGACACGCCGAGCTCGCGACAGGTGTCGGCCTGCAAGGCTCTCCGAGACCGCGGTCACGCCGTCGGACTGCTCGATCCCGAACGCGACGATCTCCGAGTACGACGGATCGGTGCCGAGCAGCGTGATGTCGGTGCCGTGCAGTGTGGTGACGACGCGCGGCACGTACGCCGCCGATGCCGCGACGTCGAGCACCTGGCGCGCGAGATAGGCCGCGGTGGCATGCGGAATCGCGTAGTGCGCGTGCACGATGTCGAGCTGCTCGTCGCGCGCCACCTGGACGATCTTGCTGGCCAGCGACAGCAGGTACTGCGGCTCGCGGAACAACGGATAGCTGGGCGTTTCGACGCGGTGAAACGACAGGCCGGGCTGATAGCCGCCGAGCCGGAACGGCATGTCGCCGCTCAGGATGTGAACGCGGTGTCCGCGCGACGCCAGCGCCTTCCCCAGTTCGGTCGCGACGATGCCGCTGCCGCCGATCGAGGCGTAGCAGACGATGCCGATGTTCATGCACGGCCATCGCAGCAGGCCGTCGCGCAGCACCGGCTCGCGGACGATGAATCCCTCGGCCCAGCGCACGCCCGCCAGCGCGCCGAACTGCGCGTCGCGGCTCTCGATCATCTGGCGGAACAGCGGCGTGTTCAGGCGCGTGGCGACCTCGCCAGACGCTGCGGGCGGCGTGAACTGGCTGGCGTGGCAGTCGAGCGCCGCCGCTTCGCGTCGTAGTGGTCGGACACATCGACCACGAACGACGGCGTTGCCGCTGTCGTTGATGAAGTAGTAGCAGACCCACTCCACCTTCCACGCGTCGCCTTCCGCGGGTAGCGGCGCAGGCCCGCGTTGAACACCGCTTCGGTCAGAACGCTGGCTCGCGATCTCGTGATCCGGGTGGCGATCGGACCAGTACGGCACGGCGACGACCCGCGGGCGATGCCGCCGGATGAAGGCGATCGCCTGCTCGAGATGCGCGGGATCCTTTCCGAAGCGGCGATCGGGCCAGCGCAGGTTCTCGCGCCAGAGCGCGCCGAGCGCGCCGCGCGCGCCGCCTCGGCTTCCGCGAGGCGCTCGGTCGACGCTGCCGTTGCTGCCCATTTCGCCGCCGGTCAGATCGCACAGGCCGACCCGCATGCCCGCCGCGGCGTGCCGCGCGATGGTGCCGCCCAGCCCGATCTCGAGGTCGTCGGGGTGCGGTCCGAACACGAGCAGATCGAGCGGGCCGGACGACGTCATGGCTTGTGCTCGGTGAGATCGCATCAGCGGCCGAAGCCGAAGACGTCGTCCGCGGGCTGCGCCTCGTCCAGGATGATGACGCAGGAGGATCCGGCTGGCGAGATACGCGCCGGTCACGACTGGCTGCGCGTCGCCGAACGCAAACAGGTGATGCGGGTAGTTGCGGTGCGGACCGATGACGGGCAAGCCCGTGCGGACGTGGTCGCGTACGGACGCGTCCCAGCCGTACGCCGGCTGAAGGCCGGAGATGTCCGGATAGAACGTCGACAGCTCGTACATCAACTGGCCGGTGCGCTGGACGAGCACCGCTTCACGCGTGCACGCTCGGCACCGGCCGCCCGTCGGCGCCGCGACCAGCAGTCGCTCATCGTCGACCCACGCGATGCGGTGCGGCGGGTCGGCGGCGTCGCGCAGCAGATGATCGCGCGATCCCGAGCGAGCGCTTGCGCACCTTGGGCGGGCACCGGCTCGGTGACGACACAGGATAGGCCGTACGCTCGCGTGAAATGCCGCGCCAGCGGCTTGAACAGACGCGCGACGGCGTCCCGGTCGCGACGATGATCCGGCGGGCGCGCACGACGGGAGTCGCCGACACGTCAGCGTGGCCGCCTCGCGCGTGAACGTCGTCTTCGTGACCGGCGACCGCTCGAAGATCCGCGCGCCGCGTTTCGCGGCGGCAGCGGCCAGGCCGAGCGTGGCGCGATAGCGGATCGATGGTGGCGCTGTCGCGGCTCTGCAGCACGGCGGCGGCGGCGGAAACCCGGCGATCGCGCCGATCGACTTCGAGCCGGCACGAGCGTGCTGTCGAGCCCGGCGTCGCGGCGCGCCTTCTGTTCGCGAGCGAGCTGTGCGGCCTGCTCGGGCGTGTCTGCGCGACGAGGAGCACGTGCGCGGCTCCGAGCTGACACTTGAGGTCGAGCCGCCGGATGCAGCGCCTCGAAATCGAGCGCGGCCCGCCGCCACGCTTGCCAGGCGTGCCGTGCTGCGCGGACGGCCCAGTGCCTTTCCACCTGCGCAGAAACTCGGTGCCGGCTCGTCGGTAATCCAGCCGCGCCGACGCCCGAGCTGCCGCGCCCAATCCGATCGGCCTCGAACAGCGCCACGTTGATGCCCGCGGCAGCGAACGCCGTAGGCCGTCGCGCACCCGGTCAGTCCGCCGCCGATGATGGCGACGTCGATATCGCAGATCGCCGTGATGCTTGGCGTAGCTGGGCACCTTCGACTTGGGAACGCGATCGAGCCAGGGCGAGCGGCCGTACACAGGACGCATGGTTGGGACGGGATTCTATTGCAAAGACCCGATGCGGCCTACTGGCCGCCGACTGTGCGCAGCTACGGCTTGCCCGGACCGAGCTCCCGATCGAGGAGCTTCTTCTTCCGCGCGGCGCCCCAGCGGTACTCGCCGATGCCGCCGGCCGCAGGAACGACGCGGTGGCAGGGAACGGCCAGCGCCACTGGATTGGTGGCACACGCTCGCGCGACGGCTCGCACGGCGGTTGGCCGACCGATGGCAGCCGCCACCTGTCCATACGTGCGGGTTTCGCCGGGCGGAATCGCTCTCAGCGCGTTCCAGACCTTCCATTGAAAGGCGGTGGCGCGAACGTCCAGTGGCAGGTCGAGTGTTGGAAGCTGCCCGGCGACATAGTCGATAACCTGTCGCAGCCAGTCACCGAGTTCGCGCGGCGCGGGGAGGACCTCCGCACCGGGATACTCAGCGCGCAGATCGGCGAGGAGCGTCGATTCCGAGTCGCCCAGCGCGACGCTGCAGACCCCTTTCGGCGTCGCGGCGATGAGCACCCGGCCAAGCGGCGACGCGGCGCTCGCATAGCGGATCGTCTGCCCGCGTCCGCCGTTCCGGTAGATGGACGGAGACATCGCAAGCCTGGGCGCTGCCCCTTCATAGAAACGGCTGCTCGAACCGTAGCCAGCGTCCAGGAACGCGGTGGTGACGTCGGTCTGGTCGCGAAGCAACCGCCTGACCTCGTCGAACCGCCGCGCGTCGCCGAACGCACGCGGTGTCACGCCCACGATCCCCTTGAAGCGGCGGAGGAAGTGGTATGGGCTGCTGCCTGCCTGCGCCGCAAGCACCGCCAGAGTCGGTGGTTCTTCTGCCGCGGCTATCCGCTGGCAGGCCTGCGCAATCGTCGCGACCCAGGGGTCGGCGACGTGGTCGAGCGGCCGGCATCGACGGCAGGCGCGAAAGCCGGCACGCAGCGCGTCGCTGGTCAGGTCGAAGAAGCGCACGCGGTCGCGCAGGGGGCGACGGCTTGGGCACGACGGACGACAGAACACGCCGGTCGAGGTGACGGCGTACACAAAGCGGCCGTCGGCGGCCCGGTCGCGGGCGAGCACGAGGTTCCAGCGCTCAGTGTCGAGATCGGGTCGATGAACAGTAGCCAATGCAGTCATGGGCCAGTTGTAGCCCCTGGCGATCGTTCTCGCTATCCGCCGATTGCGATCAAAATCATCTCACCGAACTGGGCACGAATCGCAGAGTCACGGCAGAGATTCGTCGCAACACGTGATTCCCATGGCGGCCGGCTTGCTACGTCGGCCCGCATGTCAAAACCTCAGATGCAGTCCGAACCAAAGCCACCGTTCAAGGAGCAGAAGCTCGAAAAGCCCGGAATCGAAGCCGAGCTCACGCCACGTCCGAAATACTACGCATCGAACTACAAGCCCGCCGGGCAAGCTCGAAGGAAAGGTCGCGCTGGTCACCGGGGGCGACTCCGGCATCGGACGCGCCGTGGCCGTGCTCTACGCGCGCGAAGGCGCTGACGTCGCGATCACCGCCCTGCCCGACGAGAAGGTGGACTCGGACGAGACCAGACGCGTCATCGAGCAGGAGGGACGCCGATGCATCGTCATCGAAGGTGACCTCAGCGGCGCCGATGCGTGCATCGAGGCGGTCGAGCGCACGGTCGCCGAGTTCGGCCGTCTGGACATCCTCGTGCACAACGCCGCGCACCAGAACCGCAAGGAGTCGCTCGAAGACGTTGACGAGGCGGAGTGGGACCGCACGTTCAAGACGAACATCTACGCGTACTTCCGACTCGTCAAGGCGGCGCTGCCTCACCTGGCGCCCGGCGCGTCGATCATCGCCACCGGTTCGGAAACCGGCATCCAGGGCGCGGCCAAGCTGTTCGATTACTCCGCGACCAAGGGCGCGATACACACGTTCACGAAGACCCTCGCGCAGGATCTCGTCGAGCGCGGCATTCGGGTGAACTGCGTGGCGCCGGGTCCGGTGTGGACGCCGCTCAATGCCGCCGACACAGGACAGTCGCCCGAGAAGGTCGCCCAATTCGGTTCGAAGACGCCGATGAAGCGCCCGGCCCAGCCCGAGGAAATTGCGCCCGCGTACGTGTTCTTCGCGTCGGACGCCGACAGCAGCTTCATCACGGGAGTCGTGCTCCCGGCGATGGGGGGACAGACGGTCGGGAGCTGAATCCGAGGCGGTGGGCGGTGGGCGATAGGCGGTAGGCGAGGGGCGGTAGGCGATCGCACGGACTCCGGGCTTCAGGCGCTGGGCTGCTGGCTCTGACGTTAGCCGACACGCGGGCACGCGGCCAGTCGGCGGCCGCGAAGCCGGTGCTGGCTGAAGCCTGACGTCGAGAGCCCAAGGCCTTCCGTCGTAAGATCGCACCGTGTCTCGTCGCACGGGCTATGCATCACTGCCGCTGCACACAGGCAAGGCGCCGGCCTGGCTGTTCGGGCGAATGGTCCGGCTCTCGCGTGAAGTCGTCACCTACCTCATCGCTGAGCACGGCGCCCGTGAGGTGCTGCGCCGTCTGTCGGATCCGTTCTGGTTCCAGGCATTTGGTTGCGTGCTGGGGTTCGACTGGCATTCGAGCGGCGTGACGACGACCGTCTGCGGAGCGGTCAAGGAATCGCTCAAAGGCATCGATACCGAGCTCGGCTTCTTCGCGGCTGGCGGGAAAGGCGGCGTCTCGCGGCAGACGCCCGCGCATATCGCAGACGCCTGTGAACGATCGGGCGCCGATGCCGGCGCGCTCGTCTACGCAAGCCGCACGGCAGCGAAGGTGGACAGCGCGGCCGTGCAGGACGGATACCAGCTCTATCATCACGTGTTCTTCTTCACCACCGCCGGTGATTGGTGCATCGTGCAGCAGGGCATGAGCGATGACACCGGGATGGCGCGCCGTTATCACTGGCTGTCCGATCGCGTGGAGAGCTTCGTCGATGACCCGCACGAAGCGGTGTGCTGCGATGCGCGCGGGGACACGCTGAACCTCGTCGCGCACGAGAACGCCAGCGTCCGCGTCGGCATCGGCGGAGCTGGCGCGCGAGAAACCGCAGGTCACGCTGCAGGCGCTCGAGCGCGTCGACCCGGCGCGGCTGCGCATGACGCACGTGCCGCACCTGACCATGCCGCGGCGCCACGACCTGCTGCCCGAAATCGACGTCGCGGGTCCGTATCTCGAGAAGATTCTCGTGAAGACCTACGAGCGGGCGCCCGAGGATTTCCAGTCGCTGCTCGGCATCGAGGGTGTGGGTCCGAAGACGCTTCGCGCGCTCGCGCTGGCATCGGAACTCGTGCACGGCACGCCGGCGAACATGCGCGACCCGGCTCGGTTTGCGTTCGCGCACGGCGGCAAGGATGGCATCCCGTTCCCGGTCGATCGACTCACCTACGACCGCACGATCGAGATATTCAACAAGGCCATCAACCGTGCCGCGATCGAGCGGTCCGAGAAGGTGAACGCCTTCCGGCGTCTGGCCAGCTTCGCTGAGCGGTTGCCTGCGGCGGAGGGGTCAGACCCCAGGGTCGGAACCGGTGCCTGACGCCTCGGCGGCAATACATGCGTACAGCTTCTGGTCGGCGATGCGGCCGTCCTTGATCGCGCTGCGGCGCAGGTATCCCTCGAGCGAGTAACCCGCCTTTTCCAGCACCCGGCACGACGCGATGTTGTGCGCGAACGGCAGCGCAAATATCCGCGTCAGGCCGTGCTGCTCGATGGCGTGGCGCGTCACCGCTCGCAGTGCGTCGGTGCAGATGCCCTTGCCCCAGTACGGCTCGCCGAGCCAGTAGCCGATCTCCGCCGACACCCGTTCAATGTCCTGCTGCGGCATGAAGCCGATGCCGCCGACGGCCTTGCCATCCACCTCGATCGCGAACGACCGTTCGGGCTTGCTCGCCAGCGTTCGGCGGATGAACGACACCCCGTCGCTGACCGTGTACGGATGCGGAAACCGATCGCGCAGGTTCATCCAGATCCGTCGGTTGTCGGCGCTACGCACCAGCGACGGCACGTCGTCCGGCTCCCACGAACGCACAACGCAGGTCGCGAGAACCAGTCGCATCGCGCCTGCCCGCCCGATCGTCGACCCTGTCATACGGCGAGACCGAAATGCGGCCGCAGCCTGGTCCCCACGATGTTGCCGGAGAATGCGGACGCGAGCCATACCCACCCGTGAAGGCTCGTCGAAGCTACGCCGCTGAAGTACGCGCCGATGTTGCAGCCGAACGCGATGCGCGCACCATATCCGAGCAGGATGCCGCCGAGAATCGCCGCCACGAGGGAACGGCCAGGGACTCGCCACACCGGCGCGAAACGGCCGGCGAGCGCCGACGGCCGCAAGCGCGCCCAGCATGATGCCGATGTCCATCACCGACGTGACGTCGTTCAGCACGCTGGCGTGCAGGTCGGCTGCCCGCGCGGCAGGCTGCCAGTACGGCCATGCCGCGACATCCACACCGGCGGTCATCAGCGCCTTGGAACCCCACAACGCGAAGGCGGCGGTGACGCCCCACGGTCGTCCGGCGATCAGCAGCGTCGCGATGTTCACCCCGGCGAGCCCCAGCGCGCCAGCCGCGAGCGTCCAGGGACCGGTCAGCACACGCCAGTCCTTCGCGTGCCGATCGCTCTCGAGCCCGCCGCGTCGGCGCGTCTCGATTGCCACCGAAACGCCGGCGATCGCCGCGAACCCCGCGAGGCTGACGAGCAGTGCCGGAACGAGGCCGAACTCGCCGAGCAACGACATCGGCCGCAGCGCTGGCGCCTGCTCCCACACGCCCGAGTAGCGCACGCCGAGCACCGATCCGGCGATGAAGGCCGCCAGCGTCGCGAACATGCGGACGCTTCCGCCTCCGGCGCTGAACAGCGTTCCCGACGCACAGCCACCGCCCAGCTGCATGCCGATGCCGAAGAGGAACGCGCCGGCGATCACCGGCACGCCAGCGGGCGCGACCGACCCGCGCACGACGTGTCCGAACGCCGTTCCATTGGCAAGCACCGGCACGAACGCCGCGGTGGCGACCGCCAGCATCAGCATCTGCGCCCTGAGCCCGCCGCCGCGGCCATGCGCAATCAGCTCGCGCCAGGCTGACGTGAAGCCGAACGCGGCGTGATACAGCACGAGCCCGGCTGCCACTCCGACGATGAACAACAGCAACTGCTGTCCCGGACACCGTGGATCCGAGCAGCACGCAACCGGTGCCGATGAGCACCAGCGCACACGTGAGCGCGCCGCTGATGGACCGGGCGATACGACAGTCCGGATGAGGCCGCGAGAGGCGCCATGGCGAACGTCACGGCCGAATTCTACCCCCGGGACTGCGGCACGTGGGCCGCATCGCTTCGTGGTGTTCGGGCGTCTACGGCTCTTCCCACCGGAAGCGAAGGACCGCCGCCGCACCGAACAGCAACGCAAAGCCCAGCATCACCACCGTCGGCGCCACCGCGGCGCTCAGGCCCATTCCGCGCCAGGTCATCGCATCGAACCCGTCGACGGCCCAGCGCGCAGGAATCACCACGGTCAGGCGCTGCAGCCACGCAGGGAAGATGAAGCTCGGCACCCACGCGCCGCCGAGCATCACCATCAGCAGCACGGACAGAATGGCGATGCCTCGCGTGCCACCCGGCGTGCCGCCGAGCGATGCGATGAGCAGGCCGAAGGTCGACGCCATCACCGCTGTCGCGAGTGCCACCGCGGCAAACCCGAGAAGGCTGCCGTGAATCCGAACGCCGAAGACGATGATGGCGAACGTGAAGCACGCCGTCAGCGTCAGGAGCGCCAGAAGCGATCCGCTCGCCGCCTTGCCGACCAGCAGCGAGAGTCGTGAGATCGGCGCGCTGCGCAGGCGCTTCCACAGGCCACGCTGCCGCTCGAGGAGTATGCCGACGCCGAGGTCGATCGACGCGAACAGGAGAAACTGGATGCCCATGCCCGCGAACGAATGGGCGTAGCCGTTGTAGGCCACGTTCTCTCCGGATGTCACCGCTTCCTCCGCAACGGTGTACGGCATCGTGATCCCGCGCGGAGCGGATGACCCGGACGATGGTGAAGTGGCAGGCCGATCGTAGAACTTGCGGGCTGACTGCAGAAGGTCGCGCAGCAACGCCTGCTGTTCTCCGGCCATCGTCGTTCCGTCGAGCGTACGCAGCGTGTCGTCCACGAGTTTGCGGCCCTGTTCGCCGGTGAACATCTCCGCGCTCACCGACTGCATGACATGTTCGGTGAGGACGCCGCGCACCAGACCCAGTTCCGCCGCATGCGACGGGTCGTACCACAGCGCCAGGCTCGGCTTGTCGCCGCCTCCGAAGAACGCACGCCCGGCGGCATCGCCGAACCCGGCGGGAATGACCACGGCCACCGTGACGGTGCCGCTCTTCACCCCGGCGCGCGCGGCGTCCGCCGCCGGCGTGGTGACCGACACGTACTTGTCGCTCCTGCGCGCCTGCCAGGATCCCTTTCGAGATCGCGCTGTTGTCCTGGTCGACGATGGCGATTGGGATGCGCGCCCGCTCGCCGCCTCCCGCCCCACCCGAAAAGATCGACCCGAAGAACGAGGCGATCGCGATCGGTGCCACAAGACCCATGATCACGGCGCGGCGGTCGGTGAAGAACAGCTGCAGGTCCTTGCGGACCATCGCGAGAATGGGTCCGCATGGGCATCAGTCCCTCAGCGTCCTTCCGGTGAGTGCGAGGAATATCGACTCGAGCGGGACCGGACCGCTGCCTGCCGGTGCGTACCGCTGAAGACCATCGAGCGTGTCGGCCGCGATGACCCGGCCATCGTCGATGATCACGACGCGGTCCGCCAGCCGCTCGACTTCCTCCATGTAGTGCGTCGTGTAGAGCAGCGCCTTGCCGCGCGCCTTCAGTGTATCGAGGTTCGACGAAGATCGCGTTGCGGCTCTGCGGGTCGACGCCGACGGTCGGCTCGTCGAGCAGCAGGATGTCGGGATCGTGAAGCAGGCTGGCGGCCAGGTTGAGCCGTCGTTTCATGCCGCCGCTGAAGGTGCCGACGCGGTCGCGCGCGCGCTCGGACAGGCCGACCAGTTGCAGTGACGAGTCGATGCCGCGCTCGAGCGCCGCGGAATCGAGGTCGTAGAGCGACCCGAAGAAGCGGAGGTTGGCCAGCGCCGATCAGTTCGTCATACAGCGCCAGGTCCTGCGGCACCAGGCCGATGCGCCGCTTCTTGGGGTCGGTGTCGCCAGACAGCGGCGCGCCCTCGATGAGCACCTGCCCCGACGTGGGGGCGACGAGCCCGGCAATCATCGAGACCGTCGTCGTCTTCCCGGCCCCGTTCGGACCGAGCAGGCCGACCAGCTCTCCGGCGCGGAGCGTGAACGATACGTCGGACACGGCCACCAGGTCGCCGTACGTCTTCCGCAACGAGCGGACTTCGAGCATCTGTCCTCCGGGTCACGGAGCGTCTCATCGGCGATTCAGAATCTGCTCCATTTCGTCCATCACCAGCGACATCTGACGCATCGTGAGATCGAGCGGCTCGTCGGTGGTCATGTCGACGCCGGCATCCTTCAGCAGATCGATCGGGTACTTCGACCCGCCTGCCGAGAGAAATGCGAGATACCGGTTCGCGGCGTCCGCGTCGCCCGACTTCACGCGCGACGCCAGCGCCTCGGACGCGGTGAAGGCGGTCGCGTACTGGTAGACGTAGAACTCGTTGTAAAAGTGCGAAATGAAGCTCCACTCGTGCCGGATGTAGTCGTCGACCACGCAGACGCCGGCATCGTGGCCGTAATAGCGCTTCGTGATCTCGAAGTAGAGGGCCGCCAAGCGCGTCGCCGGTGATCGGCTGCCCGTTCGCGGCCATCTCGTGCATGCGCAGTTCGAATTCCGCGAACTGCGTCTGGCGGAAGACCGTGAACTGGACACCTTCCAGATACTGCCCCAGAAGCGACAGCTTCACATCGTCGTCGGTGAGCGTGCGCAGCATGTGGTCCAGCAGCAGCGCCTCGTTGAAGGTCGACGCGACTTCCGCCGTCGAAGATCGGATAGTCGGCCGTGGGAAACGGCTGGCCTTGTTCGACAGGTAGCTCTGCATCGTGTGCCCGAGTTCGTGGGCCAGCGTGCTCACGTCGTCGAACTTGCCGTTGTAGTTCATCAGGATGTACGGATGCACATCGTAGGCGGCGCCCTGCGAGTACGCGCCTGACCGCTTGCCGTCGTTCGGGTACATGTCGATCCAGCGGCTCGTTGAACGCCTGCGACACGACTGTGCGCTGGTACTCGCGCCCGAGCGGCGCCATCGCCTCGACGATGATCGCTCGGCTTCCTCGGGGGTGTAGTCGCGTCCACGGACGCGACCAGCGGCGCGTACAAGATCGTAGTAGTGAAGCTGGTCGACGCCGAGCATCCGCTTGCCGCAGCGCCAGGAATCGGTGAAAGAGTTGCGAGGTTGCGGTTGACGCCGTCGATGAGACGGTGATAGACCGACGTCGGCACGTTGTTCGAGTCGAGGGCGTACTCGAGCGCCGAGCCGTACTTGCGCGCCTGCGAATAGAAGAGCACCTTCTGGACCTGCCCGTCCATCATCGTGCCGAAGGTGCGGCGATATTCGCCGAGCGAGCTGAAGTACGCCGACTGCACCGCCTGGCGATCGGCGCGGTTGGGCCGGCGCGCGCAGCTCCGTGTAGCGCGCGTGATTGATCTTCGCCGTGCGGCCGTCGCTCAAGCTCCACGACCGGGTACGGGAAGTCGGCGTTCGACAGGATGTTGTAGATGGACGACGGCGCAGCGGCGAGCGGGCCGAGATCCGCGAGCAGCTTCTCTTCGGCATCGCGTCAGCGTGTGCGCCGCCCGGCGCAGGATGTCGTGCAGTTCGTGCGCGATAGAATCGCGAGCCGCGGCTCCTCGTCGACGAACGCCTCGATGGTCGCGGGCTTGGCGCGCAGGATCTCCGGCTCCATGTACGACGACTCGGCGTTCAGCGCGGACGTACGAGCTGCGTCATCTCCTGCGTCATGCCCTGGTGCGTCGAGTCGCGCGTGTCCTGGTCGGAGAGCATGTCCGCATAGACGTAGAGCTTGATCGCGTCCTTGCGCAGCACGCTGCGCGTCTCAAGCGCGTCGGCGAGCAGCGCCGCGGACGTCGTCAGCTGTCCGCGCCACGGCGCGAAGCGTCGGGAGTTCGCGCCGCGACGCGCTCCTTTTCGGTGCGCCAGGCCTGCTCCGACGGGTAGAGGTCGGCCAGATTCCACTTGTACTTGTCTGCGACCGACGAGCGGTCGCGTTCGGGTGCGACGCTGTGTTGTCATGGTGATGAGTCTCGGTGCCTATTCGGGCGCTCCCGGTTTCGGCGTACTGTCTTGAGACGCCTGACCTGCGTCTCGTGAGCACACCGTTCGACGACCGGCGCGAGTTGCGTGAAGCCGCCCTTGATGTAGCCGCCGACGTTGTAGACGATCTGCAGCTGCGTGCGTCCGTTCCGGGCTTCGAGCGTCCAGGTCATGTGCACCGGCCACGCCCATGCGTGCCGAGCGGTCCGAGACCGCCCTGCAGCACGAGCATTCGCGGCGCATCGATGTGGCTGACGATCATGTGCTGCACGCTTCCGGTCGTCAGCGTCTCGCAGAAGCAGCCGCCGGCGCGCGGGTCGATCGTCAGGTTCGCGGCCTGGCCGGAGAAGGTGTGCGCCGGATCCCACCAGCGGCCGATCTGCTCGCTCAAGCGCCGGAACACTGCGGACGGCGCGCGCGTTCACCTCCGTCGTTCACCTTCATCGGAGAAGCCATTCGCGCCCGCGTCCACCACCTCGGCCACTGCCGGTGCGGCCAGCCCGAGCATCACCGTCACGACCAGCAGCAGTTGTCTCGTCATGGCGGAATTCTACGGTCGATGCGACTTGCGACTTGTTTCGACTTACACGAATAGCCCCATGTCGACTGAAGTCTGGCAGCGCGGACCGGTGCCCGGATACGAGCCGCTGCTCATGCCGGTGGTGCACTGCACTGCTGCAGGTGAAAGAGGACGATGACAGCCTGGCGGCGGACACTCGACGAGCACAGCTCTGGGAACGAGCCCGGCGGTGCGGCGTCCATCGGCTTTCACATCCGCCACATCGGCGGCAGCACCGACCGGCTGCTGACCTACGCGCGCGGCGAGCGGTCTGACGGCCGGAGCAGCTGGCTGCGGCGAAGCGACGAGTCGAGCGAGCGCGTGTCAGCTGGAGACGTGCTGCTGCCGACGCTGCACGCGTGCGCTGGACGGCGCGCTCGCGCAGGTGCGAGCGACGCCTGTCGACTCGCTGCTGGAGGAGCGGAAGGTCGGACGGGCAGGACTGCCGTCGACGACGATCGGTCTGCTCTTTCATGTCGCGGAACACGCCACCCGGCACGCGGGTCAGGCGATCACGACCGCGCGGATTCTCGTCGGCGCGGTAACGGATTCGCGCAGCGGAGCAGCAGGTGAACCGGAAGGTTCGCGTCTACATCGCACCATGCCTGCCGGCCGCCCCACCTGCCCGACCCGGCGCACCGGCCGCAGCCTGCTCGCCACCGCCCGGCCTTCCCGACCTTCCCGACCTGGCCCACCCGCCACCGCCCTACTTCGTGCAGTCTCCCAGCCGCTTGCCGTTGTACTTCATCGTCACCGCCATCGGCTGGCCGCCGCGCGCCATGTCCATCTTCATCGTGCCGGTGTAGGTGTCGGTGGCGTAGACGAACTCGCCGGTGCCGGTCATCGGCTGGGCCCCTTCGCACGTCATCGTCCACGAGACCTTGTTGCCGTCCGGTCTTGTAGTCGCTCACCTTGCAGTCGTCCGGGTTCGCCGCGCCTCCGCGACCCGGCCGGACGCTGCGGCACCGACTCTTCGCCGGATCCTGGCAGCCTCCTCCGGCGTGATGCACTGCGTCGTCTTCATCGGCGGCATGCGTCATGCCCTGCGGCATGCCCGGCATCTCCATCGTCATCGTGACTTCCCAGTTGCCGTCCCGGCGCGGCGCCGCTGCGCGAGCAGCGATACCGACACCGCCGCTGCCACACAGCGCAGCCACTCCGACCTTCAGACACTCGCATACGTCCTCCCGGAATCAGGCCTCATCGTCTCATCAAACGTGGCGAGACGGGGCCAGAAGCCACGCTGGTCAGGAAGGCAGGAAGGCAGGAAGGCACCCGGCAGGCACGGACGCAGCAGTCCCCGAAGGCTACAGCTCCTGACGTGAGGCGTGCGGCGAAGAGCGGCGAGCCGTTGTCGCGCGACGTTCTGCGATTCGTCGACCTTGATGCCGTTCACCGACTTCGTACGTGTAGCTCATTCGGAACGTCGCGCTGCCCGCCATGCGGATCTGGGCGATTCGATTCGACGGCAACCGGCAGGTGTTCACCGGCGATCCGCGCGTAGTGACGGACGACGTGCACCCGACGCGTCCAGAACGACGGCGACCTTGCCGGCGAACCTTCAATCCGCACGAGTTCGCCGTCGTCCGGCTTGAGGAAGATCGAGCCGTTGACCAGGAGCAGGTCCTTGCGCTTCGGCGTCACGCCAATCCGCGCCAGGCCGTCGGGTTCCGTGCCGGCGTCTTCGAATTGGTAATTGTCTGGCGTGAACCACGTCCGTTCGGTTTCGCCGTCGTTCCACACTTGCTCTCCTGCTCCAGCGTCCCGCGAAGCGCCTTGCTGCGCACCAGGCCCGAACCGCCCTCGGCCAGCACCGTGTAACGGAAACCCGTTCGCGTCCGCGTCGGTGCGCACCTCCATCCACGCCTGTGCCTCGAAGTGATCGTTGCGCGCTTCGAGGCGCCTGACAGGATGTCGCCTGGTGGACGATGGTGCTGGTCGGTCGCGAGAAAGCGCTGGAGGGCGGGTACCTGCGGGACGGTCCGGTCGAGGGGGCGCAGCGGGCGACGGCGGTGTCGAGCACACGGCGCCGCCAGTGCCGGCGATCAGGAGCGAACTACAGACGAGCCCGCACCGCATACTCCGGCGCTAGCAAACGGCGAGCCGTCAGTGCCCGGTCGCGGGCCTGCTCGCCGGGTCGGCGCAAGAACCGTCAGGTGTCCCATCTTTCGTCCCGGCCGGGCGCTCGCCTTTCCGTACAGGTGCAGCTTCACGTCGGGCATGCGCCAGGGCCGCGGCCCAGTTCGGTTCGCCGTCGGCCCAGAGGTCGCCGAGCAGGTTCACCATGGCGGCCGGCTGCAGCAGGTCCGTGGCGCCAAGCGGAAATCCGCAGATGGCCCGCACCTGCTGCTCGAACTGGCTGGTACGGCAGGCGTCGAACGTCAGGTGCCCGGAGTTGTGAGGACGCGGCGCAAGCTCGTTGACGAGCAGCCGGCCGTCGCGGGCGACGAAGAACTCGACGCAGAGAATGCCGATGTAGTCGAGCCCCTCGAGCACGGACCGCGTGATCTCAATCGCATCGGCGGCGACGTCGCGCGGGAATGTCGGCGGGCGCCACCGTCACGTCGAGGATGTGATGGCGATGGGTGTTGTCGAACGGTTCGAAGAACGACATCGTGCCGTCGACGCCGCGCGCGCCGATGACCGAGATCTCGCGTTCGAGATCGATGAAGGCTTCGAGCACGCATTCCTTGCGTCCGAGCGAGTCCCAGGCGTCCACCGGATCGGTCTCGGGCCGGATCGACACCTGTCCCTTGCCGTCGTAACCGAGCGCGGCGGTCTTCAGCACCGACGGACGGCCGACCTGCGCCAGCCGCCTCGAGCGAGGTCCGCCGTCGCTTCGCACCTCGGCATACGGTGCGACCGGCAGTCCGCGCGAGGCGAGGAACCGCTTCTCGCGAATGCGATGCTGCGCCACTTCGAGCGCGCGGCCGTTCGGCCGCACGATCGCGACCTGCCTCGGCGGCCGCCGCGGCCGCGGCGGGCACGTTCTCGAATTCGAAGGTGACGACATCGACTGCTCGAGCAAACTCGCGCACCCGATCGACGTCGTCGTAGGAGGCGACGACCTCGACGTCGGCGATCTGGCCGGTGGGCGTGTCGTGCTCGGGCGCGAGCGTGTGCACGCGGTATCCGAGCCGGCGCGCGGCCATCGCGAACATGCGACCGAGCTGGCCGCCGCCGAGCACGCCGATCGTGGAACCTGGATTGATGATGCGGGACGTCACGAAAGCTGATCGCGCTGCACGGCGTCGGCAATCTCGCGCGCGGTACGCCTGCAGCTTCTCGCGGAGATCGGGCCGGGTCGTCGCCAGGATGGCCACGGCGAGCAGGCCGGCGTTGGCCGCGCCCGCCGCGCCGATCGCGACCGTCGCCACCGGAACGCCTTTCGGCATCTGCACAATCGAGAGCAGCGAATCGAGACCGTTCAGGGCCTTGCTCTGCACCGGCACGCCGATGACCGGCAGCACCGTCTGCGCAGCCACCATGCCCGGCAGGTGCGCAGCGCCGCCGGCACCCGCGATGATCACTTCGAGCCCGCGCGCAATGGCGGTGGACGCATACTCGGCCATGAGCGCCGGCGTTCGATGCGCGGAGACGACCCGGCACTCGTGCGGCACGCCGAACTGCGGTCAGCACCTCATCCGCCTCGCGCATCGTCTCCCAGTCCGACTGGCTGCCCATGATGACCCCGACGAGCGGACGCGGCTCTGGCATGCCCGTATTTCATCATAGAATCGCCTGATGAAGCTTGCTTCCGCTTCCGCCTGCTGCGCGCGTTTCGGCGCGCTGCCGTCGCCGTGCCTCGCCTCCTGCTGCCGGCGTCCGGTGATGGCGCAGGCGCCGCCGCCCCGCTGCAGCTGCCCTACACCCAGTTCACGCTGCCCAACGGCCTGCACGTCATCCTCCACGAGGATCACAGCACGCCGATCGTGACGGTGAACGTCTGGTACCACGTCGGCTCGGCGCGCGAGAAGCCGGGGCGCACCGGCTTCGCGCACCTGTTCGAACACCTGATGTTCACCGGGTCCGGGCCACGTCGAAGAGGGCGAGTTCGACACGCTGCTCGAATCGGTCGGCGGCAACAACAACGGATCCACCGAGCAGGACCGCACGAACTACGTGATCGACGTGCCGTCCAACGCGCTCGAACTGGCGCTGTTCCTCGAGTCCGATCGCATGGGCTACCTGATCGACTCGATGAGCCCGCAGCGCGTCGACCGCAGCGCGACGTCGTCAAGAACGAGCGGCGCCAGAGCGTGGAGAATCGTCCCTACGGCGTCGCCGAAGGCGCAGGTCCTCACCGAGATGCTGTACCCGGAGGGCCATCCCGTATCACTGGCCCGTCGTCGGCTACATGGACGACCTCACGGCGGCCAGCTACGACGATGTGGTGTCGTTCTTCAAGACGTACTACGCGCCGGGCAACGCGCAGCCTGGTCGTCGCCGGCGACCTCGATTCGGCGAAGACCCGGGCGCTGGTCGAGAAATGGTTCGGCGACGTCAAGCCTGGTGCGCCGGTGACGCCGATCACCATTCCCGGCGTGATGCTGAACGGCGTGCAGAAGAAGACCATCACCGACCGCGTTCAGCTGCCGCGCTTCTACATGGCGTGGCTGACGCCACCGTCATTGTCGCCGGCCGACGCCGCGCTGGACCTGGTGGCGGACGTGCTGGCCGGCGGCAAGAACTCGCGCCTCTACAAGCGGCTCGTCTACGACATGCAGATCGCGCAGAACGTGTCGGCCTTCCAGAACTCGCAGGGGCTGTCGTCGTACTTCCTGATCCGCGCGACGCCGCAGCCGGGCCACACGCCCGAAGAACTGAAGAAGGTGATCGACGAGGAGATCGAGAAGCTGAAGGCCGAACCGCCGACCGACCACGAAGTGCAGCGCGCGATCAACCAGATCGAATCGTCGTTCTACAGCCGCATGGAGCGTGTCGGCGGCTTCTCCGGCAAGGCCGACCAGCTGAATCGCTACTACACGGACACGGGCGACCCCGACTGGTTCAACGAGGATCTCGCCCGCTATCGTGCATCTGTCTCCGACCGATGTCCGCGCCGCGGCGCAGGAGTTCCTGCCCGCGGATCGCCGCGTCGAGCTGACCGTCGTGCCGGAGACCGGAAAACCGCAGCCCGCTAGGAACGCTCGACACTCGAAAGCCACACCATGCGCAAGAGTCTGATTCTCACTGCCCTCGCTGCTCGCTGCCGCCGCGTCGCTGTCCGCGCAGGCGCCGGACCGCTCGAAGCCGCCGGTCCCCGGACCGCCGCCGACGCTGAAGGTCCCGACGATCCAGAAGCAGCAGCTCTCGAACGGTCTGCCGGTCTGGATCGTCGAGCAGCACGAGGTGCCGGTCGCGCAGGTCAACCTGGTGGTGCTGAGCGGCAGCGCCGACGATCCGGCCGGCAAGTTCGGGATCGCCAGCCTCGCCACGTCGATGCTGATGGAAGGTGCAGGCTCGAGGTCGTCGCTGGAGCTCGCCGATGCGGTGGACTTCCTCGGCGCCGACCTGAATGTCGGCATTTCCAGTGATCTGTCAGCGGTCCGCCTGCACGCACCAGTGGCGCGGCTCGCCGACGCCCTGCCGATCATGGCCGACGTGGCCCAGCGTCCCACCTTCGCGCAGGCGCGATCTCGATCGTCTCCGCCAGCAGCGGCTCACGATCGATCGTCCAGGCACGCGACGATCCGAACACCATCGCCGCACTCGCGTTCGCCCGCGTCCTGTACGGCACCAGCCATCGCTTCGGCACGGCGACGACGGGCACCGCGGAGACCTTGAAGGCGTTCACGACCGAGCGATCTGCGCACGCTTCTACTCGGCGGCCTTCCGCCCCGACAACGCCACGATCATCGTCGTCGGCGACGTCACGGCAGCGCAGCATGATGCCGTTGCTCGAGAAGAGCTTCGGCAGCTGGAAGCGCGGCCGGCGGCAGCGCGCACGTGAAGCAGCCGGCTCCGCCGCAGCGGGCGCGGCGCGAGATCTACCTCGTGGACAAGCCGGGCGCGCCGCAGTCGCAGATCCGCATCGGTCTGGTCGGCGTGCCACGCTCCACGCCCGACTATTTCCCGCTCGAGGTGATGAACACGATCTTCGGCGGGTCGTTCTCGTCGCGACTGAACCTGAACCTGCGCGAGAAGCACGGGTACACCTACGGGGCGAACTCGTTCTTCGACATGCGCGTGGAGGCAGGCCCGTTCACGGCGTTCGCCGGTGTCCAGACGGACAAGACGTCCGAGGCGCTGAAGGAGTTCTTCGCGGAGTTCGCCGGCATGCAGCAGGCCGGTCGATGCCGAGGAACTCGACCGCGCCAAGAACTACGTGGCGCTCGGGCTGCCGAGCGACTTCGAGACGACCGGCGACATCTCACGCCGTCTCGAGGAGACGCTGGTCTACCACCTGCCGGACGACTACTTCTCGCGCTACGTCCAGAACATCGAAGCGGTGACGGTTGCCGACGTGCAGCGCGTCGGCACGGAAGTACCTGGCGGCCGACCGGGTGGCCGTCGTCATCGTCGGCGATCGGAAGGCCATCGAGCCTGGCATCCGTGCGCTCAACCTCGGGCCGGTGAACATCCTGACGATTGACGAGATCTTCGGGCCGCCGCCAGGCTCGCGGTAAGACCAGCCAGCGGCGTTCAGTAGATCACGGTGCGCGTGCTGAGCACCTTCAGCTGCTTCGTCCCCGGCGGGGGCAGGAACGAAAACTTGCTCAGCATGTCATCCGCCCAGCAGTGATTGTAGAAAACCCCGTTCCCGCCGCCGCCCGCCCAGCTCAGTTCAGGTGAACCGATTTCGCTGAGAAGGTTCTTGGTTGTGTGATCGTCCCAGATCTTGGAGACGAGCATCTGGCCGTTGATCTGTCCGTTGCCGCCGCCCTGGAAATCCACCTCGCCGTCGCCAATGACGAGCACCAGCCCGTTCCAGGAAAAGTTGCCGCCCATCGACAGCTTGCCGGTCACGACCAGGATGCCATATCCCGTGTTGTTGCCTTGCAGCGTCACGTCGCCGTCGACGAAGTTGATGACCGGGTTCGACACGGAGCCGAACGGACCCTGGTGATCCAGATCGTAGTTATCGGCGAACACCTGGGCGCCGGCGGCAGCTTTTATCTGATCGGTCAGCGCTCGCATACCGGTCGTGGTGGTCAGCGTGTCACCGAGCGAGCCGTACACGTTCTGCACGTCGGGGGAGGGGCCGGAGCCCTGGTAATTGTTCGTTCGGCCTACCGGAATCGCCTCTTTGATCAGGTCGACCGACGACGACACGGGCGTGGTGCTCGCGTTGGGATCGTCGTACCCGCCAAGTGCCGGCCGTGCCGCGTTCGGCGTGACACTGCAACCCGGCGGCACCGGCGGCGGGGTCGAATTTGCCGCGCGCAACACGTTGGAGCCGTCGGAGCTGTCCGCTCCGTCGACGAAGAATTGGCTGGAGTTGGGCAGCTTGTCCACGACCGGCTGCGGCCCCGCGAGGGTCAGCGCCCCGGTCAGCGCCAGGCCGCGCACCGGTGTGGCGACCTCCATCTGGGTCATCGCTCTGGCACCCGTGCGTGTGACGGCGAGTGACGTCAGCTGATAGACCATTCCGTAGGTGAGGCCGCTGACGCCATCCACCGTCGCATACGCTTCCGCTCCCGATCCGGTGGTGTCTCCCGTGCCGCGGGTGATGGTCACTCGCGGAACGGCCGTGTAGCCCGAGCCGTTGGCGGTCATGACCTGTTCTCCCACAATCAGCTTCTTCTGGTTCTGGATCTGAGCCTCCGCGGCAGCGCCGCTGCCGCCGCCGCCAGTCAAGCGTGACCGTGGGCGGCGTAGTGTACCCCGACCCGGGACTGGTCAACGTGACGCGCGTCACCTGCTGGCTGTTCGCCGGCGGAACGCCGAGCGTTGCCGACGCCGTTGCTGCCGCCACCCCGCTGCCCACCCCGCCACCCAGCGTGATCGTCGGTCCGGGACTGCGATAATTCGCGCCCGGACTGCCCAGCGTCAGGCCGGTCACGAAATGGCCGAACGAGGGGGTGGCGGTCACGCCATTGCACGCTCGCCTCGTGCCCGTCGCGTTCACCGTGATCGGCGTGCCGTTGTAGCCGGTGCCCGGATTGATCACGGACAGATTGAGCCCGCTGAACACGTGATCGGGTCCGCCTCTGGGCGTCGTGTACGTGGCCGCTGCGAATCCGGACCCGCCTCCGCCCGTGACCGTGAACGTGATCACATCGTTGCCGGGACAGTTTGCGCCGACCGCGATGGAGTAGATGCAGTCGTTGCCGGAATTGACCGTCGCAATGCCGGTTGCGCCGTTACCCTGGCCGCCGCTGATCGATACCGACGGCGCGCTCGCGTAACACTGCGCGCCCCGGCTGTTCAACGTGAGTGAAGCGAGCGGAGCGCCAGGCTCCACGATCTCGGCGACGGCCGCGGCGCCCGACCCTCCGCCACCCGTGATAGTCACCGTCGGCGCGCTCGTAAAGTTCGTGCCGCCACTGGTGATCAGAATCGAGCCGATCTGGCCGTTGGGGACGTCCTGGAATCGTGCCGTGGCGGTGGCCGTGGTTCCTCCCGCGTCCGGTGCGTCGATGGTAATCACTGGCGTAGCGGTGTAGCCGTTGCCGGGGTTCGTGACAATCACGGTCACGACCTTGTGGCTCGGCCCGCAGTTCTTCCCGACGTAATTGGCGGGGAGCGGAACCTGCTGCTTTCCGTCCCAGCAGACCTGCGTCGCATCGGCGCTGCTGCCGTTCACCGGCACGACGCCCATGTTGTTGCTCTTGAGCATGATCCGTGTCCACTTCGTCGGAAGTGGAGTGGTGAGATTCCAGGGCGCCGACGCCGAGAGGCTGTCGTCTACTGTGGTGTACCAGGTGCCGCTCGGGATCGTCGTGCAGGGCACGCCGAAAGTACCGGTCAGGCCCAGCACGCGTTCGTGGCACAGCTCGTTATCGAAGTAGGGGTTGGCGGCGTTCCACGGCTGGACCGGATCTCCGGGCTGCGGATTCACGATGTAGATGACGTTGGTGGCCCCGAACGCCGGCAGCAGGATCGGCGCGGTGATCTTGCCCACCACGTTGACCGGCTGAATACGATCGCGTGCTTCCTGCACGCCGGATATGGCGGCATGCTGGGCCCGCTGCTTGTCCCGGTAGTTGGCGTTGATCGCCGTTTCCATGTTGCCGCCGTACATCATCGCGACGCCGACGGCGGTCAGCAGCATCACTGCCAGCAACGTGGACACGAGCGCGATGCCGCGTTCGTCGGTGGCCGCTGAGCGTTGGGTCATCGTGGGTCTCCTGGCGTCGCTAACAGCTCAAGTACTGTCCGCTTGTCGCCGCGGAGCAGTTGTTCAAACGCACTGTCGACACCAGCGTGTTGATCGGCTTGAGCCTGGTGCGCGGATCGGCCGTGCTCGCTTCGACGGTGAGCACCACCTTGATCGTGTCGATCGAGGTGAGCGCCGCGGGGTTGCTGTTGAAGTCAATCGGCAGCGTCAGCGCCGTGCCGGTGCTTCCGTGGCTGTAAGCGAAGAAGATCGGGTTCCCCGCCGTGCCGTTCCTGACGTTCTGCACTTCGACCTGGTACACGGCGGTCTGTGCCAGCGGATCGGCACTGGTCTTGGGTTGCTGGCTGCGGCGCAGGCAAGGACAGTTGTTGCCGTCGGGTTCCAGGTAGTACTGCACCACCGATACCTGGCCTTCACCGTCGACGTCACCTTCGAACCAGAGGCTTCCTGCCGCCACTCGCGTCAGGCCGACCGCGACGCGCGCATCTGCGGCATTCGGACTGCGCGGCAGCAAGGGGTTGATGGCGAGCACCCCCGGCGCGAAGCTCCGTGGGCTGGGGTAGCCGGCCTCGTGGAGATCGCGCGCCATCAGATCCATGAACGCGCGTGATTCCTGGAACATGTCCAGTTTGGTGCGCTCGGCGATCGAGGCATGCTGCGCCTGATCGACACCCTGGAACATCACGCCCATGAGGACGGTGAAGATCCCCAGCGCCACCACCAGTTCGATCATCGAGAATCCGCGTTCGCTCTCACGTATATGCATGGAGACTCTGTGGGTCGTTACTCGGGCCGGCCGACAACGACGCGGACGTTGCTCGGCAGCGACAGCCCCTTCCGCTTCGCCCCGACCGTGACCAGAAACGAGTTGCTCGGCGTGCCGCTGTCGGCGCCGACATGGTCGACGTGCCATCTGACGTCGTAGACCGCCGCGTACGTCTCGTCGCCGAGACACCGCTCGGTGATGGCGTAGTCCATGTGATAGTCGTCGGGCGCGGCCGCCGTGAAGTCGATGTCACTGCCGAGGCTGCCCCGGAGCGGGGCCCCGCCCGGCGCCGTCGCAATCGTGAAGTTGGTGCCGCGGCAGTCGCTCAGATTGGCGGTGCCGCTGCCGACCAGTGTCGAGTTGACCTGCTCGATGACGGCGTTGGTCAGCATGGTCATGGTGCTGTCCTGCAGACTGTGGCTGTTCGCGGCAATCGCCATGATGATGATTCCGTACGCCCCCAACCCGCCGACCGACATGACCACGGTGGCGATCAACAGTTCCGCGAGGGCGAAGCCCGCCGCATTCTTCCGTCCCGGATTTCTGATCATCGCCACGCTCGGCAGGTTGTTGGTCGGCATCTCAATCGCCCCACGCTGTTCCGTTCCAGAACCACTGCTTCACACGTCCGCCCGGTGACACGCTCACCGCGGTCCAGAAGTTCTGATGATTCGTATCGGTCAGGTAATAGACGAATCCGGCCGTCGTGCACCGTGGCGCCTCGTACTTGCAGGGCAAACCCCGCGAGTTGAAGGAAATCAGGTCGGGCAGATTGAGCGGCGTGTAGCCGAGCACGGTGTCTGTGAGCGCAGGTACGCCGCCGCTCGGCACACTCACCTGTGTCAGCGATCCGTCCACGAGGACCTGCGGATCGGCCGCCTTGAGATCGGTGGAGGTGTCGTCTACGTCCTTGACGACAGCGAACCGCGCATCTCCATCAGTGACGAACTTCAGGATCACCGTCTTATTGCGTTTCACCGCATGCATGCGGCTGCGCTGAATCAGACCGGAGAGGCTGCTGGACGATCCGCGCAGTTTCGTATGGGCGATGGCGGCCAGAAGCGGCGGCATCGAGACTCCGGCCGCGATCATGAGGATCGCGACAACCATCATCAGTTCGATCAGCGTGAAGCCGGCGCTTTGCCTCCGCCGCACGGAGCGATGCGGAATCCGGGTGACCCCCATGGCGACGTGGTTGTGCAACGGCAGTGCCGCCGACAGCGACGTACTGAGCGCAAGCTAACTTGCAGCGCGTTCAAGGATTAGCGGAAGGAGTCTGCGGCGTGGCAAATTGCGGCGGGGGTCATTCCCGCGGTCGAATCACATTTTCGTGATCAGGCAGAACGAATATGCGGTTCGCACAGAGTCCGCCACTCGCCCGAGGTGCCGCTGGGCGTTCACCTGGAAAAGCTACTGACCACCATCCCGACGGCGACGACCACCACGGCGCCGATCAGGTTGTGCCAGAGGAAGGCGATCCACGGCATGCCGAACGCGACCGACAGCACGACCGCCATGCCGGCCACCAGCCCGACGAACGCACCGGTGGCGGTCGCGCGCTTCGTCAGGAGCGCGAGGATGAAGACGCCGAGAATCGACCCGTAGAAGAACGACCCGTAGCGGTTCACCACTTCGATGAGCGAACCCTGGTTCGCCGCGTACATCGCCACGAAGCACGAGAAGAGTCCCCAGGACGCCGTCGCCACCTTCGACGCCTTCAGGTAATGCGCATCGTCGGCATTCTTCACGAAGTGCCGCTGGTAGAAGTCGATGATGGTCGCCGACGACAGCGCGCTCAGCTCACCTGACGAGGCCGACATGGCTGCGGCAAAGATCGCGGCGATCATCAGTCCGACCAGGCCCACCGGCAGGTGCGTCGTGATGAAGGTCGGAAACACGTAGTTCACGTCCGAGTACCGCTGGTCGCCGGTCGTCTTCTTGACGACATCCGCAGCCTGCGCGCGCAGCGCCTTCAGCCGTGAGTCGGAGGCCAGGAACGCGTCGGTGTTGCGTGCCATGCCGGCGTCCCGGCGGGCGGCGACCTCCACGATCGAACTGACGCTGCAGACCGGAATATTCCGCCGCGTACGGTCCGGCGGCGACCTGCGCGTCGTACGCCCGGTTGAACAGCATCGGCGGCGTCTGGAACGATGTAGAAGAGGAACACCAGGACGCCGGTCGCAGAGAATCAGCAACTGCAGCGGAATCTTGACGAACGCGCTCATCAGCAGCGAGTGCCTTGCTTCGTCGATCGACTTCGCCGTGAGGTAGCGCTGCACCTGGCTCTGATCGCAGCCGAAGTACGACAGGCTCAGGAACAGGCCGCCGATGAGGCCGGACCAGAGCGTGTAGGTTTCGCTCAGGTCGAAGCGCGTATCGACGGCCTGCAGCCGGCCGGTCGCACCGGCCAGGCTGATGCGCGTCCCCAAGGCCGACGTCGCGGGTGATGCCCCAGATGAGGATGCCGACTGCCGCGCTCATGCAGCCGACCACCACGAACATCTGCTTGACGTCGGTCCAGGCCACTGCCTGCACGCCGCCGAAGCTGGTGTAGAACACCATCGGGACCGCGATCACGCAGCACCGTCACCGGGATGCTCCAGTTCAGGATCGTCGAGATGACCACCGCCGGGGCGGCCAGCACCACCCCGAGCGAGAACGCGCGGCCGACGAGAAAGAGAAAGCTGGTGGCCGTGCGCACCCGCACGTCGAAGCGGCGTTCGAGGTACTCGTACGCGGTGTAGACACGCGCACGCGTGAAGAACGGCACGACGGTGAGCGACAGGATGATCATCGCGATCGGCAGGCCGAAATAGAACTGCACGAAGCGCAGTCCGGTGGCGTAGGCCTGTCCGGTGGTGCCGACGATGGTGATGGCGCTCATCTGCGTGGCCATCACCGAGAGGCCCACCGCCCACCACGGCAGCGACCGGCTCGCCAGGAAGTAGCCTTCCACCTTGTCGGTGTTGGTCGAGCGGCGCAGGCCGTCCCAGATGAGCCACGTGAGATAGACGATGAGGACGCCCCAGTCGACAGCGCTCACGAGTAGATCCGCCCGAGCGCCCAGAGCGCCGCGATGATGAGCGCTTCGAGAACCACCACCGCGACGTACGCGCTTCGTCATCGGCGTGTCGCTCTGCTCCAGCTTCAGGAGTCGTGCTCATAGGGCTGCCGCTCTCTCGAGCGAGGCGCTGCTGTGCACGCGCCAGCGCGTCGGTCGCTTCGTCGAGCCACGCCTGATCGGCGTCGAGCTTCGCGTTGGAGACGGCGGCGGCCCGGCGCGTTTCGTCCGGCGCGGGACCGCCGTAGGTCCGCCGAACCATCACGAAATGTCGCGGGCTCAGAATCTGCTCGAGTGCGCCTTCCGTGTAGACCAGCGGCGCGGGAAGCACCTGCGCCGACTCGTCGGCGAGAATCGCCGCCAGCGGCTTGGCTCGGATCCTGCTGCCGCGCCGCAACGAAGCTGCGCCGAGATTGCGTGGGCGGCGCTGAACGGAATGCCCTGCTCGCGCACGAGCGTATCGGCCAGTTCGGTCAGCGTCGTCCAGCCGTCGCCGGCGCGTGCCTCGAGCCGTTGCGGCGTCGAACTCGGCGGTGCGAAGCGCGGCCGCGACGATCCTCACCGCGCGAAAGGCATCCTTGAACATCGAGAAGACGAGCGGCTGCAGATCGTCTTCGGTGTCGTTGATGTCGCCGAACGGCGTGTTGTGCACCGCCGTCATCACCGCCTGCGCCTGGCCGACCGCCTTGCTGCCGATGACGCGCGCGTGCTCGAGCGCGACAGGATTGCGCTTCTGCGGCATGATGCTGCTGCCCTGCACGAAGCCGTCGCCGAGGCGGACGTAGTCGAATTCAGCCGTGGACCAGAGGAGCAGATCCTGAACGAAACGACCCATGCCGGTGACGAGGACCATCGCTGCGGAGGCGCTCTCGAGCAGATAGTCGACGGTCGCAATGCTGCCGTAGGTGTTGACGGTGGGCGCCGAGAAGCCGAGGAGGTCCGACGTGAGCGTCGCGGTCGATGTTGAAGCCAGTGCCGGTGATGGCGCAGGCGCCCAGCGGATTCAGGTTGGTGCGGTCGAACGCACCCTTGAGCCTGATGGCGTCGCGCTCCACCTGTTCGACGACGGCGAGAAGATAGTGCGCGACGGTGGTCGGCTGTGCCCGCTGCGTGTGCGTGTGCACGGCGAACACCGTGTCGTGGTGCCGCGCGACGAGGCCGAGCAGCGAGCGCCGCAGTTCCAGCGTGGCGGCGATCAGCTCGAGCAGGCACTCGCGCTGGCGCATGCGGTAGGTCGTCATCGCGATGTCGTTGCGGCTGCGCGCGGTGTGCAGGCGGCCGGCGACGTCGGCGCCGCAGGCGGCGATGATCAGCCGGTCGATATAGAAGAAGAGATCCTCGTACGTGCCGTCGTAGGTGACCGTCCGCACCTCGTCCTCGCGACACCGAATCCAGCGCAAGACGGATCGCATGGGCATCGGCGCGCGACACGATGCGCTGGTTCGGCGAGCATGACCAGGTGCGCGTAGTGCAGCGCCATCAGCGGCGAGCAGAAAATTGGTCTTGGCGTCCTCGAAGTTCTCGTTGAGCACGTAGGTGACGTATTCCGGCGCAAACCGCATGAAGTCGAGTATAGCTGCCGACGGATCGGCGGATGCCGGGCGAAAGAGGGCAACGTACACGTGAGTCGTCACAGCATTCGTGCACGGCCGCCTCGCGGTGAGCGTTCCGCAGATGGATGTGATCGACGGACCAGGAAGGCCTCGCGCCGTACCTGGAGGATGCCGCCCATGCTGCCGGGCGGACACGCCGCAGGTCTGATGCGAACCGCGCAACGAGCGGGATGTGGCCGAGGCCGCTGGCCGCTCCGACAGCCGTGCTCGCGATCGGAGCACAGTCGTCGCTGACAGGTGGAGCGACGCCGCGCGGCGAGACGCTGCTGAGCACGAGCCGCCTGCGGCGCTCGACGGACGACCGTACTGGCCGACTTCGAGTCGGGTGCCGGGGTCACGATCGCGGAGATCGATGCGCACCTGGCTGCGCAGGCGCGGTGCGCTCTATCCGCCCTGCCGACGTGGCACGGGGCGACCATCGGCGGCACCATCGCCACCAATGCGGCGGGCGCGGCCACGTTCAAGTACGGCACGACCCGCGCGTGGGTCGACGCGCTGACCGTGGTGCTCGCATCAGGGGACGTGCTGGACGTGCGGCGTGGCGAGACCGACGGCCATCCGCGATGGCTACGTTGACCTCGAGCTCCGCAACCGGAACCACTGCGCGTGCCCGGTTCCGCGCTACCGGATGCCGGACGTGCCGAAGCTGTCGGCCGGCTATTTCGCGGCGCCAGCGATGGATCTCGATCGACCTGTTCATCGGGGCGGAAGGCACGCTCGGCATTGTCACCGAAGCCACCCTGCGCGTCCTGCCGGTCAGACCGGCAGTCTGCCTGGCGTTCGTGACGCTGAGGGACCGTGCGGCTGCGCTCGGCACTCGTCGGTCGCCTGCGCAACGCGGCGATGCAGACGTGGCGGTCGCAGAGCCGCTCGGGACTCGACATCTCGGCGATCGAGCACATGGACGCGCGCAGCCTCGTCGCTCGTCCGCGAGGACGGCGTCGACGGCGGCTGGGCATCGCGGTCGATGCCGGCGCGGCGATGGGTCTGCTGATCGCCATCGACCTGCCGGCGGGCACCACGGCCGACGAGACGTACGACGCGTTCGCGGGCGCCAGTGACGCCGTAGCGGATGGCGCCGCGCCGGGCAGCCCGTCGATCTGCCGCTGGCGCATTTCGCGTCGCTCCTGCAGGAATTCGGCGTCCTCGACGACACGCTGATCGCCGCGCCAGGCGACACCGCGGCGCACCGAGCGACTGCTGGCGCTTCGCGAGGCGGTGCCGCTAGCGGTGAATCAGCGCGTCGGCCGGGCGCAGCGCGAAATCGACCCGCGCATCGAGAAGACGGCGGCCGACGTCATCGTTCCCTTCGAGCGATTCGAGGAGACTGCTGGAACTGTACGAGAGCGAGCTGCGGGCCGGGGACTCGACGGCGCCATCTGGGGTCATATCTCCGACGGCAACGTTCACCCGAACGTGATTCCGCGCAGCTTTGCGGACGTGGAGTCAGGCCGCGAGGCGGTGCTCGCGTTCGGGCGCGCGGCGATCCGGCTGGGTGGGCGCACCGCTGGCCGAGCACGGCGTCGGCCGGAGCTCGATCAAGCAGCAGCTGCTGGTGGATCTTTATGGCGAGGACGGCATCGAGCAGATGCGCGCCGTCAAGCGCGCGCTGGATCCGCACGGCAAGCTTGCGCCCCGGCGTGATCTTTCCGCGATCCATGAGCCGTGCACCAGCAACGGGATCAGACCCGGGGTCTGACCCCGACGCTGCCCAGGTGCTGACGCTGCCCAGGTGATCGCACTTTGCGTGCGTCCTCGAGTGCGCGGCTGGTCTGGGCGCCCGGTCAGGACACCAGCACGCCGACCGCCGTGGCCGCGAGACCACCCACCACCAGCCACGGCGCCAGGGCGCTGCCGACGCCCCCGGACGTGATCGTCTCGACCGACAGCCGATCGTCGGAGGTCGCGAGCGCGCGAGCCAGCCGCGACTGCTCGCTGAAGGCGAACGCGATCGACAGCAGCAGCAACACCCATCCGACGCCGAGCGCCGCGCGACCGCCGCCCGAGGTCAGTCGCGACACCATCAGCAGAGTGCCCAGCCAGCTGGCGAGGGCGATCCCCGCAACCAGGCGCATGCGGCTGATCTCGCGGTCGCCCGCCTGGCGCAACATCTCGAGCCGCATCGCACGTTCGGCCCGCTGGCGCTCCACCTCGATCTGGTGGCGCTCGAGTTCGAGGCGCTGGTGATCGCGGTCGAACGCTTCCTTCAGCGCGGCCACCACGACGCCGGCGAGCCGTGTCTCGATGCCTCCGAGCGCGGATGGCGCCGACCGCCATCTGCCGCTCCTCGTCGCCCGGCGCCACTTCCCTTGACGCGTCGCACGACATCGCTGACACCAAGCACCGCATCGATCACACGAAGCCACGGAACGGCCATTGCTACCTCTTTCGTCCAAGCCAGGCGGAGCGGAAGTCGGACCTGTGCCGGCGACAGCGGCGCGGCCTGTTGATTCGACCGCGACCAGCTCGAGCCGGGGATCCTCCTCGAGCGCCACCGTCACCGTCTTCGGCACGCCGCGTCCGGTCGACGTACTCGACGACGATGGTGTCGCCGGGCTTGTGGCGTCGCAGCACGATCGCGGTCACCTCGTCGGGCAGCGACACGCGTCACGCCGTCCACCGTCCGAATCTCGTCGCCGCGATCGAGTCCGGCCGCGATACGCCGGTGTGTTCGAGAGCGGGATGCTGGCCAGCACCAGCCCGGTGCGGGCTTCGAGCCGGAGATCGCCCCACCAGGCCGCTCCGGCGTTCGGCTTCCGCAGCACCAGGCCCGCTGGTGTCAGCAGCGCGGCGAAGTCGGGTGCGTCGCGCCCTGGATGTACCTCGCGAAAAACTCCTTCGCGAACGCCGCGTCGCCCGTGACCTCCGCCAGACGCTGCTCCGCATCGTCGATGGTGTACGGATGGGCGACGTAGCCGGGCCGGGGCGCGGCGGGCTTGCCGTGGACGCGCCACATTGCCCGCATGAAATCGTCGAGCGTGACACGCCCGTCGAAGCGCTCGCGCAGCGACGAGGTCGAGGCCAGCGCAATAGCGCCGCCGAACGGGTAGTACGAGATGTAGGTGTTCGACCAGTTCGTCGCGGTCGCATGGTCGTGCCGCCATCGGTGAACGGCGCCATCCGGCTCATCTCCTCGCCGACCGCACGCTGCGCCCCGGCGACAGCAGCGCCGACGTGATCAGGTCGTTCGAAGTCGTCGAGCGGTCTCGCGAAGGTCGGCGACACCGGCGCGGCTCATCGAGAGCGGGCCGTAGTACTGCGTGAATCCTTCGGCCAGCCACAGCTCGCCGGACATGTTGGCGCGCTCGAAATCGAACGGCTCGAGCGAGCGCGGGCGGATGCGCTCGACGTTCCAGTTGTGGAAGAACTCGTGGGCAACCGTGTCGAGCAGCCCCGCCGCGTTCGGTGCGGATGGCGCTCGCCGAGGTCATCACCGTGCTGTTCCGGTGCTCCATGCCGTCGCCGCTGGCATAGGGCAGATAGTCGGCGATGAACGTGTACGCGCCCGGCTCGTAGGTCGGGAATTCGCCGAAGATGTCGTGTTCGGCCGCCACGATTTCTGCGGACGTCGTCGACGAAGCCGTCCAGCTCCGCCGCCGTGCCGGTGTGATGCGCGGCGAAACGGAACGTCGTGGCCGTCGACGGAGAACTGACGCATCGACACCGGCCCGAACTCGGCCGGGCTGTCCATCAGGTACTGCAGATTCGGTGCGGTGAACTCCAGCGGGCGATCGGTCGGATAGAGCTGGGTGGCGACCTCCCAGCGAACGCCGTCCGGCGGCGACGAACGCCAGCCGCAACGGGCGATCGTCGAGCCCGCGAGCCCACATCACCGACGCCGGCATGTTCAGGTGCGCGTGCGTCGGGTCGATCGCGAGATAAGTGCCGTCCACGAAGTCGCCAAAGACCTTGTAGCGAACGGTGACCGCCGGGCCGTGCTCCGGGACGGTCCAGCCATAGGCGTCCGGACGCGTCAGTCGACAGCGCACGGCCGTCGGGGCCGACGGCTTCCACGTCGTAGACGTTCTTCGCGAAGTCGTGCAGTGAATAGCGGCCCGGCGACGATGCGGCTCATGCGAAGTTCGAGCGGTGCTGACGACAGCTCCGTAAACGACGCTTCGACCCACATCCAGTGGTGCTGCGGCTCAGGGAAGCTGAAGCGGTAGGACGACCGCCGTTTCGCTGCGCAACACCACCTGAGATGCGAGCGCGGCCGCAAGGAGGATCGCGCCGGCGGTCCAGGCCCTGGTGCTCATCGGGCGCTCACTCGGCCATGTCTGCCGGTGGCGGACCATTGAAGCCAGCGATCGTCTGCTCGATGAAGGTGTCTTCGGGGACGGCTCCGAGGATCTCGACCCGATCGTTGACGACCGTCTTCGGCACTCCAGTGACGCGGTAGCGGCGCGCCAGATCCGGGATACTCTGTCGCCTCGACGGCGTACGCGGTGACGTGCGGGTTCGCCCAGGCAATCTCGTGCGCCAGCGTCACGGCCCGGGGACAGTGCGGACAGGTCGGCGTCGAGAACACGTGCATGCTCATCGGCCGATCGATGGCTGACGAGCTTGTCGCGGCTCTCCGCAGACAGCATGGACGCGCCTCCGCCGACGAGCAGGATGGCGCGGACCAGCGAGATGAACTCGTAGCCGGCGGGCGTGCCGAGGAAGCGGATGTGCGAGTCCCGCTCGCGGCCCTGCTCGTCCTGGCCGATCAGCGCGAGAGCCGGAACCCGATCGATGCCGTACGCCAGCGCCCGCTCGCGCTCCAGCACGATGTTGACTTCGTCGATCGTGATTCGCGACGACAGCAGCGGCAGTTCGTCGATGACCTGCCGCGTCTGGAGGCACGTGTCACAGCCGAACGTCTGCGTGAAGAACAGCAGCCGCACCGGACCGGTCATCGCCTCGAAATCGGTCCGCAGCCTCACCTGATCGGCGGCGGAGATCAGCGACATGACATGTCTCTACCTGGCATCAGCTCGTTCATGGCCAATCGTTCAGCGCCAAATCGTTCAGATCGTCAAATCGTCCAATCGTCAAATTTTAAAGAGATCGTCGAACGCCTGCCGCGCGGTGTTGGGAGCGACCTGCGTGCTGGTCTGGCGCTCGACCGTCGTGCGCGGCTCGAACCACGCGCACGTGTTGCGCTCGTCCTTGGGCGTGATGCGCGCGACCAGCGCCTGCTGGCTGCACTCCCAGCGGCTGCCGGTATCGAAGGACACGCAGTTGATGCAGCTGTGGACGTCGACACCGCACCGCGCGCAGCGGTCCTCCGGCGTCACCGGCACGCCCAGCTTGTTGCCGCACCGGGCGCACTTGAACACCTCGTGGGAGGCCATCAGGTTCGGGGTCTTCGGTCCGGAGGCGCTCTGGAACTGACGGCCGGGCGCTCGCTCCTCGGGTGGTTTGCGCTCGGGCGGCCCGCTGCGGGTGCGGTCCCGTGGCCCTTCGTCCTGGTATCCGCGCTGTCGATACTTGCGTTCGCTCATCGAACCTCTGTCAAAGCGTGCTGGCCGCCAAAGCTGAGTTCAACATTGCTCTCACTTCATTCTAAGATGCCTGATGCGTGGCCTGCAGATTACCGCGTTGGTCGCGGCGCTGCTGGTCGGCAGCCTGGCTGGGATCGGCGGCTACACCTTCGTGTATGCCCGCGGCTACGCCTACCTCCAGAACGACCCGGCGGCGTGCGCGAACTGCCATGTCATGCAGGAGCAGCTGGAGGCCTGGGCCAAGAGCAGCCATCGCTCGGTGGCTGTCTGCAATGACTGCCACACGCCCCACGATGTCATTGGCAAATATGCCACCAAGGTGAGAAACGGGTTCTGGCACTCGTTCTATTTCACGACCGGCTCCTTCCACGAACCGATTCACATTCTGTCGCGCGACCGCCAGATCACCGAGGGCGCATGCCGGCGATGCCATGACGACATCGTGCAGGCGATGGGCACTCCCGCGCACGTGCGCGGGGACGAACTCTCCTGCATTCGCTGTCACAGTTCGGTTGGACACCAGGAGCTCGCTGCCGTGTCAAACCCGTTTCCGGAGTAACCGATGAAGCGAAGCACCCTGATCACGCTCATTCTCGTCGCCGCCCTTGGTGCGGCGGGTCTGACGGCGCTGCTGGTGAACATCTTCGAGCGCAAGCAGGAGGCCCGCAACTCGTTCTTCCGCGTCGTCGAACTCACTGACGAAACAGAGGACCCGGCCATCTGGGGCAAGAATTTTCCCCTGCAGTATGACGGATATCTCCGCACCATCGATCAGCAGCGCACGAAGTACGGCGGCAGCGAGGCACTGCCGCAGACGCCGACGGATGCCGACCCCCGCTCCGTGGTCGCGCAGTCGCGCCTGGAGGAGGATCCCCGACTGAAGCGGATGTGGGCCGGTTACGCCTTCTCGGTGGACTTTCGGAAGAAGCGCGGCCACGCCTACATGCTGGAGGATCAGACCTTCACGCAGCGCGTCCAGCAGTTCAAGCAGCCGGGCACGTGCATTCACTGTCACGCATCGGTGTATCTGCCGTACAAGCAGGCTGGCGGCGGCGACCTGATCAAGGGTTTCGAAGCCATGAACCACATGCCCTACCAGGAGGCGCGGCAGCACGTGACGCACCCGATCGCCTGCATCGATTGCCACGATCCGCAGACGATGCAGCTGCGCGTGACGCGGCCGGGGTTCCTCGAAGGCATTCGCGCGCTCAAGGCCGGTGAAGGAATCAAGGACTACGACCCGAACACGATGGCCACGCGTCAGGAAATGCGCAGCTTTGTCTGCGGCCAGTGCCACGTCGAGTACCACTTCAAAGGCGCCGAGAAGCGGCTCACCTATCCGTGGTCGAAGGGGCTGAAGGTCGAACAGATTGCCGACTACTACGACGAGACCGGCTTCAGCGACTGGACGCACGCTGTGACGGGTGCCCAGACGCTCAAAGCCCAGCATCCCGAATTCGAGATGTGGAACCAGGGGATCCACGCGCGGTCGGGTGTGTCATGCGCCGATTGCCACATGCCCTACACGCGCGTCGGAGCACAGAAGATCAGCGACCATCACGTGCGCAGCCCGCTGCTGAACATCAACAGGGCGTGCCAGACCTGCCACAAGTGGTCCGAGGCGGAGCTGCTCTCCAGGGCCGAAACGATCCAGGAGCGCACGTTCGTCCTGCGCAACCGCACGATGGACGCCCTGATGGCTCTGATCACGGACCTCGAGGCTTCGAAGAACAACGGCGCGTCAGAGGGGGATCTGGCCGAAGGCAGGAAGATGCAGCGGCGCGGGCAGTTCTACCTGGACTTCGTCGAGTCAGAGAACTCGAATGGGTTTCATGCCCCCGAGGAGGCCGCGCGCATCCTCGGTGATGCGATCGACTACTTCAGGCTCGGCCAGGTGTCGCTCCGCAAGCTGAAGACTGACAGATAGACACGCAGGTCGGGCAGGTCAGGCGGGTCGCTCAGGCGGGTCGGGCCTGGAACTATCCGTAGTGCAGCCAGGCGCGCGTGGCGTAATCGTTCATCGTCAGCGCCAGCATGATGATCAGCCAGAAGACACTGCCGATGACCACGGCCCACGTCAGCCTGGTGCCGTACTTCACGTGCATGAAGAACAGCACGACCAGCGTGGCCTTGGTCACGGCGATGCTCAACATGATCACATTGTTCATCGCGCCCAGATCGATGGTCGCCACCCACCACGTGAGCCCGGTGCCTACCATCAGCGCGAGGAAGATCGTGTAGTAGATGCTCTTCGGAACGATGTGATGGGTGTTGTGCTCAGACATGATGAACGTGACGCCCGATGAGATACAGCAGCGGGAACAGGAAGATCCAGACGATATCGACGAAGTGCCAGTAGAGCCCGGATATCTCGATCGGGCTGTAATACTCCGTCGTGATGACGCCCTGCTTCACCCAGATCAGCATCCAGGTCATGATCCCCAGTCCGACGATCATGTGCAGCGCGTGCAGGCCGGTCAGCACGAAGTAGAGCGAGAAGAAGATCTGTGCGTTCTTCTGGTACTCGGGCTCGAACCGGAAGTCGAGACCGAAGCCGGGGATGTGCCCTTCGAGGTATTTCTCGTGGTATTCGTAGCCCTTGATCCCGAGGAACGCGGCTCCCAGGATCATCGTGATCACGATGAAGAACATGATCTTCCCGCGCTCGCCGGTCTGGGCGGCGTGCACTGCCAGCGCCATCGTCAGCGAGCTGAGGATGAGCACCGCGGTGTTGATGGCGCCGGGCAGAATCGCGATTTCGCTGCTGGCGATGGCGAACGCATCCGGGTACCACATGCGGTAGATCATGTAGGCCATCAGCGCACCGCCGAAGAACAGGATTTCGGTGCAGAGGAAGATCCACATGCCGAGGAGCGACGCATCGGTCTGCTGCTCGAGGCTCTCGAAGTGATGCGCGAGCGCCGGATGGTGCTGCTGCTCGTGGGCGACTGCCGCTCCGTTAGACAACGTGACCCTCCACGGGAGTCGGATATTCGTAGGCTTCCCAGGTCACCACCGGCGTGACCGTGAAGTTCTCGGTCGGCGGCGGCGACGTCGTGTTCCACTCGAGACCGACGGCGCCAAACGGGTTGTCGCCGGCGATTTCGCCGTACTTGAGCGAGTAGGCGAAGTAGAAGAGCGGCATCAGGTAGCCGATGGCCAGTACCGAGGCACCGGCCGACGACAGGACGTTCAGCACCTGGAACTCTTCGGGATACGCGTGATACCGGCGCGGCATCCCGAGGTAGCCGAGCACGAACTGCGGGAAGAACGTCAGGTTGAAGCCGACGAAGATGATCACCGCGCTGATGCGGCCGAGCAGGTCGTTGTACATCCGGCCCGTAATCTTCGGCCACCAGAAGTGCATGCCGCCGAGGTAACCCATGATCGTGCCGCCCACCATGACGTAGTGGAAATGCGCCACGATGAAGTAGGTGTCGGTGAGGTGGACGTCGAGGCCCATCGACGCCAGGAACAGCCCGGTCAGGCCGCCGATCGTGAAGAGACCGATGAACCCGGCGGCGTAGAACATCGGCGTCTCCCACGACACCGACGCCTTGTACATCGTCGCTGTCCAGTTGAACACCTTGACGGCGGACGGAATGGCGACGATGAAACTCAGGACCGAGAAGACCAGCGCCGCATACACCGACTCGCCCGACACGAACATGTGATGGCCCCACACGAGGAAGCCGATCACCGCGATGCCGATGCTGGCGAAGGCGACGAAGGTGTAGCCGAAGACCTGCTTGCGCGAGAAGGCGGCCACCAGTTCGCTGACGATGCCCATCGCCGGCAGGATCATGATGTAGACGGCCGGGTGCGAATAGAACCAGAAGAGGTGCTGGAACAGCACCGGGTCGCCGCCGACCGCCGGGTTGAACAGGCCGAAGCCGAAGATACGTTCAGCCGCCACCAGCACGATGGTGATGGCGAGCACCGGGGTGCCGAGGACCTGGATCAGGCTGGTGGCGTAATGCGCCCACACGAACAGAGGAAGGCGGAACCAGGTCATCCCCGGAGCGCGCATCTTGTGGATCGTGACGATGAAGTTCAGACCCGTGAGAATGCCCGAGAAGCCGTTGATGAAGATGCCGAGCGCCGCCGGGACGACCGCGGACGTGGACGCCACCGTGCTGAACGGCGTGTAGAAGGTCCAGCCGGTGTCGAGACCGCCGCTGACGATCGCGTACATCGTGAACAGCGAGCCGACGAAGTAGATATAGAAACTCAGGAGGTTGAGCTTGGGAAACGCCAGATCCTTCGCGCCGATCATCAGCGGGATCAGGAAGTTTCCGAGCACCGACGGCACGGCCGGGATCAGAAAGAAGAAGACCATCATCACGCCGTGCATCGTGAAGACCCTGTTGTAGGTCTCGTCCGACAACAGATCCCCGGCGGGCGTAACGAGCTCGAGCCGGATCGCGACGGCGAACGCGCCGCCGATCATGAAAAAGAAGGTCACGGCGGCCAGATACAGCAGCCCGATGCGCTTGTGGTCCTTCGTGAGGAGCCACGATTTCAGCGTCAGGCCGTTGCTCAGGTAGTTCGTCGGCGGCATGGCAACCGTACTGCTGGACATGTTCACGTTTCTGGCCCTAATTCCGCGTGGGTGGATTCTGCGCGGGCGTGTTCTCGTTCGCCGCGGGTCCACCGGTGTTCGGTCTCACCGCTTCGACCGGGCTGTCCGTCCTCAGCGACTTGACGTATTCAATCAGCTGCAGAAGGCCCTCCTCGCTGACGAGCCCCTGGAAGGTCGGCATGATCGGCTGGAAGCCGGCGGTCACCTTCGCGCTCGGCATGAGAATGGACTCGCGAACGTACGCTTCGTCGACGACGACGGTTTCGCCCGACTGCAGGGACACCTGCCTGCCGAACAGGTTCTGCAGCACCGGACCCCGGCCCTGCGCGTCGGGGCGATGGCAGGTGTTGCACGCGAGATCCTGGAACAGCTTGCCGCCCGCCGATGCGAGCGAGCCTTCCTGGAGGCCGCCGCTCAGCCACGCCTGGTAGTCATCCGGCTCCATCACGACGACCCTGCCGATCATGCCAGAGTGGCGGGTGCCGCAGTACTCCGCGCAGAACAGGTGATACTCGCCGGCCTTGGTCGGCTCGAACCACAGGTGCGTGTAGCGGCCTGGAATGACATCGGCCTTGACGCGAAAGGCGGGAACGAAGACATCGTGGATGACGTCTTCCGACGTCATGATCAGCTTGACGGGACGTCCGACCGGCACGTGCAGCTCGTTGATTTCGCGCTGTCCGTCGAGATGCTGGAACTTCCACATCCACTGCTTGCCGACGACGTACACGTTCATCGTTTCAGCCGGCGGCCTCGCCATCGCGAAGAAGATGCCGGACGCCCAGACGAAGATGCCCAGGCAGATGAACAGCGGGATCACCGACCAGGCGATTTCCAGCGCCATGCCGCCGTGGATGCGCGCGCCGATCTCGTTCGGCGAGCGCCGCTTGTACTTGACCGCGAAGACGACGACCAGCGTGGCGATCAGAATGCTGAAGAACGCCGTCAGGCCGACGAGGAACAAGTACAGCGCATCCACGCGGGGGGCCATCGTGGAGGCGACTTCTGGGAAGAAAAGCGTACCGGACCGCATAGATAAGGGCCTAGGGCTGAGGGCTCACAGCGCGGCGTTCTGCTGGGATTTCTCCCGCCGCACCATCACCACAATGAACGTTCCAAGGAACAGTACGGTTGCCACTCCGGCAACCCGGAGCACGCGCATCACGTACACGCCATACCGCCCGGTCATCGGATCGTAGTGATAGCAATAGAGGAGCAGGTTATCGACCACTGTTCCCACCTTGCCATCCGATGCGTCGACCAGTGCCAGCTTCAAGTCCCGCGGCCCGTATTCGATCCCAAACAGATAGCGCGCCAGCCGCCCGTCGGTCGTCGTCACGATGATGCCTGTGGGATGCGCGTACTGCTGCGTCTGTTCGTCCCAGGCGTAGCGGAATCCCGCAGCGCTGGTGACCCGCTTGATCTCGGCCTGGTCGCCGGTCAGGAAATGCCAGCCGGCATCGGCGCCGGGCCGCTTGTAGCGATGGAGGTACTCGGCCTTCTTCGCTGCGGCCTGCGCCGGCGTTTCACGCGGATCGAAGCTGACCAGCACCAGCTCGAAATCCTTGCCCGCGTCCAGCGACAGGGTGCTGATAGTGGCCGTCATCGCGTTCAGCACCTGCGTGCAGAGCATCGGGCAGGTGTAGTACACGAAGGCGAGCAGCACCGGCTTCTCGCCGTAGAAGCTGCCCAACGTGACGGTCTTGCCCTCTTCGTCGCGGAACTGGGCATCGAGCGGCAGCCGCTCGTTGATGTTCTGATCGAAGCCGATCTCGCGAAGCGGCTGGGGCATGCCCTGCGACGGCGAGCCCGGCGCGGCGAGGTATCCTGCCGCCGGCGCTCCGGTCATCTGGGCGGAAACTGGCGTGGCGATGAGGCTGGCTGCCACGATCGAAAGTGCAGCCGCCGCCGGGATAACACCCTTCACTTACCTGCTCTTTTCCTGTGTTGCCTGTGTTGCCTGTGTCGGCGCCGCGGCGGCCGGGGCCTGCTGTCTCGACGGCAGGCCCCGCTGAAGCGTCAGCTTCATCGCGTCGGCGACCGGGATCCGGACGATGTTGTTGTTGCGATCGACCCAGCGGTAGCCCTTGAGGAGCTCGTCCTCGGAGGCGCGCAGATCGGCGAGTTCCTGCCTCGGATTGGTCTGCAGGCGCGGCTGCGGCGGCAGCCGCTCGTCCTGCGGGATCGCCAGCGGGAACACCTTCGGCGGGTTCGCCGCGTCGATGGCGTTCACCTCGATCCGGAACATCAGGACCATCGCCAGGTGGACGATGACGGTGACGACAGCGAGGCCGATGCCGAAACCGAACACGCCGCGAAGATTGACGTGATCGGCCTCGACGCTGCTCGTGGCGGTGCCGGGTGTCGGGGGGGTGGAGTGCGTATGCGCCATGGCTTAGTGCGCCGTGCCTGGGTTCGCGCCGGCCGCGAACACCGGACCAAGGATGTCCTCGAACTGTGGATCGTGGAGCGGCAGCAGCGGACGCTGCCGGAGCTGCTGCAGGTAGAGGCCTACCCAGAGTGCAAACAACGTGACCGGAATGACGATGTCCATCCAGCTGACGACAAGGCCGTCATGATGCGTTTCCGGGGCGATCAGCCAGAACAGATCGAGGAGGCGCGCGCAGATGATGGCGATCGCGACCTTGCTGACCAGGCCGGTGTTCTGCTTGATGCCGCGCATCAGCAGCAGGAAGAACGGCAGCGCGAAGTGGAACACCACCAGCGCAATGCCCATAGCCACCCAGCCACCCTGCATCCGGTGCAGGTACCACATGATTTCTTCCGGCAGGTTGCCCGACCAGATGATCAGGTACTGCGAAAACGACATGTAGGCCCACAGGACGACGAACGCGAACATCAGGCCGGCGAGGTCGCCGAGATAGGTCGGCGTGAGCGCCTCGCTCATCGGCTTGCGCTTCGAGAGCCACGACAGCATGACGATCTGGAACGCCAAAGCGACCAGTCCCTGGCCGACCATGACGAGCGCGCCGTAGATCGTCGAGAACCAGTGCGGGTCGCGCGACATCACCCAGTCGAACGACGCGAACGACATGGTCAAGGCGTAGGCGAGCAGGCCACCGGCGCTCAGCCGCTGCATCCGCAGCGGAAGAACGGGGTTCCCCGTTTCGTCCTGTTCCTTCGACCACTTGTTCAGGAAGAACGCGAGCCCGTTCCAGACGACGAAATAGATCGCCGCGCGGATCACGAAGAAGGGCGTGTTCAGATACGCCTGTTTGCCGCGAAGAACCGCGTCATTGGCGACAACGTCCGCGTGCGTCCACTCGTAGAGGTGGGGCATGCCGAGGATGATCGGCACAAAGAGAATCGTGACGTACGGCAGGACGCGGCTCGCGGCGCCAAGCGACTGGCGCGCCACCACGCCCCACGCGCCACCTGACAGCTGGTGAATCATCGAGAACGCCAGCGCGCCAAGCGTCAATCCCAGCACCAGCATGTAGGCCATCAGGTACGAGGTGAAGAACTGCTCGGGGCTGGTCACGTAGCCGATCGCGGACAGCACCGCGCCGGCCGCGCCCGCCAGCAGGAACTTGCGCTGGTGCTGCGCGAGTTCCGGGAAGATGTGTTCTGCGGTCTCCCTGAGGGCCATGTCGTTACCTTCTCTCGGTCTCCGGAGTGCGCGTTTCGGCGACCCCATTGGTGCGGTTCTCGTCCAGCCTGCCGCGATCGGCCGCGGGCACATCCTCGAGCGGCGCGTAGGCACTCAGCTGGAGCGCTTTCACGTAGGCGGCAATGGCCCACCGGTCGTTGACCGGAATCTGGACCTGGTAGTCCGGCATCGCGCCGAACCCGTTGGTCATGACGTCGAAGAGGTGTCCGACCGGAGCCGTCCGGACCCGCTCGTCGCTGAAGGCGGGCGGACGCCGATAGCCGCGGCGCACCACCATGCCGTCACCGAGTCCGGTCCGGCCGTGGCACGGCGAGCAGAACACGTCGAAGCGCTCCTGTCCGCGGGCCATCACCTGCTCGGTGATCGGAAACGGGAACACCGTGGTGTCGTTGTCGCCCTCCTTGCCGGTCTGCAGGAGCGTGTCGTCGTTCAGGTGTCCGCGCGGCACCGTGTTGGCGACGAGCGGTCGCGCCGACTGGCCGTCCGCGAAGAAATCCGAGCCGCGCAGGCCGCGGTACTTCGGCTGGTCGTGCATGTCCTGGCGGCAGGCGGCGACAGTCAGCAGAAGCGCCGAGGCGCCGATCAGCCGGCCCAGACGACCGTGTCTGAGTTGCTTGGCCATTGAAAACCTATTCCGCAACGGTGGTCACCTCGTGCGCGCCCAGCGTCTCCATGAAGGCGCGGGTGCGGTCGAGGTCGAACTGCTTATCAGTGGCCTCGATGCAGAGGAAGAAACGGTTGCGGGTTGCCATCGCGAAACGCGGCACGTTGAACACCGGGTGATACGGCATCGGCAGCTTGTTCAGCATGATCATGCCGAACACGCAAGTCAGCGCTGCGCCCAGAATCGAACACTCGAAGGTGACCGGGATGAACATCGGCCAGCTGACCAGCGGCTTGCCGCCGACGTTCAACGGGTAGGCAATCGCCGACACCCAGTATTCGAGCGAGAAACCGGCCGTGCCGCCGAGCAGCCCGCCGATCAGCACCATCAGCGGCAGCTTGGTCGACTTGAAGCCGATGGCGTGGTGCAGCTCCTCGATCGGAATCGGGGAGTACGCATCCACGTCGACGAAGCCGGCTTCACGGGTCCTGTTCGCGGCCGCGACCAGCTGCGTCGCGCTCTCGAACTCGGCCATCATGCCGTGGATTCCGGGAGGAGGAATGCTCGCGCTCATCTCAGTGCCCGTGCCCTTCCTGGACCTTGGCTTCGGGGACGATCGTTCGCATTTCGAAGATCGAAATCACCGGAAGCAGTCGCACGAAGAGGAAGAAGAGGGTCAGGAACAACCCGATGGTGCCAAGGTAGGTGGACCAGTCCCAGAACGTCGGCCGGAACATGCCCCACGACGACGGCAGGAAGTCGCGGTGCAGGCTGAGCACGATGATGACGAACCGCTCGAGCCACATCCCGATGTTGATGATGATCGACAGGATGAACAGCGCCACCACGTTCATCCGGATCTTCTTGAACCACAGCAGCTGCGGAATGATGACGTTGCAGGAGATCAGCGCCCAGTACTCGGGCCAGTACGGTCCGGTCAGGCGGTTCATCATCATGAAACCTTCATACGCGTTGCCGCCGTACCAGGCCATGAATGCCTTCGATTGCGTACCCGTACGCGACAATCAATCCCGTCAGCAACATGACCTTGGCCATGTTCTGCAGGTGGCGCATCGTGATGAAGTCCTCGAGGCCGTAGATGATGCGCATCGGAATCGCCAGGGTCAGCACCATGGCGAAGCCGGAGTAGATCGCGCCGGCGACGAAGTACGGCGGAAAGATCGTCGTATGCCAGCCAGGCAGAATCGAGACCGCGAAGTCGAAGCTGACCACCGAGTGCACCGAGACGACCAGCGGCGTCGAGATGCCCGCGAGCAGCAGGTAGGCGGTCTCGTAACGGTGCCAGTGGCGCGCCGAACCGCGCCAGCCGAGCGCCATCATCCCGAAGATGCGCTGGGCCGTCTTGCTCTGCGCGCGGTCGCGCAGCGTCGCGACGTCCGGCACCAGGCCGACGTACCAGAACAGCGCCGACACGGTCGCGTAGGTCGAAACGGCGAACACGTCCCAGATCAGCGGGCTCCGGAACTGCGGCCACACCAGCATCGAGTTCGGGATCGGGAACAGCCAGTAGGCCAGCCACGGACGTCCCGTGTGGAACAGCGGGAAGATGCCGGCGCAGGCCACCGCGAACAGCGTCATCGCCTCGGCGAACCGGTTGATCGAGGTGCGCCACGTCTGCTTCAGCAGCAGGAGAATCGCCGAGATCAGCGTGCCCGCGTGACCGATGCCGATCCACCAGACGAAGTTCGTGATGTCGAACGCCCAGCCGACCGGGATGTTGTTGCCCCAGATGCCGATGCCCTTGACCACCAGATACGAGAGCGAGATCAGCAGCAGGCCGGCCAGAGCGGCGGCCGTGATCAACGCCAGGTAGTAGCCGATCGGCGTGCGCTGGGTGAGGACGATGGAGCTGATCTTGTCGGTGACCGAGGCGAACGTATGCCCCGGCGCGATCACGATTGGCGTGCCCGACCCGGCGACCGGCTCCATCCGATCGGAGAGAGGCGGAGTGCTCTGTGCCATCCTATGCGCTCAGTTCCGGATTCACGTTCCGAACGGCCGCCAGATACGTCGTCCGCGGCCGCGTGTTCAGATCCGCCAGGAGCGCGTAGTTCCGCTCCTCGGCTGCCAGCCGCGCGACACGGCTGCTCGGATCGTTGAGATCGCCGAAGACGATGGCGTCGCTCGGGCAGGTCTGCTGACAGGCGGTCTTGATCTCGCCGTCTGCAATGCGGCGCCCGGCTCGCTCCGGTTTCGATCTTCGCGGCGGTGATGCGCTGCACGCAGTAGGTGCACTTTTCCATCACGCCGCGGCTGCGAACCGACACGTCAGGGTTGCGACCCAGCTTGTAGCTCGGCGTGTTCCAGTCGGAGTACAGCAGGTAGTTGAAGCGGCGGACCTTGTACGGACAGTTGTTGGAGCAGTAGCGGGTGCCGACACAGCGGTTGTACACCATGTCGTTCAGCCCTTCGTGGCTGTGCACGGTGGCGCCGACCGGACACACCACTTCGCAGGGTGCGTTCTCGCACTGCATGCAGGGCACGGGCTGGAAGTAGGTCTCCAGCTCGCCGGTCTCGGCATGCTCACCCGCGTAGTAGGTGTCGATGCGGAGCCAGTGCAGTTCGCGGCCGCGGAGCACCTGATCCTTGCCGACCACAGCGATGTTGTTCTCCGCCTGGCAGGCAACGACGCAGGCATTGCAGCCGATGCAGGAGTTCACGTCGATCGACATGCCCCACTTGTATCCCTCGTATTTGAAATCGGGATACAGCGTGATCGTACGGGCCGGCGCTTCGAACCCTTCGTGCACCGACTTCGGGTCGCGCACGAACTCGTCGCGCGTCACCGCGCGGACCATGCCGCGCCCTTCCATCAGGTGGTGATACTGCGTGCAGGCCAGCGGGAACGAGTCGCCGGTGAGCGAAACCTCGACGCCACGCCCGGACCAGAGCCCGTCGGCGGTGCGAAGTGCATAGGCGTTGAAGCCGGGACCGGTGCCGATGTGGCCGGCGCGCGTGCGGCCGTACCCGAGGTGCACCGTGACGCAGTCGTTTGGATGACCGGGCACCGCGAAGACCGGACCCCTGATCGAACGCCCCTTGTAGCGCAGTTCGACGACGTCGCTGTCGATGGTGCCGTGCTCGCCGCCGCGCGTCGCCGGCGAGTTGGTGGCCCTGAGCAACTCAGCGGTCGCCGGGCTCGTCATGACGGCGTTGTCCCACACGAGCTTGGTGATCGGCTTGGGCAGTTCCTGCAGCCAGCCGTTGTTTGCGAAGCGCCCGTCGAAGATCGCCGGGTCCGCCCGGAAGCAGATCTCCATGCCGGTGCCGGTTTCCGCGGCCTGCGCACCGACCGCCTGCGCCGACAGCGTGACGGTTTTCGGCGTAAAGGCCGTGCCGGGAATGATGCCGTCATGCAGCCACCGCCGCCACTCGCGATCGAAAGCATCCGGCGACGCAGCCGGCCGCGCCTTCGCCCAGAACTCACGGACGATGTCGTAGGGCGCGAGCTCCGGACGTTCGCTGAGCACGCCGATCACTTCGTGCGCGCACCGACCGTTGTACAGCGGCGCGATCAGCGGCTGGACAATCGACGCGGTGCCGTCGTGGCCGCGCGCGTCGCTCCACGTTTCGAGGAAGTGCGTCTCGGGAATCTGCCACTGGCACCGTTCCGCGGTTTCATCGATGAACTGCGCCAGGTAGACGCGCGTCTGCACCTTGTCGAGTGCCGTGGCGAAGTTCAGATCCGTCGGCGCGGTGTAGACCGGGTTGCCGCCCAGGATGATCAGCAGGTCGACCTTGCCAGCCTCCATGTCGGCGGCGAGCGCCCGAATCGATGCGACCTGATCGATCGGCTCGACTTCCGCGGTCTGCGTGTAGACGACCGTCTGTCCCACGTTGCCGAGCGCCTGGTTCATCGCGTGCGCCAGCGCGTGCACGGCGGGCGGCTGCGCGTCGCCAGCGATGACGAGGCTCGTGCCGCGGTGCGCCTGCAGATCCTTGGCGATGGCGGCAGCCCATTTCTGCGCGTCGCCCGATCCGGCTGTGGCTGTGCCTGCCGCACCGACCCCGACGCCGGCGGCAATCTGGCGAGCCACTTCGGGAATCTCGCTCGGCTTGAGGGCGAGCCGGTGGTCGGCCCGCGATCCGGTTGACGTCGGCATCGTCTCGAGGACGTAGAGCCGGTTCATCCGATCGGCTTCCTCCGGGCGGCGCCGCGCCGCGAACTGACGCGCGTGCGCCAGACTGGCAGGACCGCATCCGAGGAAATCCGCGTCCAGGGACAGGATGACGTCAGCCTTGTCGAAGCTGTACTGCGCATCGACGAACTCGCCGAAGGCCTGCTGCGAGCCGACCCGCGCGTTGTTGCGGCCGGTGGGCTCCCACTGGTGCCAGCGTGCGGATGGGAAACGACCGAGGAAGTCCTTGATTTGTGCGCCGAGGCTCGGCGATCCGACGGTTTCCGACAGGATGCGGATTCCGGCGCCCTGCAGCGGCAGCTGTGCGGCGAGCGCCGCCTTCATCGCGACGATGAAGGCCGCCCAGGACGTGACGTCACCGAGGTTGGTGAGCGACTGGGCGCGGTCGGGGTCGTAGAGGTTCAGGATCGAGGCCTGCGCAAACACGTCCGCGGCCCCGAGACTCGTGGGATGCTGCGGGTTGCCCTCGATCTTCGTCGGACGCCCCTCGTGGCTCTCGACGAGCAGCCCCGTGGCCACGCCGTCCATCGCCATCGCTGTCGCGTAGTACATCGGCCTGCCGAGGACCAGGTCCTCGGGCTGCCGGACGTACGGGACGATGGCTTCCTCCGGCTGGGTCGTGCAGGCGGTGACGCCGGCGAGGGCCAACGATGCGCCCATCAGCTTCATGAACGTCCGACGCGTCGTCGGGTCCGTGATCGCTTCGACTTGTGAGGGGAATTCGTTGTGAAGGCGCTCGACGAAAGACGGATCGTCGGCGAACTCGTCCAGCGTACGCCAGAACTCTTTTCCGGTCTTCATCGGTGGCACGTCGAACAGCTTGTGAGCTTCTGAATCTGATATTCGGCGACCAGCGCCTTGCCGAGCTCGAGCTGGTCAGTGAATGTCGTGGTGCCCACCGTCACCGGCTTGAGCGACGAGGGCTGCTGATAATCGACGCGGAACACCGCCTCGCGAGGCCGCACGTTCCGCTCGGGGTTGCGGTGGCAATCGAGGCACCACTGCATCTGCAGCGAGCTGGCCTGCCACATGAGCGGCATGCGATCGACCTGACCGTGGCAGGTCGTGCAGCCCACGCCCTTGTTCACGTGGATGCTGTGGTCGAAGTAGACGAAGTCGGGCAGGTCGTGCACCCGCGTCCAGCGAAGCGGCGTGTTCGAGTTGAAGCTCGCACGGACCGGCTCGAGGAACGGGGCGTTGGCGAAGATCTGCGAGTGACAGTTCATGCAGGTCTTCGTCGGCGGGATGCCGGCGAAGCGGGACTGCTCGACCGACGTGTGACAGTAGCGGCAGTCGATGCCGTTGCCTGCCACGTGCCGCTCGTGACTGAACTGGATCGGCTGCTCGCGCGCGACATTCTGCCGCGTGACCCAGGGTGAGTTGCCCAGCTCGTACACCAGCCCAAGCAGCAGGCCGATGAGGAGAGCCGCGCCAACGATGCTGACGCGGGAGATGGAATTTGCGCTGCGAGAAAAGATCTGCGACATCAGTCCGTTATGGGGCAGAGCGCACTCTCGGCGCAGGTCTGCACCACTAGAGAGGGATACTGCCGAACGAGTCTCAGGGAGCTTACAGTGTTTGGCGCCGTGGCGCGACAACTATTTTGTGAAACATTTCACGTAGCCGTCAAGTTCCACCCAGAATACGCATGAAACCGTCGCTTTTCCGGCGCTTGCCGGTTCGCCGCCCAGGCGCCGACTCCCATCGCGCGCCTGCGTCTCCGCCGTTCCCGCACTGGTCCGCCGCGGTCGGTCCCAGCCGCCATTGCCTGGCCCGCATCCATCTGACGCCGAGCCGCCTGACCGCGCGCGTTGCCGCCGCGTGTCGCCGCTGATGTGTGTCGAAAGTCGACGCTGATCTGTGTCGCGGAATTGAAGACCGGATCGAACCGGCACAGCGTAACCTGTTGCGAAGAAAATCGAAACCCCCGCACATATTTCTTCGATGTTCTTCCACGCGACCGACGCCCTCGACAGACGCCAGCGAAGCAACCGGGCAGATTCAACCGGCAACCCGATCTACCGCGCGCCTTCGAGCTGCCGCGCGCCCTCGAGCCAGAGGAACACCTTTGTACGTTTGACGCACGGCTGACCCAGGCACTAGGCTCGGTCGGGATGGAACACACGACCTTCGTTCCTTCCCTCGTCTGGGTTGCGCCGTTTGCCTGCCTGCTGTTCGGCATCGCTGTCGTACCGCTCGCCGCCCCTCACTTCTGGGAATCGAACATCCGCAAGCTTGCCGTGTCGCTGGTGCTGAGTGTGCCGGTCCTGGTGCTGTACGCCGCGAATGCCCCGCATGCGCTGATCGATAGCGGGCGCGACTACGTCTCGTTCATGATCCTGCTCGGCAGCCTCTTCATGATTTCCGGCGGCGTGTTGATGGATGGCGATCTCGAGGCCACCCCATGGGTGAATACGGTATTCCTCGGCGCGGGCGCGCTGTTCGCCTCTGTCGTCGGCACGACCGGCGCCTCCATGCTGTTGATTCGCCCCCTGCTTCATACCAACAGTGAGCGTACGCACGTCGTGCACACGATGGTGTTCTTCATCTTCCTCGTGTCGAATATCGGCGGCTCGCTCACTCCGCTCGGCGACCCGCCGCTCTTCCTCGGCTATCTCCAGGGCGTACCGTTTACATGGACCTTGCGACTGCTGCCGCAGTGGTCCTTCACCTGCGGGCTGCTGCTCGCGATCTACTTCGTGTGGGACACACGGGCTCACGGCAGGGAACCGGCCCGCAGCCTCGCGGCCGATCGCGCCGAGAAGCGGCCGATCCGCGTAACTGGCAGCGAGAACCTCGTGCTGCTCGCCGGTATTGTCGCGGCGGCGGCGTTCCTGTCCGCACCCTGGCGCGAGGGCGCGATGGTGACGCTCTCGCTGATCTCCTGGCTCCGGACGTCTCACCACATCCGGCACGCTAACCACTTCTCCCTGCATCCGATCCTCGAAGTCGCCGCCGTGTTCGCCGGGATTTTTCTCACGATGGTGCCGGCGCTGGCTATCCTGCGCGCGCACGGCGCCGCACTCGGGGTCCATGAGCCCTGGCATTTCTTCTGGGCCACAGGGATGCTGTCGTCGTTTCTCGATAACGCACCGACCTACCTGACATTCCTTGCCCTCGGTCAGGGGCTCAACCTGCCGGCCGAGGTGGTCGGGGTGCCGCACAGCATGCTCGCGGCAATCAGCGCCGGTGCAGTGTTCATGGGCGCGAACTCCTACATCGGCAACGGCCCGAACTTCATGGTCCGCTCCATCGCGGAGGCGCGAGGCGTTCGCATGCCGAGCTTCGGCGGTTACATGCTCTACAGTGGGTCCGTTCTCATTCCGGTGTTCATCCTCGTGACGCTGGTGTTCTTCAGGTAAGCGCATTCACGAGACGCCAGGCCCAGCCGCTGCTCCATCCAACACGATTCACGAGGCCGCGACTTCGTGAGATTGGTGAGTTGGTGAGTTGGTGAGTTGGTGAGTTGGTGAATTCGTGAGTCTGGGGAGGTGGGGAGCCGCACCTCAGTGCGTGAGCCCGTAGATGATGTAATTCACGCCGAGCTTGTAGGCCTCGTTGGTCTCGTCGAACGGACGCAACCCACGGCCCGACCACTCCCAGTACTGCGAGATGTCGGTGTTGTAGTTCACCACCATCAGCAGGCGCTTCTTCGGATCGTTGTCCTCGTAGAGGCCGCGGAATATCGGCGGCCCGGAGTTGTAGGCCTGCGGGAAGTCGCGCAGCGAGTTGATCTCGAAGAAGGTATGAAAAATGGGATGCGACGGTTCGAGGTCGACGAATTTCGCGTAAGGCAGCACGCGCTTCATGTTCTCCTCGAACGTATCCCAGCCTCCGCCGCCGGATCCGAACTCGCCTGGCAGCTTGAAGTCGTCGAATATGGTGAACCCGCCTTTGAGCAGGTAGGCGCGAAACGCGGCCACCTCGCTCTCGGTCAGCGTCCACCATCCAGCCTCGGTGAGATAGATGATCGGATATTTGGTGATCTCCGGATCGTCCAGGGTGAACGCGTTGTAGGCATCCGTCCTCGCGCCGAGCATGCTCAGCTCGTCCATGATGCGCATCAGGTTGTCTTCCGACATCGGGTAGCCGTGCGCCCAGGAGGGCAGTCCCTGATACCAGAACCCGCCCGGAGCGGTGGCGTACTTGACGCGCACAAAGGTGAACCGGCCGTCATACGGCTGGTTCTGGACGTCGACCTCCCGTCCCTGCTGGCGTCCGAAGAAGCGCCGCTGTGCCATGGCCGCCCCCGCAACGAGGAGGATCAGCGTGAAGGCGACGAGGACACGGATCCGCGGAGCCCGGGACATCGTCCCATTTAACCAGAGCCTCGCGTGGAGCAGTTGGTGAATTCGTGAACTGGCGATTTGGCGAGTTTTCGGAACTCTCCCGTCCAACGTGCCCCGGCCTACGCCGGACTTTGGGAGCTGGTGAGACGGGAGGCACGGCCCCCGGTGAGGCTGGCGAAATCACGCTGCGAAATGGGGGAGAGAAACGGACCCGGGGCCTCGAAAGGCGTTCGGTTTGCGAGCCGCTGCGCCGGCGACGAGACATCGAGCGGAACCGGCGACTCGTAGAGCTCGACGTGCTCGAGGGTGAACACCGCCGTGAACCTCCCGGCATTGCGGAGCGGAGCGGCCATCGGGTCGGCCTGCGAACTCAGTTGCGCGTGCCCGACCACGCCGGTCCCTCGCACGAAGAAGCACACGCGATCCCGTGCGCGCGCATTGGCTGGAAAGATGCCGATTCCGCTGACCCCCAGCAGTTGACGGCCACACACCACGGCGTCAATGATCTGCTGCGGCGTCGCGCCCTCGTCGCCGACGATCGTGGCAATCCAGTGATCGGGCGGTTCCTCACGCGGCACCAGCGAGAGATGCGACGACGCCGCCGGGTCGGAGGCAGCAGCGGCGGAAGCCTCCGTGAGCAACCGCGCGACGCTTGAACCATCGGCTCCGGACACCATCAGTGCGGCCAGTTGTTCGTGCGTGATCTGCTCGGCGCGAATGCGTTCCACGAGCGACAGGAGGATGTCGATCGGCAGCACGTGGATGTTTGCGCGCGCAACTCGCTCGCGCGGCGCATCCGTGCGTCGCCGCGCCCCGTGCAGCGGCACGACCACGCACAGGCCGACGGTCTGCTCATCCCCCGCCGGAGGCTCCACATCGGGCAGCGCCGCGATGGTGCGGGCGAGATCGTCCGGACTATACGGACGCGTTCGATCGGTACGAACCTCGAGCACCACGCGCGCCACACCTGGCGACCGCCAGGCCCCATCGAAGCGCACCGCGCCGAACGGCCGCTCGTATGCACCGTAGGAGACGCCGAAGCCAAGATGGCGTCCAAGCGCCACGACCAGGTCGGTGAGCGCACGCTGCGACTGATCGTCGGGCGAGTGCCGCGCATCGTCGAGCCATTGGCGGATGTTGTCGACGACGCCGGCCGACCCGGAAAGCAGGCGGCGGAATCGCTCGCGCCCGGAATCGGGATCCGGTTGATCGGACAGGCGTCCGGCCAGGGCCAGCAGATCGCTGAGGAACAGCCTCATCGCAGGGCCTCGGTCAATGCGTCAGGGAACCGGCGCGGGCGGAACGGGCCTGTTGATTGCGACCACATGGGCCGACGGCGCGGGACTGCCGCCGCTCGGCTCGACGGTGATCGATACGCCCAGGACCGGCCGCACCCGCGGAGAGATCGCGATGACCAGGGTCGCACGACCACTCTCGTCTGGTGCGATGACGCCGGCGCTGATGGCGCCGTCACTGGTGAGCAGCCAGACCTGATAGGTTGACCCCGCCGCCAGCGCTGGAAGCCGCGCGGCACTCAGGACGAGGCCACGCGAACGGCTCCAGAGCAACTGCGCCGTCGCGGGTCCGTCCACGCCGGTCAGGCCATAGCGGATCAGGTCCGGGGCCGCGAGCACCGCGCTCATGGTTTGTGCAGCGGCCGACGTGCTGCGCTCGGCAGCGGAGATGCGTTCCGCGTCCGCCCTTGCTGTGGACACCTGCTCCGCGGCAGCGGCTGCGAGGCGGACCGAACGCTCGTCCACCGCGCTCAACCGCTCCAACGACGCGCCAATGCGCCGCTGCAGGGTGCTCACCCACCACGTCCCGCCAGCCACGGCCATCACCAGCAGGACGACGACGAAAACGAGGGTCCGTTGCAGGCGACGATGCGCTTCGACCAGGTCGAGAGCGCGCTGGTCTGATTCACGCAGCAGGACTTGCACTTCAGGGTCGAGTGGTTCCACTGCCACCCGCGCGACCGGCTCGGGCGCGGCCGGGCGAAATTCGTCTCCGATGTGGTCGGAGGACTGCACCGCGGGCGAATCCACCGTCGGGAGCGAATGGCCATCGGGGAGCGAATCGACCTCCGGGAGCGAATGGACATCCGCCATCGAATGGACAACCGGGAACGCATGGACGGCCTGGAGCGCATCGACCGGGAGCCGGACGATTTCTGCGAGTTCGCGCTGCAGTTCACGTTCACCGGCAGCCAGTGCGTCGTCCGATTGAAGCGTGCCTGGCGAGTTCACAGCCGCCGACATGCAGGTGTGCGTCAGTTCTGCCGCCTGCTCGCGGCGAGCGCCGGCTGGCTCGAGTTGGACCGGCGGAAGAGCGGCCCACTCCTGTTGCACCATCTGCCGCAGGGCGAGGTAACGCTCCGCGGACTGGTGGTGGAGTGGATTCTCGATGGCGGCGAACGCGGCAATCTGCCGTTCCAGGGCGTCGACAGCTTGCGCGTGCCTGTCGCCGATCGTGTTCCACTCGTCGAGCAAATCCGCGACTTCGTCGGCGAAGCGAGACAGCCGCTCGTCCGCGGGCGTGATCCGTTCCTGACCGTCACGCCAGAGCTGGAGCGAGATCGTCAGCCGATCGATTTGGGCCTGCAGTTCGGACAGGCGCTGTTCGAGGCCCGACACTTCCTGAAACACTGAATCCTTGTGCGCGGATCATAGCAGGCTCGACAGTTACGCATCGGCACTCGCGTTGTAGACTGCGTGCGTATGCCCCTCATCCTGCACGGCCTTGCGCCGATCCACTGGGCGCTCGCCGGCTTCGTCATTGCGGCGGTCACCCTGACACTGCTCTTCGTCGCGAATCGCCGGCTGGGCGTGTCGAGCGGCCTGGAGGACGCGTGCGGCCTCGTCCTCGATCACCCGTACTTTCAGCGGAGCGCGGTGACTACCGGCCGACCGTGGCGCTTCCCGTTCCTGGCCGGCCTGCTGCTTGGCGGCTTCCTCTCGGCAGCACTCGGCGGCGGCTGGTCGCCGACGTGGGCGCTCGGCATGCTGGACACGACGCTCGGACTCGGTCATGCGGGAAAGCTGGCCTGGATGTTCGCCGGCGGCTTGTTCGTCGGCTTCGGAACGAGGCTCGCCAACGGATGCACGAGCGGTCACGGCATCTTCGGCAACTCCAATTTCGAGTGGCCAAGCATCGTCGCGTCGTGCTGCTTCATGTCTGCGGGGATCGTGACCACGCAGCTTCTTTATCGCGTGGTGCTGCGCGTGAGCGGAAGAGGCCGCAATGACAATGCTCTATCTCGTGCTCGGCACGGTCTTCGGCTTTGCGCTCAGCCGGTCTGGCGCCGCGGACTACAACTACATCCAGGGGATGTTCCTTTTCGAGCGCTTCCAGCTGTACGGCGTTCTTGCAACAGGTGTCCTGTTCACCGCACCCGGGCTGTGGCTGCTCAAACAGCGCGCACGCACGATCACCGGTGCCCCGCTTCAGATCGAACGCAAGTCGATGAACCGCGGCACCGTCGTTGGCAGCCTGCTGTTCGGTGTCGGCTGGTCGATCACCGGCATGTGCCCGGGGCCGATTCTCGTCAACATCGGCGAGGGCAAGGTGTACGCGCTTGCGGCACTCGCGGGAGCGCTTGCCGGCGCCGCCCTGTTCGGTACGGCGTACGACTCGTTCAGGAAGCCATTCGGATTGCCGCCATTGAAGCGGCCGGAAAAGGCGATGGCCTGATTCGCGGGCTGCGCACTCGTCGTGCCACGATTTTCATCGCGGCGAGCCAACTCCGGCAGCAGCGTGCATCTTCAGCGGCTTTGCCGTTATTCTTGTCCGAGTGTTGAACTCCGCAGGCCCCCAGAAAGCCGCCGGCCCCCAGATCGATCCGAGCCCCGCCGAAAAATTCTTCGGACTGGCGGCGCGTCCATTCAGCCTCACGCCCGACCTGCGTTTCGCATACCACAGCCGTTCACACACTCACGCCCTCGAGCAGGTCACCTCGGCCCTTCGACGACGCGAAGGGCTCATCGTCGTGACGGGTGCGGTCGGCACCGGCAAGACCATGCTGTGCCGATCGATGCTGGAGAGCTTCGAGTCGAGGACGTTCCTGTCGGTGATTCTCGACCCGGGGCTCGAGGTCGAGGACCTGCTGCGCAAAGTGCTCACCGACTTCGGCATCATGAGCGGAATCGATGCACCGGCCGCCGGCCCGATCTCGGACGTGACACGGCATCAGTTCGTCTCGACGCTGCAGCAGTTCCTCGCATCGCTGATTCCGCTGCAGGCGCACGCGGTGATCATGATCGACGAAGCGCAGGGGCTGAGCCCACGCGTGCTCGAGGAGATTCGCCTGCTGTCGAACTTCGAGACGGACCAGGCGAAGCTGCTGCAGATCGTCCTCGTCGGCCAGCCGGAACTCGACGACCTGCTCCGGCAGGCCGTACATGCAGCAGATCAACCAGCGGGTCGCCCGCCGATGCGAACTGCAGCCGCTGTCTGAATCAGAGGTTGGCGACTACATCGAGCGGCGGCTCGCGGTGGCGGCGTCGCCCAGTGCTCTGGCCGGTCCTGGCGGAGACGTGTCGGCGGTCAGCCCTGCGGTCGCGCGGTTCTCGCCGGCCGCGGTCGCAGCCGTCGCCCGCATCTCTGGTGGTATCCCCCGCCTCGTGAACACGCTGTGCGACCGGGCGCTGGACACCGCGTACGAACGGAAGATGCGGACGATTGAACCAGGCGCGGTCACCGAAGCAGCCGAGCGGCTGCGACTCGATACGCCCGCTGCGATGAGTCTGCCCACCAGGCAGCGCAGTCCGCAATTGGCTGCGGCGGTCGCTGCGGTGGTGCTCCTTGCAGGCGGCGCATGGTGGTGGACGAGAGGTGGGGCGCCAGCCGAGCCGTCGACCGCACCGCAGCCGACGATGGCAAGTCCCTCCGCTGCGGCACCCGCTTCGGCAGCGAGCGCCGCAACCCCCGCGTCGCCAGGTGGCGGCGGGCGCACGGGAGTCGCCGGGGCGGAGCCCGTGGTGTCCGAACCCTCCCGTCCTGCATCGACGCCGCGACCGTCCGCTGCGGCGCCGATCGCGGGCGCATCAACGCAGACGGTTGGTGGCGCCGTGCCCAGCCCACCGGCAGCGCCGGGCAGTTTCCAGATTGCGGTGGCCGCATTCAAGACGGAGCCGCGTGCACAGACGGTTGTCGATGCGCTCGGCGGCATGCAAATCGCGGCGACTGTCCGGCTCGACCCGACAGGCTCCTGGTACCGGGTCATTGCGGGTCCTTTCACCTCGCGCGAGGCGGCCCAGACGGCACAGGACACGCTGACCCGCAACGGCTACATTGACACGCTGATCTCGCCGCTCACTTCCGACCCACGCTGATCCCGATTACGCTGGGAGATGGCATTGCTGATGCTCGTGCTGGCCGCTGTCGCGTACGCCGTTGGCGGACTCTTCATGAAACAGTCGGAAGGCGTCTCCCGTCTGCTGCCGTCGCTTGCGTTTCTGGCGCTCTTCGCAGCGGGCGCAACGTTCCAGGCGTTCGGGATGAAGCAGGCCGACATGGGCGTGTCCTACGTGTTCGTCCTCGGTGTGGAAGCGATTGCTGCCGTGGTGCTCAGCGCGCTCGTGCTGCACGAGAGCTACTCGCCTGAGCGGCTCGCCGCCATCGCACTGGTCGTCGTCGGCATCGCCTGGCTGCGTCAGTCCTGAATGACCCTCTCTGCCCTGAGCGTCTTGCACGTGACGCCCTACCTCGAGCCCGCCTGGGCGTACGGGAGCGTCGCTCACGAGGTTGCCGCGCTTGCCCGCGCGCAGGTTGCCCTCGGGTACCGACGTCTCAGTTCTCACCACTGATGCGCTCGCCCCGCACGAGCGACTCCCCGCCGGCGACGTTCATGCGGACGGCATCCGCGTCGTCCGTGTCCGGAACGTCAGTAGTGCCACGCAAACCTGGCTGCGTCTGTCGACGCCGATGGGCATCGCGCGGAGCGCACGTGCGTTCTTCGCCGAGCAACAGAGCGCGATCGTCCACCTGCACGAAGTACGCACGGTTGAGAACGTCCGTGTTGCCAGCGTTGCGCCTCCAGGAGTCAGCCTCGTCGTGTCGCCGCACGGCACGATCGAGAGCGGCGCTGACCGGACATGGACCCATCGCGCCTGGGACCGGATCGTGGGCGATCGGCTGCTGGCCCGCGTGCAACAGCTGGTGGCCGGCTCCGATGCAGAAGCCCGGAACATCCGCGCGCTGTACGAACATCGGAGCCTGGCGCTGCGCGACGAGCAGATCGCGATCGTCCCGTCCGGGTTCGACCTGTCAGCCTTCACAACGCTGCCGGAGCGAGCGTCGGCGATGCAACGCTTCGAGCTCGCGCCCGGCCCGGTCGTGCTCTTCCTTGGCCGGCTCTCCGAGGGCACAGGCCTCGACGTGCTGCTGTCAGCATTCGCGCAGTTGCGAAATGACGTGCCGGGTGCGCAGCTGGTGATCGCGGGGCCGGACGCTGGAGCCCTGCCGCAGGCGCGTGCACAGGTGACGGCGCTGAAGCTGGACTCGTGCGTGCGGTTTCCAGGCCGCCTTACCCTTGCCGACACGCGCGCCGCATTCGCGGTCGCCGATCTGTTTGCGCGGCCAGCCGGCGACGTTGGATTCGCCCAGGAGCCGCTGCACGCGCTTGCGGCTGGCATTCCTGTCCTGCTCGGCGCCGACTGCGCGTTTCATGAAGCGGCCGAGGCCGGCGCCGGTCTGATCGTGGCGCTCGGCACACGGCCGTGGGCGGATGCGATGCGCTCGCTCCTGCAGGACGGCGCATTGGTCGAGCGGATGTCGCAGCGGGGCCGATCCATTGCGGAGGGTTACACATGGTCCGCGGCGGCAGCCAGGATGCACGCCGTGTACGAACGCGCGCTCTCCGGCCGCAAGGCCTGAGGGCTGATCGTGGTGAGCGTGGGGGCGGGTCTTCCGCCCTTCGCTGAATCTACGGCGGACCGCCGAAGGCCTTGGCGGAGGCTGGTCAGACCCGCCCTGGCCGTCGGGTCGCTAAAGACCCGACGCTACGCCCGTCCAAGACTAGGCCGATTGATCAACCGGCGGCGGCGTGACGCCCAGGCGAGCGAAGATCGGATGGATGTCGCGGTGCAGCGACGGCAGCGTCGTCGCAAACCAGGTCACGCCCATCAGGCAGAGCGCTCCACCGATGGCCAGCGTCAAAGGCGCGCCGATACGCGCGGAGGCGGCGCCCGCCACGAGACTCCCGAACGGGGTGGTGCCGAAGTAGGCCATCAGGAAGAAGGCCATCACCCGTCCGCGCTTGGTGTCTTCCACGATCGTCTGGAGAAGCGTGTTGCTCGAGGCGATCTGCACCATGAAGCCGAAGCCGGCCACGACCAGCAGCACGACCGACAGCCACAGGACGCGGGAGAAGGCGAACGCGATCAGCCCGCACGAGAAGATCGCGCCGGCCACCGGGATGTTTCGGCCGAGGCTGGTTGTCGTGCGGCGCGACGCCAGCCACAGCGCACCCAGCAACGCACCGCCACCGGATGCCGTCATCAGGAAACCGAGGGTGTGCGCACCACCGCCGAGAATCTCCGCGGCAAACACCGGCATCAGCACCGTGTACGGGACACCGACCAGACAGGTCAGTGCGATGAGGGCGATGACCGAACGGATGGGTCTCGAGTTGTACGCGTAGTGCCACCCCTCGCGGAACTGTGCCAACGGACCCTCACGCGTCGGCGCTCGTCGGGGACTGGCGCTGATGCGCATGGCCAGCAGCGCCGCGATCACCGAGAGGTAGCTCACGCCGTCGATGAAGTAGCACCAGCCCTCGTTCGACACCGCGATGAGTGCGCCGGCCACGCTCGGGCCGACCAGTCGCGCGGCATTGAACATCGACGAGTTCAGGGCGATGGCATTGCCCAGATCCTTCTTGTCCTCGATCAGCGTGACCACGAAGGCTTGCCGGCCCGGCATGTCGAACGCGTTCACGACGCCCTGGCACACGCTGACCGCAATCAGCCACGGGATCGAAATGGTGCTGGAGAGGGTGAGCCCCGCGAGCACGAACGAGATCACCATCGACGCCGTCTGCGTGCCGACCAGCAGGTGATGGCGGTTCCAGCGATCGACGTAAATACCTGCGAACGGGGTGAGCAGGAAGGACGGGAACTGCGAGGCGAAGCCGACGACGCCCAGGAGCAGCGCCGAGCCGGTGAGCCGATAGACGAGCCAGCTGGTGGCCGTGATGGTGATCCACGACCCGGTCAATGACACGATCTGGCCACCGAAAAACAGCCGGTAGTTCCGGTAGCGCAGCGCCCGCAGCATGAACCCGACGCTGCCGCCCGAGCCTGCCGAAGGTGCGTCCGCCGCCATGCCGTTCAGTGTAATTGGCGAATCGTCGAATTGGTGAACCGGAGCCTGGACCGCTGGTGGATCGCAGGGCCGGAATGCGGCACCGCGGATCACCAGATGCTCGACATCACGCGGTCCGCATCACCAACTCACCAACTCACCAACTCGCCAACTCGCCAACTCGCTAACTCGCTAACTCGCTAACTGCAAAATTCTACCGTCCGCCTCGCTTCTGCTGGGCTGAGGCAAGCTGTTCGAGAATCGGCTCCGTCTGTTCGAGCGAGATGCACGCGTCGGTGATGCTCTGTCCGTACACCGACGGTTTGCCCGGCAGGTACTCCTGCCGTCCCTCGACCAGGTAGCTTTCGATCATCGTCCCGAACACGCGCCACGACCCGGCGCCCACCTGTTCGCAGATCGACGCGGCGGCGACCTTCTGCCTGGTGTGGTCCTTGAGACTGTTCCCGTGCGAGCAGTCGATCATCACCGTGTCCGGAAGGTTCTTCGCCGCGAGCTTCGCGCATGCGTCGCTCACGTGCGACGGTTCGTAATTCGGCCCGGTCCGCGATCCGCCGCGCAGGATGACGTGGCAGCTCTCGTTGCCCGTCGTATGAAAGATCGCGGAGACGCCCTGCTTGGTGACCGACGGAAACCAGTGCGGCGAGCGCGCCGCGAGCACCGCGTCCACGGCGGTCTGCGTGTTGCCGTCGGTGCCGTTCTTGAAACCGACGGGCATGGACAATCCCGACGCCAGCTCACGGTGGACCTGGCTTTCCGTCGTGCGCGCGCCGATCGCGACCCACGAGGTGAGGTCGGCGATGTGCTGCGGAATCTGCACATCGAGGAACTCGGAGGCCGTGGGCAGTCCGATGTCGTTCACATCGAGCAACAGCTTCCGCGCCAGCCGGAGCCCTTTGTTGATGTGGTAGCTCTCGTCGAGGTCCGGATCGTTGATGAGGCCCTTCCAGCCGACCGACGTGCGCGGCTTTTCGAAGTAGCTGCGCATCAACACGATCAGGTGCCCGGCATAGCGATCGGCGAGCGCCTTCAGGCGAACCGCGTACTCGAGGGCTGCCTTCGTGTCGTGAATCGAACATGGACCGGCAATCACCACCAGGCGAGGGTCGTTGCCACCGATCACGCCCGCCACCGCCGCGCGGGTATCGGACACCACGTTCGACGCGGTTTCGCTGATGGGAATCTCTTCCAGCAGGATGGACGGCGGAATGAGAGGCCGGACCTCGGTGATTCTGAGGTCGTCGGTGCGCTGAAGCATCTCTACAGATTAGCTCACCAGTTTGAACGTTTCATCTCCGGCGGCCTGCATCGTCCCATCAAGGCACCCTTGCTCATCCGGCGTGCATGGCTCATCGGCAACCGTGACCACGAGTTCGCCGCTGGAAGTGGCGGACTCCATGCAAGCGACCCACGCATGACCAATAAGCAGCAGGACGGCGGGCAGGGGCACCACATGACCAAACGGCAGGAGCAGGGTTATGACGAAGCGGCCCACGGCGGTGCGGACGTGCCAGCGAGCGACGTCGGCGTGCCGCCCAATGGGGACGAAGAGGTCGGAGGAGACGCATTCGATCGCGCTGCGCGTGACGCCGCGAACGACGTGAGGCGGCAGGACAAGTCGGCGGACTGACACCCGCCCAGGAGTGACGGCGTAGGGCGGTGACGACCCAGGGGCGGGTCTCCAGACCCTGCCCGCGTCGTCGGATCCCAGGACCCGACGCTACACCGATTTGAGAACCTACCCCGATTTCGAAACGGCTTAGAGGCGTCTGGGTTCGAGCGACACAGTTGTCTGCATCGCAGAAGCCGACACTCCGCACGACGTGTGACTTTCGACTTTGCCCTGGTGACTGCCAGGCGACCGGCGACTTGCGACTACAATAATCGCCGAGTATGCCAGCACTGATTGAAGCCATCGACATCAAGCGCAAGATGTTCTTCGAGTACGAAGACGCCCCGTTTCACTGTATCGACGTCGAGATCTCCCGGCCAACCGCACGCGGCGGCCAGACCCTGGTCCGCGTCAAAATGCGCAACCTGATCACGCGTGCCGTCTTCGACCGCACCTTCAAGGCCGGCGACAAGTTCGGCGAACCTGACCTGGTACAGGTCACGGCATCATTTCTCTACGCCGACGCCGACGGCTATCACTTCATGGATCAGGAGTCGTACGAGACGCTCACGCTGCGCGCCGAGGTGCTCGGCGACGATCGGCTGCTCCTTGTCGACAACGTCATCGTCCAGGTGCTGAAGTACAACGGGAATCCGATCGGTCTCCAGTTCCCGCCGCACGTCGAACTCAAGGTCACCGACACGGAACCCGGCGTGCGCGGCGACACGGCCAGCGGCGGGGTCACCAAGAACGCGACGCTCGAGACGGGACTCCAGATCCGCGTGCCGCTGTTCATCAAGGAAGGCGAGAAGGTAAAGGTCCACACCGAGACGCGGGAGTTCGCGGGACGCGCGAACTAGGTGTGGAACGACCGGATGCCGCGCCAATCGCGATACTGCAGGCGGCACGGACTGCAGTGGTTGATCGGCGCGAGGATCACGCCGAACAACAGACTGAGCGGGTGCGCCGACATCCGATCGATTTGATCGCGCTCCGACAGCCGGCGGACCCGGTATCCGCCACACTCGATGCAGCGTGTGTATCTGGAGAACACAAAGGCGGCCTCGCTCGCGAACGGCACCCGCCATTCGCGCTCGCGGTAACCGCACGCGCTGCAGATCTGCACTTTCCGGAATAGCGCGCGACCGACGAACGACCGACGCACTCTGGCAAACGTGGCCCCGCACCTGGGACATGAATTGTTCATGCGACGCTGACTGCAGTCTATCTTCAGTGCAGAATTGCGAAGCCGCCGCTCACTCCTGGAGACTCGATGATTGAGGTTGTTCACGGCTGGATCACGATCGCTGACGGGTTCCTCTGGGGTCCGCCCCTCCTCATCCTCCTGTTCGGCACGCACATTTTTCTGACCATTCGCACCGGCTTCATGCAGCGCCACCTCTGGACCGCGCTCAAGCTGTCGGTCACGAAGGAGGTTGGAGCCGAGGGCGACGTCAGTCCGTTCGCTGCGCTCACTACCGCGCTCGCGGCCACCATCGGCACCGGCAACATTGTCGGCGTCGCGACAGCAGTCAGCCTCGGCGGCCCCGGTGCGGTGCTCTGGATGTGGCTGACCGGGGTGCTCGGCACCGCAACGAAATACAGCGAAGCGCTGCTGGCTGTTCGCTACCGGGTGCGCACCGAGGACGGCACGATGCTCGGCGGCCCGATGTACGCGCTCGAGAACGGGCTCGGCATGAAGTGGCTCGGCGTCCTCTTCGCGCTGTTTACCGTGCTCGCATCGTTCGGCATCGGCAACATGGTGCAGGCCAACTCGATTTCCACCATGGCGGCCAGCAACTTCGGCATCAGCACCCAGGTGACCGGCATCGTCCTGATGCTCATCACCGCCGCGGTGATCCTGGGCGGACTCCAGTCGATCGCGAAGGTCTGCGAAATCCTCGTCCCGTTCATGGCGATCGCCTACGTGGCCGGGTGCAGCGCGATCCTGTTCAGCAGCGCGGAGACGCTCTGGCCGGCGATCAAGTTGATCGTGACGAGCGCGTTCTCCCCGTCGGCGGCCGGCGGTGGGTTCGTCGGCGCATCGGTGACGATGGCGGCTCGCTACGGCGTGGCGCGCGGGCTCTTTTCGAATGAATCGGGTCTTGGCTCGGCGCCGATCGTCGCGGCCGCGGCGCAGTCGCGCAACCCGGTCCGCCAGGCGCTGGTGTCGGCCACCGGCACCTTCTGGGATACCGTCGTCATCTGCGCGCTGTCCGGCCTGGTGATCGTCACCAGCATCATGCAGGATCCGTCGAGACTGGGCGCACTCAAGGGCGCGGAGCTGACCAGTGCCGCCTTCCATCAGACGATGCCCACCTTCGGTCCGGCAGTGCTCACGCTGGGCCTGCTGACCTTCGTCTTCTCGACCATCCTCGGCTGGTCTTATTACGGCGAGCGGGCCGCGGAGTACCTGTGGGGCAAGCGCACCATCCTGCCGTACCGGATCGCGTGGGTGATTGCGGTCTACGCCGGATCGGTGTTCACGCTCAATTTCGTGTGGGACTTCTCGGACGTCGCGAACGCGCTGATGGCGATCCCGAACCTGATCGCGCTGCTGCTGCTGTCCAACGTCATTGCCGCGGATACACGGCGCTACCTGACTTCGGGGCGCCTCGAGGATGTGGCCGACATCGAAGCGATGGAGCGGACGTAGTCTCAAGGTGCCGTGCAAAGCGCTCCACCGCGGAGGACGCCGAGCCGTTTCTGCCTAAAGGAGACGGCGCTTCTGCGTAAAAGAGACGGGCAGCCTCACTTGACTTCGAAGGTGATGCGCTGGAAGGTATTCAGCTTGCCGTCACCGGCCGTGGCAATCAGCGTGTAGGCGCCGGGTGCGGAGAAGCGGGCTGTGGTGACGGCCTTGCCGTCGGTCACCGGAATGAGCGTCTGCTCCAGCCGGACCTTTCCTGTCCCGCGATAGACCTGCCACGTGACGCGCGGCCCGACGAGGCGCGCGGGACCGCTGCTGTTTCGCTGTGACTTGAACCGCGCGAGAGGATCCGGTTCGCCGGTACCCTGCTCCTGCTGCGGACGCTCGGGGGCGGCACTGGGCACGACTCTCGGCTTTGGCAAACCATCGTCCGCGACCGCGACCGACAGCGTCACCGGTGCGTTGACCGTCGCATTCACAACAGGAGCGACCGTCAGGGTCGGCGGCTTGTTCGGATCGTCGACACCGAAGACGACGCTCGTGTTGTTGTTGGTGCGGATGAAGTTCTCGTCCTTCTCGTACGCCGGCACGAGCCTGGCCACCACCTTTTCGGTTCGGCCGTTCGCGGTAACCGACCAGGTCAGCGTCTTGTCTCCGAAGTCCTTCGGCACGCGGACACGGAAGATCCGGAACTGGCGCCTCGTCATGAAGTAGGTGGGCTGACCTTGATCGGCAGGTCCGGGCGACACCAGGTTGTCAGGACCAGGCGGGATGACGAGTTCCTGCTCGGTGTTGCGGTTGAAGTAGCCGAAGATGAAGTCGAAGCTGCCATCCGGATTCTTGATCCAGCCTTCCAGGTAGGGCACCACTTCGCGGCCCGACGCGAACTTGATGTCGGGGGTGTAGGTCGGAGGTGGCGTGCCCGGTTGCTGGGCGATCGCCACGCGAGAACCTGCTGCCGACAATCCGATCACCAGACACGCCGCCAGACCTGTCAATCGCTTCATCGCCAGTTCCTGCCTGATCATGTCGATGAACGTAGGGGCGACGTCGGGTCGAAACCCGACGCTGCGCCAATCGTGGACCGCGCTTTACTGTTGCTGCTGCGTCGACCGCTGGGCGGCCTGCCGCTCCTGCACTTTGCGATCGAAGTCGGCCTGCTCCAGGTACGTCAGGCTGACCCACGCGAAGTTCATCTCGTCGATGGACGTGGGCCCGTAACCGAGCCAGGTGTCGGGATTCGGGTTGTGCTTGTTCGACGCGCTGTTGTCGTGCCACGAGATGATGTGAATGATCGTCCCTGCCGGCAGCAACGGCGCCACGTCGTCGGCGTACGGATAGGTGACGCTCCAGTCGAAGTTGAAGTTACTCACGCAACTGAGCATCTCCGTGCGAGCGGGTCCAGGGCGCGCCGAGTCCGCACGGATATCCGGATAGATCGCTTCCATGCACTGCGCTTTGCCGCGCATGTGCATGTGCGGCTGGAACGCCGAGATGAGCGCCGGCCGCGGCAGCCGGAAGTAGCCGTCGTTGCGGACCACGGCGCCGGCGGGGATGTCGAGGTCGTTGATGTCGCCCATGTGCTGCGTGAAGGCGACGTACTTCGGCTCCTTGGGCAGGACCGTGAACGCAATCTGCACGTCCACATCCTTGGCCTCGCCGTCGGGCGTCATGTGGAGGTTGAAATTGAGCTTCGAGCCGGCCTTGACCAGGCGACCGGAGTCGGGCGGGAACACGTCGGCAGCTTTGCCGATGGCGTATTCGTTCAGGAAGGCGCCGGTCGGATCGTCCTCATCCTCGATCAGGTTGGTCGTCGCGTGATGGATCACCTTGTACCCGCCCATGTTGATCGGACGGGTTTCGATGGCCGACACGAACATGTCCTTCGTGAACCCCGGATCGATCGTCACATCGACGAACTCGTCAGCGCCGGTGGCCTTCAGCCGGTATGGCTTGGGCATCTTCACGACCACGTCGGCCTTGATGTGCCACGCGTCCATGGTGCCGAAGTCGAGCGGCTTCGGCATGTCCGCCGGATTACCCTGCGGCGCACCCGCGTCCACCCACTTCACGATGGTGTCGATCTCCTGGTCCGAGAGCGACGGGTCGTTCTTGAACTTCTGGATCCCGACGTGGCGATCGATGAACCAGGGAGGCATCTCGCGGCTCGAGACCTTTGCCTTGATCGACCGGGCCCACGGGCGGGCGTCCTGGTAGGTCAGGAGCGACATCGGCGCCATCATGCCGGGTCGGTGACAGGACTGGCAGGAGCGCTGAAGGATCGGCGCGACGTCCCTGGCGAACGTGGGCTGGCCTGCTGCCGGCGTGGGCGTCTGAGCGAAGGCGGTGGTGCCGGCCGAAACCATCAGCGCCGCACCGAACAGGCCGCCGAGGAGTGGCCTCCGACTGAAGCTCATGCGTGATCCTCCTGAAGATACTGGTGACATACTCGGCTCGTCGGAGCTTTGCGTCAAGACCTGCTGACAGGTAGCCGTCTCCCGCCTCTGCCGCACGGAATTCGTGGGCTGCGGCCACCCGGGCTCAAGTCAGACGGTGACCGTCGCCTCAAAACCGATGACACTTATGTACGGTTTGCTGCTTGATCCCCGGCGCTGCGCTGTGCACACTGACGGGCAATAGCGGGGAACCGAAACGTTTCGTGCTCCGCGACACTTCACTTTCGGCGAAAGGAATGGTCATGCTGTCACGTGGTCGACTACGGCTGCCTCTCGTCGCGGCGTCCGTCTACTGCGTTCTGCTGGCGACGCTGGCGCAGGCACAGTCACAGCCGATGACCGTTGGGGCGATCGCGCCAACCCGTCACTGGAACGGCCAGCCCGTATCGCCGGCATATGAAGGGTTCGACACCAATCCTGACGGCTCCTATCAACCTCTGGTTCGGGTACCTGAACCGCAACTTCGAAGAGGACATCGACGTCCCGACCGGGCCGGATAACCGGATCGAGCCGGCCGGTCCTGACAAGGGTCAGCCGACGCACTTCGAGGTGCGCCGCCACAAGGACGTCTTCAAGATCACGGTGCCGAAGGACTTCAACAGGACCCAGAAGGTGACCTGGACGCTGACCACCCACGGACAGACGCTGGCGGTATCCGGCTCGCTCGAATCGGTCTGGCAGATCGACCGCCGGCGCACGACCCGCGGCGGCAACATCAACAACATCGACTCGAACCTGCCCCCGGCAGTGGAGATGGCCAGCGACGGCAAGACCGTCGCGGTCGGGCGTCCCCTCAACATCAGCCTGAGCGCCACAGACGACGGGCGGCCGAAGAAGCGGAACAGCGAGGAGAGCGTCGGCATGACCGCGATGTGGTCCAAGTACCGCGGTCCGGGCAAGGCCACCTTCGCCGCGCCCGACGCAGCCGGTCAAGGAGGGCAAGGCCTCCACGACGGTCACCTTCAGCGAACCCGGCGAGTACATCCTCCAGTCGGTCGTGGACGACGGTTCGGGCGAGTCGGCCGGCAACTTCGGCTATCACTGCTGCTGGACGAATACGCAGCTCACGATCACGGTGACCGGCACCGCATCGACGCCGCCGATGGCCGCGACGCCGACCTTCACGAAGAACGTCGCGCCCATCTTCCAGGCCAAGTGCACGTCGTGCCATCACGCCGGCACCGCCGCGCCGATGTCGCTCACCACCTACAACGAAGTGCGGCCGTGGGCGCGATCGATCCGCACGCGTGTGGCCAATCGCGAGATGCCGCCGTGGCATATCGACCGCACGGTCGGCATCCGCCACTACAAGAACGACCTGTCGCTGACCGACGACGAGGTCGCCACCGTCGTGAAGTGGGCGGACGCCGGCGCGCCGCAGGGCAATCCCGCCGACATGCCGCCCGCGCAGACCTTCACGCCCGAGGACCAGTGGCACATCGGCAAGCCGGACCTCGTCGTGAAGATGGACGGGACCCACAAGATGTACGCGAACGGTCCGGACTGGTGGATCGACTACTTCGCCGACACGGGTCTGACCGAAGATCGCTGGATCAAGGCGATGGAGATCAAGCCGGGCACGCGCAAGATCGTCCATCACGTGGTCACCTACGTCATCGAGCCCGATGCGCCGCCGGGAACGCCCGGCCGGCGGCGTGACGCTGCACGAGTACGCGGTCGGCAAGTACGGCGACACGTTCAACGACAACACCGGCCGCCTGCTGAAGGCCGGCTCGAAGATCCGCTTCGACATGCACTACTTCGCGTCGGGCGAGGAATTGACCGATCAGACCGAGCTCGGGATCATCCTGTACCCGAAGGGCTACACGCCGAAGTACAACGTGCAGTCGATCTCGTTCCGCAACCTGCCGAACGACGAGCTCGAGATTCCGCCGAATTCGATCGCGCGGCACGACGGCTACCTGCGTCTGACGCGGCCGGTGCGTATCGACGCGTTTCAGCCGCACATGCACATGCGCGGCAAGGCGATGACGCTCGAGGCGATCAATCTGGACAACACGGTCACGGTCCTCAGCTCGGTCGATCACTTCGACTTCGGATGGCACGTCGCCTATCTCTACGACGACAACGAGGCGCCTCTGCTGCCGGCCGGCACGATGCTGCACATGACCGGCGTGCACGACAACACGGCCGCAAACAAGAAGAACCCTGACCCCAACGTGTGGGCCGGCTTCGGAGAACGCAGCGTCGACGACATGCTTCAGGTGTGGCTCAACGTGGTGTACCTGGACGAGGCTGAATTCAACCGGCTCGTCGCGGAGCGCAAAGCCAAACAGAGTGGGAAGACGTCGACCAGTCAGCAGCAGCACGCACTGACTGCTCAGCCTGACCCGCCTCGGCGACGGAGGCATCCCTCTTCCGGTCGGCGCCTCACAAGCACCTGGTGGACGGGCGCTCTCCCTGCAGAGGGACGACCTCGGTCGCGGTCCGCGTGAAACCGAGCCGAACATCGGTCAAGATGCGGGGCGCTGGAGACGCACCTCAGCGGGACGGATACCAGTTGCCGGCGCGAACGTCCGCGACTCCTTTGAGCAGATCGGCAAGCACACGCACCGAGGCGGCGGCAGTCGCCGCTCCAGACGGATCGCCGCGGCCGGCGAGCCGAGCGGTATAGCCCTGGTCGTAGTGGTACGGATACACGACCCTGGGCCGGAAGCTCTGCACACAGGCCGCCACCGCCTGTGGCGTCATGCGTCCGTTGGGCAGATTCATCGGCATGAATGCGATGTCCACATCGCGCAATGCCTTCATCTCGGGTACGCACTCAGTCACACCGGCGAAGTACAGACGTTTGCCGCCCAGCGTCACCAGGTACCCGTTCGCGGCGCCCTTCGCGTGATAGGGCTCGCCGGGGGTGAGGTCATAGGCCGCGATCGCCTCGACGATGATGTCGCCAACGGTCTGCTTCGCCCCGTTCACCATCACCACGCCGTCCGGCACCTTCTGCTTTCCCGACTCCGGGATCACGACCGTCGCGCCGGCAGCACGCAGGCGTGAGAGAGCGGTCGTATCCAGGTGATGTCCGCCGGCGTCCGCATCGGTCACGATGATCAGACCAGCGCGAGGCGCGTCTGTGAGATCCGCGGCACTCCACGGGTCGATGTAGATCGCCTGTCCCCGGAACCCGATCTGCACGCTGGCATGGGCGAGTGGCTTGACGATGACATCGCCATCGGCCGAGGCAAACCGATCTTCAGCGGTGACGACGGCGGCGAGTGCCAGGATCGCAAGCAGCGCGGCCGCGGGTGTGAATCGGGACATCGGCCTGAGCCTCCACGAGTTCTTTGAGCGTGAGCGCGTTTTCAGTGCACGAGCGAGTGTGTCGCGGCCCGGCCTCGTCGCACGGACACGCACGGTGTCTGCGAAGTGTGACTGTGGCGGGCGTGCCGCGCAAGCGCGATCCCGATCCCGCCGCGGAGGCATCCCTCTTCCGGTCGCCCATGGGCGCGAAATTGTATGGGGTTAGCTGACAGGTCTGATCGAGAGCGCCTTTCAGCACATACAAGCGAGGGGGCGTAAGCCGAATTGGTCGAGGCGGTAGAGGTGATATCTCTCGGCGCTGTCCTGGCAGCACGAATGGCCGCGGAGGCTGTCCCTCTGCAGGGAGACCGCCCGTTCGATCAAGTGCTTGTGAGGCGGCGACCGGAAGAGGGATGCCTCCGGCGATGTTTGCGCGGCGACCGGACGAGGAGAGCAACCGTCGACAGGTCCACGTCGCACGAAGCGCCCGTGCATTGCGGCCAACGGACGGTGGCGACGGAGGACGTTCCTCTGAAGGGAGAGCGCCTGTCCATTCAGGTGCTTGTGAGGCGCCGACCGGAAGAGGAATGGCTCCGTCGACAGCACCGAGGGCCAAGGTAAACTGCGGTTGCGTGTCCCTGTTGTTCCTGCTCGCGTATACCTGCTCGGGCCTCGCCGGTCTCATTTACGAAGTCAGCTGGACCCGCCTCCTCACGCTCTACATCGGCCACACGACGGGCGCCGCCAGCGCGGTGGTTGCGGCGTTTCTGGGCGGCCTCGCCGCTGGCGCCGCAGCAGGAGGGGTCGTCGCGGCGCGGCTGCGCCCGCGGCAAAGTCTCAAGGCATACATCGCGCTCGAACTGCTCGCTGTGGTCTTCGCACTGCTGCTGCCGATCGAGTTGCGCGCGCTGACCCCGCTGCTGCGATGGGCGTACGCCGACGCCGCGCCGGGTCTGCTCTTCCCGACCATCCGCGTGGTGTCGTGTCTCGCCATGGTGTTCCTGCCGGCCGCGGCCCTCGGCGCCACCTTCCCGATGGCGGTGCGGTGGTTCGCCCATCGCTCATCGAATCCGGCACGCGTCAGCAGCGCGCTCTACGCCATGAACACGGTCGGCGCCACCGTCGGCTCGCTGCTGGCCGGGTTCACCCTGATTCCCGCAATCGGAATCTCGGGGACGACTCGAATCGGCATGCTCGCCAGTGGCGTGGCCGCGGCACTCGTCGCGATTGTCGTGATGAGAGAACGCATCAGCGAGTCTGATCTCGAAGAGCCGTCACTCACTGTGCCGAGGCCGGCCACCCCGAGACGCCGCGACAGATGGTGCCTGCGGTGCCTCCCGATCGGTCACGCGTCGAACGCACCGGGGCGGCGCCTGCACAGCCCGTGGGTGGCGATCATGGTGCTGGGCTTGTCAGGTTTCGCATCGCTCGTTCATGAGATTGCGTGGACCCGCATCCTGGCGCTGGTGCTCGGACCGACGACGTACGCCTTTGCTGCGACGCTTGCCGCGGTCGTCGCCGGTGTCGCCATCGGCTCCGGTGCCGGCACGTGGTTCGTGGCGCGGATGAAGGCCGGCTCACACGCGGGATGGCTCGCGCTTGTCCTCGCCACCGGTGCCATGACGATCGTGGCCACGTCCGCCCTGGCGGGAGGATACGTGCCGAGTGCAGTGGCCCATCAGATTGCTTCGTCACCCGATTCGTTCAGCGCGCTCCTCAGGCAGGGGATGCTGCTGACCGCATTGCTGATCCTGCCGACCGCGATCTGTCTCGGCGCCGCCTTCCCGCTGGCGATGTTCATCGCCGGCGATCCCGCGCACTCCGCCGCGCGCCGCTTCGGCCTGGTGTATGCGGTCAACACGATCGGATCTGTCGCCGGGACGCTCGCCGCTGGCTTCGTGCTGATTCCGTGGCTCGGTTTGCCGACGACACTTGCCGCAGCCGCGTTCGTGCTGGTGGTGGCCGCGGTCGCGCTGATGGCGCTCGCCGACGTCCGGCCTCGGGTGCGCAACGCCAGCTACATCGTGAGCGCGGCCGCCGTCGTCGCCATCGTGATGGCGCCGCAATGGGACCGCGAACTGCTCGCCAGCGGCGTCTACCTCTATGCGCCGTTCGTGCCCCGAGGGCTCGACCTCGACACGCAATTGAGGGCCGGCACGCTCCTCTATTACAAGGACGGCGCGCCGGCGACGGTGTCGGTCAAGCGGCTCACCGGCACCACGACGCTGGCGGTGGACGGCAAGACCGACGCGTCGAACCGCAGCGACATGCTTACGCAGAAGCTGGTCGCGCACCTGCCGCTGCTGCTCCACCCGGATCCCCGCAACATCGCGATCGTCGGCCTCGGCAGCGGCGTCACGCTGGGCGCCGCCCTGAGCCACCCGGTGCGGCACGCGGATGTCGTGGAGATCTCACCGGAGGTGGTCGAGGCGTCGCGCTTCTTCGAAGTGGAGAATCACCGGGCACTCGCCGATCCGCGCACACGGCTGATCGTCGGTGACGGCCGATCGCACCTGCTGCTCTCGCGGCAGCAGTACGACGTGATCATTTCCGAGCCATCGAATCCGTGGATTGCCGGCGTGGCGGCGCTCTTCACGCGCGAGTTCTTCGAAGGCGCGCGCGCGCGGCTCGCGCCGGGCGGCATCATCTGCCAGTGGGCGCACACCTACACCATCAGCGAGCGTGACCTGCGGTCGATTGTCGCCACCTTCACGTCGGTGTTCCCCAACGGCACGGCGTGGATGGTCAACGACAACGATGTGCTGATGGTCGCGTCGATCGATCCGGTGGTGCCGCTGCTCGGAAACATCGAGAAGAACTGGAGCCGTACCAGTGCCGCCGCCAACCTCGCTGAAGTGGGCGCGACCGAGCCGTTCTCGGTGCTCTCGCTGTTCGCGGCAGGGCCGGCGGAACTGGCCCGCTACGGCGCCGGATCCGACATCCTGGACGACAACCGGATGCGCCTGGAGTTTTCGGCGCCGCGTGAACTGCACAACCCCAGCGCCAGCGACAACGATGCGTCGTTTGCGGCGGTTACCGACCCGGAGTCGCTGCCGGCGATCATCCGGGACCGCAAGGAGCATGCGACGGCTCTGCAGTGGCGCGGCCGCGCCGACATGATGGCCAAGTCCGACGCGTACTCGATGGCCTATGACGACTACGTCCGTGCACTGAAACTCGACCCGCTCGATCGAGCCGCGCTGGCGTCGTTCACGCGCACGGCCGTGTTGACGAGCCGCGCGCAGGATGCCCTCTCGTGGGTGAAGTCACTCACGCTCGAGAAGCCGAGCGTGCACGCACAGATTGCGATCTCCCGCCTCCTGGCTGCGGCGGGCCTCAGGCCGGATGCGATCGACACGGCGAAACAGGCCTGCGCGAATCCACCGATTGTGCCAGCCGCGTGCGAACAGCTCGCAGCGCTGTACGCGGACGCTGGAGACAACACGCAACTCGAGCCGGTGCTGCGAACGCTCGAAGCGGCTGCGCCGGCGGCCGCAGCGACACGCTACTACGCGGCCGTGTCGGCGTTCCTCCGTGGCGATGCGCAGGCCGCACTCGACTCCGCGCAACAGGCGATCGCCGCGGATGCCGAATACGCGGCGGCCTACGACATGGCGGGCGCGGCGCATACCAGGCTCGGTCAAGCCGACCTGGCGGCTCGCGCGTTTCAGACGTCGCTGCGCTTCGATCCGCACGACAGCACGGCGTACACCAACCTCGGGCTGCTGGCGCTGGCGGCGGGAAACAAAGGCGAGGCGCGAAACTACTTCGCGGAAGCGCTGTGGCTCACGCCGGATGCGCAGGCGGCGCGGGACGGAATGTCGCAGGTCCAGAAGTAGGGCGGCGTCCAGAGCGCTTGTCGCCTGGCTGTGGTGTAGCCCCGCGACAATCGCCCTTCCGCTCCAATCGCTCTACCGCTGGTTCGCGCTATCGTCCATCACGATGCGCATCACGAAGCGCACCGGCTTGCCGTCCTTCGTCGCAGGGGTGAAGCGCCACGCTTTCGCGGCGGAGGTCCACCACGAATTCCTGAAGCTCGGGCGGTTCATCACGAACTTTGCAGCATCGACATCGCCGGTGGGCGTGATGTGCACCTCCAGTACCTGCAGCTTTTCAGGTGGAGTGGCCGCGTCCGGCTTGTTCGGCAGATACGACAACGGCACCGGCTCCACGACATCCGTGTCGCCAGTTCGATATTCGACATTCGAAGCTGCTGCCTCGCGCGCCACCGTCGCGAGTGCCACTTCATTCAGATCGGCCGCGATCTTCCGCAGTTCATCTGCCTGCGGTGACGTCTCAGTTCCCAGGATCTGCAGCACGTGCTCGAAGCCGACGCTGGCAGGTCCGTACTCCTGGCGCGCAAACATCTCGCGCGCCGCGGCGAGCTCCGCCTCCGCGCTGCTGACGCCGGGGGACGAACGTGCCGGGGAGCGTGCGACGAGGAGCCGCCTCGCGCCGCGGCCGCTCGTGAAGGGTCCGCAGCGCTATCGCCCGACGCAACAGGTGCTGTTTCTGCGGGAACGGGATCGAGCCGCTGCAGCACAGCCTCCAGGCTCGGACGGCCCATCGCATACCACGCCACGCCGCCAGCGACGAGGGCCAGCAGCAGCAGGACGATGGCGACACCGGTCATCCTGCTGGACGCCGTCGAATCCTTCGCGGCGGTGGCCTTCTTCGGCTTCGCCTTCGATTGCGCGGCGCCGCCGACCGACTGCTTCTTCGCGTTCAGTGCGCGGTCGTCGCGCGCTTTTGCTTCTTCGGTGAGCGCCGCCGGACCGATCTGTTCGAACGCGCGGGTGTAGAGCGCGGCGAGCTTCGGTATGCGTTTAGGGCGTTCCCATTTCGCCAGTTCGTCAGCGAATGCCTCGAGCGTTGGCGTCGCCTCCGCCGTGGCCGCCTGCATGCCGAACAGCCGCAGCGGAGCCGGTTGGTCCTTCCCGCTGAGCAGTTGCTGAAGCACCTGCGCTGCGCCGGGCATCGCGGGCTGTGAAAGTTCGGAGTCGCGCTGGAATGCGAGCCGGCCGGTCTCTTCGAGCGTGAGGCCGCGAAGGTCGGGAATCCGCGGATCGCTTACCTGCGACTGCTCCGAGCGCACCTGCTCGACCAGTTGGGCCACGAGTGCGACGCCATCGTGCCACTCGTACGGCACGTCCCTGGTGACGAGCATCGACAGCGGAACGGAAGGGCTGCCCATGAGGACCTCAGTCTACAGCAGCACCGGGTCCTCTGGTCGAAGTTCGGCCATCGCGTTTCACGCGTGAGCCGTCAGCGCGGGAGCATGCCGTCATGACCGTTGGCAATAGTGCGAAATGGCATGCGGTGGCGGTAGGGATGGTCGGGGCCGCAGACCGCGGGCGGTGGGCGGTATGCCGTAGGCGGTAGGCGCGGGCGGTAGGCGGTCAGGCGGTAGCGGTCGATAGGCGGCAGCCGAGCTGTTCGAAACGTCGCACATGCTTCGCCGCCGCCAGCCGAGGGCCACGCCCATCGCCGATCGCCCATCGCCGATCGCCGTCCGCCTGATCTCCGATCGCTCAGGCCGCCTGGATCGACAGGCTCACCTTCACGTCGTCGCCCACGAGGAAGCCGCCGGTCTCGAGCGCCGCGTTCCAGTTCAATCCGTAGTCTTTCCGGTTGATGGTCGTCTCAGCTTCGAACGCCAGCTTCTCGTTGCCCCACGGGTCCTTTGCCTTGCCCAGGTGGGTCACCGGCAGGACGATGCGCCGGGTGACGTCGCGGATGGTGAAATCGCCTTCGACGTCGAAGAGATCCTTGCCTCGCGGCGTGATCTTCGTGCTCCTGAAGGACAGCGTTGGAAATTTGTCGGCGGCAAAGAAATCGTCCCCCCGCAGGTGCGTGTCACGGTTCGGCTCGTTCGTGTCGATGCTCGCCGCCTGAATGACAAACTCGACCTTCGAGTTCGCAGGGTTCTCCTCGATCGAACTCGATCGTGCCGCCGAAGTCCGAGAAGCGGCCGCGCACCCGGGTGATCAGGTGACGCACCTGGAAGATGACCTCGGAATGCGACTTGTCGACCTGATAGGTGCGAACGGCTGTGGCGCTTGACGTTGCAGACATGATGACTCTCCTCAATGACACAGGTGAATTTGCGAATTGCTGATTGCTGATTGCTGATTGCTAACCGGCCTGATCCCTGATCCCTGATCCCTGATCCCTGATCCCCTGCTTCACGCGATGTCGAAGACGAGCACCTCGGCGTGATCGCCGTTTGTCAGCGTGACCATCTCCTCGCTGACCGAGCCGCGGCGTCGCCTTCCCTGAGCACGCGCCCGTTGACGACCACCGTTCCGCGCGCCACGTGTACCCAGGCGGAGCGTCCCCGCCGCACATCGAAGGTGCGCGAGACGCTGCCGTCCAGCAACGTCACCCAGAGGTCGATGTCCTGCTTCAGCGCAATGCTCGAATCGCGACCGTCACGCGAGGCGAGCAGCACGAAATCGCGGGCTGCCTGTTCGCGGTCGAACGAACGCTGTCCGTAGGCTGGCGTCAGCCCGCGTTCACCGGGCACGATCCAGATCTGCAGGAAGTGCGTCGGATCGGTGGACGAGGGGTTGTACTCGCTGTGCACGACCCCGCTGCCGGCTCGCAGATGCTGGAGTTCGCCGGGACGGATCACCGACCCATGCCCCAGGCTGTCGCGATGTTCCAGGGCGCCGTCGAGCACGTACGACAGAATTTCCATGTCGCGGTGCGGATGCGCACCGAAACCTGCGCCCGGCAGCACACGGTCGTCGTTGATGACGCGCAGCGTGCGATGTCCCATGTTCGAGGGGTCGTAGTACTCGCCGAACGAAAAGCTGTGTCGGCTGTCGAGCCACTCCCAGTTCGTGCGGCCCCGTTCACGTGCGTGCCTGATGTTGACCATGACGTCCTCTCCCGTGCCTCAATGACTGTCGGCACCCTTAGAGGCAATTGGCCGGCCAATCCGACGATCCTTGCAAGTTATTGATTCTGAAGGGTCACCACATCAGAAGGCAACGGTATAGCTGAAATGATTCGCTCAAATTGATAGCCATTGGCAATCAAAACGAGCGACACTCTCGTCATGCGTGCAACCGATCTCGACCTGCGGGAGATGCTGGAATTCGAGCCGACCGGCGGAGTCATCCGCTTCGCTGGCGACCGCGCCCTGCTCTTCAACACCGTCGCACTCGGACTACTCCGGCGCGAGCTGGTGGAGACGCTTGGGCTGGTGACGGCCCGGGGCGTCCTGACCCGCTTCGGGTATGCGCACGGCTGGCGCACGGCCGAAGCACTGCGGCAGCAGTTCGAGTGGGACTCCGAGCACGAATGGCAGCTCGCCGGGGGCCGCGTCCACCAGTTGCAGGGCTTCCTCATCTACGAACCGGTACCCGCGCGCGGCGGGCGAGCCACCGAAGGCGTTCGCGCAATCGATCTGGCGCGAGTCCTACGAAGCCCAGGAGCATCTCGCGCAGCTCGGCCCGTCCACCGAGCCGGTCTGCTGGACCCTGGCGGGCTACGCGAGCGGATATCTGAGCTGCGTGGCGGGCCGGCGCATCCTCTGCTTCGAGGAGAAGTGCGTGGCGAAGGGTGACGCGTATTGCCTGATGGTCGGCCGCCCCGAGGAGGAATGGGAGAACTGTCCTTCGTCCGATCGGCGGTTCTTCGATCGCCTGTGCCTGGACGAGGCGCTCAAGGACGTCACCGAGCGATTGAAGTCCACTGAAGGGCAGCTCGCCGCGCGAAAAAGACAGCTCGCCCGGGTCAAGGTTGAAGAGCGCGAAACCGGCATCATCGCCCGCAGCGAGCGGATGCAGCGTGTGCTCGATGAGGCGCGCCGCGTCTCTCGCGTCGACACGACGGTCCTCATCACCGGCGAGAGCGGTGTCGGCAAGGAAGCCGTTGCGCGGCTGATACACGACGAGTCCGTTCGCGCGCCCCGCCCGTTCGTGGCCATCAACTGCGCCGCGGTGCCGGAGGCACTCATCGAGAGCGAGCTGTTCGGGCACGTGCGCGGGGCATTCACCGGCGCAACGCAGGACCGCGTCGGGCTGTTCGAGTCGGCCGAACGGCGGAACGCTGCTGCTGGACGAGATCGGCGACCTGCCGCTGCCGATGCAGGTGAAGTTGCTGCGCGTCCTGCAGGAGCGCGAGTTCCGGCGCGTCGGAGAGAACCGCACGCGTCATGTCGACGTGCGCGTGCTCGCCGCCACCCATCGCGACCTGGCCGGTGAAGTGGCGGCCGGCCGCTTCCGCCAGGATCTGTACTACCGGCTGCGCGTCATCGAGATTCGCATCCCCCCGTTGCGCGAGCGGCGCGAAGACATCCTGCCCATCGCACGACAGGTGCTGACCGACACCGCGTCACGCATGAAGCTGGCGATTACCGCATTCACGCCGGCGGCGGCGGACCAGTTGCTCCGTTGGGGATGGCCCGGAAACGTCCGCGAGCTCCAGAACGTCGTCGAGCGCGCACTGGTGCTGGCGCAGGGAAAGCGGATCGAGGTGGAGGATCTCCCGGACGAGGTGCGGCGATCGGAGCCTGGCATCGGCTCGCCCGGTGTCGCACCGACCTCGCACACGCTCGCCGAGGTCGAGCGCGGCCACATCCTCGGGGTCCTCGACGCGGCCGGCGGCAACCGCACGAAGGCGGCCGCCATGCTCGGCATCGGCCCGGCGACGCTGTTCAGGAAGCTCAAAGAGTACAGGGTCTGCGACGGCGACAGGCGATAGGCGATAGGCGATGGGCGGAAGGGGACCTCCAGCGGGCGCCGCACGGCTTCGTGCCTATCTGTCCGCTGCCTTCGTGCCTTTGCCTTCGTGCCGTTTGCCTTCGTCTCTTTCTACGCTCTGGACTCTACGCTCTGGACCTGCCACCGACAACTTCAACCGCTCCGGGAACGGTCTGCAGGCGAATCGGTCGTTTCACCGTCAGACCGGCCGCACGCTGCCAGCCGGCGATCTCGTCGACCGACCACGTGCCCGACTGGCTGGTCAGTGCGAAGTAGAGATCCAGGAGCGCACCGACCTGGCCGGACTCGCCGGGGGAGCCAGGCCTGATCAGCTCGACTGCCGCAACGACCCCACCGGGCTTCAGCGCGCGGGCGACGCGCTGCATCAACGCACGATTGGTTGGCTCATCGAAGTGATGCAGCAGTTGGGAGATGTACACCAGGTCCCACTGCGCTTCGCCCAGGTCCTCCGACAGCGCGTTGCCGGCCCGATGCACCACGCGATCACCCATGTTCTCCTTCGCGAGGAGCGGCGCCGCGTGTGCAACCGCGGTGGGCAAATCGAGCACGACCGCGCTCAGCGCCGGATAGCGGCGACACATGGCCACCGAGATGAACCCGTGGGATCCGCCGATGTCCAGCATCCGGGTGGCGCCCGCCGGCATCGGTGTGCGCCTGACGATCTCGGGTGCGGCGAGCCCGGAAAGGACGCGCATGGCCCGCTGGTATGCGGCCCATTGCTCACCGTCACCCGAATGATGCAGGTCGTGCGCTTCACCGGTTCGGACGAAGTGTTCGACCCCTTCGACAATCGCCCACTCGAAGAACTCGAACAGGACCTTGTCGCGAATCGATTGCGCCGAATCGGACAGCAGCCACTTCCGTGCGACCGACGACAGCGAATAGCGGCCGTCCCTGAACCGAAGGTACCCCGAGCCGACGAGCGCGTTCAGCAGCTTCGGCGTCGCACCTGCCGCTGTGCCGCAGCGGGCCGCGACGTCCTCGGCCGGCAAGGCACCACCGGCGAGCGCATCGAAGATCCCCAGCTTGGTGCCGACCATGATCGCGCGGGCGCGAAGAAAGCTCATGTGGGTGTCGACGATGGTCACCGGCGCGATGCCGAGCGCCAGCGCCACACGCTCCATCGGATTCTCACCGCGAACAGCAAGCTTCATGACGCCTCCGGCATCTATCAGGCGCCCTTGCGCCCCAGACGAACGACGATGTCGTACTCGGCTTTCGTGACCGGCTGAATCGAGAGGCGGCTGCCCTTCTTCGTGACCACCATCTCCTCGAGGCCCCGGGTGGATTTCAACGTCTCGAGCGTCACGATGGCTGGGAACGCTTCAACGAACCCGATGTCCACGCTGAACCACGTCGGCGCATCCCTCGAACTCGCTTCGTCGAAGTACTCGTGACCCTTCTTCCACGCGAAGCTGTCCGGATACGCCTCGCGAACGATTTCGGCAAGCCCGGTCACCCCGGATGGAGACGCATTCGATGCGTAGAAGAGGACGCCGTCTCCGACCTTCATCTCGTCGCGCATGAAGTTGCGGGCCTGGTAATTGCGGACACCTTCCCAGCTGGTCTTACGGTCGCGCGCGAGATCATCGATGCTGTACGCGCTCGGCTCGCATTTCATCAGCCAGTATTTCTTCGCCATGCAGGGAAGCATACCCAATGACCGGCGAGGAGCGGTGGGCCACGCGGCAGTGCCGGGCTGCGGTCACCGCGGTGCGGCAATCAGCAATCGGTTCCTGGGCGTGATCGCTTCGGGGATCGATTGCGTCCAGACCCGATACCCGGCGTGGTCCAGCCTCGTCGCGCGCACCACGTCGATCGCGAGCGCCGGATCGAGCCAGCCGGCGAGCGGCCCCGCGTCGCATGAGCCGAGGTCGTGACAGCACGGCAGCACCGCAACGCGGACTCGCGCCAGCAGTGCGGCGTCGAGCACGGCGTCGGTCAGCGCACCGCATCCATGGCTGCAGACAACGACATCGTGCGGCGTAAGAGGCACGGCGCCGAGGTCCCTCACGGCGAAGTGGACGCGGCCAGCCAGCCGCGGCCAGGTGTCCAGGATCGCAGCGTGAAGTGTCGGGGCCGACGCGGGAATCTCGCGGTCGACAACCAGCGCCTCATCCGACGAGTCGTCGAGCAGCAGCATGGTCTGGGCGAGCAGTCCGTGACCGCCCGCCAGATCGACGATGCGGCCGCCGCGAAAGAGCCGGCGCACGCGGCGCGCGACCTCCCACGCCTCGTACAGTTCCTTGCGAGGCAGGCAGCCGGCGAGGCACACGGCGCGTGCCAGCCGGTCGAAGAGGGTGTCGCCGGGAAAGCGCGGAAGATCGTGCGAAGTCAGGCGCGACCGCGACGAGGGAGAGAACTGGGGTCTGACCCCGGGGTCAGACCCCATGCCGTTTCTGCGATCGTCGTCGGTCACAGCAGTTTCAATGCTTTGATGCCGTTCGCGAGGATCTGCACTCCGATGCAGAGCAGGAGGAAGGAGGACAGTCGCAGGAACACGTTGACGGCAGACTCGCCCAGCATGCGTTCCAGCCGCTCAGACCAGGCGTAGGACAGGTAAATAGTTCCCGCAATGAAGGCCGGCGCCAGGAGGGACGCGATGATGACCGGCAGTTCGGGAGCAATCCGGCCGGAAGCATTGGCTCCGAGGGTGACGGCCACCGAGAGGGAGCCCGGACCGACGGTCAGCGGCAGCGTCAGGGGATAGAAGGACTGCTGCAGCCAATCGCGATCGGTCGGCGCCACAGTGCGGTCTGCCGTTGATTCACCTGGCGGATGCGTCAGGAGCTGCCACCCCGTGACCGTAAGCACCAGGCCACCGGCCACCTGCACGACCGGCAGCGACACGCCGAAGAACGCCAGGATGTAGGAGCCGACCAGCATCGATGCGACGAGCAGGACGAACCCGTTGAGGGCGATCCTGGTTGCCAGCGTGGTCCGCGTCCTGGAGGATGCGCCGCGGGTGAGACTCAGGAAGATCGGGGCCGTGCCTACGGGATTGACGATCGGAAACAGCGCCGCCACCTCGAGCAACGCAGTTCTTGCCACCTCCCCGACCAGGCCGTCCATATCCGCGATTGTATGTCGCCGGCGGGGTCAGACCCCCGGGTCAGGCCCCGGATCGGTCCCGCACAGTCTGCCCCTTCGCGTGCGCCCTCGGCGACGTTCAAGCCTGACGGCTTTGGCCCACATCATCCGGGCGGACAAAGAAAAGGCGTGAGGCCGGGTGACCGGCGCTCACGCCTCTCGCGTGAATCGACTGCCCGATGCGGGGTGTCTACTTCTTCAGCGACGGGTGCTCGTAACCGACGGTGAGGATGTCCGCCGACGGACGGAAGCTCAGGTAATCCACGTGGTCCTTGATCTCGGCCCAGCCGTGCGGCACACCGGCCGGGATGATCACGATGTCCCCGGTCTTCACCTGGCGCTTCACCACGTCATCGCCGCCGATGCGGCCGCTGCATGACGGGCCGTTCAGGGTGGTCGTCACTTCGGCGTCGGGCGCCGATGTCCTGCCGTTGATGATGTGGCCGCCGGTGACGATCAGTGCCGTCTCCAGAGACGATGTAGTAGCCCTCGGTCTGCTTGTTGTGGTACAGCCCTGACGAGAGGCCCGGTGGAACAGTTGCCACGGTTTCGCCACAGGCCTGCGTATTAGCCGGCGGCGCGGCAGGCGCCGCACCGGCGGGACGGGCAGCCGCGGGCGCCGCGGCAGCTGTGGTCGAGCCGCGGTGGATGATGCCGACCGAGAAATGCTGGTCGCCGATATCCATCACCTTGATGGTGCGGTCGACGCCCGGCTGCTTGTTGACGGTATCGACTTCTTCCTTGGTGATGTAGTACGCGGCGGTGGGTTTCTTGTTCTGCGCGAAACCGATCGCGGGGCTCAGGATCAGGGCGATGCCCACAACTCTCAGAATGGCTGTCTTCATCAGGCTCCTCCTCAGGAGAACAACAAAAATGACACGGTCCCCGGTCTGGCGACGCGTGCGGGCTACTGTAACGCGAGGCGCGGCACAACGGCGCACAGAAGTTGGCCGGTGGGTCGGACCGGGGTCTGCTGAAATTGCGTAGCCGGAAGAGAGAGCGCGTCAGACCGCGGGGTCTGACCCCGCAGGCATCTGGGGTCTGGCCCCGCAGCCATGCCGTCGGTCAGGGTGCGACCGGGCCCGAGCCGGTGCCGCCCTGCCCCGACATCTCGCGCTTGAGCCAGGCTCGCGCGTGCGTCCAGTCCGCTTCGACCGTCCGCAGCGACACCCCGAGGTGCTCCGCCACTTCGGGAGCGGACAATCCCGAGAAGAACCGGAGCGACACGACCTGCGCGGCCCGCGGGTCCACGGCTTCGAGGCGGGTCAGAGCGGCCTCCAGAGTGAGGAGGTCCTCCACCGCCACAGCACCCGTGTCGGCAGCCTTGACGAGGTCATCCAGCGCGACCGGCGCCGCCCCGCCTCCCCGCTTCTGCCGCTTCTGATGGCGCCCATGATCGACCAGGAGCCGCCGCATCGCCTGCGCGGCCAGGGCTAGTCCGTGGGTCCGCCCCTGCCATTCGCCGCCGTGCTGGTTTTCCAGTCGCAGCCACGCCTCGTTCACCAGCGCGGTCGGTTGCAGCGTGTGATTCTTCCGCTCGCGTCCCAGGTAGCGCCGCGCCACCTTCCGCAACTCGGCATATATCAGCGGAAAGATGTCGTCCGGGGCCCCTGGATGTCTTTCCGTCATGCCCGCCAAAACTACCACACCGGAGCGTCCGGGCTGCGCATGTGATTCGAGTCGAATTGCGGGGTTGAGGGCATTCCGTCGCGTTAGACAGGTGTATGGAACCCCGGGTCACTCAGGCACAGGCGGACCGGCTGGTGACGGCAATGCTCTGCGCCGGAACGGTGACCGGTCAGTTCGTGGCCGGCAAGGCACTGCGAGACACCCTGTTCCTGACCTCGCTCGACATTACGTCGCTGCCGGCGATGCTGGTGGCGACCTCGGTGGTGTCGCTGATCCTCGTCGGCCTGAACGGCCGCGTGGCCCGCCGCCTGATTCCGTCCGTCCTGGTGCCGGCATCCTTCCTGCTGAGCAGCGTCCTGTTCCTCGTCGAGTGGACGCTCCGGCCGACCGCGCCGACCGCATCCGCGGTGATTCTCTACCTGCACATCTCCGCCGTCGGACCGCTTCTGGCGTCCGGCTTCTGGCTGATCGCCAGCGAGCGCTTCGACCCCCACACGGCGAAGCGTCGCTTCGGACAACTGGCCGGAGCCGGCACGCTCGGCGGCCTGCTCGCCGCGCTGGTCGCGGAGCGGGCGGCCACCTGGTTCGGGGCGCCGGCGATGCTGCCGGTGCTTGCGGTGCTGCAGGGCGTCAGCGGCCTGCTCGTGCGACGGCTTGCGGTCGGGTCCGATGCGACATTCGAGGCGGCGGCCAGTCCCGAGCCTATCGCCGCGCGTTCAGGATTGCGCGTGATCGCCGAGGCCCCGTACCTGCGACACCTGGCGACGCTGGTTCTCCTCGGCACGACCGGGGCGGCGCTGGTCGACTACCTGTTCAAGGCGCAGGCGGTCGAGACGTTCGGCCGCGGCGATCAACTGCTGCGATTCTTCGCCCTCTATTACGCCGCCACCAGCATCGTGACCTTCATCCTCCAGACCTCATCCACCCGCGTGGTTCTGGAGCGCTATGGACTCGGCGCCACCGCCAGCACACCGTCGATCGCGCTGCTGCTCGGCAGCATCGGCGGCCTGTTCGCACCCGGCTTCGGCAGCCTGCTGGTCGCACGCGGCGGCGAGTCGATCATGCGCAGTTCGTGGTTCCGCGCCGGCTACGAACTCTTCTACACGCCCATTCCGGCGGAGGAGAAGCGCGCGGCGAAGTCGCTCATCGACGTCGCGTTCGATCGCCTCGGCGATGCCACCGGCGGCGCCCTGGTCCGCATGGCACTCGTCTTCGTTCCGGCGGTGCACACCCCGGTGATCCTCCTGTTCGCGGTGGCGTGCTCGGCAGGCGCGATCCTCGCGGCCAGCCGGTTGAATCGCGGATACGTCGGCTCCCTGCAGACCAGCCTGGCCAACCATGCGTGGTTCGCGTCGACACCGCACGCCGAGGGCGACCGCACGACCCGCTCGCTGATGCGCACGCTGCTGCGACGGGAAGCCCTCGACCGGCCCTCGACAGCGGAGATCTCTGGCGCGCACGTGACGCTCGACAGCACGACCACCGACATCCTGGACCTGCGCTCACGCGACCGGGCTCGCGTCATCGCCGTGCTCGCACGCGACGAAGGGCTGCCCGCCGTCCTGGTGCCGCACGTCATCCCGCTGCTCGCGTGGGACGCGGTGGCTGAGCACGCGACCTTTGCGCTGCAGAAGGTGGCGGAAGAACGCGTCGGCCAGTTCGTCGACAGCCTCCTCGATCCGAACCAGGACTTTGCCGTCCGTCGCCGGCTCGCGCGCGTGTTCTCGGTGTGCGTGTCCCAGCGCGCCGTCGATGGGCTGATGATCGCGCTCGACGATCTCCGTTTCGCGGTCCGCTGCCAGGCAGGCCGGTCACTGTTCGCGATTCTCGAACGCAATCCGCTCGTGCGCATCGACCGCGAACGCATCCTCGCGATCGTGCTCAAGGAAGTGAACGTCGGACGGCCCGTGTGGGAGGGACGCCGGCTGCTCGACGAGCACGCGAGCGGATCGCCGCTTGACGCGTTCGTCCGCGATCGCGCCGGCGAAAGCCTCGCGCACGTGTTCACCCTGCTCTCGCTGGTGTTGCCGCGCGAGCCACTGCAGCTCGCGTTCCGCGGACTCCAGACCAGCGATGAGCACCTGCGTGGCACATCGCTCGAGTATCTGGACAGCGTGCTGCCCAGCGCGATCAGGCAACGGCTGTGGCCGTTTCTCGAACCCGGTCCGGCGCGTCACACGTCCCGCAATCGGGAAGAGGCGATCGCCGCGCTGCTCCGGTCGAACGAGTCGATCGTCCTCAACCTCGAGGAATTAAAAACGCGCGTGCCGGTCACGCCGACATCAGCCATAGCCTAGGAGCTGACATGGCCAGAATGCTTGCGCCGCAGTGCAGGAGCGCCGCGGCCGGAACCGACTCGACGAATACCAGCTGCCGACTGCCTGCGTCGCTGCTGTCCGACCAGGTGCGCCGCCTCGCCATTTGCGCGGCCGTTGGCGGCGGACTGTGGATCTACGGAATCGTGATGGACGCGCTGGTGCGTCCGATCACCCTCGGCTCGCAGATATCGATGAAGAACGTCCTGATCGAGGCCGCGGCGATCCTCGTGTCCGGACTCATGCTGCTGTACGTGCGGTTTTCACGTCAGCCGGCGCAGACGAAGATCGACGGGGCGCTGGTGTATTTCGTCGTCAACGCGGGCGCCGTCGCGCTCCTCAACAACTGGACGCACGCGCCGGTCGTGGCCATGTCGGGCCTGTTGTCGTGGAACACGGTGGTGATCCTCGTCGCCGCGATGATCATTCCGGCGTCGCCGCGCAAGACGCTCGCTGCGGCCCTGCTGGCCGCCACAACGGACCCGATCGCAGTCTGGTTCGCACACCTGCGCGGCGCGGCTGTGCCGGGCGTCACCGACACGCTCGTGCTCTTCATGCCCAATTACGCGTGCGCGGCAGTCGCGGTGCTGCCGTCGCAGGTGCTGCAGCGGATCGGTCGAAGCCTGCGCGAAGCGCAGGACATGGGGAGCTACCACCTGGATGCGCTCCTCGGGCGGGGCGGGATGGGTGAAGTGTGGCGGGCGAGTCACCGGCTGCTCGCGCGCAGCGCCGCGATCAAACTGATCCGGCCCGGAGTTGATGGGCGCCCTGACGCAGACTGACGCCGAAGTGATGATCCGACGCTTCCAGCGTGAAGCGCAGGCGACAGCCGCGCTCAACTCGCCGCATACGATTCGCCTGTTCGACTTCGGTGTCACCGAGGATCGGACGTTCTACTACGTGATGGAGCTGCTGTCGGGGCTGGACCTGCGGTCGCTGGTGCGCGGGTCGGGGCCGCTTCCTGCCGAACGCGTGCTCTTCCTGTTGCGCCAGGTGTGTCACTCGCTGGCTGAGGCACACGCCCAGGGGCTCGTCCACCGCGACATCACGCCGACGAACATCTATGTCTGCCGCATGGGGCTGGATTTCGACTTCGTCAAGGTCCTCGACTTCGGCCTGGTGTCGTTCAGCGATCCCAGAGCGGCGGGGCACTCGCTGATGACCGGCGCCCACGCGACCACCGGCACACCCGCCTTCATGGCTCCGGAAGTCATTCTCGAGGGAGCCGTCGACGCCAGAGCGGACATCTACGCGCTCGGGTGCGTCGCCTACTACCTGCTCACGGGAGAGCTGGTGTTCGAAGCGGAGACGCCCATGAAGATGTTCGTGCAGCATCTCCAGGAGGCGCCGGTGCCGCCATCGCAGCGCGGCGAGTTGCCCATCCCGGCGGAATTCGATGCGCTGGTGCTGGCCTGTCTCGAAAAGGATCCCGCGCGGCGCCCCCAGACGATCGAAGAATTCCAGCGCCGCCTCGACCGGGTGTCTCTCGGCAGGACGTGGGACAACGGTGCCGCGCGTACCTGGTGGGAGCAGCACCTCGTCGATCTCGCAAAACCTGTCTCACACGATCGTACCGATCTGACGACCACGCGCGTCGCCGCCTGACGCGGGCGTCCCCTGCGGGTTTTGACAGTGGACAGCGCGTTCACATGTGTAACCCGCTGACAGAGGAGCCTGAGACATGCCTGCCACCGACACTCTCCCGCAGCCCGCGGCCAAATCGCGGCTGGATCGCGCGCTCGCGCTCTTCACGGACGTTCGCGCCGGTGAGGGCACAACCGCCCTCCTGATGCTGGTCAACGTCTTCCTTCTGCTCGTCTGCTACTCCGTCATCAAGACCGTCCGCGAGCCGCTGATCCTGCTGGGCGGCGGCGCCGAAGTGCGCTCGTACGCGGCCGCGGGTCAGGCGCTCCTGCTGATGGCCTTCGTGCCGCTCTACAGCGCGATCGCCTCCCGCGTCAGCCGTACCAGGCTGATCGTATCGGTGACGCTGTTCTTCGTCGCGTGCATCGAGCTGTTCGCGGCGGGGGTGGCGGCGCGCCTGCCGTACGTCGGTGTCGCCTTCTTCATCTGGGTCGGGATCTTCAACATCTCGCTGGTCGCCCAGTTCTGGTCGTTCGCGAACGACATCTACCGCAAGGAGGCCGGCGACCGGCTGTTTCCCGTGATCATGATCGGCATGACGGCGGGGGCTCCGCTCGGCTCGTTCGTCGCCGCGCGGCTGTTCCGCGCCGGGCTGAGCCCGCAGGTGATCCTCCAGGTGTCGGCGATGCTGCTCACCGCCAGCGTGGGCATCTATCTCCTCATCAGCCGCCGCGAAACGCTTCGCGCCGCGACGCCAGGCGAACCGCTCGCGTCGGCCGGCGGCTTTGCGCTCGTCCTTGGCAACCGCTATCTCCGGCTCGTCGCCGCGCTGGTCGTGCTGCTGAACGTCGTCAACACCACCGGCGAATATGTCGTCGCCCGCCTGCTGACCGAGCACGTCGCCGAGCTCGCGCGCTCGATCCCCAACTTCAACAAGCAGGCATTCATCGGCGCCTTCAGCGGCGAGTACCAGTTCTGGGTGAACGTCACCGCGCTGTTGATTCAGGCGTTCGTGACGTCGCGCGTGGTGAAGTTCAAGGGGCTGCAGGGCGCGCTGCTCGCGCTGCCGCTGATTGCCCTCGGCGGCTACAGCCTGATCGCCGCCGGTGTGGGCTTCAGCGTCGTGCGCTGGATCAAGACCGCCGAGAACGCCACCGACTACTCGATCATGAACACCGCACGGCAGCTGCTGTGGCTGCCGACCACGCGGGAAGAAAAGTACAAGGCCAAGCAGGCCATCGACGCCTTCTTCGTACGCGCCGGCGACGTGCTCTCGGCGGGTGTGGTCTACATGGGGACCCGCATCCTGCATCTCGCGCCCAGCCAGTTCGCCATCGTCAACGTCGTGCTGACGCTCGTGTGGATTGGTGTCGCGGTCCGGCTCATGCAGCCAGCAGGTGCGACGCGTCGCATCACGTTGCCCTGGTTTCGCCACGGGGCGGCGAACTCACGCGGGGTCGTAACCGCCGCCTGATACAGGCGTGCGAGTTCGCTACTTCAGGCGGGCAAGTTCCTGGCGCGCCTCGGCAAGCGGCGCGAGGTCCGCATCGGCACTCGACCAGGCCGCCAGGAACGCTTCATAGGTCTGGCGCGCGTTCCCGGTATCTCCCGACAGCATCTGCGCGCGCGCCAGCCCGAGGCGCGCGAGCGGGTAGATCGACGAGATCGTAAATTCTCCGCGATGATCGAGGATGCTCTTGAACTGGGCTGCCGCCGCCACGCCATCCTTCAGCCGCAGATACGCCAGGCCGCGCAGGTACTCGGACCAGAACTCGGAACGGGCCGCCCGATCGTAGGGCTGCACCGGTTCAAGCAATTCGAGCGCACGCCTCGCATCGTTCCGCTTGACCGCTTCCGTGGCGTGGACGATCGGTATGGATACGCGCGTCGTCAACGTGGCGTTCGGAAACCGATCGCCCAGTTCGCGAACGATCTGCGCCGCCTCGGCCTCGTGTCCGCAGTGCGCCAGCGTGCGGCTGGCGCGTTCGAGCGTGAAGTTGTCGCGCGACAGCTGCAGGCCGGCGGTCACTTCCGTGCGCGCCTCGTTGCAGGCGCCAACGAGCGCGTGCGTTTCGGCATCTTCGACCGAGAGCTGCCCCGCCACTTCGCGGAAGCCTCCCTGCAGCGCCGCTCGTACGCCGATCTGGAACTGCTCGTGTCGCGGCGGCAACCTTGCCGCTGCTGCGCCAGTGCGTGCCCCTGCCATCCGTATGCGGCGTTGGTCTGGCCCACGCCGATGGAAGACTGCGAGCATCCGCATCGCCGTCGCATCGTCACCGCGAGTGAACGCGAGCAGATAGTTCATGCGGCGGATCGGAAACGAGGTGAGCTTTGCCGCCGCGGCCTCCTGCAGCACCGCCGCCGCCTCGTCGTACCGATTGAGCGAGAGCAACGACCCGGCAAGGTTCGAATACGGCGCCTCGAATTTCGGATCGAGCCGAATCGATTCGCGCAGCGGCGCGAGCGCCGAGTCGGTACTGGCCGAAGCGCAGGAACGACTGCCCGAGGCTGTTGAACGCGAACGCCTCGCGCGGATACGTCGCCGTCCACGAGCGACTGAGGTCGAGCGCCTGGGTCCAGTCCTGCGCCGCATCGCGGTAGTAGCGATAGCTGATGAAGAAGCGCTCCCGCTCGCTGACCCGGTCGCGCAGTTCGAAGGCTTTCCTGGCGTATTCCGGAGCGAGGCTGGTCTGGCCGGTGTTCGAGTACACCGTGGCCAGCAGCGCCATCGCGAGCGCGAAGTTCGGATCGAGTTCGATGGCACGGCGGAGATGCGGAATCGCCTCGAGCCGCGGATTGACGCTCCCGTTGTCGAGCGCCAGCGAATACGCGTGCAGCGCCTCGAGCGACGAGGTCGTCGCGCGTGCCAGAGGCGCGTCGAACTGCTGGATCGAGGCGAGTGACTCACCCAGCTTGTTGCGCAGCCGTGCCGCGGCGGCGCCGAGCGAGGTCAGCACCTCCTCCTTGCTGCGGGCCTCGATCTGCTCGCGCGCCATCACGTCGCCGGTGTCGGCATTGACGGCCTCCAGCGCCAGCACGAAGTTACGTCCGAGGCCGGCGATCGACCCCGCGAGCAGCGCCTTGAACTGTTCGCGCTGCGCGATCTCCCGCGCCACGCCACGCGTGATCGGCGCATCGGGCGGCTTGCCCATCAGCCGCAGCGTCTCGCGCATCCGATCGTCGGGGAACACCTTCAGGAATGGCGACTGCTCGAGCGCGACGGCGAGCGCCACCTTGAGGGCGCCGTCGAACACCGGATCGCCGGTCGTGTTCGCGAAATCCGCGAGGACGATCGTGTCCTGTGAGGTCAGCGTGCCGCCGACCTCACGCCGCAGAAACACCGCCGCGATGGCCGCAACGATGATGGCGAGCACCACCAATCCGCCAATCATCGACCACGTCCGCGAGCCCGTCGCCGGCCGGACAGCGGCCGGTGCAACCGTGTCGGCCAGGCTCTCGACCATGGCCGCGGCGGACTGCGGACGCTCGGTCGGGTCGACTCGGAGCGCCTGCAGAATCACCTGCTCGAGGCGCGGGATCGACACCAGTCACGCGCGACGAAGGCCGGTGGGGGCTCGGCCGTCCGGCTCAACCGGTTGTTGAACGGATGCTGGCCCACGACGAGCTCGTACAGGATCAGGCCCGAGGGCGTAGATGTCGGTGCACTCCGTGAGCGTGGCGCCCGGGATCAGCTGCTCGGGAGCCATGTAGCCCGGTGTGCCGATCAGCGTGTGCTGCATCCCGTCTTCACGCAGGATGGCGATGCCGAAGTCGGTGATGATCGCGCGGCCGTTGTTGTCGATGAGGATGTTGGCCGGTTTCAGATCGCGGTGCAGCACACCCTGCTCGTGCGCGGCCGCGACGCCTGCGCACAGCTGGCGTGCGATTTCCATGACGCGCTCGGTCGTGAGGCGGCCGACGCGGCGCAGCAGCGTCGCCATGTCCTCGCCGTTGACCAGCTCCATGGAGTAGAACACGATGCCGCGGTCCTCGCCGACATCGAAGACGCGACAGACCGCCGGGTGGGTGATCTGCCTGGCGAGCCGGACTTCGTTGATGATCTGGGCGCGCGCGGCCGGACCGCTCGACTTGATGAGCTTCAAGGCCACCGGCGTTTCGAGCACGAGGTCGTCGGCCCGCCAGACGTCCCCCATCCCGCCGCGTCCGAGGCGCGAGACCATGCGGTAGCGGCCGGCGAACACGTCGCCCGAGTTGAAGACGTCGGCGCCGCGCTCGATGCCCGGATCGTCCGGATGTCCGGTGGTGGTGTCGGAGACGTTGGTGCTGCCGGTTTCCTCGTGAAACTTCAGCAGCGACTCGACTTCGTTGTACAGAGCCGCGTCGGAGCCACAGGCCTCGGTGATGTACGTGCGTCTCTGGTCTGCCGGCCTGTCGAGGGCCGAAAGGAATACGTCTTTCGCACGTTCGTGCAGGGAAACCATCGGGGAGACACGCAGTCTACAGCCGGCCGCACACCTCCGTCGAGATCCGGATGGCCAGTGCGGTCGCGTTACTCTTCTGTGGAACCACCTCAGAGCGACGGTCCACCTTGAATCAACGTCGGAAAGGCAGGAATCGCACAGAAGCAGGCTCCGGACGCCGAGCTTCCGTGGGCGTTCCTCGACGGCAATGGGCGAGGACGTTGCCGACGCTGTGGCTCGGGCCGCATGAGCGATCGCCCGCCCCTAAGCCTGAGCCTCCGACCCTGCAGCCTGATGAGCCTGAGCGCCCCGTCAGGCCGCGATTCGCGGGCCGACGCCGGCTCCGCCGTCAAGCAGGCCGTCCAGATGGGTCAGCCGCAGAAGGCGCCGAACCCGCGGGCTCGCGGACACGACGGCAAGCCGGCCGCCGATGGCGCGGGTTTCGCGCGTCAACTCGGCCAGCATGCCGAGGCCGCGTGCGTCGATTTCGGTGACGCCGCCAAGGTCAACTGCGTACCTCTGCCGCAGTCAGCCGCGGCAGGCAATTCCGCCAGGTTGCCTGGTCCTCTTCGGGATCGACGAGGCGGCCCGAGACCCGCAGCATCACCTGGTCGGCAGTCCGGACGCAGTTCGCTGTGAAAGGTTTGGGTTGTAACGGCGCCTGCTGCAGTCATCGTGAGCCTCCGCTGGGTGGTTGGATGGCCGGACTCCGACCCTCCTGCCATTTAACGCGCTAACGCGTGGCGGATCCCGCAACCGGCTCCCGAGTGGTCGTTCGCGCCTTCGGCAGTCCGCACCGGTCTACTGGCCCTATAGACGCTGATCGGCGCGGCGACGTTCGTACGTCTTGAGGTGGGTGTAGGCCAGCGACAGAATCGTGTCGTCAACGCCGTGGGTCCGAGCCTTGCCCAGCATCCATCCGATCACGTGATCGGCCTCCACCCGGCGGCCACCTTCCATGTCGCGCATCATCGAGGCGCTCCACTGGCCCGCCGGATCGGTCAATCGCTGCCGAGCCAGCTTCAGCGCGTCCGCCGTCGGCGGATATCCTTCTCGCGTGGCGATCTCCACGTTGGCGTCCAGCGCCCGCTCGGCGGCTTCCTGTCCACCGGGCGCTGACATGATCTCCTGCACGTTTCCGCGAAACAGGCAGGTGATCGCGGCGAGGACGCTGAGCATCACCAGCTTTTCCCACATCCTCAGCACCACGTCTTCGGCGTGTTCGAAGTCGATGGAGGTACCGGACAGCGCGTCGGCGAAGGACTGCGTGCGTGCGGACGGCTGGCGGTCGCGCTCACCGAACACGATGCGCTGCAGCGTGCCGGAATGTCGGATGACCCCGTCGGGCAGCAGCATGACGTCGATGCCGCAGCTTCCGCCGAGGACATTGGCGGCGCCAAAGCGCGCGTCGAGGCGCTCGAGATGAGCGAGGCCGTTCAGCAGCGGCAGCACGGTGCAGGAACCGCCCATCGCCGGCGCGATCGCGTCCATCGACGAGTCGAGATCGTACGCCTTGCACGTGAGGATGATCAGGTCGTAGTCGGGCGCGAGTTCATGTGCGAGCACCGTCTTCACGGGCTGGGCGAGATCGCCGAGCGGGCTGTCGATACGCAGCCCGTTGCTGATGATCTGGTCGCGCCGCGCGGGACGAACGAGGAAGGTCACATCGGCGCCGGCCTGAGCGAGCCGGCCGCCGAAGTATCCGCCGACGCCACCGGCGCCAAGGACCAGAATCCGGAGGTTGGTCATCGCCACAGTGATCGGTGCCTGCATGTCGGCGCAGCCGCACAATGAGTCGCGATCTACTTGCAGCCGCCGTCGACGGTGCGGATCGACTTGACCTTGAACGTGGGCAGATCGACCTCCCCGGTACCTGACGCACCGCCCCCCGGCATCGCGGCGACTGCGGCATCCGCCGGATCGATCGACACCCGCCTGCGCAGCCACGTTGGGCGTGGGCCACAGGCCGCCCTTCACGCGGAAGCGGCTCGAGCCGCGCGTGCCGGCCACCTGGACGCGCTGGCCCAGGTACTTGCTGATGCCGTTGCCACTGACTTCGTACTTGCCGTTCAGCGGGTCCTGCAGGGTGAACTGATTCGGCGTCGCACCCTTTTCCACACACCCGGTCAACGTCACCGTCTTCGACGCCGGCTGATCCGGTTTCGCCGCTGGAGCCGTCGTCTGCGGCGCGGCCGAAGCGACAGCGGCGGTCGGCGACAGCTGCCGCGGACGTAAATGCGGCCACGCGCAGGGCACTCACCACATTCACCACGGACGACTTCACACAGGCCTGGTGAACCGCCGCCGGATCGAAACGCCTGTCTGACTGCATGTCACGCATGATGACCTTCTGTGCGGGGTGACTCAGTCCCATCCCGCATTCCTGCATTTAGGCGTCGTGGTGTTCGTGCGTCGGTGCGTTCCTGCGTCCGTTCCTGCGTCCGTGCGTTTCGATGCCCGCGCCTCGCCTATCGCGCGGCGCGCAGCGGGAACGCGAGCGGACGGATCAGCGCCGGGGCGCCGCCCTCCGGTCTGATGGACGGGGCGATGAACGCGAATTCATACACGCCATCGCGCACGAGCGCATCGATGTTCTCCACCTGGATGATGGCGATCTTGCGGTCGGTGATGAGGTACTTGTGCACCGGCACCGTCATGTCGGGACGGCCCACCTTGTAGGCTTCAAGACTCAGCGCATCGCCGCCGATCAGCATGGCGCCGCTCGTCTCGGCAAGCCACTGTGCTGCTTCGAGCGTGATCTTCCCGCCCTTCACCAGCACGATGTCGCCCTTCTTGAGCGAGAGGCGTTCCGCCGCGAGCGCGTCCTGCAGTTCCTGGGTGGTGATCCGATAGTCGTCGGGCAGAACCGGCACCTTCTTCAACCCGGCGACGTCGACGATGACGCCGCGGGCGACGATCGGAGGAAGGCCCGTCACGCTGTACCAGCTCGAAAGCCCGATGAAGTACTGCACCGACAGGTCGTACACGCGGTCGCCCGTGATGCGGGAGAGCACTTCATTTCTCGACTCCGCGGTGATCATGGCGAGGGTGCCGAGGTCGCCGGCGGCGCGGGGCGTCGCCGCACGGGAGCCTTCGCCGGCGGGGCGGCTGCCTTCGTAGACCCAGGGACTCGAGGGAATCGGCTGCGCGGAGGCGAGGCTGGCCAGAGCAGGGACACTGAGCGCTGCGAGCAGCAGCGTGCGAAGGAACCGAGCTGACATCACGCCTCCTGAGCGTCGAATTTGCTCCAATACTACCGCATCCATACCGACCCGCGAGACAATCTGACAGCGTCGGGCCGACGCAGATGAGGTGTGATGACCGCATTGATGAAAGCCGTGCAGAACGGCGACGCGGATCGGGTGAAACGACTGATCGACGATGGGGCGAACGTGGATGAACTCGATCCGAACGGGGACGCGCCACTCGTGATGGCTGCGTACCTTGGTCATGCCGCCATCGTGCAACTTCTGCTCGAAGCGGGCGCAGACCTCGCAGCCGTCGATCCGGGGATGAAGGCCACAGCGCTGCACGCCGCGGCATACGCCGGCCGCACCGAGGCCGCGCGATTGCTCATCGAGCATGGCATCGACATCAACAGGCAGGGTCCGAAGAACGGCTACACGGCGCTGCACGATGCCATCTGGGAGAACCACGTCGACACCGCGCGGGTCATCATCGACGGCGGGGCCGACCTCACGCTGCGTTCGCATGACGGCGAGACGCCGCTCGACTTCGCGAGAGCGAAGCATCGCAAGGAGATTGTGGCGATGCTCGAGCGCAGGGCGGAGGGCGGGTCGGGCAGGGGCGGGCGGGGAGGGCGGGTCGGCGGGGGCGGGTCGCGGGTCGGGCAGGGCGCTGGTCGGGCGGAGTGCAGGGCAGGCCGGAAACGTGGGGCAGGCATCGGGCGGTGCGGCGCGACCGGTCGAGGCGGGTAGGCCAGGGCGGACTTCAGACCAACGCGCCACCGCGGAGTACGCGAGGACCCCGGAGGACACCGGGGCTTCGTGCTGTCGTGCGGTTATGCCTTCGTGCTTTCGTGCTTTTCTGCCTTTCCTGCATCCCCTGCATTCCTGCATTCTGCATTCTGCATTCGTGCATCCTGCCTTCCTGCATTACGCGTTTCTTGTGAATATCGCAGGGACCGCGGCGCCGCGGCTCGCGTCCTATGTGCACGCATGAAGTGCGCATTTCCCCCTCCGTTGGGCGCTCCCTTCCGTGTATCCTCCGTAATCTGAACGTGAACGAGCTCTTCTGATTTGCAGAAAGGGACAGTGATGAAGCAGTCGGTCCGTGTTCTCTTCGCGCTGGCCGTCGCCACCGCGACCGCCGCGCCCGCCGTCGTGCAGGCTCATTTCAAGCTGGTGGAACCGGCGTCGTGGATCGTCGAGAGCGAGCGGGGCGACCCCCAGAAAGCTGCGCCGTGCGGCGCCGTGCCCGACACCAAGTTCACCGAGACGGTCACCAAGGTGACCGGCGGCTCGAAACTGCACCTGAAGGTGATGGAGACGATCTATCACCCGGGTCACTACCGCGTCGCCCTGGCGGTGAACTCGCGCAACGAGTTGCCGACCGATCCGATCACGGTGGAGCGCATGACCGAGCGTGGGCCGCAGTCGGTATGGGCGGCCATTCAGAGCCCGGCCCAGCTGCCGGTGATTGCCGATGGCCTGTTCCAGCACTACACGCGCCCGGCCGCTCCCCAGACGTTCGAGGCCGACATCCAGCTCCCGAACATCAGCTGCGCCAAGTGCACGCTGCAGGTGATCCAGTTCATGGCTGAACACGGCTACAACCAGCCAGGTGGCTACTCCTACCACCACTGCGCCGATCTCGCGATCACCGCCGACGCGAGCAAGCCGATGGACAAAGGGTGGCCGGCTGCGACAGGCACGGCGAATTAGCCGGAAACAAAACAGGGATCAGGGATCAGGAAACGGGGATCAGCGGGCGCTACGCCTTTGATCCGCCCTGATCCCCTGATCCCCGATCCCTGATCCCCGATCCCCGATCCCCGATCCCCGATCCGATTACCGCGTCCCGGTCCGCTCCAACGTCGCCGACACGTCGTCAATCAGCGCAGTGAGCCGGTCCAGCGCGGCCCCCACGCGGACCGCTTCCGTCTCCGCCTCCGCGTAGCGTTTCTGCTCGATGCCCTCGCGCACCCCAGGCATCGTCTTGACGCCGTACCCCGTGTAGAACCCCGGCGCGTAGAGCAGGTGCCGATACCACGGCCGACGAGGCAATCCGCCTTCGTCGATGAACTGCCGCTCGCTCTGAATCAGGCGGGCGTTCACCGCGCGCAGCAGCGCCGGATCTGACCCCGTCCCCCGCGCCGCTGCCGCCTTGTAGCGGTCCGCTGCACGCGTCAACCCGTTGACCGCGTTCTCGATCGGCGCGAAGTTCAAGGCCGGTGGCACATCTTCGATGGCCGGAACCGGACGCGGCGCCTTGATGTCGTTCACGGCGGCGAACACGCCGTCCTTCACCTGGCGGTTGCGTTCGCGCGTCTCGTCCTGCCGCTGCCGCAACAGCGTCTGCAATTCGCGCAGGTAGTTCTGGGTGGTGTCCGCGAGGTTCGTGAACTCGAACGGCAGCACGTCGGCCTCGGCGAGCCGCACGACCAGGCTGCCCGAGAACTGCGCCAGCGCGCGGCCGTACAGGAACCCGGGGTCGGCAAACTTCGAGAAGTGATAGAAGTCGTCGTAAATCGAGTGATAGATCCCGTCGTCGTCGAACCCGCCGAACGACAGGTTCAGCGAGGCGACGCCGTGATGCTGCAGAAACGGCGTGTAGTCGGACCCGGAGCCGAGCGCGCCGATTCGCAGGTCAGCGCGCGAGCGCGCTTCGGTGCGACGATCGCCGGCCCGTTCGCAATCTGATCGCGCCTGCCAGCGCTTCCAGACAGTTCCCTTCGTCTCGGGATCCTCGACGCTTTTCGCCACCTCGTTGACCAGGTGCTCCAGCGTGTGCGATCCACTGGCCCGCAGGAAGCCGCGGCTGTTGCCGTCGCTGTTGATGTAGATGACCGCCTTGTCCCGCAGTTCCGCGTCATGCTGCTCGACCCACTCGGTCGAGCCGAGCAGACCCGGCTTCTTCGCCGTCCCATGATGCGAACACGAGCGTGCGCTTCGGCCGCCAGCCCTGCTTGACCAGCATGCCGAGCGCGCGCGCCTCCTCGAGTTCCGGCGCCATGCCGCTGATCGGATCCGACGCGCCGTTCACCCACGCGTCGTGATGATTGCCGCGCACAATCCATTCGTCGGGGAACGTGGAGCCCGCAATCGTCGCGACCACGTCGTACATCGGCTTGATGTCCCAGTTGAATGCGACTTTCAGGTGCACCTGCGTGGGACCTGGCCCGAGTCTGTAGGTGATCGGCAGCGCGCCGCGCCACGCCACCGGCGCCACCGGACCGCGCATCGCCGCCAGCAGCGGTTGCGCGTCGCCATAGGAGATTGGCAGCGTCGGAATCTTCGTCAGCGTCTGCGCATCCTTGATGTCGATCCGTTTCGCCCCCGGCACGGAGGCTGTTCCCGGCGTCAGTGGATCGCCGGGGTATTGCGGCAGATCTTCGACACTGCCCCGCTGCACACCGTCCTTGTTGCGCATCGGACCGTCGGGAAATACCGCGTCGGCGAAGTAGCCGTCGTCACGCGGGTCGGAGTAGATCAGGCAGCCGACCGCGCCGTGCTCGGCGGCGATCTTCGGCTTCGTGCCGCGGAACGACCCGCCGTAGCGGACGATCGCGATCGCGCCCTTCACCGATACGCCTGCCGCCTCGAGCGCCTCGTAGTCCTCCGGGCGGCCGTAGTTCACGTAGACAAGCGGCGCCGTCACGTCGCCGTCAACTGAATAGGCGTTGTAGGTGGGCAACTGCTCGGCCTTCTGTCCCGACGTGGGATCGACGGCCACTGCGGGTTCCTCGAGGGTGGCTTTGAACCGCGTCGGTGCGATCATCTCGAGCAGCCGTTCCTTCGGCGTCGGGAACAGCACTTCATAGTTCTCGATGCGCGCGTCCCAACCCCAGTCCTTGAACTGCGCGACCATCCACTCGACGTTGTCCTTCGTGTACGCCGATCCGACATGATGCGGTCGCGCGCTCAGGCGCTGCATGTACTGGCCAATCGCCGTCGCGTCTGGAATCGCGCGGAAGCGCTCGTCCCATGAGGGGGCGCGCTGCGCCCGCACGATCGGCACCGAGACGATGACGAGGGCCACCGACGCGATCGCCAGGACAAATCTCTTCGTGTGCATGGCCACCATCATACGGCGCGGGAGCACGTGTGGCCGAGTGCACCCGCAGGCTGTCCGACAGTGCCTGCAGTGGTCTGAGGCCGTGTGACCCGCACGACCGGCACGACCAGGCACGACCCGGAAGAGGTCGGGCGCGTGCCGGCCGGGCGCTCAGGCGATCAGTTCAGTCCGGCGGCTTTCCTCTGCTCGGCCAGGACGGCGCGGAACATCGCTTCGGCGATGTCGACCTCCTGCTTGTAGCCCGCGGGATCGATGAAGGGGTTGGGACCCTTGCCGATCTTCGGATACTTCTGATCGAGGTTGTACATGCTCGGATGTGAACCGAGCGGCACGTCGCACTTGAGCGCTCGCGTCGCTTTGAAGGCGCGCTCGTACTCGTCGGCCTGACCTGGGATGTCGGGGTTGTTCACCAGCTTGAACCCGGGGTTGGTGCCGAGGCTGCCGATGATCACCACGTCGTAACTGCGCCCGCCTTCACTGGCCTTCATCGTCCAGGTGGTGCAGCCGCGTGTGTGTCCGGGCGTCAGGTGCGCGACCAGCGTGGTGCCGCCCAGTGTCACCGAGTCGCCGTCATGCAGCACGCGATCGATCGGGTGCGGCTTCCCGCCCGGCTTCATCGCCTCGAGCGCCGGCACGTCTTCCGCCATGGCCATCACCTGCGCGCCGGTCATCTGCTTGACCATGGCGTCGGCCTCCTGGTGGTCCCCATGCGCGTGGCTGCCGAGCAGAATCTTCGTGTCGCTGAATTTGAAGCCGAGCTGCTCGATCGACTTCTGGATCAGCGGCACGTTGCGTTCATAGGTGCTGTTGATGAGGATGTTCCCGGCGGGCGTGACCACCAGGAATACCGCCAGGCTCTTCGTCCCCACGTAGTAGATGTTCCCAATCACCTTATGTGGCGGGAACGCGGTGGTCATATCGTCGGGGCCGCCGATGTTCCGCTGGAAGAGCGACTGCTGCGTGAAGGTCTGCCCGTTCACCGTGACCGACGGACCCGGCGCCTGATTGCCTCGACCGGCAGGAGCCTGACCGGCGTACGAAGACGCCGCTATCAGGGTGATGAGAAATGCCGCTGCAGCTTGTTTCATTCCTGCCTCCTGATGTGCCGTGGCCTCGCCGACGTCAGGGCCGGAGGATAGCACGGGCACCGGACGGCAACTGGGTCTGACCCCGGGGTCAGACCCCAGGCAAAAATTGCCACGCGAACTCAGCTCGCGGGTATCCGAAATTGCCGGCGGAGCGTCGGAGGTGGCCGTCGCGCGACTGTGCTACCGTCGTTCGGCGCCGGTGCGCGCTCAACCCCGTGCGGATCCTCTTTTCCCTGACAGCGCTCCTCGGCGCGTTCCTCCTCTTCCTGGTCGAACCGATGTTCGCGCGGATGGTGCTGCCGCTCCTTGGCGGCGCACCAGCCGTCTGGAACACGTGTCTCGTCTTCTACCAGGTGGCCCTGCTCGGTGGCTATCTCTATGCGCACGCGGTTGGCCGTCGGGCGTTGCGCCAGCAGGTTCTGCTGCAGGCAGTCCTGCTTCTCGTCGCGGCGGTCGTGTTGCCGATTGCCGTTCGCGGTGCCGGCACGGCGCCTCCGTCGGGCAATCCAGTCGGGTGGGTCTTCTGGATCCTGCTCGTCTCGCTGGGTCTTCCCTTCGTCGTACTGGCGACTACCGGTCCGTTGTTGCAACGCTGGTTCGCGTCAGCCGGCGACCGCGCGTCCGATAGCGCATATTCCCTGTTCGCAGCCAGCAACGCCGGCAGTTTCCTGGCGCTGCTCGGCTATCCGCTGCTCGTCGAGCCGACTTTCCGCCTGCGCGCGCAGAGTGTGGGCTGGAGCGTCGGCTACGTGGTGTATGCCCTGCTGATGGTGGCTTGCGGCACCCTTGTATGGCGGCGCACCGGATCGAACCTGGCCCGGCACCCCGCCTCGTCGTCTGCAGCGGCACCTGAAGCCGCGCCCATTGCGCCAGCCGCACGATTGCGCCGACGCCGCGGCACACCTGCGATCGAAGAAGCGGACCTCTCGGACGACATCTGGGCCGCCCGCCTTCGCTGGCTCGGACTCGCGGCGGTTCCCTCCACCCTGATGATGAGCGTGACGACGTTCATTTCGACCGACGTCGCTTCCGTACCGCTGTTGTGGGTGGTGCCGCTGGCGCTCTATCTGCTCACCTTTGTGCTCGCTTTCGCCGAGCGGCAGTTCATCCCGCGCACGCTGATTGGCGAGCTCTTTCCGATCGCCGTCGTCCTCATCGTCGCGCTGGTGATTGCCCCGCCGGTCTATCCGATGACGTTGATCATGCTGCACCTGGCAGCGTTCTTCGTCGTGGCGCTGGCATGCCACCTCGAACTCGCAGCGAGCCGGCCCCCGACCGAAACGCTCACCGAGTTCTACCTGTGGCTGTCGGCCGGCGGCGCAGTCGGTGGGCTCTTCAACGCGCTCATCGCTCCCGTCCTCTTCGTCAACCCGTTCGAATACCCGCTCGCTGCGCTCTCGGCGTGCCTGCTCCTGCCTAACGCCCTGAGTGCCGCGCACTCGACACCACGGTCCACGTTCCGCACAGCCGTCTCTGTTGCCATGACAGCGGCGCCCGCGATCCTCGTCGCGCTGCTGGTGATGTTCGTCCAGCGGTACGATGCACAGCTGCCCACGGACACCTTCCCGCGCTACGCGATCATCTTCATTCCGCCGTGCCTCGCCGCGTTCACGATGCGGCGCGCGCCTCTACGGATGGGGATTGCGCTGGCGGCGATCGTCGTGGCGGGAGCGTTCGTGCGATTCGACAACCGCGTGCCCATTCATCTCGAGCGCAGCTTCTTCGGCGTTCACCGCGTGCTCTTCTCCGGGCGCGAGCGGGTGCTGTTGAGCGGCACCACCAATCACGGAGCACAGTCAATCAACCCGTCGCTGCGATGCGAGCCGCTGACGTACTACTCGCGCGGCGGCCCGGTCGGGCAGCTGTTCGCATCGATCAAGGAGGACCGCACCAAGACGCGGTTCGGCGTGGTCGGGCTCGGCACCGCGTCGATGGCTGCCTACGCAGCGCCTGGCCAGGCCTGGACGTTCTTCGAAATCAATCCGGCCGTCGAACGTATCGCGCGGGACCCTGACTATTTCACCTACCTGCGCGACTGCGCCCCGGACGCGCGCGTCATCACCGGCGATGCGCGGCTGATGCTGACGACGCTTCCGGATTCGTCCTTCGACGTGCTGGTGCTCGACGCTTTCAGCTCGGACGCCATCCCCGTGCATCTGATGACGCTCGAGTCGATGGAACTGTACGTCCGGAAGCTGGCGCCCGGGGGCGTCCTGGCGATCCACGTGTCGAATCGCTACCTCGATCTGGCGCCGGTCGTGGCCGCGACGGCACGGGGTGCAGGTCTGACATCAGTCGTGCAGCTGCATTCGCCCACCGCGGAAGAGCGGGACATCAGCAGCGAGATCTCCCCGTCGCGCTGGGTGCTCGTCGTCCGGACGAAAGCCGATCTGGGATCCCTTGCTGCCGATTCCCGCTGGGCGCCGCTCGACGGTACCGACGGCCCCGTGTGGACCGACGACTACTCGAACGTGCTCGGCGTCGTTCGCCGCTGAGGCGCCGCATTCGAGTGGCGCGCACCGCTGTGGAGCCGTATCCACATCGGTGGAAAGCGCGACAGTCTACTGGTTTTCTCCGGACTTCTCTCCAGACCCGGGTTCCGCCATCCGGCGATGCATCTCGGCGAGCACGCCCGCGGGTGTCACGTTCGCCACTGTCGTCTGAATCTTGTTCTTCCAGCCGGTGACGACGTCGCCCTCGCCATTGATCATCGCGTCGAAGCCAGCCTTCGCGACATCGGCCGGGTCGTCCTTCTTGTCCTGACCGACCTTCGTGTCCAGCATGTCGGCGCGCTCGAAAAACTCCGTATCGGTGGCACCCGGCATCAGGCAGGTGACCGTGACGCCGGACTCCTTCAGCTCAGCGCGAAGTGCGAACGAGAACGAGTCAATGAACGCCTTGGTGCCGTTATAAACCGCGTGGAACGTGCCGGGCATGAAACCGGCGACCGACCCGGTGATCAGGATGCGTCCAGCGCGGCGCGCACGCATGTCCCGCGCGATCTTCTGCACGAGATAGATCGTGCCGGTGATGTTCGTGTCGATGACGTGCCGTACCTCGTCAAAATCCTGATCGAGGAAAGCCTTGCCGAGCCCGTGGCCGGCATTGGCGAGCAGCGCGTCAACGACGCGGCCCCCGGTCGCGGCGTGGAGTGCATCGACACCTTCGAGCGTCGCAAGATCAGCTTCGATCACATCCACCGAAGCGCCGAGCGCTCGAAGCGAGTCGGCCGCATCATCGATCTTCGCCTCATCTGCCGCGATCAGCAGATCGTAGCCGTGCTCGGCGCACTGCTTCGCGAGTTCGTAGCCGATCCCGCTCGAGGCGCCGGTCACAATCGCAAAGGGACGTCCGTTCGTGGTGCTCATCAAATCCTCCGCACGTGAGTGCTGTTGTTCGTGTCACTCACGCGGTCGCAAGAACCACGCCCGGACGCTGCACAGGAACTCAGGCTATCGACGCCTGTCAGGCTATGAACGCCTCCTCGCGCTGAGCCACCAGCCTGCGGCGAATGCGGCGGCGGTGACCGCAAGCGCGGCCGGGGTGATTCTGGCTGTCACGCGCGTGCCGTTTCCGAGTTGAACGTCGCGCGCGACGAGGACGCCGATTCGTCCGTGCTCGACGTGCGCCGAACGGGCGATGAGTGCGGCGCCGCCACCTTTGCTGACGTGGAGGTCGCCTGCCGAAATCATCCACTGGCCGCCACCTCGTTCGATGACGAGCTGCCGCAGCGCCAGGAAGAGCACTCCCCCGCCGCGCTCCACGTGAACGTTCCGGCCGGCAACGACTGGGAAGAACCCGCGTGTGACCCGGCGCTCGCCGTTGGTGTCATCGGTTGTCTGCATTGGAGCTCCCTTCTTCGTCACCATTGTGCACATGGTGCCGACCGGCCACCGATTTCGTGCAAGTACGCAGAACCCATCCAAAGGGGTCAGACCCCGGGGTCAGACCCCGCCGTCAGGTGCGCATCGTCAGAGTGCAGGCCGACGACTTACAATCTCTTCATGCGCAAGAGCCTGTATCTCCCGGCCGCCGTACTCACACTGATCTGGTCGACTGCCTGTAAGCCGGCACCAGCCGCGGATACAGCCGCCCAGACGTCAGCAACAGCGCAGGTATCACCACCAGCGCAGCCGGCTGCAGCAGCGTCCTCGGGGCCAGCGGCGTCTACCGCGACGCCCGCAGCCAACGGCTTTACCGGCACCGTTGCCGAATCGATGGACTCGGGCGGCTACACCTACCTTCGTCTGGAAGCCCCCGGCAAGCAGAGCGTGTGGGTGGCCGCGCCGCAATTCGAGCCCAGGAAGGGCGAACAGGTGTCGGTCTCGCTCGACATGCCGATGCCGGATTTCCAGAGCAAGACGCTGAACCGCACGTTTCCGATGCTCTACTTCGTGCAGGACGTGGCGAGGAACGGCCAGCCGCTCGCGGCACAGCCGGCGGCTCCCGCGGCTCCAGCCATGATGAACAGCCACGGTGCGAACGCGGCCGTCGCTCCGCTCGAGAAAATGGAACCGCCGGCGGGCGGCCTGTCGGTCGCGGACGTATTCGCGAAGAAGGCCGCGCTGTCAGGCAAGCGGGTGACAGTGCGCGGAAAAGTCGTCAAGTTCAACGGCGGCATCATGGACCGGAACTGGCTGCACATCCAGGACGGGTCGGGAACAGCTGACGCCCACGACAACGACCTCACGATCACCACGGATGCGGAGGCGAAGGTCGGCGATGTGGTCACCGTCTCCGGCGTGCTCGGAACCGCAAAAGACTTCGGCGCCGGCTATGCCTACGACGCGATCCTCGAGAAGGCGACAGTCGCGGTCAGATGATCGTTAACGTTTCCCGGCGCGCGCGATCGCGCGGTCGACGCTCCATGACCCCGGGCCGGCGAATACCAGGTACAGGAAGAACAGGCAGTAGAGAATGGCCGGAATTCCCTGGTTGGTCGTCGGGAAGATCGACTGGGGCGCGTGGAACTGGAAGTAGGCCACTGCCATCTCTCCACTCAGGACGAACGCCACGGGCCGAGTGAGCAGGCCGAGCACGATCAGGGCTCCGCCGACGACCTCCAGCAGACCGCCGACACCCATCTGCGACCACAGCGGAACGGCCACCGGGCTCGGCGGATATCCGAACACCTTCATCGATCCGACCGAGATGAACACGATGCCGGCCACGATCCGGAAGAACCCCAGTGCGTGGTCAGCCCACGGTGAACGCGCGGTGTTGAAGAAAGACGTCTGCATGGCTTCCTGTGTCAAAAGGCTCGCACGTGTCAAAGGCTCGCAAGCTCGCGGCGCGCCTTCCAGATGGACTCGAGCACGGCGGTGACGTGCTGTTCGTCCGAGAACGGGCTGAGGATGTACGACTTCAGCGCGCTGATCGGCTCGCCATAGTCGCTCGACCGATAGCAGTCGGTGAGCGAAATCACCACGCCATGTCCCTGCAACGCATCGGCCTGAATCAGCTCGAAGATCCGCCGGTTGTAGGCATTGTGCTTCAGCAGCGTCTCGCGGCATGAAGGATCGGTCCGCTCCTGGTGCGGCATGCTGAAGGTGTCCACGCCGTCGGGGTAGACGCGAAACAGCGTCACCGGTCCGAAGTTGTCGCCGTTCATCACGGTCGTCGCGGCGTGGCTCTCCAGGTGGTCCCGCAGCGTCTCGGCCATGGTCACCAGATGACCGAGCAGCGCCTGCAGCCCGCGACGTCCGAAGAGCCGCAGGTTGGCGATCGCCGCCAGCGGACCGCTGCCGGCGCGCGTCGTCTCCAGCGTGTACTTGCCCGGATGACGCGTGCCCGACTGGAAGATGTACGGCGTTTCCTCATCCCGGCGCGTCAGGCGTTCGAAGTCGTGCCCATCGCGCAGCAGCACGGCGCTGGAGATGTACGGGGCGAATCCGGTCTTGTGGTAGTCGACCCCGAGCGAGTCGGCCAGCCCGAGATGGCGGATCCGCCGTGCGGTGCCGGCCAGAGCGCGCACGGTCCGGTGACGGAACGCCAGCGGGTTCTCCTCGAAGTCATAGTCGTTGAACACGCTCCACGCCCAGCCGATGACCGCATCGGCATGCACGTGCGGCACGTAATCGAGCGCGAACTCCCGCACGATTTCGTCGCGCACGCGCACGATGCCGGCCAGATCGTCGAGACCGAAGGCATCGGTCGTCCCCATGGTCGCGACGATGCACGCGATGCGGCGGCCCTCGCGGACGACATCGCGCAACCGTGAAGCCGAGCTCGTCGATCTGCATCTGGTTGTCGTCGGTCGTCGAAATCTGAATGACGTTGTCTTCGCCGAGGCTGAGCCAGTTGGCAACCGTCACGCACGCGTAGTGAGCACGATCGGAGCAGACGAGCACCGCCGGCACCTTCAGCCCGGAGCGCCGCACCTCGGGCACCGCTTTCTCGAGGCCAATCTTCACCCCGTAAAGCAGCGTGCCGGTGCCGCCGAACGTGAACACGCCGTCAGCCTTTTCAGGGTCGTAGCCGACGAGTGATGCGGTGATGGCAATCGCCTCCACTTCAGCCAGTGACACCTGCCGTGACGATTCGTCGCTGACGAGGTTCGGGTTGTAGATGGACGGCAGCAGCCCGCCGATGATGCTCGGGATGGTTGGCGACGGCACCACGTTGATCTGCGAGCGGGGGTGTCCCCAGATGAACATGCCGGACAGGTAGTGGACGAGCTCCGCAGTCACGGCCTCCAGCGTTTCCGGATCGGCGGCCATGCGCTTCAGGCGCGCGGCATCGTAATCCAGCGTCACCGCGGAGCCGAGCATCGGAGCGGCCGACTTCAGTGCATCCACCTGATCGAGCGCACGAAGAAACGAGAAGACGAAATAGGCGTCGTGCACACGATCGGATACGGGCGTCGGAAACGCGGTGCGCAGCTGCGCGACGAGGTCCTGGTAGGCCGGAGTCATACCTCCAGTGTATGTCGTCGGGGCTGCAGTCCCCGGCGGTCCGCGGTCGCTACGCGATCAGGAAGTCCGCGAACAACGTGCGGGCGGGCAGGCGCTAAGCCACGCCACGCGCCTGCACCGGCTTGAGGTGGGTTGGTCTTCCAGCCGGCGACACGGTGCGCGGACCTCCGAGGGGCTTTCGAGCGCGCAGCAATTGTTCGATCGCCTCGGCGGGAACGGGGCGGGAGAAATAGAAGCCCTGCGCCTGCCGGCAGCCAAGCCGCTCGAGTTCCTCCGCCTGCTTTTCGTCCTCGACTCCCTCTGCGACGACGTTCGTGTCGAGTGTGCGCGCAAGGGCGAGAATGCTTTCCACCATCGCGGGACGGTCGCTCATGAGCAGGCCTTTCACGAACGAACGATCGATCTTGAGCGCATCGACCGGCAACTTGTGCAGGTGGCTCAGCGAGGAGAATCCGGTGCCGAAATCGTCCAGGTAAATCTTCACGCCGAGCCCGCGCAGCTCCGCGAGCACCTGCGCCGCCAACTGCGGCGCATCCATCAGGGCGGTTTCGGTAATTTCCAGCCGCAGGTCTGCCGGACTCATGCCGTTCTGCTCAATCGTCTGCTCGACAAGGTAGATGAAGCCCTGCTGCACGAGCTGACGCGCGGAGACGTTGACGGTGATGCAGTCGAGTTCGCACTCGGGAAAGCGCTGCTTCCACTCGACGAACTTTCGACAGGCCTGCTGCATCACCCAGGTGCCGAGCGGCTCGATGATGCCGAGTTCCTCTGCCACCGGAATGAAGTCGGCAGGCGACACCGCCTTGCCCTTGCGGTTCCACCGCACCAGCGACTCGAAGCCGGTGCACATCCGCGTGGTGAGCGACACGATCGGCTGATAGTGCACCTCGAACTCCGCGCCCTTCACCGCGTTGCGCAGATCGCTTTCGAGACCCAGCCGATCGAGCGCGCGGGAATGCGTGTCGGCGTCGAACAGCTCGTGCCGCGCCTTGCCGTGCGACTTCGCGTGCGACATCGCCGAGTCGGCGTCGCGCATCATCTCGTCCGGGGTGGCGTACTCGGCGCGGCTGATCGCGATGCCGATGCTCGCCGACGCGACCACCTCGCGGCCAGCGATCGGGAACGGCGCCGCCAGCGCCTCCTGCAGGCGGAACGCGACGACGTTCGCCTGCATCTCGTCACCGATCGACTGGAGCATCACGGCGAACTCGTCGGCGCCCAGCCGCGCCAGCGCGTCTCCCGGCCGCAGGCACGACTCGAGCCGGCGCGAGACCGCCACCAGCAGTTCGTCGCCGATCGCGTGGCCGAGGCTGTCGTTCACGACCTTGAACCGATCGAGATCCAGATAGAAAGCCGCGAATCGGGCGCCGCGCCGCTCCTTGTACTCGATGAGACGCTGCCCGAGCCGCTCGACGAAGGCAGCGCGATTCATGAGGCCGGTCAACGCATCGCGCGACACGGACCTGCGCATCTTCTCCCGCGTGACGGCGTTCTCGGTGATGTCACTCAGCGAACCGCCGATACGCCTGAGCCGTCCGGTTTCGTCACGCGCCGCCACGCCATGGCAAAGCACCTGGCGATACGACCCATCCTCGTGTCGAACCCTGTGCTCGTGTTCGAGCCGGCCCGCCGCTCCGGTCGCGAGGGCGTCGATGGCTTTCCTCAAACCCGCGAGATCCTCCGGGTGCACGCGCTCGAACCACTCCTCGCGGGTCACGCGCCGCTCACTCACCGGAAGGCCGACGATGCCGGCCCAACGCGAGGACACAAATAGCGTGCGGCTGGATTCGTCGAGTTCCCAGACTCCGTCGTTCGCTCCCTCGGACACGAGCGCGAATCGCTCTGCGCTCTCACGAAGGGACTGTTCGGCTCGCACCTTCGCCGTGACGTCCAGCCAGACGAGCATCGCGCCCTCGGCATCGGGCAGGATCGTGATATTCAACAGGCGCGTACCCGCAGGTGCCCTGAAGGACACCTCCCCGAGCGTGCGAGCGATGCGCGACGCGAGCGCTTCCTGCACCGCTGGCGCGAGCTCGGCCCGCGTCGGCGCAGGAACCGTATCCGCAATATGCCTGCCCACCGCAGCTGCACTGGCACAATCGAGGAGGCCGGCCAGCGCATCGTTCCAGTGCCGGACGACGCCCGCGTCGTCGACGATGCAGATGCCGTGATCGGGCGAGCCGACCACGTCGAGGCGACGGTCCTGACGGCCGAGCCGCTCGGCGTGGGCGCGGTAGGCGTCCCACGCGAAGTAGAGCGGCACTGCCGCCAGCGGCAGCAGGTTCCAGGCGTGATGCTGGACCAGTTCGATGAAGGCGACCGCGATGGCCGCGCCGATGACATGGCCGGGGCATCCGCGGAACGCGTGGCGCGGCCACGCGCGCGTGGTCGCGAGGCCGGTGGCGAGCGGCGCAATGACGTCGGCGACCGCGCACGTGATGAAACAGTAGGCCGCCACCGCGCCGGCGATTGGAAGTCCCTGGCCAGGCCAGGCGAGCGGAAGACCCGTGCCGCCCAGGACCGCGTGCGCGACACCCGCAGCCTGCGTTGCGGATCCGGCAGTGATGACGTCAAGGAGCACGCGCCGGGCGAGATGCGATCGCGGAGGGGCAGCAATTGCGCGGCCGAGCGCCTGGATCGTCGCGACCATGGTCATCGCGACCGGGCCGAAGAACAGCAGCGTGACGACCTCGCCGACAAACACCAGACGCATCGTCCCGCCTGGGTCGGCGGTGGGACGAAGCGGATCCAGGAATGCGCAAAGCGCGATGCCGGTGACGACCGCCGCGAAATCGACAACGGAGGCATGAGCATCCGCGGACCATGGACTGAATCCGAGGAAATGAAGTCCCGCGGCCGCTACGCCTGCAACGCCGAGCGCAGTTCCCGCCTGCTTGACACGCCAGTGCACCAGCGCGGTATTCGCAATGTCCGGTCCGCAGGCGACGATTTGTACAAGTACCTGCCGGGACTGGGGATGAGTCCGACAGCCTGGCGTCCGCGTTTGGGAGAGTGGGCCACGGGTGTGCCGTTTCAGCGCACCGCCGTCAGGATACCGTCGCAGACCGACTCACCACGGAGGACACCGAGAACACAGAGCAGGCTATTGGAATCAGGTCACGCTGATGCAGTGGCGGCGACCCGAAACGAGGGACGACGCAGATCCTGACGATCTCAGCCCAGCATGTCGCTGTTGGCAGCGATGTGCAGTCCGCACTCTTTCTTCGTGGCTTCTTCCCACCACCATCGTCCGGCGCGTTCGTGCTGACCCGGCGTCGTGGCGCGGGTGCAGGGCTCGCAGCCAATGGAGACGAAACCGCGGTTGTGCAGTGCGTTGTAAGGCACGTCGTAGATTTCGATGTAATCCCAGACCTGCTTCGACGTCCAGTGGCTGAGCGGATTGAACTTCACGAGCGGACGATCCGGCGTGCCAAACGTGCGGTCCAGCTGAATGACCGGCACGTGGGCACGGGTGCCCGGGCTCTGGTCTTTCCGCTGGCCGGTGACCCAGGCGCGAAGCGGCGCGAGCGCCCGCTTGAGCGGCTCGACCTTGCGGATGCCGCAGCACTCGGTGTGCCCATCCTGGTAAAACGAGAAGAGCCCCTTCGCACGCACCAGTTGCTGCACCGCATCCGCCTGCGGCAGGAACGTCTCGACGACAATGCCGTAATGCGTCCGCACCTTTTCGATGAACTGGTACGTCTCGGGGTGGAGCCGCCCCGTGTCGAGGGAGAACACCGAAACCGGCACCCCGAGCTTCACCGCCATGTCGATCAGCACGACGTCTTCAGCGCCGCTGAACGCGATGCCGACCTCGGGTGAAAACTCGCGCAACGCGAGCGCGAGAATGTCCTGGGGCTGACGCGAGGCATAGGATTCAGCGAGCGGTGTCAGGTCTGCCAGGTCGAGAGCCATCATCCGACCGTATCATCCCCCGGAAGAATCCCGCAACGTCGTTCAGAGGGCTCCTGGCGCAGCTCAGGACCGCTTACTGTCCTGCTGCAATTGGCACGGCAACCGCCGTGACGCCGTGGGCTCGCGTCTGGCGAGGTCGAATTCAGCGATCGCCGTTCGACAAGCTGACGGAGGACACTCGTGAGACGAATTACCCCATTCCTGTGGTTTGCAACAGAGGCCGAAGAGGCCGCGCAGTTCTACGTGTCGATCTTTCCGAACTCCGCGATCACCAGTGTGACCCGATACGGTGACGCCGGGCCGGGTCCCAGGGGAACCGCGATGACCGTTGCGTTCACGCTCGACGGTGAGGCGTTCGTCGCGCTGAACGGACAGCGGCCGATCCCGCCTTCTGGCGCGATCTCCTTCGTGATCAACTGCACGACGCAGGCCGAGGTCGATCACTTCTGGGAGGCGCTGGGTGCGTCCGGCAAGCCGCAGCAGTGCGGCTGGCTGTCCGATAAGTTCGGCGTGACGTGGCAAGTGGTGCCGACTGCGTTGCCGGAACTGCTGCAGGATCCCGATCGCGCCAGGGCGAACCGGGTGATGCAGGCGATGTTGACGATGACGAAGATCGACATTGCTCGTCTGCGGGAGGCCGCTGCTTCCTGACTGCGTGCCACAGGATTGGCAATGAGCAGGCGGCCGTTGCGTACAATGGCGCATGCTCATTGCTGCCCGTCGCGTTCCATTCGTGCTGCTCCTGGCCCTGGCAGGCCTTGCCGGCGCATGCCAATCCAAACCAGCGGCTCCGGCCCCGCAGCCGGTGTCGGCAGACACATGGGCGGTCGTCGACGGCCGGGAAATCCGGCGCGATACGGTGGAAAAGGCCTACCGTCGCACGGTGCAGGCCGAACCACCACCGTCCGAGGATGAAGCGCTCACCGCGAAGCTGAACCTGCTGGATCAGACGATCATGGAAGACATTCTGGCCGCCCGCGCCAGGGAACTGAAGATCGAGCTGACCGAAGCGGAAATCGACACCGCATTTGCCAACGGCAAGAAGAACATCCCCGAAGAGGAGTTCACGAAGGCGCTCGCCAAGCGCGGGCTGACCGTGGCCGACATGCGGGACGGTCTGCGCGGGGAACTGATTGGCCAGAAGGTGATCGAGCGCGAGGTGACGTCGAAGATTGCGGTCACCGACAAGGACATCACCGACTTCTACGAGGCGAATCGCGCGCAGTTCAACATCGCTGAAGACGGCTATCGCATTGCGCAGATCGTCGTCACGCCGGTGCGCGACGCCAACCTGAACAACCGTACCGGCGATGATGCGGTCACTCCGCAGGCGGCCGCGGCCAAGATGCAGATGCTGATGGAGCGGCTCAAGGCCGGCGCGCCATTCAACGAACTCGCAATGGACTTCTCCGAGGAGCCGCAATCGGCGCCGCGAGGTGGCGACGTCGGCCTGATCTCGGCCACCGCGCTCAAACAGGCGCCTCCGCAGCTGCGCGATGCGGTCATGAAGTCCGCCCCGGGGACCGTGAACGTCGTGAGCATGGCAGGCGGACATACGATCGTGCTGCTGCTTGGCCACGAGACCGCCGGCCAGCGCGACCCGAGCATGCCGCAGGTGCGCGACAGCATCACCGCCACCCTGCGTGGCCGCCGTGAGCAGTTGCTGCGCACGGCCTATCTGAGCAACGTTCGCGGCAACGCGACCGTGGTCAACCACCTGGCCCGTCGCCTGGTGGAGACGCAGGGCGCGCCGCCCGGACTGACGCCTGCCGTACCGGGCGCCCGGTAGACGACGCGTGCGCAGCCTCCGCACCATCAACGTCACGCGGTACGTCACGCCGCTGCGCGAAGGCGGCTCACTCCCCGCAATTGTCGACGCCGACGACGATGGCATGTACGTGCTGAAGTTCCGCGCGCGCTGGGCAGGGCGCTCGCGCGCTCATTGCCGAACTTGTCTCGGGAGAGATCGCCAGAACCCTCGGCTTGCCGGTTCCCGAAATCGTGCTCGCCAATCTCGACGCGGACCTCGCGCGCACCGAGCCGGATCCGGAAATCCATCAGCTGATTTTCGACAGCGGCGGGCTGAACCTGGCGCTCGACTACCTCCCCGGATCGGTCGCCTACGATCCGGCGGTGCACCGCATCCCCGAGCCGCTCGCGTCGCGCATCGTCTGGTTCGACGCGTTTGCGAGCAACGTGGACCGGACCGCGCGCAATACGAACATGCTGATGTGGCATCGCGCGCCGTGGCTGATCGATCATGGCGCCACGCTGTACTTTCACCATGCGCCGGACTGGGAGACCGATACGGGCCGCGCCAAGGCGCCGTTCCCGCTGATCAAGGACCACGTCCTGATCCGATCGGCCACCAGCCTCGATGCCGAAGACGGACCGATGGCGGCGGCGCTGGCCGGCGGCGTGTTCGACGACATCCTGGCGCTGGTTCCTGACGCCTGGCTCGAGGAGCGGTCCACCGCGTCGGCGCGTGACCTGCGCGCGGCGTACGCGCGCTACCTGCGCGATCGGCTCGCGGCGCCGCGCGCGTTCGTCGCCGAGGCCAGCCGTGCCCGCTGAGTACACCTACGACTACGCCATCATCCGCGTGGTGCCGCGGGTGGACCGTGGCGAGCAGATCAACGTCGGCGTGATCGTGTCCTGTGCCGAGGCGAACTACCTCGACGCACGCATCGACCTCGACGAGTCGCTGCTGCTGGCGATCGACCCGCTCGTGGACATCGCCACCGTACGCGCCAACCTGGCGGTGATCCCGGCCGTCTGCCGGGGCGGCGCGGAGGGCGGCCCGATCGGCGCTTTGGAACCCCGCGCCAGGTTCAGATGGCTGGTCTCGCCCCGCAGCACTATGATTCAGCCCTCGGCCGTGCACACGGGGAGGACGCACGATCCGGAAGCCTGCCTCGAGCAGCTGATGGATCGCGTGGTCCGACGACAGAGTTCCGACTGACGAAAGGACCGCACATGACGCGTCCGCACGTGTCCGCCGCATGGCTTCTGGTCGTTGCCGTCGTGAGCGCCGCGATCCTCGCCCATGCGCAGGGCACCCCCTCTGTCACCAACCCGCGGATTGTCACGGCACAAGGTCCCGAGTCCTTCTCCATGCGCGTCGTCGCGAGCGATCTGGCCGGGCCATGGGAGATCACGTGGGGCCCTGACGGAATCCTGTGGATCACAGAGCGTGTCGGCAAGCGCGTGACGCGCGTCAACCCCAAAGATGGTTCGCGAACGATAGCGGTCACGATCGACGAGGTCTATCAATCGCTCGCGCAGGACGGCCTTCTCGGGATGGCGCTGCACCCGGATCTGCTGAAGGGGCGCGGCACGGATTACGTCTACGTCGCCTACACCTACGATGCCGATCCCGGGAGCAGTGTCGACCTTCGAATGAAGGTCCGTCGCTACACGTACGAGGCGGGAACACAGCGTCTCTCCAGGCCGCTGGACATCCTCACCGGCCTGCCACACGGCACCGATCACGGCGGCGGCAGGATGGTGTTCGGACCGGACGGAAAGCTGTATCTCAGTCGCGGCGACCACGGCAGCAACTTCCTGGCGAACTACTGCAATCCGAATCACGCACAGGATCTGCCTACGGCAGCGCAGGTCCAGGCATCGGACTGGAGCCTGTATCAGGGAAAGATTCTGCGCATCAATCCCGACGGCTCGATTCCGTCCGACAACCCGGTGCTCAATGGGGTCCGCAGCCACATCTACTCGTACGGACATCGCAACCCGCAGGGGCTCGCGTTCATCGGCAGCCGGCTCTTCGAATCCGAACACGGCGAAAGCATCGACGATGAGGTCAACATCGTGGCGGGCGGCGGCAATTACGGATGGCCGCTGATTGCCGGCTACCAGGACGATCAGTCGTACGTCTACTCCAACTGGTCGGCATCGTCGCCGCAGCCGTGCGCCTCGCTGCCGTTCAGTGTGTTCAATCCTCCGCCGTCCGTGCCCCGGCAGCGGGAGTCCGCGGTCCACCTGACGAACTTCGTGCCGCCGGTGAAGACGTTCTACACGGTGCCGAACAGCTATGACCTGCGTACGCTGGGGAATGCCACCGTCGCGCCGGCGGGCATCGAGGTCTACACCTCGCCTGCGATCCCCGGCTGGCGCAATTCGCTGCTGATGACGGCGATGATCAGCGGTGCCGTGTTCCGCATGCCGCTCACCGACGACCCGCAACATCCGGTCGGCGCTCCCGTCGCGTACTTCAAGACGCTCAACCGATACCGGGACCTCGCCGTGGCGCCTGACGGGCGGCACGTGTACGTGGTCACGGATGCGGAGGGTCGAGCCCTTGATGATTCCGGCACACCAAAACGCGAGCTCGCCAATCCGGGCGCCGTGCTGGAGTTCACGGCCAGGTAACTCTTCCACCGCCTGGCGAAGGCCGGCTTCACGCCACCTCAGCCTCTTTACGGATCCAAACATCCGGAAATCTTTAGGCTCCGTAGAAAGTTCCTGTGGATTTCGCAAAGGCAAGGTGTAGATTCGGCCCCGTCCCATTCAGGACCGGAGGTTGGACATGGTGCGACGTGTGATTTGCGCCCTCGTCGTCGGACTCTTCGCCGCCAGTGCCGCTCACGCTCAGAACGTCACGGCCCCCGCGAAGGCGCGGGCCACCGCCCCGGACATCCCCTTCGAATCGGTCCCGAATTTCTTCAAGATGCCGCCCGGCCTGTACATGGGCGAAGGAACGGGCATCGCCACCAACTCACGCGGGCATGTGTTCGTGTACGTGCGCAGCGGAGAAACGAGGCTGTTCGAATTCGACCAGAACGGTGCGTTCGTGAAGGAGTTCGGCGTCGGCAGCTACGGCTTCGCGTTCGCGCACGCCGTACGCGTGGACAGGAACGACAACGTCTGGGCCGTCGACGAGGGCACGAACGTGATCCAGAAGTTCAGCCCCGACGGGAAGCTGCTGATGATCCTCGGCAAGCGTCCTGATCCCCTCGAGCAGCTCGCCCTGACACCGGGCGGAGGGCAGTACGCCGGGACCAACCGGCCGTACACGTTTCACCGGCAGACCGACATCGCGTGGGATCCGCAGGACAACATCTTCGTGTCCGACGGCTACGGCGATTCGCGGGTGGTGAAATTCGACAAGTCGGGCCGCTTCATCAAGGCCGTCGGCACGCGAGGCAACGGTCCGCTGCAGTTCAGCACGCCGCACGCGATTGCGGTGGACGCCAGGGGCATGGTGTACGTCGCCGACCGTGGCAATTCGCGCATCGTCGTGCTCGACAACGATCTGAATCAGAAGGCGGTGTACGACAACGTCGGGGCACCGTGGGCGGTGTGCATTTCGTCGGGACCGCACCAGTATCTCTACAGCTCGAATTCGTTCCCGACCGGCAACAACTTCGATCAGGCGGCGATGACCGGCGAGATCTACAAGATGGAACTCGACGGGACGGTGCTCGGCAAGTTCGGGAAGCCTGGCCACGCGTTCAAGGAATTCAGCAGCGTGCACCAGATGGACTGCCGCAATCCAGACGAAGTGTACGTTGCGGAAATCACGGCCTGGCGCGCACAGAAGCTGCTGCTCAAGCCGTCCACGCGAGCCACATCAGCAGGGCGATAGGAGGACATCATGAAACGTGCACTGCTGTTGGCCGCGGCCGCTTTCGCAAGCGTGCTCGGCGTGTCGCTCTACGCGCAGTCGGTCGCAGACCTCGCGTACGACGCCAACGCTGACCTCATCTCGCTTCCGTCTTATGGAGAGGTCGCCGGAGTTGCGACGAATTCGCGCGGCCAGCTGTTCGTGTATGCGCGCACCGGTCATGCTGTCGCCACACTGGGCGACGAGCGCACGTTCTATCACGGCGGGTCGCGCATCTTCCAGTTCGACCCGACCGGCAAGTTCGTGAAGGAAATCGGTCAGGGTGTCTACGCCATCAACTTCGCGCAGCAACTCCGCGTGGACCCCCAGGACAACATCTGGATCGTCGACGCCGGATCGAATCAGATCGTGAAGTTCGATTCCGACGGGCGCTTTCAGATGGTCCTGGGCCGCAAACCCGAGAACATCACGCTGCGTCCGGGGCCCGGCGTGTCCGCGACCTCCGCCGATGCGGCGTTCCTGGCGCGCGGTGCGGCGGCTGCCGAAGGCGGTCGGGGCGGCGGTGGAGGCCGTGGCGGCGGTGGCACTCCCGGCGCCGGAATCAACGGCGACAGCTTCAACCGGCCCTCAGACGTCACCTGGGACAAAGCCGGCAACATCTACGTTGCCGACGGTTTCGGTCCAAACAATCGGATTGCCAAGTTCACGAAGGACGGCGACTTCGTGAAGACCTGGGGACACACTGGCTCGGGCCAGGGACAGTTCAACGGCATCCGCGGAATCGTCAGCGACGCGGCCGGAAATCTTTACGTGGCGGATGCAGGTAACAACCGCATCCAGGTGTTCGACGGAGACGGAACGTTCAAGTCCCAGATCACCGGGGTTGGCTCGCCGCAGGCCCTCTGCATCACGGGAGGTGCAACGCAGTATCTCTTCAGCTCGAACTCGAATGACGCCGAGAGCATGGATCACGGCGAGATCTACAAGGTCCAACTGAGCGGTCAGGTGGTGGGTAAATTTGGCAAGGCGGGGCGCATGCCGAAGGATTTCGGTATGGTCAACGCACTCGATTGCCGGACGGATACAGATCTCTGGGTCGGCGAGGTCTGGAACTGGAGAGCGCAGAAGGTCACGCTGAAAAAGTAAGTGCGAGCACGCCGGTGCCTGGACGTTCACACCCGCAGGCGGTTGGTCGCCCGCTTTGGAGGTCGCACATGATTCGACGGTCCACAGGGTTTCTTGCAGGCTTTCTCGTCCTGCTTCTCTCTGCTCCGGCTCTCCTCGCCCAGGGAGGCCGCGCTGAAATCAACGGCGTGGTCTCCGACCAGGACAAGGCGGTCCTGCCTGGCGTCACGGTTACCGCGATCAATGAAGGAACGGCTCTCGAACGCGTAACGGTCACCAGCGGCGACGGCCGCTTCGTCATCCCCTCGCTGCTGCCTGGCTCCTATACCGTGACCGCCGCGCTGGCCGGCTTCCAGACGGCGACGCGCAAGGCTGTCGTGATCTCCGTGGGACAGGAAATGACGCTCAACCTGTCCTTGCTGCTCGCCGGCGTGGCCGAATCGGTCACCGTGACGGGCCAATCGCCACTGGTCGAATCCACGTCGAGCAAGATCGGCACGAACGTCACCAACTCGGAGATCGACGCGCTTCCGAGCGCCAACCGCAGCCAGTTCAGCCTCATGCAGACCATTCCCGGCATGGTGCCGGTGCTGCAGGTCGGCTCGTTCGAGGGCGGTCAGTTCAGTGCGAATGGCCAGGCGACGACGAACAACCTGTTCCTCGTCGACGGCCAGAACGACAACGATTCCCGCCGCGGCGGTTCGCAGGGGACGCAGGCGCGGGTGTCGCTCGATTCCATGGCCGAGTACCAGGTGCAGACGCACCAGTACGGCGCCGAGTACGGCGGGTCAACCGGCGTCGTGGTGAACAGCGTCACCAAGAGCGGAACGAACAAGGTCAGTGGACGCGTCTTCGAGTACTTCCAGGACAACAAACTGATGGCGACCAACTACTTCCTGAAGCAGGAAGGGGAATCCAATCCTGAATCGGGCAGCAACGTCTTCGGCGGCAGCATCGGCGGGCCGATCGTGCCGAACAAGTTCTTCTACTTCTTCAACTACGAGGGCACGAGCGCGAGTCAGGCGGCGAACCTGAGCTTTCCTGCGGTGGCGGCCCCGCTCGCGACGTCCTACTCGACGACCACCGCGTTTCACGGTCCGAACACATTTCTCAGGCTCGACTACCATCTCAACGGCAACAACCAGCTCAGTTTCCGCTGGACGCGAGAGGCGATCATCACCGAGCGCGACTCCATCGAGACCGACCTCGCCATTCCCGATGCCGCACGTCATGAGAACGACGCCGGCGACCAGGTGTTCAGCGGTTCGTGGACCTCGGTGCTGAACAACCGCACCACCAACGAGCTCAAGTTCGGGCACGTACGCGAGAGCCTGCTGCAGGGCCCCAGCTCGCTGTTCGACAGCGACTGGAAGTTCATCGGGTTTGCCGGAGTCGATCCGTTCAACGTCGGCTCGCAGAACACGCATCCGGACTACATCGCTGGTCCGCGCAACACCTACACCCAGGATCTGATTCGCGATTTCAACATCGACGATCAGCTGACCCTCATCAAGTCGGACTGGGGCGGTCAGCACTCGTTCAAGATCGGCGGCGCGTACAGCCGCAACGCCGCTCTGCCGCAGGGAACCGCCGCCAATTTCATCGGGCTGTTCACCTTCCCGACAGACGTGCCGTTCAACGCGGCCGACCCGAAGACCTATCCGTTCCGCTTTCGGGTGGCCATGGGCCAGTACGACTTCGACCAGATCGATCATCGTGGCAGCGGCTACATCTCGGACAAGTGGCAGTTGAGCAGGAAGCTCACCCTGAACGTCGGCGTCCGCTACGACTGGCAGTCCGCGACCAAACTGACGAAGGATGCGATCGGGCCCCGTCTGGGCGTTGCGTACGATCTGCTCGGTGATTCCAAGACGCTGATTCGAGGCGGGTTTGGAAAGGTCTACCAGTACCAGCAGCTCGCCATCCTGGCCACCCTGGAGCAGCGCGCCGTCATCTCCCCGACGCTCGCCTACGACACCGCACAGGTAGCCTCTCCCGCGGTCACCGGAACCTACCCGGTCAAGGCGGGCGATGCCAACGCCACCGCCTGCCTCAACCCGATCGGCAGTACGACTGCCGGCGAAGCGGTCTATCAGCCCGACGTGCCGGACATATCTCGAGACAACCCGCAGCCAGGTGCTGGCGGGCGGCTACGTCAACAACACCACAACCGGACCGATCGTCGACGGCGATCGGCACATGGCCTACACGTGGGCGTTCAGCGCCGGCATCAAACGCGAACTGTCCAACACCATGGCCGTGTCGATCGACTACGTGGGCAATCGCGGCAAGGACAACACCGGCGTCATCGACATCAACGAAGGACCGGTCAATCCCGCCACGGGCCGGGTCACCCGGCTCGGCGTGGACGTCTTCGACCCGACGGGAGAACTCGTTCCGCCAGAGGCTCGCAACTCGACGTTCGTCCAGTTCAACCAGGAGCAGACCAAGGAGCTGGGGTCGGCGCTCGATTCGGATTTCAACTCGGTGGAGCTGGAGCTCGAAAAGCGCATGTCGCAGCGGTGGTCCGGACGGGTCAGCTATACCTACGCTCGCTGCTTCGACGTCGCAACGGCGATCATCGTCGACAGCAATCCGCGGCTCGATTACGGACGCTGCGACCGCGACAACACGCACGCGTTTGCCGGGAGCGCGAATTTCGATCTGGGCAAGGGTTTTGGCACCGGTTTCGTGTTCCGCACCTACTCGGGATACCCGATCAACGAGACAGTGGGTACGGACGCCAACGGAGACGGCACGGCGAATAACGACCGGCCGATCAAGGGTGTCAACGATCAGGCGCCGCTGCCGTCAGGGCTTCCCGGCACGATCGTATCGGCGCTGGATTCCCGCGGGGTTGCCATCCGCAACGGAATCAACGGCGAGCACAAGACGATTCTTGACGCACGGTTCCAGTACACCCACAAGATCGGTCGCTCGCAGGCGGGGCTGTTCCTCGAGATCTACAACCTCACCAATCACACCAACTTCGGCAATCCGACTGGCGCACGGAACTCGGTCAACTTCCTGAAGACAATCGTGGCCGACAATCCGCGAACGGCGCAGATCGGATTCCGTGTGACGTTCTGAGCTGAGTGGCCGCCGGGTCTGGCGACCCGGCGGCTCTACGTCGTGACTTTCTTCAGCAGGTTCATCAGTTCGATAGGGAGCGGGAAGATGATGGTCGAGTTCTTCTCCGCCGCAATCTCGGTCAGCGTCTGCAGATACCGCAGCGTGATGGCGACAGGCTCGGTAGCGATCACTGCCGCCGCCTGAGACAGCTTCTCCGATGCGTCGAGCTCGCCCGCCGCGTGAATGATCTTCGCGCGCTTCTCGCGTTCCGCTTCCGCCTGCTTCGCCATCGCGCGCTGCATGTTCTCGGGCAGGTCGACGTGCTTCACTTCGACAGCCGAGACCTTCACACCCCATGGGTCGGTGCGCTGGTCGAGAATCTCCTGCAGTTCGTGGTTCAACCGCTCGCGTTCCGAGAGCAGGTCGTCGAGTTCCACCTGCCCGAGCACGCTGCGGAGCGTCGTCTGGGCGAGCTGAGACGTGGCGTAGTGAAAGTTCTCCACCTCCACGATGGCGCGCCGGGCATCGAGCACGCGGTAGTACAACACCGCGTTCACCTTCACGGACACGTTGTCCTTGGTGATCACGTCTTGTGGTGGCACGTCGAGGACTATCGTGCGCAGGCTCACACGGACGATGCGATCGATCGGCGCAAACACGAGAATCACTCCCGGCCCCTTCGGCTCGGGCAGCAGCTTGCCCAGCCGGAAGATGACGCCGCGCTCGTATTCCGCCAGGATCTTGATGGAGCTGAGCAGATACACGACGATGATGAAGGCGACGATGAGCAAGGGCGACAGACTCTCCATGTTGAGGGACCTCAGTCTTTGCGAACAGTCAGCGTCAATCCGTCAATCGACACGATGCGTACGCGCGCACCGGCGGAAATCGATTCATCGGTCGTGCGTGCGTGCCAGATTTCACCGTGCGCCGACACGGTGCCGATTGAGCCGGGGTCGATCGGGCTCAGCGCCTCGCCCGTCTCGCCGAGCAGGCCGCTCTGGCCCGTAACCGCCGGCTGCCGCTGCGATGCGAGCGCCAGTTTCACCAGCACGCCGCCGACCGCCGCGCATCCGAGCACCACGGGAAGGATGACGCGCAGGCTCACCTGCAGATCCGGTGCGCTCGTGTCCATGAGGATCATCGAGCCGAAGATGAGGCTCACCAGCCCGCCCGCCGACAGCAGACCGTAACTGGTCACCTTCACTTCGAGTGCGAAGAGCAGCAGCCCGAGGAGCAGGAGCAGCATGCCGGCAAAGTTCACCGGCAGCAGCTGCAGCGCGAAGAAGGCAAGCAGCAGCGACACGCCCCCCACGACTCCAGGCAGAATGGCGCCGGGGGACCACAGTTCGATCGTCAGACCCAGCATGCCGAGGCTGAGCAGCAGGTAGGCGATGTTGGGATGCGCGACCGCACTGAGCACGCGCTGGCGCAGGCTCATCGCGATCGGCACAACGCGGGCACCGGCTGTTCGCAGCACCACGGTATGCCCGTCGAACCGTCGGATTGAACGGCCATCGAGCTGCTTCAGCAGGTCGGGCAGGTCCGTGGCGATCAGGTCGATGAGCGGCGGCGTGGCACTCAAAGCCTCGCCGTCGGTGAACGCGCGGCTGTTGCGAACGGCGTCGGTAGCCAGATCGACGTTTCTTTGCCGGGTCGAGGACAGCGTCCGGACGTACGCCGCCAGATCCTCTTCCGCCTTCTTCGACATCGTGTCGGTCATCGTCTCGCCGGCGCCGGCCACCGGATGCGCGGCCCCGATGTGCGTGCCTGGGGCCATGGCGGCCACGTCCGCGGCAATCATGAGGATGAAGCCGGCGGACGCGGCGCGTGACCCTGACGGCGCGACGAACATCGCGACGGGAGTCTTCGCCGCCAGCATGCTGGACACGATGTCGCGAGTGGAGTCAACGAGACCGCCTGGCGTGCGCAGCGTGAACACCACCAGGGCTGCCCCCGCGCGATCGGCGGCGGCGATCGTCTCGACCATGTACTCGGCCGACACCGGATGAATGACGCTGTCGACCTCCGCTGCGTAGACGACGGGCGTGGAGCGATCAGGCGGCTGCGCAGAACGGGCCGTCACACCCGGCGCCACAGTGACGATCGCGAGGACGATCGCGACGACTGCGCGCCGCCCCAGCAGGCTGATTGCCATTGGATGACGGTCGAAGTATACGCCTGCGCCTGCGCTTCGACGCCAGGCAGTCGGAGGTCCGTGAGGTACGTCGACTTGTTCAGTTAATCGGGCGGTAACCGGGCGGCAATCACCACGTGGTTGAGGGACCCCGATTCGGGATAACCTCGCCCCGATGAACGCCATACTCGCGATTGCGTTGTCCGGCCTCGTCGCTCAGGCGCTGCCGGTGTCGCCCGGCATCCACGATCTCACGCTCGAGACCGCTGCCGGCGTGTCGATCAGCTATGCGGTATCGATCCCGAAAGGCTACTCGCCGGGACGACCCGTCCCACTCATCCTTGTGCTGCACTCCGGCGGCCAGCGGATTCCGCACTACGGTCGCGAGTTCATGAAGATGCTGGTGCAGCCGGCGTTCACCGAGTGGAGTGCGATCATGCTCGCACCCGACTGTCCGACCGAATCGTGGACCGACGAACCCGCCGAACGGGCGGTCGTCGCGCTGGTGCAGCAGGCGCAGGAGTCCTACACGGTCGATCGGCGCCGCGTGCTGATTACCGGCTACAGCATGGGCGGCCGCGGCACCTGGTTCCTCGCGTCGCGCCATGCGGATCTGTTCACGGCCGCGATCCCGATGGCGGCATCGACCGGCGGCGCGCCACTCAACGAGCTCGGGACCATCCCCACCTACATCATCCACAGCCGGGACGATCAGGTCGTGGCGTTCGGGCCGGAAGAGCGCACGGCGAAGGAGCTGACGGCCCTCGGACGACCGGTGCGGTTCGAGGCGCTCTCGGGCCTCACGCACTACGAGATGTTCCGGTACGTCGAGGCGTTGAGAAAGGGCGGACGCTGGATCATGGACCGCTGGAGGGCACTGCCGTAGCGGTCGGCGGCGATGGTGCGCACATCGCTTCAGCGCACTGCGAGGGCCGGTGCGCGCCGCGCCTTGAGTGCGCGCGATACATCGTCAGCGATTCGCGGGTCGATCGGCGAGAGCTCGCGTATCATGCCGGCCTCGGCGACCGCGAGAGGCACGCCGTCGCGATACACAATCCGCGTACGCCCGGCGCTCCGAATCCGCTCACCGGCAGTGACGATGCCTGCAAGGTTCAACGGATCGGCCGCGCTGATGGTGACCAGGTCCCCCTCGGCCGGGATACGCCGCACCTCGCGCAGCCGTTCAACGGCATCAGGCAGCGCGAACTGTTCACCGGACACGCCTGTTACGAAGCGGCCGCTGCGGATTTCACCGCGCGCTTCGAGGCGACGATAGACGCGCGCGAGCTCGCGCCAGGTTGCGGCATTCGTCTCGCGGGTGAGCAGCCGCCGGAACACGACACCGTAGCGGCGGAGCAGCGACCATGCCTGGAGCTCAACCGCCTCCTCACGCGTGACGTCCTCACAGCTCGCCTCGAGTGTCGTCCACCGGCCGGCGAAGTTGCTGCGCCGGTCGTGCTGGGCCGGGCGCCCGCCCGCGGCCCGCACCAGCGCTCGCAGTCCGGAGAATCCATCCGACGTCACGTGCCCTGACGCGACCAGTGTGCCGATGGCATGTCGCAGCTGGTCGGCGTCGAGGCTGCACGTCGACGCGAGCGCAGCGAAGAACGATGCGCCACGCGACCGCAGCACCGCCAGGACTGTGCACGCCGCCTCGCTCGGCGGCGGCTCCCCCTCGGCTGATCGCAGCGTTCGCCACGCGCCCGCGTGCTCGCGCAGAAACAGCGCGATTGGCGTTGCCGGCACGAGGCTGGGCACGGGACTTCCCTGAACGTGGGCGGGCGAGAGACGCGCCCATCCGGCCTCACCCGTGAGGCAGATCATGTCGAGCATCGATGGCTCGTAGCGATCGAGCCTCGCCGGCAGGACGGCACGTTCCCACGCTCCCGCCGCGAGTTCGTATCCGTCGAGTGCCGCGATCACCTCTCTCAACCCATCGTCCCCCGTCAGCTTGCACGACGTCTCGACATGCTGCCAGCGGAAGAGGAAGCGCATGAAATCGGCTGGACTCACCGGCTCGATCTCGGCGCGAAGCCGATTCAGCGTGTAGCGATGAATGCGGCTGAGCAGCGTGCGGTCGCACCATTCGAGCTCGGTGGCGCCAGGCGTAAAACGTCCGCGAAGCACCACACCGTCTGCCTCGAGCTGAACGAGTGCCGCGTCTGCGTCCCCGGACGAGACGCCCAGCGCGGCAGCCAGCGCGCTCGCGGTAACCGGACCGCTCAGGGTCAATCGGCCTCTCACGAGGTCGGCGATTGCGTCGCCGCGCGTCCACGACTTCGCCAGCCTGGATGCCGGCGGGTGGAGCGACGGCGGGGCGATCAGGTCCGGATGGATCGCACGCAATTCCGGCAGGCGCTCGGCAGCGACGATGATGCGGCGTGCGGCCGACGGGGGCCCTCCAAACGTTACGCTGCCGGCGCGGTTCGCGGACGTGAGCGCGTCGAGTAACTCCGGCGCAACGCCCTCCAGGTCGCCGGCGTCCAGGAACCCGGCCGTGAGCATCGCGTCGTGGAGCTCGTTGGCGTCGCGGGGCTCTGAACGCTCCTCCTCGCGCACACGCTCAATCGCGTCCGTGTCGAGCGCCCCCAGGTCCGATGCCGACGCGGGGTCGGTGGCCCGCCGCGATTGCACCGCATGGCTCCGCCGCTCTTCGAGAGGCGCATCGTCGAGGAAGGCGTATGGCTTTGCGTTCAGGATTTCGTGCGCAAAGAGCGAGGGCTCGGGCGTGTCGCGCGCAATGAGGCGAAGCTCGCCCCGATGAATGCGCCCGAGCACAGTGCGAAGCCCCTCGAAGTCCATGGCCTCCTCGAGGCAGTCGCGAACCGTCTGCGAGACGAGCGGATGATCCGGGATCTGCCGATCGCCGGGAATGTTCTCGAGGCAGGCAGCTGCGTCCGGGAACACTGCCGCCATGAGGTCGTCGGCCAGCATCCGCTGGATCTGAGGTGCTATCTTGCGGCCGCCTCGCGCACGCGGAACCGCCAGCGAGATAGTCGTGTTCCATCGCCACCGCGTCTTGAACACAGGGGCGTCGAGAAACGCCTGCACGAGCACGTCACGTGTTGTCTCGGGGTGCAGATACCTGAAGACGTCCGACAGCGGGAACGAGTGCTGCGGTCCCAGCGAGAGCATCAGTGCGTCTTCGGTCGCAGCGGCCTGCAGTTCGAAGTTGAATTGCCGGCAGAAGCGCTTGCGCAGGGCCAGGCCCCAGGCTTTGTTGATGCGGCTTCCGAATGGCGCGTGCAGGACGAGCTGCATGCCGCCGGACTCGTCGAAGAACCGCTCGAGCACGAGGGTGAACTGTGAGGGGACAACACCGAGCGTGCGGCGGCCATCCGCGAAGTACGACACTGCCTGATCGGCCGCGTCCCGGTCGAGTCCTGTTTCACCCATCATCCATTCGACGATGGTGGGCGTTGATGCAGAACCCTCGAGCCGACGATCGACCTCCGCCCGAAGATCGCTGACCGCGCGGGACAGCTCGTCGCTCCGCGCTGGCGCCTCGCCCAGCCAGAACGGAATTGTCGGTGGCGCACCCTTCGCGTCGGCTACGCGGACCGTGCCTCCCGCCACCTGCAGAATGCGCCACGACGCGTTGCCCAGTTGGAAGATGTCGCCAGCGGTGCTCTCAATGGCGAAATCCTCATTGAGCGTGCCGATGAACGTGTCGTCAGGGTCGAGGACCACGCGGTAGTCGGCGATCTCGGGAATGGCACCGCCCGATGTTTGCGCGAGCAGCCTGGCGCCGCGACGGCCACGTACGGTCGCGTTGACCTCGTCGCGATGGATGAGGGCCGCGCGTCGGCCGCGGCGAGTGGCGAATCCATCGGCGGTCATTCGCAGCACGCTATCGAACGACTCACGCGCCAGATCCCGATAGGGCCAGGCGCGCCTCACCAGTGCGAAGAGATCATCCTCCGAGTAGTCACAGCACGCCGACTCGGCCACGAGCTGCTGCGCCAGCACGTCGAGCGGCGCATCATGAGAGACGATCGCGTCGAGCACGCCGCATCGGATCGAGCGCAGCAGCGCCGCGCATTCCACGAGATCGTCGCGCGACACGGGGAACACCCGACCTTTCGGGGTTCCCGCAATGGTGTGGCCGGAACGTCCGACGCGCTGCAGCAGCGTGGCGATCCGGTGCGGCGATCCGATCTGGCAGACAAGGTCGACATGACCGATGTCGATGCCGAGTTCGAGCGACGCCGTGGCGACGAGCGCCTTCAGTTGTCCGGACTTCAGCCGCGTTTCGGCGTCGAGCCGCTTCTCCTTCGAGAGGCTGCCATGATGCGCCGTCACGGCGTCGTCGCCCAGGCGTTCGCTGAGGTGCCGCGCGAGCCGCTCCGCCAGACGTCGCGTGTTCACGAAGATCAGCGTCGTCTTGTGAGCGGTGACGAGCGCCGCGAGGCGGTCGTAGTACTCCGCCCAGACCTCGTGCGACATCACCGCATCGAGCGTGGAACGTGGCAGCTCGACGCCGAGGTCCATCTCGCGCCGATGACCGACGTCGACGATGGTGCAGCGCTCGGCGTCGCCGGCGGTGAGAAACCTGGCGACCTCGTCGATCGGCGTCTGCGTTGCGGACAGCCCGATGCGTTGCAGCGGACGCTCGGCAACTGCGGCAAGACGCTCGAGCGTCAGCGCGAGGTGTGCGCCACGACGCGAGCCGATCACCGCGTGAATCTCGTCGACAATCACCGTACGAACGGTGCGCAGCATGTGGCGGCTGCGTTCCGCCGTGAGCAGCAGATAGAGCGACTCCGGCGTCGTAACCAGAATGTGAGGCGGCGTGCGCACCATCGCAGCCCGCTCCGCCGGCGTCGTGTCACCGGTCCGCACGGCAGCGGTAATCACCGGGGGACACAGCCCGGCCTCTTCCGCCAGACGCCGAATGCCGGCGCGCGGCTCAGCGAGATTCTTGTGAATGTCGGCACTGAGCGCCTTGAGCGGCGATACGTAAACGACACGGACCTCGTCGGGCAGCGGCGCCGCGTGACTCTCTTCGAGGAGTGCGTTGATGGCAGTCAGAAAGGCTGCCAGCGTCTTACCCGAGCCCGTGGGCGCGGCGATCAGCGTGTGTCGGCCGGCGGCGATCGATTCCCAGGCACGCCCCTGCGCCATGGTGGGCTCGCCCACTTCGGTCGTGAACCACTGGCGGACGATGGGGTGGAAATCAGAGAAAGCCATGGATCGGTGAACCTGGCGAGATCGGAGGCCGCCGCGACCGGTGTCGGCGATCGAAATCCTGACGAACTCTCCCGACGTGCCGTCCTGTCTCTCCGCCTGCCCGTTCTCGACGGTCACGGCGATGGTGCCGCCGTCTGGCATGGCGTCCCGGGCGTTCACGCACAGGTTCAGAATTGCGAGTTCCATTTCGCCGGCATCGACCTCCACCGGCCAGACGCCGGCCGCGAAGTTCATCTGGACATCGATGTGCCCACCCAGCAATCCGTCGAGCATCGGGCGCATTCCCTTGAGGTGGGCTACCACGTCGATCGATTCCGGATTGACCGGGCGGCGCCGCGAGAACGCCAGCAGGTGTCGGGTCAGGCCGGTCCCGCGCGCTACCGCACGGCGCATCGCGTCGAACACACGCGAACCGGGCGTCCGGCCGCCGGCGCGCTCGAGCAGCTGCAGACCGCTCGCGAACACGGCGAGCAGGTTGTTGAAGTCGTGCGCGACGCCGCCCGTCAGTTGGCCGAGCGCTTCCATCTTCTGTGCCTGGCGCAACGCCAGCTTCGGCGGTGCGCAGCCGCTCCTGATCGCGCAAGCGCTCGGTGACGTCGTAGACGAACTGGTAGGCGCCGATCCGATTGCCGTCGCGATCGCGCAGCGTGTTGAAGCGAATCTCGTAGGCGCGCCGGTCGAGCGACGGGTCGCCGAATTCCTGAATGGCCGTGAACTCTTCGCCGGCCAGCGCCCGGCTCCACATCGCCTTCACATCGCCCTGGTGCTGCGGCATTCGACGCGAGCATCTCGAGCATGTTGTCGCCCACCTTCGGACGAACGCCGTAGACCCGCTCGAACGCCTTCGCGGCGGCATCGTTGATGGCCAGCCATCGATAGCCGAGATCCACGACCTGCACGATCGCGTCCGTGCCTTCGACGATATCCGCGAGAATCTTCCGCTCGGCAACGCGCTTCGTTGACCCGACGCTCCAGCGTCTCGTTCAACGCGCGGAGTCGCCCCTCGTTCTCACGGAGCGCGCGCTCGGCCAGCACCTTCTGGGATTACGACAGCCATTTTACCGAACTCGAGTCGGCGGCCGACCCGCGACGCTCCGAAGACGCCGCACATCGATCTCATCCGTGCGTTCGCCGGGACTCGCATGGTGCGGCACTCCATCCCATGTGGCAGCGCTCTTGCGGCGCCTGCTGCAGGAGGAGGCACATGGCCACGAAGAGTTCAACGGTGCAACGGGCAACAAAACGCAGGGCGGCAGCCACTCAGGTCAAGAAATCCGCAGCCACACAGCCCGCGAAGTCGAAAGGCGGGCAGCGAGCGAAGCCGGCCGGCGCAGCCACCGCAGCAACGGCGTCACCAGCGAGGTCCCGCGGTATGACGCGAGCGACGTCGATTGAGGTGCGCCCGAAGAGACCCTCGCGCTCCGGGTCGTCCGCGATGAATGCCGCCGCCGGGGCGATCGGACGTGCGCTCGGCCGGACCACCGCAGCTGTCGCCGAGCGGCTGCCGTGGGGTGGCCGAGACGATGCCCTCGCCCTGCTCGAGCGCGATCACAGGCGTCTCGAAGAACTGTTGAAGACCGGCACGGCGGCACGCGCTGTGGCGCGCCGCAGCGCGATCCTTCAGATCATCGCGCGGGAACTCACGGTGCACGAACTGATCGAAGAGAAGGTGCTCTATCCGGTGTTGAAGTCACACGCAGAAGCCAGAGACATTGTCCTGGAAGGCTACCAGGAGCATCACGTGGCCGACATTGTCCTGAAGGAGCTGCAGCGCATGCCCCCGTCAGACGAACGGTGGGGCGCGAAACTCAAGGTACTGAAAGAGAACATCGAACATCACATCGAAGAGGAGGAAGGCGAGATGTTCAAGACGGCCCGGGCAGTGCTGAGCCGCAATCAGCTGCAGGAACTCGGGACGCTCATGCAGACCATGAAGGACGAGGCGCTGGCCAGCGAGCCGCTCAGCGCCTGACCTCGCGCGCAGCGTTAACTACGGCCGGCGCGATAGCGACGAATCAGGTTGTTCGTTGAACTGTCGTGCCGGAGCGCCGGCTGCTCCATGCTTTCCAGCTCGGGAATGATGCGCTGGGCGAGGACCTTGCCGAGCTCGACGCCCCATTGATCGAACGGGTCGATGTTCCAGATGGCGCCCTGCGTGAACACGACATGTTCGTAGAGAGCGACCAGCGACCCCAGCGTGGCCGGCGTCAGCCTCTCCGCAAGGATCGTGTTCGACGGCCTGTTGCCGTCGAAGACCTTGTGCGGCGCGAGCCACTCGGCGACTCCTTCGGCCCTGACCTCCTCGAGGGTTTTTCCGAACGCCAGCGCCTCCGCTTGCGCGAGCGCATTCGCCATCAGGATGTCGTGATGCCGCCCGAGCGGGTTGAGCGACTCCACGAAGCCAATGAAGTCGCACGGGATCAGCTTCGTCCCCTGGTGAATCAACTGGTAGAACGAGTGCTGGCCGTTGGTGCCCGGCTCGCCCCAGTACACGGGGGCGGTCTGATACTCCACGGCGGTTCCGTCCAGCGTCACATGCTTCCCGTTACTCTCCATCGTCAGCTGCTGGAGGTAGGCCGGAAAACGTTTCAGGTACTGTTCGTACGGAAGCACTGCCACGGTGTCCGCGCCGAAGAAGTTCGTATTCCAGATACCAAGCAGGCCCATCAGCACCGGCAGGTTGTGTTCGAACGGGGCCGTGCGGAAATGCTCGTCCATCTGGTGAAAGCCGTCGAGCATCGCCATGAAGTGCTCGGGGCCAATGGCGAGCATCGTAGAAAGGCCGATCGCCGAGTCCATGGAATAGCGGCCGCCGACCCAGTCCCAGAAGCCGAACATGTTTGCGGTGTCGATTCCGAAGCTGGAGACCGCCTCCTTGTTGGTCGAGACCGCCACGAAGTGGTGCGCCACGGCCGCCTCGCCGGCGCCGAGCTTCTCCAGCAGCCACGCGCGCGCGGTGCTGGCGTTGGTCATCGTCTCCAGCGTCGTAAACGTCTTCGACGAGACGATGAAGAGCGTCTCGGCCGCATCGAGATCGTGCACCGCCTCGGCGAAGTCGGTGCCGTCGACGTTCGAGACGAAGCGGAACGTCATCGAGCGATCGCTGTAGTGTTTGAGCGCCTCGTAGGCCATGACCGGCCCGAGGTCCGAGCCGCCAATCCCGATGTTCACCACGTTCCTGATGCGCCGGCCGGTGTGCCCTTTCCAGTCACCGCTCCGGATGCGATTGGCGAATGCGGCCATGCCATCCAGCACCGCGTGGACCTGCGGCACGACGTCGTCGCCGTCCACCAGGATTCTGGTGCCTCGCGGGGCGCGCAGTGCCACGTGCAGCACGGCGCGATTCTCGGTGATGTTGATGCGGTCGCCGCGGAACATGGCGTCGATGCGGCCGCGCAGCCCGCAGGCGTCAGCGAGCTGGAGGAGCAGCGCCAGGGTGTCGTCAGTGACGCGGTTCTTGGAGAAGTCGAGGAACAGACCACAGGCCGAGGCGGTCATGCGCTCGCCGCGGGTTGGGTCGGCGGCGAAGAGTTCCCGCAGGTGATGGCGCCACTGGTCGCGATGAGCGACCAGTGACTGCCATGCCGGCTGAGAGGTGAGCGATGGGCGGCGCGGCGCGGCTTCGGCGGTCATGCCACAGGCTACCGCGTCTTCACCCGGAGGTAAAACCGGCGTGGGATGCGGGTCTCGAGCCTTCGCGCCTCGAGCGTGGACCGCGCCCACGCGTCGTATTACTGCTTCGCGACAGAGAAGCCGTCGACGTGAACTTCGAGCATGTGGTTCACGCGGATGCCAGCAATGCCGTCAGTCTTCGCGGTCGGCCCGGTCTTCGGCGTGGAGTGGACCACCGTGCCGTTTACCACGTAATCGATCTTGCTCGCCTGCACGCGCACCTCGAGTTCGTTGACCGACGTGCCGTCCGCACCGGGTTTCTTCACGGCTTCGGCCGCGGTCTTCCCCGCGATCGTCGGCGCTGACGCGTCGCCGTCCCGCCGTTTCAGGAGCCACGTGCCGTCCTGGGCGATGGTGAAGTAGGTGTAGCTCTGGTTCGGTCCGTCCAGATCGCTTCCGCCAAAAACCAGCCCGTAGTAGTTGGTGTGGTTGCTCGGCTTCACGAGGCGGAAACTTGCCTTGACGGTGTAGTTGCCGGTCGCGGTATTCGCGGGGTTCCAGTAGACCGCCGCCGTCGGGTTGGTCGCATGAAAGCCGGTGCCCATGCTGACGAACTTCACGGCGCCAGCGGCATCGGGGTCGGACGCGCTGGTGCTCCGATCGAGGCGCTGCTTCCATCCGGCCGGCGCCTGCGCCGACAGGCCAGCGACGGTCAGTGCCACCACAGCCGCCGCGGTTACGATTCGCTTCATCCTCAGTCCTCCTGCGTAAACAGCTTCGTTGTATTTATGTGATCTTTATACAACGAGCCGCACACCGGGCGACACGAAATCGCATGAGTTTCACCGATCTCCACTGCCGTCGCGCAGAAGGACGACGTCCGAATCAGTACGCTGACGGATTCCGGCCAGCTTCGACCCGTCAGGCGACCACCGAAACCGTGAAAGCCCGGCGCCGGCGAGCGTCATGAACGTGCGCGGCGGCGAGCCGTCGAGCGGCTGGACCTGGATGCTGTCGGTGCCGTTTCTGCGGACGATATACGCGATCCCGGAACCGTCCGGTGTGAACGCGATCGAGCCCGTCTGCTCGTCAGGCACCTCTATCAGTCGCGGATCGGACGCGCCCGGCGTGATGATCATCAGTGCGCGGCTCAGGCGGCCCCCAGTCGGCCGGATCGCCAGGAACGCCACCTGCCTGCCGTCAGGCGACCAGTCGAGGTTGCTGATGCTCGGCCGGGGCGCGAGCAGTTCACTGGGTCCGCCGCTCGTGCGCATACGGAAGATTTGTGACGAAGTCTGAAACGCCAGCCACTCGCCATCGGGCGAACACGCCGGCGCACCGGCGAGTGGGACATCGGTCAACTGCTGCAGCTCGTTGCCGTCGCCGTTGATGCGCCAGATGTTCTGAGCTGTCGAGTTGTTCCGGAACGGCCAGACGAAAACGACCTGTCCACTCGAACGGCAGACATGGACGCCCAGCGGTGGAGAGTTCCGATCCGAAACGAACAGCGAACGTTCGCGGCCGTCGGTCGCGCGCACCAGGAGCTGATTGCCGCTCGGGTACAGGATTTCGCCGTCGTTCGTCCAGTCGACCCCGCGAACGGTTTCGCGCGACTCGACGAGCCGGGTCGGCGCTCCGTTTCCCTCGACCGGCCAGACTTCTATGCTCGCCATGGTCTTGCTCACCACACTGACGAGGGCGCTCGCGGTGTGTGACAGCGTCAGGCCGACGTAGTTGTTCGTGTCGTTCGTGACGGTGCGAAACGTCCCGCCAGGGTACGACACCGCGCCGATCTGGCGCCGCGTCAGTCCCGTGCTCTTCCCCGCGAACAACAGCAGCAGGCTGTTCTGGTCGGCGGACCACTGCGGGTGGAACAACTGCATGTCGTTGGTGGACATGACGACGTGCGTCTGGCGGGTGGTGAGGTCGAACACGTTCAGCTGTCCGAGTGCGTCAGCGGTCCGCGACCGGGTGTAGGCGATCAGCCGGCCGTCGGGCGACCAGCCGGGCGTCGAACCGTACGCCGCTTCGGCGACAGGCTCCGAGACGAGCGCCTCCTCGTTGCTGCCGTCGCTCCTCGTCACGATCAGGCTCATGAGGCCGAACCTGGGCGCGTTCGCGCGGACGAACGCCATCCGCGTGCCGTCTGGAGAGAACGTCACGTTCGTGTCGACGTCCCTGACGAGCAGTTGCGGGCTGCCGCCGAGCACCGGCGTGCGATAGAGGTTGAAAATCGCCCGCGACTGGCCTTCGGTCAGGCGCGCGTAGACGTAGTTGCCATCGGGCGAGAATGCAGCGCTGCCATAGACGGCCGGCCCGGCCTCTGCAATCCGGGTGTTGCTGCCGGTGTCGATGTTGCGGAGCCAGAGGCTGTCGCCGTCCGCGCTCCGCTGCACGTTGACAACGTACTTGCCGTCGGGCGAGATCGTCGCGTACGAGGCGAGCCCGGTGTTGGTTAATTGAGTGATCGAGTACTGTTCGAATGCCTCGGGTCGCCCGGACGGAGCGAACCAGCGGGCGGCGGCAGCCGCAGCCAGCACCATCACTCCTGCTGCCACAATCAGCGCGGTGCGACTCTTCTTCGCTGGTCGTTCCGCCGCCTCGTGAACATTACGCGTGAGCCGCTGCAGATCGGTGCGGAGATCGGCGGCCGTCTGATAGCGCAGGGCGCGATCCTTTTCCAGCAGTCGCTCGATCATCGGACGGAGCCCGGCAGGAATCGCAGCGAGATCAGGCGCGCGGTTCAGAATCGCATCGAGCACAAGGCCCGCTGTCGCGCCCGCGAACGGGTGGGTGCCCGTCGACAACTCGTACAGCACGATGCCGAACGAAAACAGGTCCGAACGCCCGTCGAGCGGCTCGCCGCGCACCTGCTCCGGTGACATGTAGTGCGCCGTGCCCAGGATCTGCCCGGCGCTGGTCAGGCCCACCATCGTCGTCTGCTCGGGCGAAGGCATCGGCGTCGCGCCTGCCTTGGCGATGCCGAAGTCGAGAATCTTCGACGGTCCGCGTGCGGTGACGATGATGTTGGCCGGCTTGATGTCGCGATGCACGATACCGGCGGCGTGCGCCGCGTCCAGCGCATCCGCGATGTCGAGCGCGAGGCCGAGGATCGTCGACTGCGGCGCCCGGCCAGCCGAAATCAACCGGTCGAGAGTCGAGCCCTCGAGATACTCCATCGCGATGAACGCGCTGCCGTTCTCATCGCCCACGTCGTAGATCGTGCAGATGCCGGGGTGATTCAGCGCCGAGGCGGCCTCCGCCTCGCGGTGCAGGCGGTCGCGCGCGACACGATCGTTGGAGATCCGATCGGAGAGGAGCTTCAGGGCGACGAACCGGTGCAGGCGGCGGTCCTCGGCCTTGTAGACGACGCCCATGCCGCCCTGGCCGAGAACTTCGAGCAGCCGGTAGTGCGAGATAGTGCGCTCTGACACGACCCTCCTCCGGAGTGCGTCGGGGCGACCATCAGGGTCGCGCGATTGCACTCGCGCGCGCGGCTGGCGTCGACAGCCACACGAGCCCCGCCACGCGGGGCCGTGCTCAGTGATTCTGTTGTCCGCGTCCGCGCCCAGGCTCGAGCGAAGTCGTCGACACCGGGCCCATGCCGATGATTTCGACGATCACTTCTTCGTCCTTGGCCATGTCGTAATGATGGCCGTTCGGCGGCTCGTAGATGAACGTGCCGGCCTTCACCGGTGTCATCGCATCGGGATTGTAGGTGTCGGCCGCGGGCCCGGTCGCGACGTACCACGTGCCCTTGATCACGGTGATGTATCGGCCCTCGTTGTGGAAATGCGGCCGGCTTCCCGTGTGGGGTGCCCATGTAATCCGCTGGACGTAGATGCCCGGCTTGCTGGAATCGCCCACAATCGTGACGGATCTTCCGGCCGCCTTCACTTCGTCCTGCGTGGCGATGACGAAGCCGTGAGCGTCCGGCTTGATTGCCTGGCTCGATTGGCTCGACGCCATCTGGCTCGTCACGAGCACCGCCGCGATCGTCCCGGCCCATCCGATTGCACTCGCGCGTGTCATGAACTTCTCCTGGTTAGTGCGTTACGGCCCGCCAAGTATCCTTCGGACCGAACCCGGCGGCAATCCTCTACTTTCCAGGCCACGTGAGACGATCTCGGGCACCTGCGAACGGCGACGCAACGACGCCCGGGGGTGTCACGGGCGCCGAATCGTGGTGAATAATTCAGCGGAGCCTCCGTATAGAGCATGTCGAACGTGACATCCATGCCAGGAGCGCCCCGTGCCCGAACCAACACCATTATCTGAACGCGACCCACTCCTCCTCGCGTATCACCGGGGCCGTCGCGTCGGCCTCGCCACCGCCGCCTTTGCCCTCAGTGCCACGGCGTACCTGAACCTGCTGGGCGCGGAGAAGTCGATTCTCGCGATCACCCTGGCGCTGCTCGCGAGCCGGGGGGCCGATTCGGTACCGCTGGCATCGGCGCGCGGCCGCATTGCAGTCCTCCTTGCCGCAGTGCATCTCGTGGTGATCGCGACAGTCGTGGTCCTGTTTCAGGACAGACTGCGCGAGCTCGTCCACCTGCTGCGCACGCTGGGTTGAGCGATGCTCGATAAGCAGGCATATGCGCGGCATCTTCAGCCGCTGCTGCCGCGAGCAGCCGGATACGCGCGCTCCATCCTTCGCGACCGGCATCGCGCTGAGGATGCCGTTCAGCAAGCGGCACTGCGCGGACTGCAGCGCCTCGGCACCTACGACGAGACGCGAGCCTTTCCAGCCTGGTGGTTCTCTATCCTGCGCAATTGCTGCATCGACATAATTCGAGACGCACAGGCTCGCCCCACGGTCAGCCTGGACCGTCTCGATCCGCCCGCGCCGGCACGAGCGGACACGGCCGACTGGGAACGCCTGGCAGCATGCATGGACCAACTGACGCCGGACCATCGTGAAATTCTGCGGCTCAGATATTTTTCGGATCTGAGCTACCGTGAGCTCGCCGAGACGCTTGCAATCCCGCAGGGGACGGTGATGTCGCGTCTGTTCCTGGCGAGGGCGGAGCTGGCGCGCAAGGTGCGCGGGGAGGCCACATGAGCAGCATCGATCCCGCCGAAGTGTCGGCCTATCTCGACGGCGAACTACCCGTGGCCCGGGCAGAGGAAGTCCGCGCCGCCATCGCGGAGGATCCGGCGCTGCGCGCCATCTTCGACAACCTGGCAACACTGGACAGGGAGTGGAGGGCTGCCGCCCTTTCCGCAGCGTTTTCACCCGCGACGACGATCCCGGCCAGAGCACGACGGACCGGTTCTGCGGTGGCTGTCGCCGCACTGCTTGCCCTGCTCGTGGTCGTGCGCCTGGCGCCTGCCCTCGGTCAACCGCTAGCCTGGCACCTCGCGTTTCACGTCGGAGTACCTGGCGGCAGTGCTCGCCGCGCTGTACACGTCGACCCGATCACCAGGAACAGCGTGCTGACCTGTACAGTTCGTCGAGCGTGCGATTCCTTCACCGAAGTGGTTGTACCATCGCCGCATGCGGCAGGCGCGGGCTTCGGCTCGACGTATGCGGTTCGCACTGGCCCTGGCGCTGGCGCTGAGCGTGGCCGTCATCAGCGGCGCGGCCCAGCAGTTCACCATCCTGACCAACGGACGAAACCTCCAGGTCCCGATCAACCACGGACTCCCCGATCAGCAGCTCGGCTTCACCTTCTGTCGCCTGCGCTACGAGAACACCCGGAGGGCAAGAAAATCCGGCTGGGGCGACGATTATCCGCAGGCGGACTACAACTTCATGGTGCGTCTCGCCGAGCTGACGACAACGACGATCAGCCGCTGGGACAACGGCTACCCGGGTTTTGCGAATGTCACCGCGATGGATCCCGATCTCTTCCGGTGTCCGTATCTGCGCATGCAGAACGCGGCCAACTACGACTTCACGCCTGAAGAGGCCGACCGCATGCACGACTACCTGGTAAAGGGCGGTTTTCTGTGGATCGACGACAACTGGGATCCGGACTTCGAGTACATCCGCCCGAATCTCGCGCGAATCCTCCCCGGCACGAAGATCGTCGACCTGCCAGTTGAGCACCCGCTGTTCTCGGTTGTCTACCGCGTCAACCCGCTCCCGCAGATTCCGTCGCTCGGCTCGTGGCAGCGTAACCGGCAGGATTCGGAGATCGGGCCGTCAACCGTGCACTACTACGGTCTGTTCGACGACCACGACAGGCTGATGGTGCTCGTCAGCATGAACTCCGACGTGTCGGACAGCTGGGAGCGGGAGGGCGACAGCCGGGACTACTTCGAGACCTACGCGTCCCGAGGCTATGCGCTGGGTGTGAACGTGGCGGTCTGGATCATGACGCACTAGAAGCGCAGGGCACGCCTGGCTGGTCGACGATCTGATCGTGTAACCTTCCGCACTCGCGCCAATGCGCGAACACAGGGAGAACACGCACATGACCGCAAAGAACACGATCTGTCTCTGGTTCGACCACGACGCGCATGAAGCGGCGCGCTTCTACGCCGCCACCTTTCCGGATAGTGCGGTGACCGCTGTTCACAGCGCGCCGGATGATTATCCAGGCGGCAAGAAGGGCGACGTGCTGACGGTGGAGTTCACCGTCGCGGGCATTCCCTGTCTGGGTCTCAACGGCGGCCCCGCGTTCAGGCACAACGAAGCCTTTTCTTTCCAGATCGCAACGGACGATCAGGACGAGACGGATCGCTACTGGAACGCAATCGTCGGCAATGGCGGCAAGGAAAGCGCGTGCGGCTGGTGCAAGGACCGCTGGGGTCTTTCCTGGCAGATCACCCCACGCACACTCACCGAGGCGCTTGCAGCGGGTGGCGCGGAGGCACGGCGTGCCTTCCAGGCGATGATGCCGATGAAGAAGATCGACGTCGCCGCCATCGAGGCAGCGCGGCGGGGCTGACCCGGAAGTTGCCTGGCGTGCCACGTTGACCGGGGTTCTACGTCGAACGGAGTTCAGGGAAGATTCCGCCATTGGTTGCGCGAAAAGACACGCACCGCCGGCGGCCATCGCGCGGTCGCCCGGAACACGACGCGCCCTGCTCAGTGGTTCTGTTGCCCGCGGCCCCGCCCGGGCTCGAGCGATGTCGACGTCACCGGGCCCATGCCGATGATTTCGACGATCACTTCCTCGTCCTTGGCCATGTCGTAGTGATGGCCGTTCGGCGGCTCGTAGATGAACGTGCCGGCCTTCACCGGTGTCATCGCGTCGGGATTGTAGGTGTCGGCAGCAGGCCCGGTTGCGACGTACCACGTGCCCTTGATTACCGTGATGTACCGCCCCTCGTTGTGGTAGTGGGGCCGGCTCCCGGTGTTGGGCGCCCATGTAATCCGCTGGACGTAGATGCCCGGCTTGCTGGAATCACCCACAATCGTGACGGATCTGCCGGCCGCCTTCACTTCGTCTTGCGTGGCGATGACGAAGCCGTGAGCGTCCGGCTTGATCGCCTGGCTCGATTGACTCGACGCCATCTGGCTCGTCATGAGCACCGTCACGATCGTGCCAGCCCATCCGATTGCACTCGAGCGTGTCATGAATCTCTCCCTGTTATCACGTTACAGCGGGCCAAGTATCCTCCGGACCGAACCCGCCGGCAATGTGCTCGCCGCGGGCTCCATGGGTTTGGCGGCGACCGCGCTGGGGCACTTCGCTTTGCTCGCCCAGCTCGTGGTTCTCGTTCCTGGACAGGCCGCGAACTCCCGACAAGCAGCTCGGCTTCCCGTTCGGAGGCGATTGCCGCTTTAAAAACGGCGCGGGAGATTCTCGGACCCAATCCATCGGTGGCGATGGCCGAGGGAGGCGCGCTCTCATGGGTTTGGCGGCGACCGCGCTGGGGCACTTCACTTGCTCGACCAGCTCGCGGTTACTCAGCTCCTGGACAGTGCCTCTCCTCCGTCAAGAAGTGTCGGCTCGATCACTGGAGCCCTGGCGACACGTCGTGCGGCGTCGATGGCAAGGAAACCGAGCAGCAGGTTGCGTGCGATCACGGTGACGAGCGGCCGTGTGACGCCGTGGAGCAGGGCATTGAAGTCTTTGTAGATCAGATTGGTGAGGAAGATCACGAGCCCGATCACGACGGCGGTGCGGCGGTCCTTTTCGACCCACGCTACCCCGCTCGCCGGGGCGAGCCAGCATGCGAACTGCGGCGACAGCAGCGCCGACATGACGAGGAGCGCACTGATGCCGCCGGCCCACCCGGCGCCTACTTGCCTGACTCGCGCGCCGCGCCACACGATCCACAGGCAGGGAACCACCCCGAGGACGAAGAACAGACACGGATACCGGGCCACTCGTCGCGCCGATCCGCCAGGCCCCCAATTCGAGGCGCAGCGAGGTCTGATCGAACAGCGCCCAGATAGCGCCGACAGTGCTCTCGACTTCCCACCCCCGCGCGCCGCGAAACGTGAGGACCTGATAGAGGCCAGCCGGTCCAGCCACCCAGAGCCAGATCGCCAGAACGATGAGTCCGGCCGCCGATCGCCGTGCCGATCGACGCGATGCGGCTGCGCGTGGACGACGGCACCAGCAGGAGCGGAAGGAACGCCAGCGGCCAGAGCTTGTATGCGGCGCCGGCGACGAAGCCAACGGCGGCCACGTTTCGGCGCCCGCGGCACCACGCCGCAACGCCGAGGGTCGCGAATGCGGTGGACCAGAGGTCCATCCTCAGGAAGAACAGATCCAGCAGCGGGATCATGACAAACGCATAACACGCTGCTGCCGGGATGCCCCAGCCCCAGGCCAGGAGGCCGGCAATCGCCACGTCGGCGGCGAAGTTGATGATGATCAGGATGAGACAGAACCGTTCGAAATTGCCCGCCATCGGAGCAATGCGTGCGAAAGGTCATGAGCGCGGCGACCGGGAACTCGACGGCGAAAGTCCTTATAGGGCTGTCCCGGCCTCGTGCCGATGTTGTAGTAGTTGTCGAAGTCGGCGTCCTTCACCGTGCTGTGGGAGACGGCGACGATGGCAATCGGCACGTGGACGGCGAGCGAGGTCCAGAGCAGCCAGCCGGCGAGGCCGCGGCGAACCAGGGGCGGTAGCGAGACGTTCATGTTCGCGCAGGCGGGCCGAGGAGTAGATTGTTCGCCACGGCGATCACCTCTTCGGGCGAGATCGACTTCAGACACACATTGTTGCCGTCGCACGGCGACCGCCGATGATTGTAGGCCGTCAGGCACGGCGAGCACGACAGCTGCCTGTGCAGGTTGACCGCCCGATCCGACAGGCTGCCGTAGAGCACCGGCGTCTCAGGGCCGAACAGCACGATGGACGCAATGGGCGTGCGCGCCGCGACGTGTCCCGTACCGCCGTCGTTGGTAATAAGCAGAACGCCCAGGTGCAGCAGCACCGCAACATCGCGCACCGTGTCGGTGAAGCCGGTCAGATCGACGCACGCCGTGCTGTTGCACGCGCGCTGAATCGTCTGCGCCAGTTCACGATCCGCTGGCATACCGACGATGGCCACCGCATACCCGCGGTCGATCATATTCTTTGCGACGTCGCTGAAGTGACGCCAACGGCCAGGCGCGGATCGGCAGCAGTCCCGCGCCCGGGCACAGGAACACGAGCGGTCGGCCGGCGATCGACGGATGCCGCCGAAACAGCGCCTCGCGAGCTGTCTCGAGTTCACCCGGTCGGAGCGTCAGCGGCGGCAGCCGCAGAGGCGTCGGGCTGACGTGACGTTTTACCGTGGGCACGTCGGTCGACCCGATAGCGTCCGCAAGCGTGACGAACTGCTGCGCGATGTGCTGATAGGGATTGTAGAGAACGGGTCGGTTCATGGCGTCGCCACGATAGAGACCCTCTTGAGTGAATCGATGGAAACCGACCCGGATCCTGGCGCCGCTCAGCCCTGCCAGAATGGCGCTGACGCGGGCGAACAGCTCGAGGTCCAGCACCGCGTCGAGCCGAAGCGCGCGCATGCGTCGCACGGCGCGGACGCCGTCACCGATCAGTGTGGTCAGCGATCCGCTTCTGACCGTGATGACCCGTTCAGGCGGAACCTCGTCGAGCAGGTCGAGCACCGCCTCGTTCTTTTCGGAACAGAGCAGGTAGAAGGTCGCCGACGGGTGGTTTGTTCGAAGTCGGTCGAACATCGGGCGTGTCAGGACGAGAGCGCCCATCTCTGACAGCACGATGATCAGGATCCGCTGAACGTCGCGAGGCGCCGTTTCAGGGCCGCGCAGCCGATGGAGGATGGTGATAAGCCAGCAGACCGGTGCGCCGAGCACGCGATCGAGCCAGCGTTGACGATTGATGTTCAGAAAGCCCGAGCCCCCGAGGTCCTGGCGAACCGGATGTTCCGGTTCAGGCGGATGCTAACACGGATGACGCGCAACGGGTGTTCGCCCGATGCCTCGTCGTCAGTGGTTCAGGTCGGCTCCCCATCCTGGCGGACCCGGAATCGTTCGCGTGTGATGGAAAGTGTACTCGCCGAGCAGCCGTTCGTCTCCTCGTTCGTCCACTGCAAGGAGCCGTGCAATCATCGTCGCCGAGGGTGACGCTTTCGCCCACGTGATGGACTGCTGGCAGATCACGCTGCCCGCGTCGGCGCGAATGGGGATGTCAGCCATTCGCTGATGTTCGATGCCCCGCGCATCGCACCAGCTGAGATCGACACGCGATGCGGTGGTCAAATCCACTGCCAGACGCGCCACGAGCAGGTCGTCGTCGGCGGCCACCGTGCACTGGATCGCCTCCCCCTCGCGGAGGGGCGTATTCCCGCACGCGCAAGACCTGTCTCCGCCGCATGCTTCACGAACAGATCGCTGACCACCACCTGCAGCGATCCCGATCGCGCGAGCGCGCGGAGACCCTCGGCCATGGCAATCACCTCGCGGAGCCGGTCTCCGCATCCGTCACACGTCATCAGGTGCTGCTCGACGGCTCCCTCGGCTGCGGAGGGCAGGGCGGCGAGCCAGTAGTCCATGAGAACGGCCGCCTCGATGGGATTCGAACAATCGTCGGGGCCGCCGAGGTGTGGAGTGGTCACGCCGTGGCTCCCATGCAGGCGCGCAGTTGCCGGATGGCGCGATGGCGGATCACGCGAACATTGGCCTCCGAGATCTCCAGAAAGCCGCGCTGTTTCCGCGGCCGTCTGCTCGTCGTAGAAGGTCATCACGACGACGGAGCGTTCGCGCTCCTTGAGGGCCTGAACGCAGCCGGCCAGTTGACGGTCATCGAGCCCGGGGCATCGGCGGCGGGTCTGGCAACGAGATCGCCTCCGAACATCGCCAGCAATTCTTCCTGGCGATGCGAGCTGCGCCGCAGGTCGAGCACCGTCATCCGGCATGTGCCCAGCACGAACTGGGCGAGCTTGTCCGGTTCCCGCAAGCGAGCGGCCCGCAGCGCTTCGAGGATCTTCAGCAGCACCTGCTGCACGAGATCGTCTGCGGCAGACGGCGATCGCAGGTGGCGAAGGCCGTAGAGCCGAATCCGCGGCCCCATGCGGCGGCACATTTCGGCTTCGGCCTCGCGATCGCCTGCAGCAATGCGCGGCGCGAGGTCGGCATCGCTGAGCCCCACGTTCATTGCGCACCATTCTACGCAGAAGGCGCAGGTACTCAGCAGGACGCGCGGGCCTTGCTCCCGTGACACGCGTCTAGACAGGCGGTCGACTATCGTGCGTTCGTCAATGGCGCTTCGGACTGCTCCGGCAGCGGTCCGAGAATGTCGACTGCGGTATTTCGCCGCCACCGCCATGAGTTTCGCCATGTCGGGCGGAGCAGGCGCTGGCTCGCTCATCTCCACGACGAACTGGTCGAAGCCGGCAGGTGCACAGAGCAGCAGCATGCGTGCGGGCGCGTCGCCGAGCACCTTGAAGCCGTGAGGGATGTTGCGCGGCCCGAACACGTACGTGCCAGGCCCGGCGATCGTCCAGCTCACCGTCGCACACGAACGCCATGTCGCCCTCCAGGACATAGAACGCTTCGTCCTCGAGATGGTGCGTATGGTATGGCGACGCAAACCCCGGTGGCATCAGATTCTCCACGAGTCCGAACGCGCCGTTGGTCGTCTGCCCGGTCGCTCTCAAGATGGTTGGAAGGCCAAGAAAGTAGATGGGCGGTTCGTTGGTCGTATTGACGTAGGGCTGCAGGCCTTGTGTGATCATCGCGGTCTCCTTGTCGATCGGATCGTTCGCGTGCCGGATTGTCACGCTACAACCACCATGTGTGATGACGCCGCCCTCGCGTTACAGCTGCAGTGTCGGACGGCTGGCTGTCAGGCGGGGTCCGGGGAGAGGAGTACGTCGAATCACGGAGAAGCCGACGTCCTACGGCGCTGATCGTCTCGCGACCGCTGTGCCGCTACGAAGCCGATCTGAGCGAGGGAGAAGGATCTGGTTGGGATCAACTCACGGGGCTGGCGCTAACGCCTTTTATCGACGGCGTCAGTTCGTGCGGCACCGGCGATGACTCGTCCGGCGCCACGGCGACGGACGTACAACTCGCAACGCCTTGCTGTGTGATTTACCAGAAGAGTTGAGGAAGGATTGTTTGGCTGGGTGTCAGGGACGGAATTCGCAACTACCTGGTCACCGCGGCATAACGGGCCACCTGGCGACCCTTAACATCAGTCGGTTCGAGCTGCCCTCGACACACCGCCGACGATCGCTGTCCGAAATATGTCTACACATTTCGGACAGGAACTTCAGGCGGTGAATTGGTCGCTGAGCGGCGGCTGAAATCGAGCGTGGGTCGGCGCCGTTGCCGACCCACCAACCTCGCCTCGATGGGCTACAGCTGACCGCGGATCTCTCCGGCGGGAAAGTCGCCAGGGCCGGTGTTCGGCGGATCCACGCCGTCGTTCGTGTGCACGTTGACGTACGCTTCGCCGCTCTCGATCAACGCCACGAGCGCCGAGATCGGGCTGGCCCGCCAGTGGGCCGATCAGTTTGCGGCGGTAAGCGTCCCGGTGGCGAGAACACCGTCGTGGCGCCCGGCGCCCGGCGCGGCGTTGCCGTAGAGAAACACGACGGCCGGACCTGGCGCGCCGACGACTCCCCTGTGGATGTGCGAGGCGACCACGTTGTCGATGTTGCTGGCGATCAGGCGATAGGACACCGAGAGGCGCGTCCGGGCTCACCTGGAAAATGGCCTGCCCCTGTGCCTGCGTATCATGCGGCGGCGTCTCGTGCTGGCCCTTCAGATGTGTGCCGACATTCCGACCATTGCGTCGACATTGATCGGGATCCTGATCGCGGTCGGTGTCAGCGGATTTCCCGGAACTGCACCGGCAGACAATGCCGCGGGCGTGCCTTGCGTGCATGCGCTGCACGCCATCGTCATCACACCTGCGACACACAATGTTCTCGCGTCCATCCGAAGCCTCCTGACAGTTCGATGCGCGGCGCGCCAGCGCGCTCGGGTTGTTTGTGACCGGGAAGACCGTCGCGCGTCGAGTCCTCCGTGGGGCCGCCGAGCCCCTGAATAGAGATCGCAGCCCGGGGGAAAAAGCCGACAACGGCCTCCCGGTGTCGGCTTTCGCGGTTGGATTCCGATCTATTCTTCGTGGGCGAAATGCCGCATATGGACAAGGCGCTCTGGCTCGCGCTCAGCCCGCTGCTCGATCGCGCGTTGGACCTCGAACCGCCCGCACGCGAGGCGCTGCTCGCCTCGACAGCGGAGCAGTCGCCGGCCGTGGCCGCGGCGCTGCGCCGGATACTGGGCGAGCACGAGCGTGTTCTGAGTTCGCGATTCCTCGAAGATCCTCCCGACATCGGCGCCGACCTGTTCCCCACCCTGGCCGGACAGATGGTCGGTGCGTACCGGTTGGAACGTCCGCTCGGCGTGGGCGGCATGGGCACGGTCTGGCTGGCGCGCCGCAGCGACGGGCGCTTCGAGGGAGCCGTCGCCATCAAGTTGCTTCACCTCGCGGTGCTGGATCGTCTCGGGCAGGAGCGCTTCAGGCGCGAAGGGACGCTGCTCGCGCGTCTGTCCCATCCCCATATCGCGCGCCTGCTCGACGCGGGAGTGACGCCTGCCGGGCAGCCGTACCTCGTGCTCGAGTACGTCGACGGGGTGCCGATCGATCGCTACGCCGCCGCCCATGCACTGGACGTCGATGCCCGGCTGCGCCTGTTCCTGGATATCGCCGCCGCTGTCGCGCACGCGCACGAGCATCTCGTCGTGCACCGCGATCTGAAACCGACCAACATCCTGGTCGATCGCGACGGCCACGCGAAGCTCCTGGACTTTGGCGTCGCGACACTCCAGGCGGCCGACACGACGGCGGTGCCGACGCGCACCGGCGCCGTCCTGACGCCGGAGTACGCCGCGCCCGAACAGATCAGCGGAGCGCCCATGACGCCGGCCACGGACGTCTACGCGCTGGGCGTACTGCTGTTCCAGCTGATTGTCGGGCGCCACCCGACGGCGGACCCGGACACGACGGAGGCCGCGGTGCTGCTCGCGCTGGCGGAACGCGACGCGCCGCGCCCGAGCGACGCGGTGGCCCGGCTGCCCGACACCGAGGCATCGGCGCGGCTCTTCGCCGAGCGCCGCACGACGCGTGAACGGCTGCAGCGCGCCTGCAAGGGCGATCTGGACGCCATCGTCGGCACGGCGCTCAAGAAGGACGTCGCGATGCGCTATCCGTCCGCCGGCGCCTTCGCCGACGATGTCCGGCGCCATCTGTCCGGCGACGGCGTGAAGGCGCGCGGCGATTCGAGGCGCTATCGCCTGCGGAAGTTCGTCGCACGGCATCGGCTGCGGCTCGGTGCCGCCGCGGCGATGGTGACGACCCTCGTCGTGGCCGCGGTCGCCGGGTGGGTCGTCTACCGCGACAAGCGCATTCAGTATCTCCGCCAGGAGACGCTGCCGCGCATTGTCGCCATGCAGAAGAAGACGGACTTCGCTGCCGCCTACCGGCTGCTGCGCACCGTCGAACCGGAGCTTCTCGGCGATCCGGAGCTCGAGAAGACGCGCGCCGAGCTCCTCGTCGCAGACAACCATCCGCACGTCTCCACCTGGCGCCGACGTCTACATAAAGGGCTACAACGAGACCGCCGAGGAGTGGCTCTACCTCGGAAGAACGCCGCTCGAGAACACGCCTGCGCCGTTCGGCTACTACCGATGGCGCGTGCAGAAGGACGGGTACACGACGTTCGAGGGCGCCGGTCCGCTCGGGCAGAACACCATCACGATCGCGCTGCAGGCCGAGCGCACGCTGCCTGCCGGAATGGTCTACGTGCCGGGAAGCGCCGTCGCAGATTCAGCAGAGCAGCGTCGGGCTTCCGCCGTTCTATCTCGATACGTATGAAGTGACCAACCGCGAATACAAGCGGTTCATCGATGCCGGCGGCTATCGGACGCCGGAGTTCTGGACGGGGCCGTTCATCAAGGATGGCCGTGAGTTGTCGTGGGAAGACGCGCTACGCGAGATGCGCGACGCCACGGGGCAGCAGGGGCCATCGACGTGGCGCCTCGGCACCTATCCGCCGGGCCAGGACGATCTTCCCGTGCAGGGCGTCAGCTGGTACGAAGCCGCGGCGTTCGCCACGTATGCGGGTAAGCGGCTTCCCACTGTGCACCATTGGCGAAAGGCCGCCGCGGCAGGCAGCTTCTACTCGGACGTCATCGAGCACAGCAACTTCGGCACGAAGGGCCCGGCCGCTGTGGGCGTCCATGCGGGCATCGGCGAATACGGCACCTACGACCTGGCCGGCAACGTCAAGGAGTGGACCAGCACCGCGGTCGGCGACAAGCGTTACATCCTTGGCGGCGCCTGGAACGAGCCGAGCTACCAGTACTCTGCAACGGATGCCCTCGTCCCCTTCGATCGTTCGGCGGGCAACGGCTTTCGCTGCATGAAGCCTGTCCAAGGCGTCATGCCTGACGCACTCGATCGGCCGGTGCCGTCGGTGGTTCGCGATTACTCGGGCGAGCAACCGGTGACCGACAGCGTGTTCGGCATCTACCGGAGTCTCTACGCGTACGACCGGTCCGACCTCGAGGCGGTCGTGGAGTCGTCGGACGGCAGCCCGGAGCACTGGCGGGTCGAACGTGTCTCGTACGCCGCGGCGTACGGCGGCGAGCGCATTCCTGCGCTTCTCTTTCGCCCGAAGTCCGCTGCGCCCCCGTACCAGACCGTCGTGTACTTTCCCGCCGGGCAGAAGATGGAGGATTTCCAGAAGTGGGAGATCAACTACATCGACTTCGTGCTCCGATCGGGCCGTGCCGTGCTGATGCCGATGTACAAGGGCCTCTACGAACGGAGGCTCGAACGGCCGATCGTGGGGTTGCACGCCGTGCGAGACCTCACGATCCAGCGCATCAAGGATCTCCGGCGATCGGTCGACTACGTCTACGAGCGGCCGGACCTCGACGAGTCGCGCCTCGCCTTCTTCGGCGTCAGCGTCGGCGCCGCCCTGGCGCCGATCGCGCTGGCCGTCGAACCACGATTCAAGGCCGCGATCCTCTGGGCGGGTGGGTTCTCGAGTCTCGCAAGACTTCCGGAAGTGGATCAGATCAACTTCGCCCCGCGAGTGCGGACGCCGGTGCTCATGATGAACGGACGTGACGACTTCACCTTCCCGGTCAAGGCATCACAGGAGCCGATGTTCAGATGGCTCGGCACTCCCGACCAGCACAAGCGCCATCTGCTTCACGCCGGTGGCCACGTCTGTCCGTTCGAAGGAAACATCAAGGACACGCTCGGCTGGCTCGACCGCTATCTCGGCGCGATCCGCTGACGTGCAGGCGGCGTGTCCGTGGACCGCGGCCAGGATCGCCGCCTGTCAATCGTCGAGCAGCGCGGACTCGTCGGCTTGCAGGTACGTGTGCAGGATCAGCCGCGCCTTGGCCCAGTCGCGCTGCACGGTGCGCTCCGAGACGCCGCGAAGGCCCGCGATATCCGCGAACGAGAAGCCGGAAAAGAACTTGAGGTCGACGAGCTCGGCGAGCGGAGGGTCGAGCGTCGCGAGCCGGTCGAGCGCGGCACTGAGCGCGAGCAGATCGGCGTGCTCCTCCGCCGGTTGCGCCTGTGCCTCGTCGAGGCTGGTGAACGTCAGCTCGCCGCCGCGCTTGCGGGCGTTGCGCGTGCGCAGATAGTGGATCACGAGCCCTCGCATGGCCCGCGACGCGTACGCGAGAAACCGTGCGCGGTCGGGGAACGCCAGTTCATCCCGGCTTGCGATATTCAGATAGGTTTCGTGGAGCAGCGTCGTGGCGCCAAGCGTCAGAGGGCCGGCGCTCCGATGCAGATGCGACTGCGCGAGCCGGTGGAGCTCCCTGTAAAGGGTCGCAAACAGCGCGTCCTTCGCCGCGGGGTCGCCGGTCTCTGCGCGTGCGACCAGCGTCGCCAGGGAGTCGGGGAATGACACGGACCAGCTTACCTCAGTCGTGCGCCCGAAATGCGAAGCAGGCGACGTGCGCCGGGCGGCATCGTCGTGTCAGTCGAGCAATGGGAGGTGCAGTGAGCTGAGACACCTCTTTGACGCTACCCGAGAAAGGGGATGTCGCGGATGCACATTCCTGCAAGAGTGACGTCGCCGACCCCCTCATCAGCACGAAATGTCCCAGCGACTACGACGCCGCGGTGGCGCTCCTCGTAGATGTGCGCGATGTGAGCAGACGCCGATTTCGCGCAGACTCACGCCTGAAAGACTGTGCGCACCCGCGATGGTGCGAGTCACCTTGATGTCTTTGATGGTGTGCGGGTCGGCGGTCAGCGGATCGCGGTCGAGGAACACGAGGTCGGCGAGCTTGCCAAGCCTGATCGAGCCTTTCACGCCTTCCTCGAACGAAGCGTACGCACCATTGAGGTCCATACCTTCAGCCTTTGTGGCGCGCTGATCGCCTGGCCCGCCCCAGATCTCGCGGTCCCATCCGGAGCGTGTCGACTGCGAAACGATTGGCCTGTAGTCGTCGCCGTCTTCAGCGTGAAAACCGACGGCCGGAAAGACACTGTCTGGGATTCGAACTCGCCCGGTTCCAGCTAAGTCACTGAAATCGTGGAGGTTGGCGACGCCCACTGGCCGTTGTTCCGCTTCGTGCACAAAGGAAGACGCCGGAATCGAACACGGCAACTCACTGCGATCGAACGACTTGGGGTGTCTCGGAAAGATTGGCTGGGTGTTAGGGACGGAATTCGCAACTGGCTGCTAACGGCCGCCTGACGGTTTTTCCGATTTCGTCGACAATCTCCGAGGATTTTCCACATGTTGTGCCCTCGCTCTGCCGTCTGACGCGCCAACAGTGTCCGAAATATGTATACAAATTTCGGACAGACATCTGAGTCTGTGTACGTCCGCGAAGCCTTCGAAACTGCGAGCCGAATACAGCGGTTTGCTAAACGGCGATCAGCTTCTCGGCCATCTTTGTTTTTCCTCGCAAATCCGTCGCGTTTCAATAACTTCCTCGATCGACCGACTTGGCTACTGTTTGCTCCGGAGGTCCGGTTTTGGGCGCTGTCAGGGACAATCTTGGGGACAGTCCCGGCAGCGGTTGATCACACCGGCGACATCCTCTTGCTGCGGCAGTTGAACGCGCCGGCTGATCGTGGGATCATCAAATTCGATGCAGATTTGATGAGGCCACCCATGCTCGATCTTGCCAACGACATTCGTTCGCTCAGTGACTTCAAGCGCAACACGGTCGATCTGCTGCACCGCCTCCGGAAGACTGGGCACCCCTTGTGCTGACGATCAACGGCAAGGCCGAGCTGGTAGTCCAGGATGCCGTGGCCTATCAGGCGCTGCTCGATCGAGTGGAAGCCATCGAACGCATTCAGCGGGGCCTGGCGGATGTGAAGGCCGGCCGCACCAAGCCGGCGCGGCAAGTGTTCGATCGGCGGCGCCGCAAGCATGGCATACCGCGTTGAGATCGCGCGTCACGCCGAAGCCGACCTCGAGGAACTGTACTTGTGGGTGGTCGAACGGGCGCCGCACCAAGGCGCACGATGGTTCAACGGTCTCGAACGGGCAGTCTTGTCACTGGACCAGCATGCGCTCGCTGGAGGCCTACCGTGTCAGACGCTGATCTAGAGCCTGCTGCATAAGTACGCCTCCGGCCGTCTCAGGGAGATCTGAAAGGCTGCAAGAGGCGGCGATCGTCGACGAGCCCCAAGAAACATGATGGCAGCCTGTTCGGAGGCGACTCGTCCTGCCCGCCGGACCCTCACTCGATCTTTGGTTTCAGGAGCACGATGTCGAACTCCCTCGTGTCGCGGAAGTAGGCGATGCGGCGGCCGTCGGGCGAGATGTCGGGGTACTGGGCCTCACCCCGTGTGAAGTGCGTCAACTGATGCGCCGCTCCGCCCGCCACCTCGAGCCGGTAGATATTGCTTTGGCCTTTCTCGATCATCCGCAGCACGAGCGCGTCGCCCGACGGATACCACCGGACGTGATCGACCGACGCGGTGGTGGTGAAGATGGTGCGGGCGGGACCACCACCCGCGGGCAACAGGCTGATCGTGCGTGGCGTGCCAACGCCCGTGTTGGCGATAACGGCGATCTGCGCGCCGTCACGTGACACGGCATGGTCGAAAACCATCGGAGCCTCGAACACCGTCGTCGCCGTACCGCCGTCCAGCGGCATGCTCAGCACCCGGGCAGGCGGCGTCTCGCGCCCCTGCATGAAGAAGACGCGGCGTCCGTCGGGCGACAGAGTCGGGGCACCGACGATCTCCCCGAGCGTCACCTCTGTGGCGCGGCCGGCGGGAAGGTCAAGCCGGTAGACCGCTTGCGTGCCCTCGGCGACGCGGAAGCCATCGAACAGGATCAGGCTTCCGTCCCGGCTCGCGGTGGGCCGGAGGATGCTGTCAAGGCTCGCCAGCCGGCGCGCCCCGGTTCCATCGTCGTTCATCATCCACAGGCTCGCGGTGCCGGATTTGCGTGTGAACACGAGCTGCCGATCGTTGACCCACGTCAAACCGGAGAGTCCATCGTTGTCCGTCAGACGGCCGGGGAGTTCTTTGGCCTCTTCCGGTTGCGCGGCAGGTCCGATCCAGGTCGACCCGAGCATGGTCGTCTGGATCGTCGCGATGGCGCCCGATCCTGGTGAGAAGGAGAGGTCGCCGTAGCGGCTGGCGTCGTTGGTCACCGGTTCCAGATGGCCATCGGACGTCCGAATGAGCAGGAGCTGGGGATGCGGATCTCGTCCGGTCTGTTCTACGGCCCGCGCGAGAAGCGCGTCCGGACCTGCGGTCCACGCGATGTCGAGCAAGAAAGGAGGAGGCGTGCCGGAAACGGTCAGGGTACGCACCAGGGTCCCATCCGGTTTCATGAGTTGAAGGACCTGACCCAGGTTCGGTCCGCTCTGGCTGACGAGGGCCAGCTCCTCGCCCGCTGGCGACCACGACACCGAGCTGAACAAGCCTTCGCTCTTCGGACGGGTAGCAATGACCGATGACGTGTGAGCGCCGTCGGCGCTCATGACCACGAGCTCCCAGGCGGCGGGCCGGTCGCGTACGACAGCGAGGCGCTTGCCGTCTGGCGAAAACGAAACGCGCCCGAAACGGCCTTCCGCGATCTCGCGGGCCGCGCCCCCGAAGGCCGGCACGGCCATCAGCGTGTAGCGGAACGGCCGGACTGGCGGACGCTCGTTGTAGTACAGGAAGTTGTTGTCGGGCGTGAACTGGAGGCCGCTGATGTTGTTCGGCGTCGGACCGACGACCCTCACGACGCTGCCAGTCGCCATCTGACGAAGCCAGATGGCGGTGTCGGCTCCCTCAGTCGTGACGTACGCGAGCAGCTTGCCGTCGGGACTGAGGCTGGGACTGAACACTCGCCCCAGCCCGCTGACCTTCTCGATCGTCATGCCGGTGAAGTTGCCGGTTCCGATGCTCCCCCTGTCGCCGGTGCGGCCGTCGAGCCACCGCCCCCGCGACGCGAAGGCGAAGACGCCGATGACGACAAGCATGGCGACCGCCGCAAGGATCAGCCAGCGGCGTGTTGACGCGGGGGCCACGGCTGGAGACCTGGACTCGCCGTGAGATGCCCTGACAGTGCCATGAGCCGCGGCCCCGCTCGCGGCCGCGGCTCCGCTGCCTGAACGATCGCCCGGCGCCGACGCGCCGCTGCCGGGCGTGGCCGCCCACGCCGCCGCCCCCTGGCCCATGGATGCTGGCGCGCTGGCCGAGTGATCGAGACGACGGCGGAGACGTTTGAGATCCGCCGCCAGATCCTTCGCCGTCTGATGGCGCTCGTCGCCGTCCTTCTCGAGCGCCTTGCGAAGCGTGTGCTCGAGCTCCGGCGGCAGGTCGGCGATTGCCGGCGGTTCGACGCGCAGAATTGCGGCGATCACGTCGCTCGGCGTCTCGCCCTGAAATGGCGGGCGGCCTGCCGCCATCTCGTAGAGGACGACGCCGAGACTGAAAATGTCGCTCCGGGCATCCACCTCGAGGCCGCGCGCCTGCTCGGGCGACATATATGCCGTCGTTCCCATGACGACGCCCGGCGTCGTCCTCAACTCGACCGCCGTCATGGTTTCGTCGCTGCTGCCCGCGGCGTCCCGCGCGATTTTCGCCAGGCCGAAGTCGAGCAGCTTCGCGTGGCCGTCGTCGCGCAGCATGATGTTCTCGGGCTTCACGTCGCGGTGCACGATGCCCACCGCGTGCGCCGCCGACAGCGCGCTGGCTACCTGACCGGCGATCTCGACGGCCTCGCGCAACGACAGCCCGCCTCGCCTCAGCCGCTCCCGAAGTGTCTGCCCCTCGATGAACTCGCTGACGAGAAACGGCTGGCCGTCCACCTCGTCGACGTCGTAGATGGTCAGGATCGAAGGATGGTTCAGCCCTGAGGCGGTTTTGGCTTCCAGCGTGAAGCGCCGCAGCCGTTCGGCGTCGCCCGCGAGCCCCTCGGGCAGGATCTTGATGGCCACCTTGCGACCGAGCCGCGTGTCGTCGGCCACATAGACCTCGCCCATGCCGCCTTTACCGAGCAGGCCGGTAATGCGGTACTGCTTCAGCGCCGTGCCCGGCTCGAGGCGCATGGTCACGAGGCCGCATTGTAGTGCAGCCCCGCATCAGAGTCTTCGGCCGGCCACGATGTCCGGTTCGAACACGTTTGCGGACCAATCGTTCGTCTGGCTCGATCGTACGCGCTCGACGACCATGAACGTCAGCACCGGCTTCAGAGCATCCACTTCAGGCGCGCCGACGCGAGGTGAGCAAGAGCTCGTCGAACATCGGAGGCTCGCATTGACGCTACGGTCCTCCCATCTGGCGTCGGCGGGCCTCGACGCGACAATCGAGCTATCGACAACCGGCCGACGTTTCGGTCAGTTTGGAGACAGTTTGGAGGCGCCGAAGGCGTGAAACGCGTAAGTGCAGCCGGGATAGTGGGCTGGGAGGCAGGGATTCTCGAGGGACACTCAACGCGCCTAAGTTGTGGTCCCAGAAAAAGTTGTGGCTGGGAGGCAGGGATTCGAACCCGATAACGTGGTCCGGAGTCACGCACTTGGGCGGCTGTGAAGTCGCCGGCCACAAACGTTCACGGCCTCCATTTCGCGGGTTCGCGGGCCGAGTTCCCTGGTGTGCCAATTTTCAAGAGAATCGCGCGACGACCGACTGCACCTGCATGACCCCAAGTACGATTCAGCCCGTGCCGCTGCATATCTGCGCCGTCTCGTTCGCTGACGGTTGGCGGCGGCGAGAAACCGCGGAATTCTGACGTATGCAAGCTGGAGCTGATGGCGGCCTCGCGCGCGGCCAGCTGCGCCTGGTCAGGACATCCGCGAGCGATTGTATGGCTTAGACTCGCCGCATGGGACTCTTGACCTTCAGCATCAACGTCACCCTGGACGGCTGCGTCGACCACCAGGAGGGAATCGCCGACGACGAGACACACGCCTTCTTCACCCGCCTCATGGACGAGGGCGGGGCGATGCTGTGGGGCCGCGTCACCTACGAGATGATGGAGAGCTACTGGCCGGCGGTCGCCCGCGGCGACGAGGAGGCGCCGCCGGCGCTGCGCGAGTGGGCGGTCAAGCTGGAGGCCAAGCCGAAGTACGTGGTGTCGTCGACGCGAAAGGACTTCCCGTGGACCAACAGCCACCACATCGCCGGCGACCTGCGCACGGGCGTGCAGAAGCTCAAGGACGCGACCCCGGCCGGCGTGCTCCTCGGTAGCGGCAAGCTCGCGACCGAGCTGGACCGGCTGGATCTGATCGACGAGTACAAGTTCCTCGTCCACCCCAGGATCGCCGGCCACGGCCCGACCCTGTACCAGAGCGGGCTGCCCAGCACGCGACGGCTCGAGCTGGTCTCGGCGAAGCCGCTCCGCAACGGCGCGGTCGCCATGCACTACCGGCGCGCGCGCTGACTCAGAGCAGCCCCACGAAGCGCGTCGCCCGCGTCGAGGAGAACACCGCAGCGGACCGGATTGCCTTGAGTGCCGGGACAGATCGAACGGCTGAACAACCTCACACCGGCCGTCGGCGCACGCCACGACGAAGGGAACATGGCCGTGATCGATCGCTAGGATTCAACCTTCGTCAATACACAGTCGCTTGATAGTCGACAGCAGGTCTGCGGACGCGTGTTTTGATACAAAGGCAGATGCTCCCGCGCCGAGGAACGCCTGGCTGGTGGCCCGATCGGCCATCGCCGTGAACATGATCACTTTCGTCGTAGGGTTCACGCGCCTGATCTCGCGGCACGCCTCCAATGACTGAACGTTCCGGAGGTTCACATCCAGCACAATCACGTCAGGCTGGAGTCGTTGCGCCGCCTCCAGTAGTGCGCTGCCGTCTGCGACGCTCCCCACGATCTCGCAGTCCAGAGCGAGCAACCGGCTGACGGCTGTCACCATGTCGGGGTAGTCCTCCGCCAGTAGGACGCGTGGACGCAAGGACAACCGGACCTCCATTCTGGACTAAGGATGTGATTCGACGAGATCACGACGGTCAGCCGTCACCGTCGACTCGCTTCCAGAAAAACACGGCGTAGTGTTCTGTTGCGCGCGCTGCAGTATGACACTTCGTGCCTGGGCGTCGGACGATGATCGGCGGGCGGAGTCAGCAACGCGTGCCCCTCCTGCTGGGCTGGCTCAAACCCAAGGGCCGTGATCGCGATGGTGTCGCTAGGCGAGCGTGAGCGGCTCACTCGCCGCGTGGTTCGAGCGGCAACGTGAAGACGAAGGTCGCTCCCTGGGGAGAAGACTCGGCCCACACGCGCCCGCCATGTGCCTCCACGATTCCCCGCGCGATGTAGAGCCCGAGGCCCGTTCCCTCTCCTTCGGATCCCCTGGGTCTCCAATAGCGATCGAATATGCGCGCCAGATGTTCGGGAGCGATCCCGCGTCCAGTATCCGCAATCGTGACCGAGAGCACTCCGTCGCGCGACCGCGCGCCAATTGTGACGGTGCCGCCCTCGGGGGTGAACTTGATCGAGTTGCCGAGCAGGTTCGAGAGCACCTGCGAGATGCGGTGCGGGTCGGCGTGGATTTTCGGTGGATCGATCAGATCGAGGACGAGGGAGATATGCTTTGCGTCCGCCAGCGGTTGCGCGTCGGTCCGTGCATCTTCGAGCAGGTCCTGGCTCTCCACAGGCTGAAGGTTGACCGAAAAGCTCTTCGCCCCGAGCCTCTCAAGCTCGAGAAGATCGTCAATCAACGCCTTCATCCGCATCGTCGATCGTCGGATGAGCTCTGCGGACTCACCCAATGTGCGGGTGCGCTGGTCTTCGCTCTCCGGCAAGTGTCGCAAGAGGTGAGCGGCTTCGAGCAGGATCACGGAGACCGGGTTCCCCAAGTCGTGGGACACGACCGCGAGCATCTCATCGCGCGCGCGCACGGCGCGCTGTTCGCTCAAAAGCCGACGTTGGAGATCCACTTCGGTCGCGCGCCGCTGCAACTCATCAGCGGCCTCGAGATCGCTCGGCTTCCACGGACGGGATCGGGCGCGCACCTCCTCCTTCCACAGAGCGAACGAATGGCGCGGCCGCAGGCGCGTGCCGGCCTCCGCGTCGACGGGCTTAGTTGGATCACCGCCCCAATTCACCGTCTGGATGACCTCCGGGCGGAACCACATCAGCCGCGTGTCGGGCAGCGCGAACGTGAGGAGACCACTTGCGACTTGGCTCGCCGCGAGCGCCGGCGGAAAGTCGACCCCGAGTGAATCGGAAGCGAACGGCCTGAGATCGCCCCTCTCCTCGAGCCATCGCGCGATCTCGCGAATGACGGCCGCCGGCGGAACGCCGCCGCACGTCACGAGCTCTCCATTCTCCACGACGGCGACCCCGCCGGCGTCGACCAGATCCATCAGTGCGCCGCGCTGACCGACAAGGGCCGCGAGTACGCTTCCCGCGGCCTCCTTCATCGCGGAGTGCAACGCGTCCTCCGTCCCTCTGCGTGATGCGCGCGAGGCGATCAGCTCGCGGTCCTCGTACGAGGCGATCTGAAGCGACGCCAGGCGGCCCATGAACTCGCATGCCGATCGCATCCGGTGCGAGACGCGTCGCGGACCTGTGTGGTTCAAACAGCTGATGAGGCCCCACAGCCGATCGCGTACGATCAGCGAGATGCTCATCGAGGCGCGCACGCCCATGTTCTTCATGTACTCAATGTGAATCGGCGAGACGCTTCGCAGGACCGAGAAGGTAAGGTCGAGCGGCGCTCCCGTATCGGGTCGCAGCGCCGGAACGATTCGCGCGGGCTTCTGGTCGGCGTCGAAGATGAGACGCAACCAGTTCTGGAGATAAAGCCTGCGTGCCTGCACGGGGATGTCGGACGCGGGATAGCGCAAGCCGAGGTACGGCTCGTGCACTGCATCCCTCGCTTCGGCGTCGACGGAGCCGCTGCCGTCCTCGTGGAATCGATAGAACATGACGCGCTCGAATCCGGTCGTTCGCCGCACCTCCTCCGTGATGATCGCGGCAAGCTCGTGCAGCGTGCCTGCGCGCTGCACGCGCAAGAGCGCCGCGCGAAACGGGTGATGGATCGAACGCTGGTCCGGAGTTTCTGGGTTTGGCTCGAGCTCCAGGATCGCGGCGCCCTCATGACGGTGGACGATCCCGTCGAAGCGGTTCCCGCCCGCGCTGATGCTTAGGGGGTTCGCGTCCTGCCAGCGCCGTTCGCGCAGCACCGAACGCACCTCTTCGGCGGCGGCCCGATCCACGATCTCTGAGAGCGGCCGGTCGAGAGCTTGGTCGACGCCCAACGAAAGATGGTCGCTCACGTTGTCGCTGACGTGCGTGACCTTCATCTCCTCATTGAGCGCGAACAGCACACCGAAGGGCTGAATCGTCCCGGGTATGTGAATCGGCTCGCGATCGCAATCGTTCAGATCGACCATGGCACTCTCGCCCGGGCAACCGCCGCCCATCGCGCGAAGGCGTCGAAGGTCGCCGTCGCGGCACCGATGATCCTTGTGGTTGATGCGCCTGCGCGCGGCAGTCCGTCAATCCATGCGACGACGCGGGTCCACCTCGGAAGCGTTGACGCCTCGTCGCCGGCGAAGAATGCCGCACCGCTCCCTTTCGTCAGGCCGAGTCGCCGGTGCAACAGCGGGCTGAGGACCTGTCCGCCGAGACAGGCGCCTTCGAGCACGTAAAGACAGCCGGCAAGATCCTCGACGCATGACAGCTCAGGTCGATCACTACATAGCGGGAGCGCGGCGATATTCGGCGGCGACTGGCCGAGCGCCAGGAGATCGCGCTCGATGAGCTCGGCGCGAGCGCGCAACGGAAACCCGAGCGGCAATTCCGCGGCCGCGCGTCGCCTCACGGCGGCCTCGACGGGGACGTAGAAGCCGTAGAACGCCTCGAGCACGCGGAGATACCTGTGCACGTCGAGGCCGGGATTGAGCAGCCCGAGCTGAGCCTCGAGGTGCTGATGTACGGCCGCTGGTCTCTCGCTTCAAGCGCTGCTGCAATGAAGTCTCGGTGAGCTCCGTCTCGGTGTTGGCCATGTCGAGATAATGACGCAAAGAGATCAATATAGCTTCCGGAACATGATGTGTCCGTATCCCCTGGTCCTTGTCGCGTTAGGCTGCCGCCCAGCGCGAGGGGTTGCCCGATCGAGTCGAACCGGCCGATCACGTGGGGCGGTGGAACCTGTCGTCGCGAGTGTTTGTGAACGCGGCGGCAAGTGAGAATCAGAACTGTGTAGTGACTCGTGCTGAATTGATGAATGCTGAATTCTGATTGTTGATTGAAAAAAGGCGAATGCGAAGCGTTGGGGCAGTTCAGCATTCAAACATCAGCATTCAGAATTTTGGCAGACAGGGTTTTGAAACCGCTTCTATGATCCGTCCGGTCATGGATCGGGTCTTCCCCTTCGCCTCGACCAAGGAGGCCATGGCTTATGTCGAAGCAGGACGCGCAAGAGGCAAGGTCGTCCTGTCAGTGAAGTCACGGAAAGGATGTGTGTGATGACGACGAGCGCGATGACGGCGCGGCTGACATCGTTCGCGCCGCAGTTCCTTGTCGATGACCTTGAACGCTCGATCGCGTACTACGGCCAACTCGGTTTTGCGTTCGGCGAGCCGTGGGGTGGCTTTTACGCGATCGGCCAGTTGAGCGGACTGGAACTTCACCTCAAGGAAGCACCCAAAAACGAGGCGGAGCGCCGCTGGCGGCGCGACAACGGGCATCTTGACGTCTCGGCCGGCGTCAACGGCATCGAAGCATTTTACGAACAGTGCGTCGCCAACGGCGTCACGATTATCAAGCCGCTTGCAGACACGGCCTGGGGCACGAAGGACTTCTATATCGTGGATCCCGACGGCTACATCATCTCCTTCGGCGGCCGGCCGGCGGCCGGGCCGTTGAATCGCGCAAGGACTGGAGCAAGTGAGGATGAGAACGGTGTAGAAAGTGTGTAAGGTCACCCCGCAAACGCCGAGGAACAGCGACGTTCCCGTACGCGGTCGACATCAGCAAGCGGGGATCTGCGGAACCTGAATCGGCTTGCGGTTCAGAGCTTGCTGCGAACCAATCATGGAATGCCAGGACGCCACCGCGCAGATTGCGGAATATCTCGTGGGATCTCTGCCGCGTCGAGGACCTCGACGGGCTTCTAACGCATGCGGCCGCCTGCGCCACATGCCGCGACAAGCTGACGGAGACGTGGCGTCAGCTGGGACGAATCCCTCCTGCGGAGTTCGACGCGGTGCTTGCCGGCTACCAGGATGGGCTCGGCGGTCGTCCGCGAAACATTCGCCCGCCTCCAGATGCGCCACTTGCCACCTCTCCGGACAGTCGTGTTCCTGGATATGCCGTCGCCGGTTCACTTAACCGTGGCGTTCTGAATCGAGGCACGGTCGCGCAAGTCGATCGTTGTGAAGGTCTGTCGCACGCGCCGGCTTGGTCGCCCGTCATTACTTTCCTAACGCCTTCGGGGTTCGGTCACTGCCGACCTCCGCCGTTGATCTCCGCTGAAAGAAAATGTCTGTCACTCCCTTTCCCAGCACTCTCCTTAATTCTCCGACCGCAAAAAGAGGCAGGAAGGCGAAGAAAATGACCAGGACCCTGGAAAGCCATTCGTAGTTGAATCGGGTCACACCTCATCGACGGCGCCCATTGGACCTAATCCGCCCAGCAAGCCACGGACCATGCCCTCCGGCAATATCAAAGACCGCCACACAAACCGGTAAATAGAAACGTCTTGTATAAGGTTGGAACGATTAATGGCTTTTCTTCATATCCCCGACCCAGACGCAAGGTTTCTGCGACGAGCACGACCTTGCCTAACACCAGCGCCCTGATGAACGGCAATTCCGTAGTCCTCAATAGCTGATTCCATAATGGGCCAGTAACAATCTTCGATAACTGGCAAATGCACCGAAGAAAATGGTCATGTAGAGAACGATGAGCCAGTAGCGTATTAGTTCATGAAGTATCGTATGCTTCAGACCCTTCTTTTTCTCATTCACGGTGTTCATTGAAGGGTGCCTCTGGACCGCGACACGCCCGCACACATGAATCGCCGCCGTATGAGTCGCCGCGAAGCCACCTACGGACCCACTGCAAGGTGGGCCGGTCAGTCTCTGCCTAGCGCTTTGGATAACGGCATCAGAACCAGCAGCCCGACGATGGCAACGACGATGATCATGACGACCACTTTCGGATCACTAAAACTCTGACCGCCCACCACGAGCGCGGCGGCAATGTTGCGCTGTGCAGTGCCCAGAGCCAGGACCCGACGCGTGTCCACGCCTGGTCCGCCGAGCAACCACCCTGCGCCAAAACCGATGGCAAGGAAGATGAGAGCAGCGAGGATGCCGCGCGTGCCGAACACGGCGAGCACGTTGTTGATGTTCGTCACGGTGATCAGCACGATCAGCAGAATGAGGCTCAGGTTGGAGACCCGATCGAGCACGGGTTTTGTGCGCGCGGCGGCAGGCGCGAACCGGGCTCGTACAACCAGCGCACCAGCCAGTGGAAGCAACATGAGCAGAAACAATGACCGGGCAATCTGCGCCGGGTTGACCGAAACGCCCGGGCAGCAATAGCGGCAGGACGAGCGGCAGATAACCCGACCGTGACGACCATCAATAGCACCATCAAGCCCACCCCGAAGGCCAGGTTGCCCTTGGAGATCTGGGCCAATTTCGGCAGGAACGGTGCGCCGGCTGCCGTACCCAGGAGCAGCAGACCGACGCCGAGCGGTTGGTCGAGCCGCAAGAGGGCGGCGAGACCAACGGCGGCAAGCGGCATCAACACAAAATTTGCCAGCAGGGATAGCACGACCAGCCGGGTATTGCGAAGCGGGGTGATGATTTCGCTGACCGTGAGACCCAAACCCGTCGCCAGCATGCTGGAGAGCACAAAGACCAGCGTGGCGATCGAGATTGTTTTCTGTATCAGTTCCATAAGCGTTTACCGGTGAAGTCCTAGAAGGTCCATGCGAACTGGGTCTGGAACCCGAATCCGGAGTTGGGCAGGTTGGTCGGTTCCTTGTACTCGGTTCGACGATGGGTCGCCTCGAACGCGATGCGGTAATTCTTTGTCACATCCCAGAGCACATTGCTCCAGATCGCGCTGTTGTAGGTCCGCCCGAAGAGGCTCTGGGGGATGGCCGTGAGGTCGTCGTCGTTGACATCGTCGATAAACATACCGGTGTGACTGTGCAGGTTTGGCTTCAGGTAGACGAATCCCTCGACCCAGCCGCCCGTGGAGCGGATCGCCTTCCAGGTCACGGCATCGAGTGATTGAAGAATGCCGCCAGTCATTTGTCCGAGTCCCTGCCCGGTGTACGCTTCACCCTTGAATCCGACAAAGCCGTTGAAGTTGCCTTGAGTGTCGACGGCGACGCCCCACACGTCAGAAACCACGCGTCGCGGCGGGTCGTCTGGAGGGGCGGTCCTGCGAAGCTGGCCTACCACGCCTGAGACGGCGACCTCCAAGGGACGCGGCGTCAGCAGGCCAATGCCGATGGGCGCTGGCTTTCCCACACCAAACGCCACGCGTCCTTCCACGTTCGGCCAACCGTTGTCCTCGTCCAGACTGATGTCCGGACTGCTGGCGGAATTGAGCGGCTCGCTTACTCCCCCCTGCAAAGTCACTTGAGAGTCGCTGCCCAACTTCAGGTAACGCTCCACCCGGATTTGGCCTTTGATGCTGTCAGCGATGGGCGCACCATCGGCGGAGAACGTCAGAACCGTCGGCAAGAGCGGAGCGAGGATATCCAATTGCAGACCAGCGGCGAACCTCCACTTATCGTTGAACAACTCGCCGTACGCGCTCGTCAGTAGAAAACCATTCCGGTCGGCAAACACATTGGTGTTGTCGAAAAACACCGCCGACAGTCTCCCTCCGGAATGGAATTGTCCCGATATCGGGTCCGGTGAAGAGCACGCCTACCGATCGAATTCCGAGCGTTGATAGCGATGGTGGACTGCGTAAATCCGCCGACAAACTTCGGAAACAGAAAAGCCGGAAGACCGGGACCCTGGACACGCGCGGTGTTGTACATGGCGTCCAGTCTGATTGCCCCGAACACTTGAATTTTGAAGTCTCCCTTGGTCCAAGTCAGAGGGGCTTTAGCACCGTCGGCGGGTTTTGCCGCGTCCGCCGACGTGGTGACGGAGTTCAAGACCAGGAGGCGTATGCGCCCCGGCTCGCTTTCTCCCGGACGCTCGACGTGGATCGCGAGCCACCGCGGCTCCCCGGAGGCGAACAGATCCAGCGGCAATCCCTCGGGTCTCGTGCTCGGGTCGCGTCGATCCCAGGAGCAGCGTAAATCGTCCGTCGGGATTCACCGAGACCGTCTGCGTTTCCTGCCAGAGCGGCACGCCGCCGGTTTCCTCGGCGTAAATTGACAACGTCATCGTCTCGACCGCCGCGGGCGGCTTGCCGTCGGCCGGGTGGAACGTGCTGGTGACGCGCACGACGCGCGGCACGCTCGTCACGGTCGGCGACTGAGCGTGCGCCGGCGTCGCCGCGATCGCGAAACCGCAGACGGACAAGATCGACAGTCGAGCGAGGAGCACATTCATGGCGTACGACTTCGTTGGGTAGATGAACGCGAGGTTGACGCGCACCTGTGTTCCCGGCCCATCGTTCAGGCGCGCTGACCGATAAGGTGGGATGCGGTACGTTGGACATGGCTCATGCTCAACCCATCGAGGGCACGGGATCAGACTGCTTGAGATAGCGGATGTTGAAGGCGACCGTGACCCGGTCCGTCGCATCCCCGTTCGGCTGCACCCAGTGCGTCAGATACGACGGGAACACCAGAAGATTTCCCGGCCTCGGGTTGATGATGAACTTGCGATTGAAGCAGGCGGCGCCTTCGATCGTGTAGGCGTTGGCGTTGGCGCGCGGGTCGAGGAACTCGATCGCGCCGCTGCACCCCTCCGGCGGCACGCTGGCATAGTAGACGCCGGATAACGCGAACCCTGAGTGATCATGCGGCGCGTTGAACGCGCCAGGCGGGTTGACGTTGATCCAGCCCTGGCAGAGCGCGCGGTTCGCGGCGAAATCGAAATGGGGCGAGAGCAATCGGGTGGTCTCCCGCACCGCCTCCAGGATGTGCGCGCGTAACGCCGTGCATCCGGGCTCGGTGCGACCGAAGAAATCGTCCTCGGAGTGCCAGCCCTCGCGATTACTTCTGGTCACTCCGGGCGAACGCGCGCACATCGCCTGCCCCTCCTCGACCAGCTGCCGATTGAGGACTTCGCAATCCTGGACTTGGAAGAGCATCATCGGCGAGGCGAACGCCGGCTCCACTTGGGTCAACGTGATCGTGCTCATGAATGTTCGCCGTGCTGCTGCGAGAATGCCAGCCGCCTTGGCCGCAACGGCCGGCATCTTCGCAGCGCACAGAACGGCGGTTGCTCAATCCACGAAGGGCTGGCTGTAGAGCGGGCGTTCCTTTTCGCTGTCCAGCCGCTCCTTCTGTGGTTTGGCCCAGTAGTCCCAGCGCGCACTCGGCGTGAACACGCCGGTCACCGCGGCGTTGACGAGGGCGGGGGGGTTCCCGAAGATCCAGGACATGCCGAAGCCGCCGCCAAGCTTCACGTACTTGAAGCTGTCGGTGGCGATGGTGATGCCCTGCGGGTAGTGCCGGACGGGGTTCATCGCCATGCAGGTCTGGTGGTAGATCTTGCCGCCGGCGTCTTCGATGATCTTGGCGTCTCCGTAGTGGTGAGCCATGTGGTAGTTGGCTGTGTCGGTCTGTACCCACAGCATCACCCCCTCCTTCACCTTCTTGCCCTTCAAGAGGCGGGCGACCTCGCGGACCTCTTCAAAGGTCGCGACTGGACAACCGAAGATCACGATGTCCACCGGTTTCGCCCTTTCTGGGCCGGGCGCCGGCGCGATGGCGTTGATATGTCGATACATCTCAACGATATCGTCCATGGTGATCTTGAACCGCTCGGGGTTCTTGGGCATCTTGCCCTTGAAGGCCGCCTCCAGTGTGGGGGACTCAGGCGTATAACCCATCAGGTGCATGATCGGGTCGTTCATGCCGGGCGAGCAGGCGGAGACGATCTGCTTGGCCGCCGTCGGGCCTAGCTTGTTGGGCAGATTGAGCACGGCTGGAATCCGGTTCTCCGCCTTGTCGGCGATGGCGGCGCCCAAGGCCGCCCAGTCCCCGGCTCCGACGACGTTGTCCCGGGTCTCGTCATCAAGCTCAACGATGCATTTCGCCGCCCGATTCTCGTCGAGATGCGTGCCGTATTTCGGCAGGCAGCCGGTGTAGGCGGCGTAGACGGTATTGATGGGGGATTCCCGATTGGTGCGGGCGCCGATGATGGTGTTGATGTAGGCCGCGCAGCTCGATTCTGAGCTGGCGCAGTACTCTCCCATCTTCGGGATGCACGTGTTGACTTGAGGTTGGCACGAGAACCAATTCAGCCAGCCATGCTCCGCGAGCTTGTCGCGGCCCGCCTTGAGGTCGGCAACCATTTCGGGATCGATCTTGAAGCCGCCCTTGCCCGGAAGCTCGAAGTTCCAGGGGTAGCCCTTCTCTTCGACCTTATCGAACTGCACCAGGTACGGATCGTTTCCCGCTTGGGTGCCCGTTTCGTCCGCGACGTGGGCGTCCTTCATTGCGAAGATCGGATCGTAGAGCGGACCGTGTCCCAGATCGTACATCTCGAGTTTCTTCTTCGTCTCGGGCTTCTGGCGATCCTTCGAGTAGATGGGGCAACAGTTGAGAACAAGGACGAGGTCCACCATCTCCTTGGCATCGACCGCCTCGCCGAAGTCCACGAGCTTGTCCATGCCGAACTTCTTCGCATCGCCATGCTTGCCGTCAAGCATCTCTTGCTGGTAGGTCGTAAGTTTCATTGCCATGGTTATCGCTATCCTTTGCGCGTGATCGTGACGGTGGCTTTCTGACCTACCTTGGGCGCATCGATTTCCACCCAGTCGCCGGTCTTGATGGTCGTGATCGGGTCTTGGTCCAGGCTGTCGACGGCGGGGATCTCACCGGCAATGGCTCCGCTGATGTCGATATCGTGGACTTTCTGGCAGATGATGGCCGCAGGGCCGTGATGTGACTGCGTGCACTTGTAGTACAGGCTGATGGCGCCGGTGGTGGAGCCCATCACCGTGGGATAGACCACGACCTTGCCAATGATGCTTTTGCCCTGGAGGTCGGCCCCGGGCACCAGGACGATGCCGTCCTCGTTGCCGACGTGGTTGAACGCCCACCCCATTCGTTGGCGGTTCACCGCTGCTTCGCCGGCGGCCTTTCCTTTCGACCGGGCGATGCCGGTCAACACGATCTTTTGTTCCATGACATGCTCCTCTAAGGTCCCGGCGCCTTCGTTGCGTCTTGTGATGCGTCCTAACTGGTTAGCTCTAGCCGTGGCCCCTGCACTCACGCATCTGCGGATCACGTCGAGGACGTCGGCACCAGAATCGGTCTTTCGGAAGTACGCGGCGGCACCCGGCACCAGTGTCCTCGCGCGGGCGTTGAGATGCTCGTGAGCACTGATGAAAATGAACGGCGTTGAACACCCTTCTCCCAAGAGGTGCTCAGCGAGCTCGATGCCCGACATACCGCCGAGCTCGATGTCGAGCACCAGGCAGTCGAACTGCGGATGCTTGCTGTCCGCGAGCAAGGCCTCCGCCGAGGCATACGTAATCGGTTGAAAACCCGCCGCCCGCAGGAGCCGGCCAAACGAACGGCACAGCCCTTCGTCGTCATCGACGACGGCGACGTACATCGGTGCTGCAGGCACATCGGGCTCTGAGTCTGCACCTTAAGCCCGGGAGCTTGTGCCGGCTACTGCCCTTAGGGGAAGGTCGAGGGCAGGGGCGTGAAGATGCCGGCCTCGAGCGACAGCTGCGTGAGTTCCGCGACCGACTGCACGCCCAGTTTCGTCGTCACGGCCGTGCGATGCAGCTTCACCGTCCGCTCATGGATGCCGAGATCCGCGGCGATCTGTTTATTGAGCCGGCCCCGCACGACATGAGACAGCACTTCGAGTTCCCGCGCGGTGAGCGTGTCGAAGCGCGCGCGCAACTCGCGCAGATGGGCCCGCTCTGAACGGTTGCGTGCATCACGCGCGAGGGCGCGCGTCACCGCGTCGAGCAGGTGTTCCTTCGGTGCACGCTTCTCCAAGAAATCCACTGCCCCCTCACGCATGGCACGCACGCTCGACGGAATGTCACCGTGGCCCGTGAGGAAGAGGATGGGCAGCGGGTTCCCAGTCCGTGCGAGCGCGGCTTGCAGATCCAGTCCATTCATTCCTGGCATCTGCAAATCGGCCAGCACACAGCCCGGCGCGTCCGCATCGCACGCAGCGAGCAGCTCGCTCGCAGACGAAAACGTCGTGACCGCGAACCCGCTGGCCCGCAGCAGCCGCGAGATCGCCGCCAGGAAGGACTCGTCGTCATCCACGATCTGAATCGTGGGTTCGGGGCTCATCCCGCAGCGGCCTCCTCTGCGATCGGCAGTGTGAAGCGAAGCGTTGCGCCGCCGCCGTGGTTATTCTCTGCCCACAGCTGCCCGCCGTGCGCCTCGACGATCGTCCGCGAGATTGGCAGGCCCATGCCCATCCCGTTGGGCTTCGTGCTGAAAAACGGATCGAAGACGTTCGCGAGCATCTCGGCGGGGATACCGGGGCCAGTATCGCCCACCGCGACCTCCACGGTCCGCGCCCCGCCTGGCCGCGCCGTTACCGTGACGCGCCGATCTTCCTGGTTTGGCCCGTTGAGAGCATCCATGCCGTTGAGAACGAGGTTGAGCAGCACTTGTTGAACATGCACGCGGTCGCCACGCACGGGCGGCAGATCGCCTGCAATGGCCACCTCCAGCTTCACGTGTCGTGACACGGCATCCGCGCGCATGAGCGCCACGACGTCGCCGATGACGTCGCTCACATCCAGTCGAATGACCTCGAGCTCGTGACGCTTGAGCAGCGCACGCATCCGGTCGATCACGGCGCCCGCACGCCGGTCGTCTTTGACAATGTCGCCAAGAATCGCGCGTACCTCGTCGAGGTCCGGCGACGCACTCTGCATGAACAGCTCCGCCGCCTCGGCATTGCGCAGGATCGCGCCGAGCGGCTGATTGATCTCGTGCGCCAGTGCGGACGCGAGCTGGCCCATCATCGACACGCGGCCGACGTGCGCGACCTGCTGCCGCAAGAGTTGCGCTTCCCGTTCCGTCTTCCTGCGCTCCGTCACGTCGAGCGATACGCCGCGCACGAGGATGGGGGTGCCGGCGTCGTTGAACTCGGCGCGGCCGCGAGAGGCAATCCAGCGTATCTGGCCACCGGGCAGCACCACGCGATGCTCCACTTCGTAGCGACCGTCGCCCTCGAGCGCTCTCGCCAGTGTCCGTTGGACCGTGTCGCGGTCATCAGGATGCACACGGCCCAAAATGCCATCCAGGTCTAGCCGCTCCGATTTCGCGAACCCGAACAAGGCGCGCCAACTGTCAGTCGCCCAGATGTCATTCCGCGTGAGGTCCCGAATCCAGACACCGAGGTGCGTGGCCTCGGCGGCCAGGAGCAGCCGCTCCTCGCTTTCGCGTAACTCCGCCTCGCTTTTCCGGCTCTCGATCTCGGCCCTTCGGCGCGCACGGCGCTGATACACGAGCCCAATGATCAGCAGTGATTGGAGGCCCAGCACGCCGACCGCGCTGAGGACCGTGCCCCTGTGTTGCTGCCACAGGCTCGGATCCCGATAGCGCACGACGCTGCCCGCGGGCAGCCGGCTCTCGGGGATGCCCCACCGTTGTAGTTCGCGCCAGTCGAAGACAGGATGACCCGGCCTTTGGGGCGGTACGATGATGCTGCGGGGAGGCGCCCCGGCCAGGATCCGAATGGCGGCGTCGGCGATGTTGCGAGTCACGTCGTCAATGTCGATCAGGGGCCCGCCCACGATGCCACTGCCGAGCATCACGCTGTGCAACCCGAAGATTGGCGCATTCGCCGCGGCGTGGAGGTCGGCGAGCACTCGCGCGTCCGCATACGCGCCGCCCCGCCCGTCCGTGCCCAAGGAGAGATACAAGATCGCCGAGTCGCGCGGAAGGCTCGCACATTGGCGCAGGATTTCCGTAAGGGACAGACCGCCGGACCAGATGAATGTCAGGCGATCCTGAAATCGCATGAACCGCGTCTGGAGCTCTCGACTCCAAAAAGTGCCGCTTTGCCCGGACCCCACCACGACGAACACCTGTTTCGTCTGAGGCAGCAACTCCAGAATCAGATCGATGACTGCAGGGAAATCGCTCACGACCGCGACAGCGGTCTCGTTGTCTCCAAGCGGCGCGTCACGCAGATACTGCTGATTGACCGATGCCAAGCAGGAGCGGCACATCGGGAAAGAGCTGCTGTCGATATTTGCGCGCGAACGCCGCTGCTGGACCAGCGAGCGTGACGATGAGGTCCGGCTTGGGACGATCGGCGAACGCCGATCGGATGTAGTCGACAATCGCATGTTCGGGCGCGCCGACAAACCCTGTCGGGCCAACCACGATTTCAACGACATTCACGGCTTGCCCGGTCCGCTGGCCGAGGTCGACGCGGAGGTTGGCGGTCGTGTAGTCGTCCGTCATGTTGCCGCGGTCGAACGATTGCAGCAGCAGCACGT
>CAVOPD010000003.1:0-473143 GCA_963697745.1 uncultured Acidobacteriota bacterium | reverse complement strand
GCGCATGACGTGGCGCGAGCGCAAGTTCGAGGGGCGCCAGGGGATGCTGCGGATGCCAGCGTGGCCGATGAAGCGGAAAGCGAGGCGTTCGCCGATGCGAACTCGACGCGGACGTGCTCCGGGAGGTCGAGGGACGCACTGCGGCGATCGACGACGGCACCTTTGGCCAGTGCATCGTCGATGGCGCGCCGATCGAGGAGAAGCGACTCGAGGCAGTGCCGTCGGGCCCGGGACCGCCTCGCGCATCAGCAACTGTTCGAGGCAGGGGAGCGGCCGAAGCCCACGCTGTAGGACTGTTGCGCGCCAGGTCCGCGGCGCTCGCCACGCACGTGCTGCCTCTGGCCGCTACCCGTGTCTGTTCGGGTCCGTTCGGTTCGGCGTCACGCCAGAGAGCGCGACAACCACGTCACGCCAGAGGGCGCAACAACCATTCGGCGGCCTCCGCCGGCGTCTTCAGCTTTCCTCGGATCACCACACCGACCATGCCGAGTTCGTCGACGGCGAAGGGAAGTTCAAGGTGACGGGTGGATCGACCCACCCGGTCGTAGGCCATCGTGACCCAGGCGAGTTGCACCGCATGCGCCGGCCGCACGAAGGCTCCGACGACATTGACGACGCTTCTTGCGTTCCGCCGGACCATGAAACCGTCGTCGCACCTCGACTCGGCCTGCAAGTGTGTCGAGGCATCTGGATGTTGGGCGTTGAACGCCTCCACCTGATCGATCACCGCGTCGCAGAGCGCACGCCAGAGGATGGGCCATTGCGCTTTCACCAACTGGCGACGGCGCGACTCCTCGCGGCGGTGTTCTTCCAGTGAATGATCGTTCTGCCGTCCAGCGATTTCGCTCATGAACGTGTGCTGCACCCGTCTCGCTCCGTGAATCCGCAAGCCTGATGTCCGCGTCGGCTCCTCAGCAGCGATCGTTTAGCGCCGCGCAAGTCACCCGAACGACCCGGTTTAGCAATGGATGTTCCAGGTCGCGGCGGGAAATGCCTGGCCTGGCTTGACGTCCTAACGGCGGCCGCACGTGCCTGGAATTCTGCGCTGGGCCGTTGCCATTCGCTGCGCTCCGGCGCGGCAAACCCCTCTGTAAACGTGTGTCGCTGGAGGCCCAGGTAGGGTAAGCCCCTATGGCTTTGCCGGCCAGACGATCTGTATAACAGGGCAACCCCGGTCGCGCGATCAACTCGACTGAACCCATGCATCGCCCTACTGCCTCCGAGCGAGTTCGTCATTACGGTCTGGCCGTGGCGCTCTCCACCACGGCGATAGCGCTGCGTCTGCTGCTGGGCCACACGACCACGCTCGTCTTTGTCACCTTCTACCCAGCGGTGATGGCGAGCGCCTGGTGGGGAGGGCGCAGCCCTTCGATCCTGACCGTGGCGCTGTGTGCGGCCGCCGCCGCGTTCTTCTGGATGCCACCGTTCTCGACGACGGCCATCACAAACCCGACCGACCTGATCAATCTCCTGCTGTTCGTTGCCGTCGGCAGCACCATCGGGCTCGTCACAGCGAAGCTTCGCGAGACGCAAGCGCGCCTTCGGTCGATCCTCGAAGCCACCAGCGACGGTTTCGCCCTGATCGACACGGGGTGGTGCACTCGATATGTGAATCCCCATTCGCGGCACTGGTCCGCCGCAACCCGCACGACCTGTCTGGCCACCGCGTCTGGGAGTGGCTGCCCTCTGCCGACACCGGTCCGTTCGCAGCTATGGTTCGGGCCGCGATGGGCGGAACGCCTGGCCAGGTCACCGCCTACGACCACCACCTGGGCATGTGGCTCGACGTCAGCAGCTATCCGACACGAGACGGCATTGCGGTCTTGCCGAATGTGACGGCCGCGAAGGAGCTGGAGCAGCGGCAGACGCAATTGATGCAGCAGCTCGAAGCAGCCAATCGCCTGAAAGACGACTTCCTCGCGATCGTGTCGCGCGAACTCCGAACGCCTGAACACCGTGATCGGGTGGACACAATTGCTTCAGCGTGCGGCGACCCGACCAGGCGATCGATGCAATTCGACGCAATGCCGCGACTGTCGCAGCTGGTGAACGATCTGCTCGACTCATCGCGCATCGTCAGCGGCAAGCTCGGATGACGTTACGGCGACTGACCTCGTCACCGTGGTGCAGTAGCGATTAAGTCATTCGTCCGAGCGCCGAGCAGAAGCGGTTCACCTGTCACCCATCGCGCCGGCCTTCCCGTTTCCGTGATCGGTGACGAGACAACTGCAGCAGGCGGTCGTGAATCTGCTCCGAATGCCATCGAGTTCACGCCGGAGTCTCGACGCATTGACGTCACCGTGACGAAGGATGGCACTGTCTGCACCGTACGAGTGGCGGATTCCGGCCACGGCATCAGCTGCGGATATCCTGCCGCGCATATTCGATCGCTTCGTGCAGGCCGATGATCGAGGAACGGTCGGCCTGGGCCTCGGGCTCGCCCTCACGAAGCACATCGTCGAGGCGCATGGCGGCACAGTGTCGGCGACCAGCGCCGGTCCGATGCTGGGCGCGACCTTTACGTTCGCACTGCCGCTCGCCCTGAGCACAGGTCCAACCACGGATCTCGTCGAGACGGCTTGACGCCACGCATCTGCCTGCGCGACGTCTCGATCTTCCGATCAGTGCCGCCGGTCGGCCGACGACTGGAGGCGCCTCTACCGGTCCTTCGAGGAGCGCCTTGTTACGCGAATCCGGCCAGGGCGGCCCCAACCAGCGGTGCGATCCAAACAGCCCGCAACTGTTGCACGGCCCGCCCGCCCACCAACGGCGCCGGTCCCGTGCTGCGCGCGGGATTCACCGAGGTGTTCGTGACCGGGATGCTGATCAGGTGGATCAGCGTGAGCGCCAGGCCAATCGCGAGGCCCGCGAACCGACTGGCGCGCGCTTGTGTGTGGCGCCAGGATGACGATCAGGAACATGAAGGTCATCACGACTCCGTGACCAGCGCCGAGCCATCATGGTGTAGCCGCCGGGTGAATGGTCCGCAATCCATTCGCGGCGAAGCCGCCGGCGAGACTGAAGTCCGCTTGCCCGCTGGCGATCACATACAGCACGCCGGCGCCGACGATCGCGCCGACGACCTGCGCCACGATGTACGGCAGGAGAGCGCCCCGGAAGCGACCGCCGCCCACAGGCCGACGGATACAGCGGGATTGAAATGCCCGCCGGAGATCGGCCCCAGGGCGTAGGCACCGGAGAGCACCGTGAGGCCGAACGCCAGGGACACGCCGAGCAGGCCGATGCCGACGTTCGGAAAAGCGGCGGCGAGCGCCGCGCTTCCACACCCTCCAGTACGAGCCAGAACGTGCCGATGAATTCCCGCGGACGGCTTCGAAAGCACGGCTCCACTCCTTCCCCGCATTCGGCATCGAACCGATTGGCCCCCGCACTGCCGATCCAAAATGACGATCCCGAGACCTATACGAGGGCCACGCGCTTCCTGACGGCGTGCAATGTCACTGCCGGTTGTGGCGCATGTCGGTGTGCGGCGCTATGCAATATCGGCATCGGGTTCAGGCGTGCGACGAAACACTCGATCGGATTGGCAACTCTCGGTACGCGGACGTGCAGGTCTGCTCACGCTGACCGCGACCACGCGTGAGCTAACCGGTGGGGCCGGCGCGGTCGAGCAGACGTGAAGTCGTTACTTCGTGGCGATGGTGGGGTTCACCCAGCCGTTCTTCATCACGCCATGCGACGGACGGAAGCTGAGATAGTCCACATGATCGGGAATATCGGCCCAGCCATGTATGACGCCCGGCGGAACGATCAGCACGTCACCGACCTTCAACTCGACTTTGCGTGAGCCAACCGCCAGGCCGCCGCAGCCCGGACCGTTCGGTCCGCCGTCAGGGTTGGCCGTGCTCTTCCGGCCATTGACGACATGGCCATCGATGAACGCCGTGCCGCCGCCGGAGACGATGTAATAGCCTTCGGTCTGATTGTCATGCGTAATGGCGCCCGGAATCGCATCCGCCGGTGGAGTTGCCATTCGTTCTCCACACGGGGTGGTCTGGGTCGCTGCCTGGGCATTGCCCGCCCCGGCGGCAGGCGCGGGCGGCGGGTTCCGAGTGGAGGCGCGATGAATGATGCCCAACTCCATGCTCCAGCCGTCGCCGATATCGACAACCCTGGCATTCTCGTCACGTGTCCGCTGAGATTGTTCCGTGGCGCTGATCTTGTCGATCTCAGCCTTGGTGATGACGGTTGCGGTCGTCGGGTTTCCCGGCCTGGGCTGGGCGTAGATCGCCACAGGAATCAGAACCGCCGCCGTAAGCAAGACTCTCAGTGCAGTGTTTTTCATGTGTTCCTCCTGAACATGTTGTCTGCTGGTCACGGCTCCTGGGTGGACCGCGGCGAATTCTAAACCGTGATGCACACGGAATCGAATTTTTCAACCCACGCCGACACCGGCGCTTCCGGTCAACCGAACTCCGGACGTGAACGACTGGTCAAGCGTTGGATGTCCCCCCTTTGCCGGATATCGCGACCGCACCGATGACCGATACCATGTACGCGTCAGCACGGAACGACACATTCAGCACGGATCGACACACCGCACCATGACCTCTCGTCCTGTTCACCGAATGACGGCAGTTGTACGTGTCTCCCGGAGCCGCGCGCCAGCCGTTGGCACCTTCGCCTGGGAGTTGCCGCCGCGTGCGTTTCGTATGTGCTGATGGCTCCGGCCGCCGCCACCGCACCAGAGGCCGTCATGTCGACGACGGTGGCCCCACTCGGCTCGGGCAGCGCGTCGTCTCGGCTCAACCTCGACGCCGTCAAGCCACGGCCGGCGACGTATCGGGGGCTGGCGCTGCCTTCCTTCTCCCTGACTGACGATGGCGGCGGCCCGCGTGTGAAGACCCTCATGCTGCAGATGCCGGACTTCGATCTCGGCGGAGTCTCGGTCGCATCCAGTCTCGGCGACCAGCGGCTCCCGGCGGTCTTTCGCGACGCCGCGCTGGCGGGCCCGGCACTGGCATCGCCTGCGCGCAGGCTGACGTTCATGACCACGGGAGGCGCGCCATTGAGCCTGTCGTTCGGACAGATGCCGGCGTCAACCGCGGGCAAAGCACCAACGGCGCCAACCTTTGCTGCGGCGGCTGTGAGCTTCACACCGAGCCGGAGTCTGTCGGTGACGCCAAGGGTGCTCATCCCCAATGGCTCGCCCGATGCGCGCACGACGGTCGGAACGGCGATTCGCGCGAACGTAGTCAGCAACGTCGCCATGACGACGGACGTGGGCATCGCTGGCACCGCCGACACCTCCTGGGTGCCGCTGGCCACAGCCCGTCTCGTCGGCCAATGGCCCAGAGCCGGCATCGAGACCCTCGTGCTGCGCGGCGCCGCCGCGCCGCGGACTGGGGGCAATACGGCGTTAGTCCCGTCACGCGACCGCGAGGCCGCGCAGGCACAAGTGCGGCCGCTGCCGGGCCTCACTGTTGCCGCGCTCACCAGCGTCTCGCGGCCATCGTCCGACCCCGTCGGGCACGACACGACGCTGGGTTCGCTGCGTGTCGCTTACGACGGTCTGAGCAGCGGGCAAGTGGCGGCGGTTCAGCAGCGGGAGGCGACCGGCTCGCGGGAGTCCGACATGACCACCCTCGATGGCGGCAGCGAGGGCCGATCGCCTGACGGTCCGCTACGTGCGTCAGAGCACGTCGAACTCCGCACTGTCGGGTGCCGCTACCGAGCGCGTCTCGCGTCGAAGTCGACCTGCCGGTGCCGGCGGCGCGTTCGGCGGTGTGCTCGACCTGCGTGCCGCGCTCATGGCAGGGTCGATTCCTCGCCGACGGACTCCGGCGTGAGCTCGCGGGTCAGCGGTCGGGTTGCGCTGATCGACGATGCGGCGCTCACCGGTGAAACGGAAGTGGGCTCACCAGCCGGAACGGGCAGGTGTTGCGTGGCCTCCGCGTGGCGACGGAGATGCCTGTGGTCCCGGCGACACGTCTCCAACTCTCCTACGCGTACCGCACCGGCGCACGATTCCCTCTCGGCCAGGTGTTCGAAGCACGTATCGTGCGGCGAGTCAGACTGGGCTGGTAGGCGAACACCACGACACCTGTTCACAGCGTGATCGCGTCGGAGGTCAACGCCTGCGCCGGGTGATGCTGGCTCCACCAGCGATTCGCTTCCTCCTCGGTCCACGACATCCCATCGATGCGTCTCGAGCGACCGCGCGAGTTGTCGCGCGGTCTGCGGTCGTTCTTCTGGTTTCGGCGAGGCAGGCCAGTACCAGCTCTTCGAGCTTCGCCGGAATCGGCAGCTCGGTTCGAGCCGAACGGCGGCACCGGCACCGCCTGCAGGTGCTGCGTGATCACGTTGAGCACCGTCTCGCCGGTAAACACCTGCGCTCCGGTCAGCAGGTAGTACGCCACGCATCCGAGCGCGTAGAGATCGGCCCGCCCATCGACGTTCCCGCCGAGTGCCATCTCGGGGGCCATGTAGGCCGGCGTCCCGATGATCACGCCTTCGGTTGTGGCCAGCGACTGCGTGGCCGCCGACCGGGCGGCGCCAGCTGCGGCGTTCTTCACGAGCCCGAAATCGAGCACCTTGACGAAGTCCTGTCGAGACCCGACCGGCCCGAGGTGAATGTTCGCAGGCTTGATGTCTCGATGGACGAGACCCCGCGCGTGCGCCTCTTCGAGTGAGTCACAGACCTGACGAAGGACATGCACCACACGCGGCGCCGGCATCGGGCCGTGCTGTCGAACCAGTGATTCGAGGTCCAATCCTTCCAGAAACTCCATCACCAGATAGAGAGTCGATCCTCGGTCACGCCGAAGTCGTACAGATCCACGGTGTGTGCCGACCGCAGGTGCGCCGCTGCCTCTGCCTCCCGCCGAAAGCGCGCGATCGCGGCCGCGGCCACGGCGGGGTCGGTGCCCCCGAGCATCTCGGCCCAATCAGCTTGATGGCGGCGGGCCTCGCCAGCATGCGATGAGAGGCTTTGTAGACCTCGCCCATGCCTCCACGCCCGACCAGTTCGCCGAGCTGATAACTGCCCATCTCTCGCGCCTTGGCCACCTGGCGGCCCAGCGTTGTCACTACGTGCGAGATCACGACGGCTACGCCAACCAGCAGGTAGTCGGGGTAGTGCATCAGCAGCGCGTTGCTCGTCGGGCCAAAATCCCAGTAACCCCGGCACGAGCCAGAGCATCCCGACCGGATTCATAGAGGCCGCGATCAGGCCGACCAGCAGGGTTTTCATCCCGGTGCTCGGTACAGATGGCCGAGGACATCAGGATGACTGCCCCAATCCATGAGATCTGTGGAGCCACAGACAGTGTCGGGCCGATTGGCCCGGAATGGAACGTCACTCCCAGCCCAAGCGCAGTGAAGACCATGTATCCCAGACCGAGATCCAGGATGCGCTGGGGGTCTCGGTTAGTGCTGCGCGTATAGGCAAAAAGCAGGAGCGACGCCAGCACGCTCACCGCGGCGATCGCATCGCCGAGTGTCAGTCCCACTGCCACCCGCTCGGTAGCCTGCATCGACCGCATGGCCACCCGGCCCAGGATGGTTCCAACGATCCACAGGCCGGCGGCGACGAGCGACATGATGCCGAGGCGAGCGGATGCTTCCCGAAGGAAATCGTCAGGGAGCGCTCGGGGTCGACCACGTGCCGCGGCGGCTTTGGTGGGGGTCGCGTCTGTTGGTGGCCGTATGAGTTCAGGGACCCGCATTACACGCTGGTCAGTGTACGGCGATTCCTTAGAGATGGAGCCGCAACGGGTCGATCATCGCCGTGGGCCGCGGGCATGAGCGAGAGATGAATGGCCGAGCCGTTCGTCGGAGACTTCCGCGACCCATATGGCCGGGCACGCCCCAGGGCGGCAATCAGTCGGTACTGACACGACCATCGTAAAGGCATTTGCAAAGATCGTAAAAAGCGATCACCGCCACAGGCGCTCAGCCAACTTCCGTCCACAAGTAGTTACGCCGGCGACTGCACAGCGAAGCCACTCGCGCACCAAGTGATCTCTGACGCCACCGCCGCGCTGGACGGCAATGCAGCCAGATTCGCGCGATCCTGCCGCTCAGATGCGGATGTCTACGAACCCTTGGAGAGCGTTAAAAAAGCTTCGACGTTCATCGCCCTGAAGTTGCCTGGGTGGCCTGACGCTTGATGGACGGTACATCGTGGGACCGAAAAGCCGTCGGCGTAAGCCGTCAGTCTTGACGAATGAACCTGTACCGCCAGCTCCGGCTCTGCCCTGCCCGCAGTGCCCCGGACCTCTGGCGTATCGCCATACCGTGTTCGGCGGGATCGAGGAGGCCGAACGCTGGGACTACTACGAATGCTGGACGTGCGGGCCGTTTCAACTTCGCCAGCGCACCAGGGAGTTGCGCGCATTGCGAGACAGTTCGCGGCGTCGCGACGCACGCAGCAAGTAGGCGACGCTCTGTTGAGGCGCGAGGTCCGGTCGGTGTGGATGCGGCACAGATTTCGCCTGCGTCCTTTATAGTGGGCCGCTGTGGGACGCACTGAACACGAGCTGCTGACGGTCGGCCGGCCGTGACGTGCCGATTTCCAATCCGCATAAGGTGCTTCTTCCCAGAGGCCGGTCACACGAAACTGGATCTGGCGCGCTACTACCTCGCCGTGGCCGACGGCGCGTTGCGCGGCGCCGGCAATCGGCCCAACGTCCTGGTGCGGTATCCGAACGGCATCCACGGCGAATTCTTTTTCCAGAAGCGCGCACCCGAGTCGCGGCCGCCGTGGATCGACGTAGCATCGCTGAAATTTCCATCGGGACGGTCGGCCGAAGAGGTCGTCCCGCGTGACGCGTCCGCGCTCGTGTGGATGGCGAACCTCGCCTGCCTCGAACTGCATCCGCATCCGGTGCGCGCCGACGATCTCGACCATCCGGACGAACTGCGCGTCGACCTCGACCCGGTGCCCGGCGTCGACTGGCCACAGATACGCGAGGTGTGCGGAGTAGTGCGCGCCACGCTCGACGATCTTGGCCTTGTCGGCTGGCCCAAGACGTCAGGCTCCCGCGGCATGCACATCTACATACGCATCGCGCCAGCAGTGGCCATTCGAGGACGTGCGCCGCGCGGCGCTCGCGCTCGCCCGCGAGGTCGAACGTCGAGCACCATCGCTGGCGACGAGCAAGTGGTGGAAGGAAGAGCGGCACGGCGTGTTCCTCGACTACAACCAGAACGCGAAGGACCGCACGATCGCGGGTGCCTACTCGGTTCGGCCGCGCGCCGATGCGCGGGTCTCGGCACCCTTGGCGTGGGAGGAAATTGCCGACGCCGATCCTGCTGACTTCACGCTGCAGACGATGCCGACGCGCTTTGCGGCGACGGGTGATCCGCACGCTGCCATGGATCGGCACGTGTGCTCGCTCGAGAGCCTCCTGGAACTCGCCGCGCGCCAGCTGGCCGAGGGTCTGGGTGACGCGCCATGGCCGCCGCACTACCGCAAGCAGAGCGGCGAGCCGCCACGCGTCGCGCCGTCGCGCCGGCGCAGCCCGGCGAAGCCGGCGAACGCTGCAAAACCCGGCGAACCCCGCGAACCCCCCGACCCCGAAGGCCGCCGCCAGCGGTGCGTCAGCAGTCCGCAGCCGCCGTCGATCGGCTTATCCCTCTGGTCGAGATCGGACGCGCTCGCCACAAGGACGCTGTCGCTTGCCGGGCTGGAACGATGGAAGCTGCGTCACGCCGACGTGGCTCGACACCTCGAGGCGTCGGATGTGCTCGTGGACGCGATGCGAGGCCGGTTCAGGACGTGGACCCGCATCCGCGTCAACCTGCAGCACGTACCCGAGAACATGCGACCGGCGCAGGAGCCGCTCGACCCGAATGAGGACCTGGACGACTGGAACGTCAGCGACGCAAGCGGCCGGCGCCGAACACCTTCGCGAGCTGGTCCGGAGTCGTGACCTCGAGCTGATCGTAGCGACAGTCCTGCGGGCGTTTGTCCGGTCTCCATCGCAGGAACACAGCGGCGTGGCGGAAACGATCGCCCTGCATGTGGTCGTACTTCACCTCGCACACGCGATCGATCGACGAGCGGCTCCCACGACAGATCCTTGCCCGCGCTCCATCGGCTCTGTCCGCCTGGCATGCGGGTCGCTTCACCGTCGCCGAACTCTGCCCAGTCGCGCCACGGATGATTGTCGAGCGCGTGCTCACGCAACGGGGCAAGCTCGCTCGCCAGCTCTTTCCGCCTGGCCATCGTGAACGACGGAGGTGACGCCAACATGCTGCAGTCGATCGCGAGCGTCGTATAGCCCGAGCAGCAGTGACCCACCAGCGTGCCCTTTCCGGCCTTGTGCCAGCGGAACCCCGCTACCACGCAGTCCGCGGTCCTGACGTGCTTGACCTTGATCATCGCGCGCTTTGCCGGCTGATAGATCTCCTCGGCCGGCTTGGCGATGACGCCGTCGAGTCCGGCCCCTTCGAACTGATTCAGCCACTCCGATGCGACCTTCACGTCGCGGGTCATCGGTGTCAGGTGAATCGGTGGACGCACTCCCGCGAGCAGTTCTTCGAGCTGGCGGCGACGCGTCTGCTGCGGCAGCGTCGCGGAGATCGTTGCCTGCCAATCGCGAGCGCGTCGAACGCGACGAACGACGCGGGTGTTTCCGCAGAGAGTTTCGCCACCCGCGAAGCGGCCGGGTGCAGCCGCAATTGCAGAAGGTCGAAATCGAGCCCGTGATCGGTCGCGATGACGATCTCCCCGTCGAGCACGCAGCCGTCGGGAAGTCCCTCGAGGAGGGCGTCGTGCAGCTCGGGAAAATACCGATCGAGCGGGCGCAAGTCCCGACTCTGGATGAAGACCTCGCCGCCGCCGCGGAACACGATGGCTCGAAAGCCGTCCCACTTTGGTTCGTAGAGCAGGTCGTCGCGGTGGGGAAGTTCGATGGCGAGCTTCGCCAGCATCGGCTCGATTGGCGGGGCGATTGGATAACCGGTCCCGGGCATGACGCTTCAGCCTACCGCAGCTCGGTCGAACCGGAACCCGCGGGAGTGGGGCTAGCGAGGTGGACCTGAGCCGGTGGTTGCAGCCAGGTGCCCTGACCGCGCGGTGCGATGGGGACCCTGAGGACGGTGCAGCCGGGTCAGCAATTGATCCGGATGGCTGCGAGCAGACGGTCGTAATCGAACGGCTTGGAGAGCACCGCCGCCGCCGGAATCTGCAGCCACTCGCGAGGCGCCGCCGACAGCACCACCACCGGGATGTGGCGCCAGCGTCGGGTCGCGGCGTTGTTCGCGGCAGAACTCCCACCCGTCCATGCGCGGCATCATCATGTCGAGCACGATCACATGCGGGTGAGGTCCCGGCGCGCGCAGCAGTGCAGGTTCGGTTGGATTTCACGGCCGGCTGTCGTATAGCGACCGCAATTGCGCGACCTCGCCGGCGGCAGGCACCGACAGCGTGCGCAAGTCACCGCGAGACTTCAGTTGACGCCGGTAGCGGTCGAAGTACTCGACGAAGTCCCCACCATACTGGAACGAGTACATGATGTCGCGGAAGTTGTCGGTGTGCGTCAATCCGATCGCGTGACCGAGTTCGTGTACGCACGTGAGGTAGACGATCGTGTCGCGCCAGAGCGGGTCGCCGGCACCGCGGTCGGCGATGTCCGGTCCGAGTGCGCGCAGGTCCGGGTGAATGAACACCGCGGCGCCAGGCCGGCCATTCACGACCAGCGGCCGCATTTCGCCGTACTGGCCCGTCCGGGCGTCGGCCCAGTACACGCGAACCGTCGCGTCGGACTCCGCGCCGGCCGCGAAGCGAAGTATCCCACCCGAGGCCTTCTGCCACTGCTCGAGCGCCCAGACCGCCAGCTGTCGATCGCCTGCGACAAACCCTGTCGCGGCTTCCCCTTCCGAGACGTAGTAGGAGATCGGCGCGGAGCGATCGAGCCGGCGGGCGCTCGACTGCGCCGGCAAACTCGAGGTGGCGCATAACCCCACGCCTGCAAGACAGACGATGACGCGGGATAGTCTCATCGGCATCGGCCACCATTCTGACCGGGTCCCTCGCGATCGGCTACTACTCCGGCGCCGAGACGAACCGGTATCCCACGCCCCGGACGGTCTGCAGGTGCCGCGGACGCGCGGGTTCGTCCTCGATGTAGCGGCGCAGCCGGACCACGAAGTTGTCGATCGCACGGGTGTCGGTATCCTCGTGCACGTTCCACACGCGATCGAGGATGGTCTTGCGCGCAACCGGCTTGCCTTCGTTCTCCACGAAGTACCGGAGCAGCGCCGCCTCCATCAGCGTCAGCGGCATCCGCTTGTCGCCGACGCGCACTTCGAGCTGCTCGAAGTCGATCACCTTCCCGCGAAAGGCGTACTCGTGGGACGGTGGCGGCGTCGACGCAGGGTCAGGGCGGGCCGAGGCCGCCTGCAGACGGAACCACTCGTGCCGCCGCAGCAGCCCGCGCACGCGCGACATGAAAATCGGCAGCTCGAACGGCTTGGTCAGGTAGTCGTCGGCCCCGGCGCCGAAACCGCTCAGCACGTCCTCCGACCGGCCGCGCGCCGTCAGGATCAGCACCGGCACGTACTGGCCGCGCTGCCGTAGTTCCGCGGTGACGGCGAAGCCGTCGATTCCCGGCAGCATCACGTCGAGGACGACGAGGTCGTAGCGGCGCGGCTCCTCGGTCAGCCGCTGAAGTGCGTCCTCCCCGGTTTCCGACAGATCGACCTCATGCTCGTCGGCCTCCAGGTTGAAGCGCAACCCGTCAGCGAGGTGCCGTTCGTCTTCGACGATGAGGATGCGGCTCACGAGGTGGATGCGATCGGCAGTTGCACGGTGAACGTGCTGCCCAGGCCAGGGCCGGCGCTGTCGGCGAACACCGTGCCGCCGTGCCGCGCGACCACCGCGCGGACGATGAACAGGCCCAGCCCGGCGCCCTTGATGCGACCCGTGATGACGCCGGGGATTCGGTAGAAGCGCTTGAAGATCTGGCTCTGCTCCGAGATCGGGATGCCGACTCCCTTGTCGCTCACCCGGATGGTCGCGGCGCGCGCGTCGTTCTGCGCGAGCTCCACGGCGACATCGACCTTGTCGCCGGAGTACTTGATGGCGTTGTCCACCAGATTCATCACCACCGCTTTGAGGTCGTCTTCGTCGCCCAGCACCCGTGGCCGGCGGCCGTTCGGAAACACCGTCCGATAGGTCAGTTCGCCGGGCGTGAGCCGGTACCGCGTCTGCGCCAGCGTGAGGCACTCGTCCATCAGTGCGGCCAGATCGATCGGCCTGAAGCCCTTGCGCTCCTGGCGATGTCGGAGTCGTCCGGCTCGCAGCACCTGCTCCACGGTTCCCAGCAGGCGATCGCAGTCCTCCACCATCACCTGGTAGAACTCCTGCCGCTTCGAATCGTCCACAGGACGCTGCTGCAGCGTCTGCAGATGGAGTTTCACCGACGCGATCGGCGTCTTCAGTTCGTGGGTGACGGCGTTGATGAAATTCTCGTGCTGTTCGTTGCGCCGGATCTCGCGCACCAGGAAGATCGTATTGAGAATGACGCCGGTGATGATGAGGGGAAAAAGAATGAGGCCGGCAATGAGAAGCCCGGCCTCTTTCCAGCTGAAGATAACCCAGCCGATGTTGAGCGCAACCGCCCCGCCGACGCCGAGGCCGCCCAAGACGATGAAGATGATCGACTTGCGGCGGCGAATGCCCGACCTCATGCTGTCAGGATAAAGCTAGGCGGCGGCTTCCTCCAACGAGTCCTTGACCTTTGCGACCTTCAGATCCCACACCAGGCCGAACCGCGTTCAACATCCTGAGCGATACCCAGGTCCAGTCGAACTCGTACCACGCCATCCCATGCCTGGCCGACACCGGATGAGCGTGATGGTTGTTGTGCCAGCCCTTCGCCGAACGTCAGCAGCGCCACCCACCACACGTTGCGCGAGTCGTCGTCGGTGTCGAAGCGACGGTTGCCGAACATGTGCGTCGCCGAGTTGATCATCCACGTCGCGTGCAACCCGACCACGACCCGCAGGAAGATCGCCCAGCACACCAGCCCCCAGCCGCCCCACGCCAGCAGCGCGAAGCCGAGCACGGTCAACGGCACCCAGTGATAGCCGGACAGCCAGCGGTAGAACGGGTCCTTGCTCAAGTCCGGTGCGTATCGAGCCAGCCGCGCGGTGTCGTCGTGCTGCGCTTCGCCGAAGATGATCCACCCCAGGTGCGCCCAGAAGCCGTTCACGCGCGGGGTATGCGGATCTTCGGGCTGATCGGAATACTGGTGATGGAGGCGATGCGTGGCGACCCAGAAGATCGGGCCGCCTTCGAGAGTCAGCGTGCCGCACACCGCGAGGAAATAATCGAACCACTTGTAGGTTTTGAAGCCGCGGTGCGTATGAAGGCGGTGGTAGCCCATGCTGATGCCGAGGCCGACAGCCATCCAATGCAGCACCAGGGCAACGATCAGGTTTCGCCAGCTGAAGGTGAAGAGCGCGACGAGGGCCATCAGGTGGAACACGATCAGCACGCCCGTGGTGACCATGCTCATGCCTTGCCTGGAGGCCTGCTCGGCTTTCGCGACGTAGGGATTGGACACGAAGAATCCTCTGAAGGTGATCGAAATCGGAACAAATAAGGTCGATTCACCTTACCGAAGCCTGCGTCCGGGCTCTGTAAGAGTTCTGTAATACCTGCACGAGCTCACGGGACCTGATCGACCACCGCGCGATCGCTCCCCGAGCGTTCCGACCGAGGCAATCATCACCGCGCCAATGGCCAGCCACTGAGTCCCGGTCAACTGCTCGTGCAGCCACGCGAGGCCGGCCAGGGCCGCCAGCGCAGGCTCGACGCTCATCAAGGTCCCGTAGGTGCGGGTCGAGAGCCGCCGGAGCGCCACCATTTCGAGGGTGTAGGGCAACGCACTGGACAGCACGGCAACCGCCAGTCCCATGGGCAGGATGGCAGGTGCGAGCAGCGCGCGGCCTGCGTGCACCGCACCGATCGGCACGATGGCTACACGCCGCGACGATCATGCCCCACGTAGACGCGGCGGCGCCGTGCGCGCGTCCCGCTTTCTGGCCGAACACGATGTAGAGGGCCCAGCACGCTCCTGCGGCGAGGGCGAATCCGACGCCGACCGGGTCGAGGGCGCCAGCGGCCGGCGCAATCGGAAGCAGGAACGCGAGCCCGGCCACCGCCAATGCCAGCCAGAGAAAATCGAGACGGCGGCGCGAGTCGAGCAGCGCCACGGTGAGTGGTCCGGTGAATTCGAGCGCAACGGCGATGCCGAGCGGGATCGTCCGCAGCGACATGTAAAACACAAAGTTCATCGTCCCGAGCGCCAGTCCGTAGATCAGGATGACCGGGTACTGCCGATCGCGGTGGCACCGTCCGCCAGGGTCGTTGCGCGACGCAGAGAATCGCCGCCGAAATCGCCAGCCGCAGCGAGGTCGTTCCCGGCGCGCCGATGATCGGGATCAGCTGCTTCGCCACAGACGCTCCGCCCTGGAACGACACCATCGCCACGATCAGGCTGACTACCGCCGTCAGCATGCGCAGCCTGTACGCGAGAGCCGCGCGGAGATCAATCGCGTGCGAGAGAGGAGTTGCTGACGGGAGCAGGTTGAACGGGCGGACGGCATGGGCGGGTCGAACCGGCGTGGAGATTATTGGAGATTATATGTGTGGCTCTCTGCTGACCTGAACAGCCGTCTCAACCACAGGTGCAAGCGGTTCGGCGAGGTGCGGAGCACTGCGCGGCAACGTTGTGGAGAAACCACATAAGGAGAGTCCTGCGAAACCCTCGGAGGCGTGTATACTCGCGCGTCAGTCAATCATCCGGAAACCGGTTCCGAGGAGAGCGTTACATGAAGATGCGCGTAATTATGGCAGTGGCAATGTCCCTGAGCATTGCCGCGTGTGCCCAGCAACCGGCCGCTCAGCAGGGAGGCGAGGGTTCGTCCGCGGCATCAGCTCAACCGGCAGCTCCCGCGGCTCCGGCAGGTGGCGGGCTGGCTGGAACGCCGGAACAACAGGCCAAGCAGGCCGATCTCGAGAAGAACACTCCTCAGCTGAAGGTCACCGAGGAGGTCCTCAAGCTGTCGGTTCCCGGCCAGACCATCGGCGAAGCGGTCGGCGTCGCGAAGAACTCACAGGGCCACCTCTTCGTGTTCAGCCGCACTGGCAAGACCGCCACGGTCAAGGGCAGCGCCGCGTCGATGCTCTTCGAGTTCGATCAGAACCTGAAGTTCGTGAAGGAGTGGGGCCCGAACAACTACGCGGCCGGCTTCGCGCACACCGTGCGCGTCGACAAGGACGACAACGTCTGGATGACGGACGAAGGCGCGAACATGATCGTCAAGTTCCGTCCGGACGCCAGCGTCGCGATGACGCTGGGCCGCAAGGAAGAGCCGCTCGACTGGCTCGAGAAATTCGTCGAGGAAGGTGACAAGCTCGAAAAGACGCCGCCCGCGCGTCCCTGGGTGTTCAACCGGCCCGACCGACGTGACGTGGGACACCGAGGGCAACATCTTCGTGTCCGACGGCTACAACAACTCGCGGGTGGCGAAGTTCGACAAGAACGGCAACTGGGTGAAGGCCATCGGCGAGCGCGGCAACGCACCCGACCAGTTCAACACCCCGCACGGCATCACCGCGGATGCCACCGGCAAGATCTACGTGGCCGACCGCGGCAACCGCCGCGTTCAGGTGTACGACAACGACCTGAAGCGTCTTCGCATCATCGAGGGCATGGGCGCACCGTGGTCGGCGTGCATCTCTCCGGGCGCGACGCAGCACCTGTTCACCGGCGACGGCAACGGCAAGATCTACAAGTTCGATCTCGACGGCAAGCTGCTCGGATGGGCGCAGACCAGCCAGAACCACGGTCAGAACGGCTGCCTGGTGCACGAACTCCACTGCGAGTCCGACACGGTGCTCTACAAGGGCGACTGCTCGACGTGGCAGGTCGAGAAGATCACCGTCTCGCAATAACCTCGATGCAGGTCCGTTTCCGTCGGACCTGCTCGATCGTCGCCTGGCGCTGACACTGACGGGCGACAACTGCCGGCGACGACTGCCGCTCGACGACGTGCGCGAGCGACTTACGACGTACGACCAGGAGGCCCGGGCGCTCACGCGTTTCGGGCCTCTTCTGGTTCAGCCTACCGCCTACCGCCGCATCGCACGCTACCGTCGCAGCACGAGAAACGCGACGATCACTCCCGCGACGAGCAGCAGTTGTCGCTCGGTCACCGGGTCGAACGGGTCCGCGGCGACCTTCAACTGCAGTCGCGTCCGGGCGAAGCCTCCTCGTGCGAGGTATTGATCGTAGCGCCGCACCTCCTCGTCGCGAGCCTCCACCGCCCGCACGTCGTCACCCGCGCCGAAGCCGAGTTGCGCCGGCAGCACCGGCAGGTTGTCACCTGGATCGACCGCCCAGTTCAACGTCTTCACCAGCAGGCTGCGACCCTTCTCCGGTGGCCACGCTGCCACGATCAGCAGTGCCGACACGAAGAGCACCCACGAGCGTGCGCCGCTCGGCCTCACCACGCGTCTCCTGATCGCAAGCTCTTTCCGGCGCCGGGCCCGCCGGTCAGCACAGCGGGTCGCGGCACCTGCCGTTCGCGGAAGTCACACCGTTTCATGCGTAGATACCTATGGCAAGTCTATCGACTCACCATGCTAGAATCCGCCGAGTTTCACCATGATCCTCACACGGTTTGCCGGCGCTCTCGCTGGGGCAGCCCTTGTCGCACTCGCCTCGAGCGGGTGCAGCGGCGGCGGCAGCACGTCTCCTTCCAACGCCTCCGGCTCCTCGTCACCTTCGTCACCCTCCTCCGGCAATGCCGCCATCGGCGGATCGTGGTCAGGCACCGCGACCGATTCGTCCGGCGCAGGCCTGATGGCGTGGACGATCTCGCAATCCGGCGCGTCGTTCTCCGGCACGATGACGGTGACCGACAACAGCAGCGGAACCAAGGGCACCGGATCGGTGTCGGGCACGGTGTCTGGGACCAGCGATCACGTTCTCCATGTCGGTGCCGTCCGGGGGCTTTGACGGTGCGTACGCGTCGTGCTCCGCGACCGCCTCGGGACAGGGTACGGCATCGGGCAATTCGATCGGCGGCAGCTACACGGGCACAAACTCCTGCTCGGGCGGCGTCTCGTCCGGCACTGTCACGTTGAGCAAGCAATGAAGCCATCCGTTCTGCTCGGCATCGTCGTCGCGGCCGTGATGGGCGTCGCCGTCGTGCAGTCCCAGGAGCAGACGCCCAGAGGCGGGCGTGTCCAGCCGCTGCTCGGCGTAGGCGAACGCACCGCCGGCGACGAGCAGCAGCGCCAACGCAGACGCGTTCTTCGACGACTCGGTCCTTCATGAAATTCGCTTCACCATCAACTCGAAGGACTGGCAGACGCTGAAGGACAACTATCTGTCGAACGAGTACTACCCGTGCGACTTCAGGTGGCGCGACCAGACCGTTCGCAATGTCGGCATCCGCTCGCGCGGAACTGGAAGCCGCAGCGGCATCAAGCCGGGCCTGCGTGTGGACTTCGACCGCTACACCACCTCGCAGAAGTTCCTCGGCCTGAAATCGTTCGTGCTGCGCAACAACACGCAGGACCAGACCAACCTGCACGAGCGGCTCAGCATGCTGCTCTTCCGGCGCATGGGCGAGCAGGCGTCGCGCGAGGTGCACGCCAGGATGTTCGTGAACGACCAGTATGCGGGGCTGTTCACGATCGTCGAATCGGTGGACAAGGACTTCCTCAAGAAGAACCTCGGCGAAGACACCGGGTATCTCTACAAGTACGACTACCCGACCGACGGCACGCCGTACTACTTCCAGGACAAGGGATCGGATTCGGCTGCCTACGTGCCGCTGCCGTTCAAGCCGGAAACCAACGAAACGAATCCCCGTCCCGAGTTCATCGTCCAGTGGGTGCAGACGGTGAACCAGTCGAGCGCGGCCGCGTTCCAGTCGGCGGTGGGAGAGTTCCTCGATATCGGCAGGTTCATCAGGCACGTGGCCACCGAAGTGTTCCTTGCTGATTACGACGGGTTCATCGGCAATTACGGCATCAACAACTTCTACCTGTATCGCTTCGACAACCAGAAACGGTTCCAGCTGATTCCGTGGGACAAGAGCGAAGCGTTCAAGGCCGGAGCGGACTCCTCGATTTTCCACAACTTGAACAACGTGCCGGACGCGGAGCGCAACAGGCTGATGGGGCGCATCCTCGCCTACCCGGACCTCTACAACCAGTATCTCGATGCGCTCGCCGAGGTCGCACGCTCCGCGGCTGACGGCGGCTGGCTCGAAAACGAAGTGCAGAACGAGTATGCGCAGGTCCGTGATGCGGCACGGGCAGACACGCAGAAACCGTACAGCAACGAGGAATTCGAGAGCGCGATTCAGGGCCTGCTGGAATTTGCCAGGAACCGCAGCGCGCAGGTGACCGCACAGGTCGGTGCCGCGCGGCGGTGAACCGCTGAACATCCGCAAAGCCTGCCGCCACGGTCACGCCGCCTCGATGTCCCCCCAGCCGCCTCGTCGCGCAGATGAGCGTGCATAGGCAAAGAAGCGGTTGAACCATCTGGTATAGTCTGCCGCTATGCAGTGGCTCAACTACCACCACCTGCTCTATTTCTGGACCGTGGTGCGCGAGGGCGGTGTGTCGCGGGCGGCCGAGAAATTACGGCTCGCCCAGCCGACGGTCAGCGCGCAGGTCAAGCTGCTCGAGGACACGTTGGGCGAACCGCTGTTCGATCGCCAGGGACGACGGCTCGTGCTCACCGATACCGGTCGAATCGTCTACCGCTATGCCGACGAGATCTTCGGGATCGGCCACGAGCTCATGGAAACCCTCAAGGGGCGTACACCGGGTCGTCCACTCCAGTTGACCGTTGGCGTGGCCAAGGCCGTGCCGAAGCTGATTGTGCATCGGCTGCTGCAGCCGGCATTCGCGGGCGATCAGCCGGTCCACCTGGAATGCCGTGAGGACAGTACCGAGGCGCTTCTGGCCGAACTCGCCACGCACGCGCTCGACGTCGTCATCGCCGACGCGCCACCGCCACCGCACGTGCGCGTCAAGGTGTTCGGTCACGTGCTTGGTGAATCCGAGACCAGTTTTTTTGCAACCGCGGCGCTCGCCGCGAAACTCCGCCGCACGTTTCCCCGATCGCTCAACGGCGCGCCGCTGTTCCTGACGGCGCCGACGACCGCGCTTCGACGCGCTATCGATCAGTGGCTCGAGGCCGAGGATCTGCACCCGAGGATCGTCGGCGAGTTCGACGATTCAGCGCTGATGAAGTCCTTTGGACAGGCCGGGACGGCAGCGTTTCCCGCGCCATCGGTGATCGAGCCGGAAGTGATGCGGCAGTACAAGGTGCAGGTCATCGGCCGCGTGAAAACCATTCGTGAGCGCTACTACGCCATCTCGGCCGAACGCCGGCTGAAGCACCCCGGAGTCCTGGCGATCACCAACGCGGCGCGAGCCAACCTGTTCGGCTGAACGATTTCACCGCTGCGACAACGCCGCGAGACGGGCGATCTCGCGCAGCATGCCCCCAAAGATCAACCCGTGCACCGGCACGAGCGCATACCAATAGAGCAGCCCGGCGAGTCCGATCGGATCGAACACCGCCGTCTGATGGATGGTCGTGCCAGTGCCGTCGGGCACGACTTCGAACTCCAGCCACGCCCGGCCGGGCAGCTTCATCTCCGCCGCCAGGCGCAGGCGTCGCCCTGGTTCGCAGGCGTCGACCCGCCAGAAATCCAGCGTGTCGCCGACCCTGGCGTTCTCGGGATCGCGGCGGCCGCGACGCATGCCCACGCCCGCCCACGAGCAGATCGGCGAAGCCGCGCACGCGCCACAGCGTGTTGCCGTAATACCACCCCGTCGTGCCGCCGATGCGCGCGATTGGCAGGAACGCCTGCGCGGGCGACACAGCCACATGCACGGTCCGCGCATCGACGAGGCGCGATCCGAACCTCGCGCTGACCAGCGCGTCCGGCCCGCCACCCGACTGCAGCGCGTCGGACCACCGCGTCATCGCGAACGTGCGATCCTCGTTGCGTATCGCGCGCGCCACCGCCTCGGCCATGCCGATCGGCCGGATCGTGAATGTGGTCCGCGCCGACTGATCGAGAACGACCGAGCGGTTGCGCAGCCCTTCGATCAGTTGTCGTCCGATGCGCGCATAGATCGGCGTGACAAGGCCGAGCCACAGGCTGGAGAGATGCGGCGTCAGCAGCGGTACCGACAGCATCAGGCGTCTCAGACCGCGCTGCCGCGCGTATTCCTGCATCAGGTCGCCGTAGCTGGCGCGGGTCGCCCCGCCGACTTCGAACACCTCAACCCTGTCGTCTGGTAGATCGAGCGCCGCCACGCAGATACGCGAGCAGGTCGTCGATGCCAATCGGCTGCGCCTCGGTTCCGACCCACCTGGGACAGATCATCACGGGGAGCCGTTCGACCAGCGCCCGGATCATCTCGAAGGAGATGCTGCCGGAGCCGATCACGATCGAGGCGCGGAACTCGATCACCGGTACGCCGCTCGCTCTGAGCGCCTCGCCGGTTTCGAGCCGGCTCTTGAGATGCTTGCTCAGCGAGCCATCGTCATGCGCGAGCCCACCCAGGTAAATGATGCGGCGCACGTCGGCACGTCGTGCCGCGTCACCGAACGCACGCGCCGCCTGGATGTCCGTTTCGCGGTAATCGCCGTGCGCACCCATCGAGTGCACGAGGTAATACGCCGTGTGGATGCCGTCGAGTGCCGCGCTGAGGGACTCAGGATCGAGCAGATCGGCCGCCATCACTTCCGTCTCGGCCGCCGCGCGAGACCGCAGCACGTCCGGCCGGCGCGCGAGACACCGGAGACGGTGACCGGACGCTTCGAGCGCGGGCAGCAGCCGCCCACCGATATAGCCGGTTGCGCCGGTGAGCAGAATCCGATCCGAGCGTTCCACATACCGATGGTACCGATCTGAAGGCGCGAGTGATACCGCGTCCATCGGCGCCCGCGCTACTTTGTGCGTGCCTTTCTGCCTTTCTGCCTTTCTGCCTTTGTGCCTTTCTGCCTTTCCGTGCCTTCCTGCCTTCCGCCTTCCGCCCGACCCGCCCGACCGCCTTACGTAGAACTTCCGGAGTTACGTGCAATGTCTCCGGATGGCGTCAGCGCACGTCGTCGCGAGCAGACAGTAGCGGGCGAAACCAGTTTGAATCGGCCGGAATTCTCGATGGTCCAGTCGGGGCACAATCGTTGCAGCCCGCTCGGTCCGTCAACAGCACGTCAGATTCGTGGCGTGTTCGTCGGTGTCCACCGGTAACGCGTCCACTGTGGCCATCGTCCCGTCGCGACCGCACAACAGGAGAGACACGTGAAACGCCGCGAGTTCTGCACACATGCCTGCCAGGCGATGTCGCTGATGGCAGTCGGCACAATCATTCAGGGATGCGGTGGTGACAGCCCGACGTCGCCGAGCGGGTCGGGCGGCGGCTCAACGCTGCCCGTCATCGGTGGTCAGGTGGTCGAATCGCACGGTCACGCTCACGGTGGATGCAGGCTCGCCGCTCGCAACGGTGGGCGGAACCGCACTCGTGCAGACCACCTCGGCCAACATTCTCGTCGCGCGCATCTCGCAGGAGGCGTTCTCGGCCCTCACCGCGGTGTGCACGCACGAAGGCTGCACGGTCACGAACGTGTCGGGCGTGACCTTCATCTGCCCGTGCCACGGTTCGCAGTACAGCACCGAGCGGTGCGGTCGTGAAGAGCCCCGCCACGCGCGCGCTCGCACCCTTCGGAACTCAGTTCTCCGGCAACACGCTCGTCATCACGACCTGAACGACGCGACGACGTTCGTGCCAGGCATCCGGGAGGTGGCGCAGCCACTCCCGGATCTCCGGGCTGTAGCGATATGCGGCCCAGACGATCGCGATCCCGAGCAGCGTCGACATGAGGCCGTCGAACGCCTCGTAGCGGCGTAGTCGGGTCCGCCGAGGCGATAGTACGACGCCCGTCGCGCGGCGTGCAGTGGCCACATCAGCGCGTTGTAGAGAAACAGCAACGCCGACGAGGGCCAGCCACAACGGCACGTTCCCCGGCAGCTGCCATCCGTGCACCGCACCGGTGCTCGCGAGCGACACCACCGCATACACCATCGCCCAGAACGCGGCGACGCTGACCAGCGTCAGCATCGGCGTCATGAACCCGGCCGCCACCTGGGAACCGTACGTGACCGGGGCCATGGCGGTGACCACCTGGAGGTCGGCGGCCACGTGTAGCGCCGCTTCATCTGCCGCACGTACTTGCGCTCCCAGCGCCGCTGCTGCTGCCATTCGCGCCGCGTGTGTTTCCAGTCGTGCTCGCCGATCCGCCCGAAGTTGCGCTTGGCTTCGTCGATCAGCTGCTGCGCGTTGAAGGGGATTCCGCGTGCGGCGGCTCGCTCCTCCGACGTGTCGGCGACCGGGATGACGAACATGGCGAGCAGGTACGCGATCACGACGACGGGTGTGTGCAGGAACACGATCTCGAACAACGCGAGCAAGAGCCACGCGATGCGCACGAGCGTGACGTCCACGTCCGAGAACGCGGCGAGCCGCTGCACACGCCGCCGATGACGCCCGATGTCGAGCATCAGATACAGGCGCCGGGTTGCCGTGGTGGCGTGAAGCCGTCCTGCGTTGACGTTGCGCTGCGGTACGTGCCTGGCTCGCTGGAGTCGGTTGACGCACCGCCAGCGGTGGACGCCGCGTCCGCCGAGTCCGTGCTCGCGTGTGCGGCCGCTGTGGTGTCGTCGTGCACCGGCCCCATCTCGTCGAGATCGTCGCCATGTCCTCGATGCCGGTGACGACGTTCTTGTTCGCGCCGAGAAAGCGGCCGAACTTCTCGGCAATCGCCTGTTCGAGGTCGGCGACGATCTCGCGCGCGATCGGGGTTGTCCCGCAGCTGTGCCTCGGCACGCGTCCAGATAGGCGCCGCAGTGCGGCGTAGGCGGTCTCTTCGAGGTGATAGGCGATGCCGTTCAGATTGACGATGACGACTTTCTGCATGGTTATCGTCCCAGCTGCGCGATCGTGGCGTTGATGGCTTTCCAGTACTCGGTCGAGTTCGCCAAGGTGGGTCCTGCCCTTCGCGGTGAGGCGGTAGTACTTGCGCGGCGGGCCCGACCTCCGATTCCTGCCACTCGTAGTCGACCAGGCCGTCGCGCCGCAGCTTGCTCAGCAGCGGATAGAGCGTGCCTTCCTGGGTGGCGAACTCGGTCCCGCTCAGCCGTTGCAGCATGTCGGCGACGTAGACCTTGTCGCTCGAGACGATGCGAAGGATGAGGAACTCGAGGAGCCCTTTGCGGATGGCGGCGAATTTTTCGTTGATGCTCACGGTTGTGAAGAAGCTACCTTGTTTAAGCAAGGTAGCATCGACGGCAAAGGGCGTCAAGTGCCGCGCATGCACTGCGCCGTTCGCCGTGGACGCTCTGGAACGTCCACGCCGTCGCCGCCAGACCGGCCCTATAATTGCCCCTCGTCGAAACGCCATCCTTACGGGAGAGTCTGATCATGAAGTATGGAAAGTTCTGCGTGGCGCTGGCCGCCGTCGCCGTCGCGAGCCTGGTCCTGGCGACCGCGCACACGCAGGCACAGGCGCAGCCGACGCCAAACGCCAAGAACGACTTGCCGAATCCGTACCGCACCGTCGAAGGCTGGGCGAAGCTGCCCGAAGGACGCACGTGGGGCTCGACCAGCTCGGTCGACATCGACAAGGACGGCGTGAGCGTCTGGGTCGGCGAGCGCTGCGGCACGAACTCGTGCCTCACCTCGACGCTCGATCCGGTCCTGAAGTTCGACGCGACCGGAAAGCTCGTCAAGAGCTTCGGTTCGGGCCTGGTCATCTTCCCGCACGGCATCACCGTCGATCGCGACGGCAACATCTGGATCGTCGACGGCCAGGACAACGCGCCGCGTCCCGCGCGCGGCGCCGCGCCGGCTCCAGGCGCGACGCCCGCGCCGCTTCCGATGGGACCGCCCGCCGGCGGCACCAAGGGGCACCAGGTGATCAAGTTCAGCCCCGACGGCAAGGTGCTGCTGACGCTCGGCAAGCCGGGCGGCGCGGCGGCGCCCGACTACTTCTTCCAGCCGAACGACGTGCTACGTGGCGCCGAACGGCGACATCTTCGTCGGCGAAGGACACGGCGGCGGCAACTCGCGCATGCTCAAGTTCGACAAGACCGGCAAGTTCCTCAAGACGTGGGGCAAGCTCGGATCGGCCCCGGCGACTTCAGCCAGCCGCACGCGCTCGCGATGGACTCGCAGGGCCGCCTCTTCGTCGCCGATCGGTCGAACAACCGCGTGCAGGTGTTCGATCAGGAAGGCAAGTTCCTCACCGAGACCAAGGCGTTCGGCCGTCCGAGCGGCGTCTACATCGACAAGAACGACAACCTGTACGTCGCCGACTCCGAGTCGCAGTCCCGCGACGCCAACGCGTACGGGTACAATCCCGGCGTGAAGCGCGGCATCCGTCTCGGCAGCGCGAAAACGCTGACGGTCGACCGGCTTCATCCCCGACCCGTCCGAGGGCGCCGGCGCGACCACGGCCGCCGAAGGCGTGGCGGTGGACAAGAACGGAGTCGTTTACGGCGCGGAAGTCGGTCCGCGCGCGTTGAAGCGGTACGTCAAGCAGTAGGAGGCATGTGTGATGAACTCACGTAGGAACAGTCTGGTCCTGGCGGCTGCCGCGGTCGCGGCGTTCGCCTCGGGCAATATCCGGATCAACGCAGACGGCCCGGCGCCCATTCCGCCGGTGAACGACGTGGCCGAACCCGTACACCACGGTCCACGACTTCTTCAAGCTGCCCGAGGGGCGCAAGTGGGGCTCGACCAGCACCATCGACGTCGACAAGGACGGCAAGTCGATCTGGATCGCCGAGCGCTGCGGCGGCAACAGCTGTCTTGACGCGGCGACCGGCCAGATCAAGGACGTCGCCGACGGTCATGAAGTTCGACGACGACCGGCAAGCTGGTGACGGCGTTCGGCAATGGCCTGCTCATCTTCCCGCACGGCATGCACGTCGACCGCGACGGCAACGTGTGGGTGACCGACGGTCAGGACAACGCGCCGCGTCCGGCGCGCGGCGGCGGCGCCGGCGGCGGCGCGGCGCGGCGGCGCGGTGCGGGCGGCGCAGCCGCGGGGGTGGTGCGGCGCCGGTGCGCCGGTGCTGCGGCGCGTGCGCTGCGGCGCGGCCGCGGACCCGCGCAGCGCGAACCGGCGCGGCGACCAAGGGTCACCAGGTGTTCAAGTTCAGCCCGGACGGCAAGGTGCTGATGACGATCGGCAAGCCTGGTGGCGCGATCGCACCCGGCGAATGCTGCTTCCAGCCGAACGACGTGATCACCTCGCCTGACGGCAAGTTCATCTTCGTCGCCGAAGGACACGCGAGCACGCCCGGGCTGGACGGCGCAGGTGCTGAAGTTCGACGCCAAGCGGCAAGTTCATCAAGGCGTTCGGCAAGTGGGGCAACGGCGACGGCGAGTTCGATCAGCCGCACGCGCTCGCGTTCGATTCGCAAGGGCCTGCTCTACGTCGGCGATCGCAACAACAACCGCGTGCAGGTCTTCGATCAGGACGGCAAGTTCATCGACAAGTGGTACCAGTTCAGCCGGCCGAGCGGCATCTACATCGACAAGAACGACAACCTGTATGTCGCCGACTCCGAATCGAAGTCGGTGTCGCGCAACCACCAGGACTGGAAGCGCGGCATCCGCATCGGCAGCCTGAAGGACAAGGACCGCAAGGTCACGGCCTTCATCCCCGATCCGGACGAGAACGCCACCGGCACCAGCGCCGCCGAAGGCGTCGTCGTCGACGCGAAGGGCAACGTCTACGGCGCCGAAGTCGGCCCGCAGCGCGTCAGCAAGTACGTCAAGAAGTAAGAATCGCACCTGATTGCTAATTGCTGATCGCAAATGCTGATTGAATTCACGTCAGCAATTGGCAATTAGCGATTAGCGATTCCGACTGGTGAGGACTATTCCGCACGGCCGCGGAGAATGGCGCGTCCGAGCGGGATGTTTCAACAACTTACGGCGATTATGGCCGGGCACATCGTTTGCTCCGGCTCAGGCAGAACGTGGGAATCGAGTTGTCGGAAGCGCTCCTCCTAGGCGCACCAGGCACCCGGCATCGCGGTTTCCACGTTTTCGTTTCCGACTCGCGATTCGACGACGCACCGTCCTCGAGACGCGCATGTCTGGCGGCGCCGTTCGCCGGCCTCGGTCTGTCGGCCGCGCACGCCGAGCAGCCCACGCGACTGACGACCGACCGCAGTTCGTCGATGTCGATCGGCTTGCGGACGAATGCGCGCGCGCCAAGTTCGCGCGCCTCGCGGGCCGCCTCGACCCCTCCCGACCACGACCATCGGAATCCAGGCCAGCGATCGATCGCGCAGCTGCACGGCCCGGAACCGCCGGCCGTCCATCACCGGCAGGAACAGATCGAGGACGATCAGGCAGGTCGTGGGCGTGCTGCGCAGATGTTTCAGCGCGTCGCGGCCGTTGCCGACGACGGCCACGTCGTAGCCGTCCGCCTCGAGCGCGACGCGCAGCACGTCCTGCAGTTCCGGCTCGTCTTCGACGACCAGCACCGAACATCGATGCGGTGCCGCGGCGGCAGACATGGCCTGCAGCTCTGCGGCTGCAAATGCGAGGCTCGATCACTCGTCGTTCGCCAGCTGCTCGACGGCGACCGCGAGCTCGAAGGGATCGATCGGTTTGGCGACGTGCATCTGGTAGCCCGCGTTCGAGCGCGTCGCGGCGATCCGACGAGCGCGCCAGCGCCGTGAACGCGGCGGCCGGCGTCGTGCGGCCGCGCGCGGCGTCCAGTTCGCGCACTTCGCGAATCAGCTGCAGGCCGTCCTCTCCAGGCATGCTGAGATCGCTCAGCAGGACGTCCGGCGGCTCGCTGCTTCAGCGGTCCCGCGCTTCCTCGGCCGAAGCCGCGGTCGTTCACCGAGGCGCCGAACTGCTCGAGGCTCGATGCGCGCAAACTCCGAGCGCCGCCGCATCGTCGTCGACGACGAGCACGGAGACACCCTGCAGCAGCGGCGCGCGCTCCACCGGTGGCTGCGACATCCGGCGCGTGGTCGAGCGATGCGCGTCTGTGCGGCAGCAGCACCTCGAAGGTCGCGCCGCGGTTCGGGCCCTCGCTGCGCGCAGACACCGTTCCGCCGTGCATCTCGACGAGATGCCGCACGATCCCGAGCCCAAGCCCCAGCCCGCCGTACGGACGCGTGCTGCTGCTGTCGCCCTGCCGGAAGCGTTCGAAGAGCAGCGGCGCCGTCTCCGGCGCTGAAGCCGACGCCGGTGTCCGTCACGGCGAGGCACACGTGGTGATCGCGCAGTCCCAGCGACACCGTCACACGGCCCTCGTCCGGCGTGAACTTGATCGCGTTGGACACGAGGTGCCACGCGATCTGCTGCATGCCGATCGGGATCGACCGCGATCGGGCCGATCGTCGGATCGAGATGCGTCTCGACGACGATGCCCTTGGCCGCCGCCGCGGGCTCGAGCGACTGCACGACAGATCCGACGATCGGCTGCACCAGCGTCGGACGGGTCGAGATTTCCAGTCGCCCGCCGACGATGCGCGAGACGTCGAGCAGATCCTCGATGAGCCGCGACTGCGCCCAGCCGGCGCGCTCGATGGCCTGAATGGCTTTGCGTGCTCTGTTCGGCGTCGAGCTTGCCGCCGGCGAGCAGCCGGGCCCAGCCGAGGATCGAATTCAGCGGCGTTCGCAATTCGTGTGAAAGCGTCGAGAGGAACTCGTCCTTGATGCGGCTCGCTTCTTCCGCGCGCTGCGATTCCTCGTCGGCGGTCTTGCAGCAGCGACTTCGTAGTGAGCGGACAGCTCGTCGATTTGCGAGCGCACGCGCCGGGCGACCAGCATGCCGACCGCGACGGCGACTGCCGCCGAGCACGACTGCGAGCACAATCGACCCGACGTGTTCGATTTCCCACACGAGCAGGGCGGAAATCACGCCGATCGTGGCAAACGGCAGGACGACAATCCTGCCCGAGTCGTCGTCCCCATCTGCGCACGCATGAGTGAGGTTGTCTGCAATTCAGCCGCCGCCGACTAAGCTCGGCAGCGACGCCGACACTCGACGCCGACTGAAGCGCTTGGCTCAACTCTTGAACACCGACGGCGCGATGACGGACCGGGTCGTGCGCATCGCCGCAGTCGGCGATCTGCACTGCACCAAGAACTCGCAGGGAACGCTTCAGACCCTCTTCGCGAAGATCGCCGGATTCGGCAGAGGTGCTGCTGCTCGCCGGCGACCTCACCGACTACGGCACGCCTGAGGAGGCGCGCGTGCTCGCGCGCGAGCTGACGCCGCTCCGAATCCCGACGGCGGCCGTGCTCGGCAACCACGACGTCGAGTCCGGCAAGGAAGTCGAAGTCCGGCAGATCCTCAGCCGACGCCGGCGTGGTGATGCTCGACGGTGACGCCGTCGAACTCGCGGGCGTCGGCATCGCCGGTGTCAAGGGATTCGGCGGCGGCTTCGGTGCCGCGCGCCCTCGGCGCCTGGGGAGAGCCGATCATCAAGCAGTTCGTCCACGAAGCGGTGAACGAAGCGCTGAAGCTCGAAACGGCGCTCGGCGCGCCTTCGCACCGCCGTTCGCATCGTCGCTCCTGCACTACTCGCCGATTCAGCAGACGGTCGAAGGCGAGCCGCTCGAGATCTATCCGTTCGTCGGATCGAGCCGACTCGAGGATCCGATCGATCGGTTCTCGGTGTCGCTGGTGGTGCACGGCCACGCGCATCGCGGCCAGCTCGAAGGCGTCACCAAGGCGGGTGTTCCGGTCTACAACGTGTCGATGCCGCTGCTCGCGCGTGCCGTTCCCGACGGCCCGGCGTTTCGCGTGTTCGACGTGCCGCTGTCGCCGGCATCCGCCGCCGACGCCGGCCGCGGACGTGGTCTCGCCCCGGCACGTCGCCCGCGGGCGTCGCGCCACCGACGCCGTCGCGTCCTGAGGACTCATGGAAACCTCCACTGCACGAGCCATCCACGATCCCGCTGCCGACTTCTACATCGACGCGCTGAAGAAGCTGCTCGACACCGGCATTCCGTTCCTGGTCGGCGGCGCCTTCGCCTTCTCGCACTACTCGCACGTGCCGCGGGACACGAAGGACATCGACGTCTTCGTCAAGCCGGAAGACTGTCCGCGCGTGCTCGAAGCGTTCGAGCGGCTCGGCTACGAGACGTTCGTGCCGTTCCCGCACTGGCTCGGCAAGATCCATCGTGGCGAGCACTTCATGGACGTGATCTTCAGCTCGGGCAACGGCGTCGCGCGGGTGGACGATCTGTGGTTCGACCACGCGCCGCGCGTCAACGTCCTCGGCATCATCGTCCGCCTGTCGCCGGTCGAGGAGATGATCTGGTCGAAGGCGTTCATCCTCGAGCGCGAGCGGTACGACGGCGCCGACGTGGCGCACCTGCTGCGCGAGACAGGACCGTCGCTCGACTGGCCGCGCCTGCTGATGCGCTTCGGCGACCACTGGCGCGTGCTCCTCAGCCACTGATCCTGTTCGGGTTCATCTACCCGGACAAGCGGCAGAACGTGCCGGCGTGGGTGATGGAGGAGCTGATCCGCCGACTCACGGTGAGCCGGCCGAACCTGCTGAACGACGTCTGCTACGGCACGCTGCTCTCACGCGAGCAGTACCTGCACGACCTCGACCGGCTGAAGTATCACGATGGCCGCCAGGAGCCGCACGGCACGATGACCGCGAACAGATCGAGATCTGGACCGAGCCGGTCAAGCCGCAAAAGTGACGGATCGTCGGTTCAGCGCAATACCCGACGGGCCGCTCGCCTGGTGATGTCGGTGACGAATCCAAACACCAGGTGCGCAGTGAGCGACTGAAGGTGTGACTCCAGCGGGTACTTCCTGGGTTGCGACCAGCCGATCACCGGCATCGCGATCTCGTCCGCGCCGATCCACACGAGCGTGCCGAACCCAGTGCCGCCGCCCGCCGACGCCCACGGCGCGTGCTCGGAGAACACGCCGTACGCTGCGCTGATCGTCGAGCCGAATGCGTAGTGCATCAGCGGCGCACCGACCTCCAGTTCATCTTCGGTGAGCTCGCGTCCGACTGTCTCCCGAGCGACCGCCTGCGCGGCAAGCTCGTTGGCGTTCGCGTCTTCGTTCTTCTCCTGCCAGTCGCGCGCGTCGTGTCTTCCACCGGCTGATTGCGGCTCGTAGCCGTTGACGAACTTGCTCCACAGTCCCTGGTACTCGCTCATGGCCCACGTTCCGACGAGGCCACCGATGAAACCGGCAACGGCGCCCTTCACCGCATCCGCCTCGTGTGCACGCGGCCGGCGAGGATCTCGAACGGCAGCGCCATCGCGGTCTGGGTGCATGGTTCCGGTAGACAGTCCGGTTTCGATGCCAGCGTCGGGCGGTCTGGTCATGATTGCCTCCACATCGAGCGCTAAACGTGAGCGCGCCCGCCGCCGCACCTGCGGGCAGCGTCAAATGCTGGTGAGCCGCTGCAAGGCGAACGCCACGCTACTGCTGGCGTTCGAGCACCCACGCGACGGTGCCGACCAGTTTTTCCAAGCAGCGGCCGCTTGCGCCACTGCGTCGAGCGTGACCTCGTGGCTGCGCGACATGTCCGCTTCGTTGTCCGCGGTCAGACGAGCGGCAATGGTCTCGTCGCGGACCGTCAGGTTGACCTCGTCGTTGTGCTCGAACGATCGGTTGTCGAGATTGGTCGTGCCGATCGCCGACCACAGGTCGTCGACGATGAGCATCTTCACGTGGATCATGCCCGGCCTGTATTCGTAGATGCGAATGCCCGCCTCGAGCAGCTGTGCCGAACATGCGCCGGCTCGCCAGACGCACCCATCGCTGATCGGTCCCTGGTCCTGGAACGACGACCGTGAACTGTCACGCCTCGCCTGGCGGTGCGGATGAGCGCGTCGCGGAACGCCTTGTCGGGCAGGAAATACGGCGTGCTGATGCGGCACCGTGCGTTCGATCCCTCGACGAGCGTCTGGAACAGGACGCGCGACACGGTCGATCGATCCGACGGAGAGCTCTTCAGCGCAAATGCGCGCGACACCGTCGGCCTTCTCGTGCACCTTGTAGGTTTCCGGCCCGGTCAGGATTTCGCCGCAGCACTCGAGCCAGTTCTCGGCGACGATGCCCTGGATCTGCGACGACGACCGGCCCTTCGACGCGCGCCATCATGTCGCGCCACATCGGCTTTCCCTTGTGTGGGCTGCGCCCACCAGTCGGCGACACCGGCGCCGCCGATGAACGCGACGCGGCCATCGACCACGAGAAGTCTCGCGGTGCGTCCGGTTGTTCAGGCGGCTCAGGCGATACCAGGTGAGTCTTCTGGTACGGCTCGACCCGGCATCCGGCCTCGCGCAGAGGACCGGCCGCCTTGCGGAACGCACCGAAGCTGCCGATCGCATCCATGACCAGCGTGACGCGGACGCCGGCCCGCGCCCGCTCGGCCAGCGCCTCGACGAACTGCGTCGCCAATCGTCCCTTTCTTGAAGATGTAGCACTCCATGTTGATCGTCTCGCGCGCCGCGCGGATCGCGTCGAGCATGGCCGGGTAGAAGCGGTCGCCGTTGGTGAAGCACCTCGACCTTGTTGCCCTGCGTCAGCGTGACGAGGCAGGTCGACTCGAGGACGCGGACGAAGTGGTCGCTCGTCGCGTCGAGGTCGCGTTCGATGTGATAGGGGATGTGCGGCGTGAACAGCATCACCAGGATGAGCCACGCGATGAAGGCGCCGCCGAGAATCGTCAGGTACAGCATGCGATGTGGAGTATTCATCACGTGCCCGGCGACGTCAGCAGCGCGACAGGGAAGTGGCGCGAACAGGTCGGCAACGTCCAGGTGCGGCGCTCGCCGTCGTCGCGGACACGCGGGGCGGCCGTGCTGCCCGGTGAACGCGTCGACGAGCGTCGTGGCCATGGATGGAGGACGGCAGCGATGATCGTCGTGTCGGTCCAGCAACTCGCGCCGAGCGGTGGCGATCGCTCCCGCCGCCTGGCAGCGACGCCGACCAGCCGGGGCACGCACGTCACCGCGACCCCGACGGTCGTGCGTTCGCGCGAACGCGAAGACGTGGTCGGCTCCTGCGCCGCTGGTGCGGAGCGGTACGTAATCGCCGCTGCGCGAACGTCTCGGCGAGCGCATGCCTGGCGGCCAGTGCGCGGACGATCGTGAACAGCTTCACGCGTCCGTCGACGCCGCGCGTCGAAGAGCGACCTGGCGACAGCCGGCGAGGGCTCCTGCTGCGCCAATGTCATCGAGCAGCGGCGCACGCGTTGCGCGTAGTCGACCGGACGACGATTGTCCGGATCGACGAAGGAGAGATCCCACAGCTCCGTGCCCTGGTAGAAGTCGGGAACGCCGGGAGCCGTGCACTTGATGAGCAGCTGCGCCAGGCTGTTGACCATGCCGATTTCCGCGACGCGCCGCTGGAACGGGCGGAAACGCCTGCAGGAACGGCCGGCCGGCGATCGAGCAGCGGGTCCACGAACGTGAGCGACCGCGCGCTCGTAGTCCTCGTCCGGAGTGAGCCAGCTGGTATGCACCTTCGCCTCGCGCAGCGCCTTCGTCAGGTACTGCTTCGAGACGGGCGACAAAGCCCTGCTCCTCGTCCAGCGTCGAACGGCCAGGAGCCCGACCAGTGATCTGGTAGATGAAGTACTCCTCGTTCGAATCGGGCGCAGTCCGAGCCGCTCACCTCGATCTTGAGTCGGCGGTTGAGGGAGCGCCACTGCGTGACGGCAGCCTTCCACTCGCCGGGCAATCTCCGAGAGGACGTTGAGTCCGCGCGCGGACGTCCTCGCCCCGCTTGGTGTCGTGCGTGCGCGGTGGCGGACAGAGCCGCTGGCCACGAGCCTGCCGCGATCGGCCATCCACTCGTGCACGGCGCTCGGGATCGATGCCGAACACAGTCGGGATCCGAGCCCACTTCGTTCAGCGACAGCAGCCGGTTGTAGATGTAGAGCGCGGTGTCCTCGATGCCCTTCGCCGCCACCGGGACTGGTGATCTGCTGGAACTTGCCGATGAATCGCTGGCGCTCGTCACGTTCTCCTCCGGCGTCCCGGTGCCGGCTTCGTGCAGCAGGATGCGCTCGACGAAATCGAACACCAGGCTGGCTCAGCCGCTGGCGAACTGCCGCTGCGCCGCGCGTATCGCGCGCGCGACGTAGCGGCGGTCGTGCTCGGTCAGCGGCCCGCCGTCGGTGATGTAGGTGCGGTAGACCGGGAAGCAGGCGATCACTTCCTTGATCGTCGAGATCAGGCTGTAGAGCGTGAAGTCGCGGAAGTGGCGGTTGCGCTCGGAAAAGCGATTGAGCTGGTAGCCGAGCGAGTTGATGTCGCCCGACATCGTCTCGTGCATGACCAGCTTCTTGCACGAGTAGGCGAGGTCGTCGAACGATAGACGCGCCCTGCGGTCGGCGAAGCGTTCGTAGATGCGGTCGAGCGCGCGCTCGTTGCGGCCTGTCGACGAACAGGCCGTTCACGACGGCCGCGAATTCGTAGCCGGTGGTTCCGTGGACCGGCCAGTCGGTCGGCAGCTGCTCGTCGGCGCCGAGGATCTTCTCGACCACGACATACAGGGCTTTCGCCGTGTCTGCCGGCTGGTCGAGGGCTGCAGCCGCCTGCGCCTGCAGGCGGCGCAGGTAGTCGCCGGGCGCGAAGAGGCCGTCCACGTGATCGACGCGCAGCCCGGTTGCCGCGCCCTTTCGCAATCAGCTCGAACACGAACCGATGCACTTCGGCGAACACGTCCGGATCTTCCATGCGCAGCGCCGCCAGCTGGTTCACGTCGAAGAAGCGGCGGTAATTGATCTCCTCTGACGCCGTGCGCCAGTGGGCCAGCCGGTACGACTGCTGCGCCGAGCAGCGCGTCGAGCGGGTCGAAGCTGCGGGGCTGCCCGGGACGCCGTTGAACCAGTCAGCGTGGCGTGTGATCCGTTCGCGCAGCGACGGGCAGCGTTCGACCAGCGCCGCCAGGCGCCGCTTGACGATCTCCTTCTCGCGGGCGCGCGTCGGCGATCGACTCGGCATCGCTCGCGCTGCGCGACGGCAGATGCTCGGCCGCGGTGATGATGCTGCGCAGTTCGTCGGCGTCGCTCGCGATCGAGCGCCGCGCCCTCTCGCCGCCAGCCACGCGTCGAGCGCGGGCGTCAGAATCCGGCCGAACGTGTCGGGCGCCATCGGGAACCAGTCGTCGAAGTAGCAGACGATGAAGGCGCCGTCGCGGTAGGCGAGCTGCAGTTCCTTCGCGGTCGAGCACGGCGCCGTACTGATCGCCGAGAGTCGGAATGAGCACCTTGTCGGCGAGCTCGTCCTTCAGCGGTCGCCACGTGATGTCGAAGAACTGCGCGTAGCGCGACGAGGGGCCGTTCTCGAGCACGTCCATCCACCACGGATTGGCGGACTTGCGCGATGCCCATGTGGTTGGGCACCAGGTCGAGCACGTGCCCCATGCCGCGCGCCTTGAGCGCGCCAATCCACTGCCCAGTATCCTCGTCGGTGTCCCGATTTCCGGGTTCAGGCGCGTCGGGTCGGCGACGTCGTACCCGTGCGTACTGCCCGGGCACGGCACACAGATAGGACGAGGCGTAGGCGTCGCTGATCCCGAGCTCGTCGAGATAGTCCACGACCGGCAGCGCGTCGCGAAAGCGTGAAAGTGACGTTGAACTGCAGTCGGTAGGTCGCGATCGGGATGCGACGGGGAAGTCTCGTCGTGAGCTGTGTCACCGCGCGGGAAAAGTGCAAGCCGCGACGCCAGAAATGATGAGCCGAGCTTGCTGCAGCTGGCCCGTCGCCAGCTCTGCTGAGCCGGACTGCTGGCGAGCTGGACTGAAACTTGCTGATGCATATCGGCTGTGAAACGAGTCGCCTCGCCGTGGCAGTGACCCTCGGCCGGCAGTCTGCTGCTGACCGCCTGCGCGGTGCCCACAGTGAAGCCGACCGGCGACGGACGCCCTCCCGCGCCGAACTCTCGCAGCTGTGGGTCGATCCCGGGACCGATCCCGCGCAACCTCGACCGGCGGCGTGGCGGGAAGCCACCCGAACGCCCGGCCGCCGATGCACGCTACGACGTGATCGCGAAGGACACACGCGGCTTCAGCATCACCTACCGGGTGAAGGACAGCCGCGGTGCCGAATGGAACGTGAAGATCGGTCCGGAAGCCCAGACCGAAGTGGTGGCCTCGCGCATCCTCTGGGCCGCTCGGCTACCACCAGGTGCCGTCGTACTTCGTGGAGCGCTGGATTGCCGTCGAGCACGCGCACGGTCAGATGCTGCGGCGGCGCCCGGTTCCGGCCGCGCGACCTGCCGATGGATCGGCAAGGGCACCTGGTCGTGGCAGCGCAATCCGTTCGTGGGCACGCGCGAGTACAACGGCCTGCTTGTCGGTGCTGATGCTGATCAACAGCACCGATCTGAAGAACGACAACAACGAGATCTACGAGCTCGAAGGGCGAAGCGCGCGAGCAGGCGCGGCGCTGGTATGTCGTCAAGGACCTGGGCGCGTCGCTCGGCGAGACCGGCCGGGTCGACCCGCGCCGCGGCTATCTCGAAGGGTTCGAACGCGAGCCGTTCCTCACTCGGCCCGAAGGCCGGTTCGCGCGCTTCGCCTACCGCGGGCGGCACCAGGAACTGCTGCAGACACATCCCGATCGAGCATCTGAAGTGGGCGTGTCAGCGGGTGCTCGCCATCACCGATCGGCAGTGGCACGACGCGTTCGCGGCCGGCAACTACGACGAGGAGTCGACGGCGCGCTACGTCGCGCGGATCCGGCCAAGGCGCAGGAAGGGCTGGCGCTGCCGTGACCCGGCTGCGCGCCATCGTGCTTCGCGCTGCTCCTTGGCATCGGGTCGATCGCGGCGGTCGCTGCGGCCCAGCCTGAAGTCCGCTGCACGGGCGACGCGCAGCACCGGAGGAGCGCGCGCGCCGCGAAGCGCTGCCGCCGGACACGCCGTCGCAGCTCGAACAGCTGCGCTACGCCGCCGAGCGCCTGCCGATTGCGGCCGGGCTCGCCGTGGCTGCTCGCGCTCCGGCCGCGGCGTCGCGGGACGCCGCCACGCCAGGCGCAGGTCGTTCAGACGCAGATCATCCTCGCCGTCGTCGGCGCGGTGGTCATGCTCGTGGTCGGCACCAGCCTCGCGCGCGCGTTCGGCATCGTCGGTGCGGCCGGGCTCGTGCGCTACCGCGCGAAGATCGAAGACCCGAAGGACGCCGGCGTGATGCTGTCGACGCTGGCGGTCGGGCTCGCCTCCGGTGTCGGGCTGTGGATGCTGGCCAGCGTTCTCGACGGCGTTCGTGCTCGGCGTGCTCTGGATGGTGGAGTCGTTCGAGCCGCAGGCGCGGCAGCTGTTCACGCTGAACGTGAAGGCCAACGATCCGGCCGCGCTCCGGCCGAAGCTCGAAGTCGCTGCTCGGCGCGCCACCGGCTGCAGTTCGAACTGCGATCGTCGACCGCAGAGAACGCTGACCTACGAAGTGCACGTGCCGCTCGACAAGAAGATCGATCGGCTGTCGAACGGCATCCTCAAGCTCGATCCGGAGAACGCCACCGGCGTCGAGTGGGAGGAAAAGAAGGAGAAGAAGTGACAGACATTGCTAATTGCTGATTCTGAATGCTGAACGTGACGGTGCAGTCAGCAATGTTCTACCGGTAGTTGCCGAACTGCAGCGCGACGCCGAAGTCGTGCTCGCGGAGCGCGCGCATGGCTTCCTGCAGGTCGTCCTTCGACGCCGACGTGACCCGGACCTGATCGCCCTGGATCGACGCCTGGACCTTCTTCAGCTTCTTGTCCTTCAGGTACTTCACGATCTCCTTCGCCGCCTCGATCGGAATGCCTTCCTGGATCTTGATGACGCGCTTCACGGTGCCGCCCGACGCGGGCTCGGATCTCGCCGACCTTGAAGTTCTTGACCGGGACGTTGCGGCGAACCAGCCGCGTCTGCACGATCTCCCACAGCGCGTTCATCTTGAACTCGTCGTCGGCGGCGAGCGTGAGCGTCTTGTCGGCTGGTGTTCAGGTCGATCTCGGCCTTCGCGCCCTTGAAGTCGTAGCGCTGGACCGACTTCCTTGCGCGCCTGGTTGAGCGCGTTGTCCACTTCCTGGAAATCGATCGGCGAGGTGATGTCGAACGAAGACTGTGCGGCCATGACTGCCTATTCTACGAAATGCAGCCGTTCACTTCACAGACGGCTCACTTGGTCGACGCCGGTCTCGGACGGGCTGACGATCGCGAGGTCTTCTGCTTGGTGGTGTGGCGGTGGCGTGCCTCCTCGACCGAGTGCGAGTCGCCGATGTCGGCTTCGGCTTTGGCCAGCTTCGCCAGCTCGCGGTAGTGCTGTCGCAGCACCATCAGGTCGTGTTCCGAGAGCGCTTCGACCTCGATCAGCCGGTTGCTGGCGCCTTCCATCGCCGCCACCAGCTCGTTCAGCTTCAGGTGGATCGCCAGCGCGTCCTTGTTCTGCGTGCGCTGGATCAGGAACACCATCAGGAACGTCACGATCGTGGTGCCGGTGTTGATGACCAGCTGCCACGTGTCGGAATAGCCGAAGACCGGTCCGAGCAGCCCCCACGTCACGATGATCGCCGAGCGCGGTGGCGAAGGCGGCGGTGCTGCCGGTCCAGCGCGTGACTGCCTCCGACAGTCGCTTCGAACCGCTCGCCGATGCTGCCGCCGTTGCGCTGCTTTGCGCCGTTGCGACGCTTTGCCATGTCCCCTCCTGTAGCGCGCACCATCATGAGGAGCGAGCCGACCGTCGGACATAGAATTGAGCGCGTGAGCGACGATCGCCCGCGCATCGGCATCTCGGCTGCCTGCTCGGCCAGCCCGTCCGCTTCGATGCCGGTCACAAGCGAGATCCGTTCCTCGTCGAGACCTTCGGCCCGCACGTCGAGTGGGTGCCGGTCTGTCCGGAGGTGGAAGCGGGCTTCGGGACGCCGCGCGAGATCGATGCGGCTGGTGCTGACGGTGCCGCAGGAGCGCGAGCGTGGCGAGCGATTCGATCCGTCCAGCATCGCCCTGGTCCTGAACAAGCAGAAGACCGATGTCACGGCGAAACTTCGGACCTACTCCAGCCGCAAGGCGGAGCAGCTGGCGCTGGCGGGTCTGAGCGGCTTCGTGCTGAAGAAGGACTCGCCCAGCTGCGGCATGGAGCGGGTGAAGGTGTATACGCCGCAGGGGCATGGCTGAGCGTGCCGGGCGCGGCCTGTTCGCCGAGGCGCTGATGGCGCGCCTGCCGAACCTGCCGGTCGAGGAGGAAGGTCGCCTGGGCGATCCGAGGCTGCGCGAGAACTTCGTCGAGCGGGTGTTCGCCTATCGCCGGCTGTGCGCGCTGTTCGAGGGGCGATGGACCGTCGGCGCCGTCGTGCAGTTTCACACCGCGCACAAGCTGACGCTGATGGCGCACTCGCCGGTCGCCTATCGCGAACTCGGTCAGCTCGTGGCCGGCGGCAAAGCAGCGGCCGCGCGGCGGAGTTTGCCGCCGAGTACCAGTCGCGCTTCATGCGCGCGCTGGCGGTCATCGCCACGCCCGAAGCGGCAGGCGAACGTGCTGCAGCACATGCTCGGCTACTTCTCGAAGGCCATCGACAGCGACGCCCGGCACGAGACTGCTGTCGCTGATCGAAGAGCACCGCCAGGGACAGGTCCCGCTCATCGTTCCGATGACGCTGATGCGCCATCATGTGCGCCGGCAGAACGTCGAGTATCTGCTGGGCCAGACCTACCTCGAGCCGCACCCGCGCGAGCTGAGCCTCAGGAATCATGTTTAGCTCGCAGGTGGGGCAGGTCGGGCAGGTCGAGGCAGGTCGGGACAGGTCAGGCGGCGGTGGGCAGGTAGGCCAGGGTCGGAAGGTCGCGGCAGGTCGGGCCGTATACTTCTGGGCGCGGGATTGACAGGGGCGCAACTCCCTGGTCGAACGGAACACGTACATGAAGAACGTCAGAATCGCCGCAGCCCTCATGGGCCTCGGACTGCTCCTCGGCGGCGCGCTCTCGGCCGCCTCGCCGGCGTCGGACGCCGCCCTCGGCCAATTCCTCTCGGCCTCCAGCCAGCAGGCGGCCGCGCAGGCGGCGGAGGGCGTGGTCAAGGCAGGCGCCACCTTCGACGAAGCGTATGCCGCGCTGAAAAAGGGCCGCGGCTACAAGGCTGACGTGCCACGAGGCATCGTGCGGCTGTCGCACCGTGTCGGCGACCTCGACTTCCAGTACCAGCTCGATGTGCCGCAGACCTACGACCCGGCAAAGACCTATCAGTTGCGGGTGCAGTTGCACGGCGGCGTGGGCCGGCCCGACCCGACGCCGCGCGGCAACGGCATCGGCCCGCTTGCCGGAGTCGAGCAGATCTACCTGCTGCCGACGGCCTGGGGCGAGGCGGAGTGGTGGACCGATCCGCAGCTCAATAACCTGCGCGCGCTGCTCGACAGCGTGAAGCGCACCTACAACATCGACGAAAACCGCGTCGTCCTCTCCGGCGTCTCCGACGGCGGCACGGCGACCTACTACTTCTCGATGCGCGACACGACCCCGTTCGCGGCCTTCCTGCCGCTCAACGGCGCCATCCCGGTGTTGCGCAACACGCTGATGCGGATCGACGGCGAGCTGTTCATGAACAACATGGTGAACAAGCCGTTCTTCATCGTGAACGGCGGCAAGGATCCGCTGTATCCGACCACGCTGGTGGAGCCGTACATCCAGCAGATGCAGAAGGGAGGCGTCGAGCTCACCTACCTGCCGCAGCCCGAGGCGGTGCACAACACCGCCTGGTGGCCCGAGGTGAAGGACACCTACGAGCAGTTCGTGAAGGAGCACCCGCGCAAGCCGTTTCCCGACACGACTCACCTGGGAGAGCGACCTGCGCGCCAACACCGGCCGCGCGCACTGGCTCGTCATCGACAGTCTCGCTCCAACCCAGAAGGAAGCCGCGCCACTGCCGGACGTGAACGAGCGTGTCGGCGACCCGGCACCCGACTTCGGCGTGCGTGTGAGCGGCGCCAGGATTACCAGCGTCATCGACGGGCAGCAATGCCGACAGTTTCGGGCTGCTGCCGGGAGACGTGGTTGCCAAGATCGACAACCGCGTCGTGCCGTCGGCGATGGACGCAACCGACCTGCTCGAGATCGTCGATCCCGGCACGCCCGTCACGCTCACGGTGACACGCGGGACAGACACCGTGCAGCTGAAGGGCACGTACAACCCGACGCCGCTGCCGCGCCGGATTCCCTTCTTCTCGCACTCGCGCCCCTCGGGTCGCGTGGACCTTGTGCGCGACGGCAACACCGTCACCGCGACGACGCGGCGCGTGGCTGCGTTCACGCTGCTGATTTCGCCCGATCAATTCGACCTGTCGAAGCCGGTGAAGGTGGTCGCCGACGGGAAGACTGTCTTTGAGGGCATCGTGAAGCCTGACGTCGCGACGCTGATGAAATGGGCCGCGCGCGACAACGACCGCACGATGCTGTTCGCCGCCGAACTGCCGATCAGGCTCGCGAACTGACGACGGGTTCGTCGCTTCGCAATGGCGATGGGTGATGGGCGGTAGGCGATTGGCTCAGGCTTCGGACCCTGGGCTTCGGGCTTTCGGGCTCGTCGACTTCGGCTGACCCTGCGTCATCGTTCCCGGCTTCTGTTCGGCCGCGTGCGACAATTGGTTCGGCGCGCATGTGTGGCGGTGTTTCGCACGCGCAGCGCGACCCGGTTGTGCCTAGCGCCTAGAGCCCAGCGCCCAGCGCCTTTTTGAGAGTCCAGAGCCCTTCGAATGATCGCCTTCTCCGGTGTCAGCAAGCAGTACGGCCGCCAGATTCTGTTCGTCGATGCTTCCTTTCAGCTCAATGACGGCGAGAAGGTCGGACTGGTCGGGCCCAACGGCTCCGGCAAGACGACGCTCTTCCGGATGATCATGGGCGAGGAACAGCCGGACGAAGGCGACGTGTCGGTCCCGCGGAAGCTGACCATCGGCTACTTCCGGCAGGATATCGAAGAGATGTCCGGCAGGTCGGTGCTCGACGAGGCGATTGCCGGCAGCGGACGCGTGGGCAACCTGCATCACGAACTCGAGGAACTGCAGCAGGCGCTCGAGGATCCCGCACGCGCCGACGAGATGGACCGGATTCTCGAACGGTTCGGCGAAGTGCAGGAGGAGTACGACCACCTCGGCGGCTACGCACTCGAAAGCCGCACCCGCGAGATTCTTCACGGACTCGGCTTCGAGGACGACCGGATCGACGGCGACGTCGGCGCCCTGTCCGGCGGCTGGAAGATGCGCGTCGCGATGGCCCGGGTGCTGCTCGGCGAGCCCGACGTGCTGCTGATGGACGAGCCGACGAACCACCTCGATATCGAGTCGATCATCTGGCTCGAGGCGTTCCTCAAGTCGCGCACCGGTTCGCTGCTGATGACCTCGCACGACCGCGATTTCATGAACCGCATCGTCACCAAGATCGCCGAGATCGACGGCGGCGAGATCACGAGCTACTCAGGCAACTACGACTTCTACGAGCGGGAGCGCGCCATCCGCGAGACCAACCGCGAGGCGGCCTACGCGCGGCAGCAGGCGATGCTCGCCAAGGAGCAGCGCTTCATCGAGCGCTTCGCGGCGCACGCCGCCAAGGCCGCGCAGGTGCAGAGCCGCGTCAAGGCGCTCGACAAGATCGAGAAGATCGAGCTGCCGAAGAAACGCAAGGTCGTGAAGTTCGACTTCCGCGTGCCGCCGCGATCCGGCGATCAGGTGGCGACGCTCGAAGGCGTCACCAAGACCTATGGCACGCGGGTGGTCCACGATCACCTGAACATGACCATCCGCCGTGGCGAGCGGTGGTGCGTGATGGGCAAGAACGGTGCGGGCAAATCGACGCTGCTGAAGATGGTGGCCGGCGCGCTGACGCCGGACGAGGGCGAGGTGAAGCTCGGGGCGAGCATGAAGATGGGCTACTTCGCGCAGCAGGCGCTCGATCTGCTCGACCCCAACCTCACCATCGAAGAGCAGCTGCGGAAAGACTTTCCGCTCGAGTCGATCGGCGTGCTGCGCAGCCTCGCCGGAGCCTTTCAGTTCTCGGGCGACGACACGGACAAGAAGATCAGGTCGCTGTCGGGCGGCGAGAAGACACGGCTGGTGATGGCCCGCATGCTGCTGGACCCACCCAACTTCCTCGTCCTCGATGAGCCGACCAACCATCTCGATCTCGCCACCAAGGAGATGCTGCTCGACTCACTCAGCACCTTCGAGGGGACGATGCTGTTCGTGTCGCACGATCGGGCGTTCCTGCGTGGACTGAGCAATCGGGTTCTCGAACTTGGCGGTGAGAGCGGCGTCGATGCGCAGCCCCACCTCTATCCGGGTTCGTACATCGAGTACGTCGCGCGCACGGGTCATGAAGCGCCGGGTGTGCACGCGTAAGGACACGCTCGTCGCCGGTGAGGGTTCTTTGCCGGCAGAGATTCAGGCCACTTGACATGAAGGCCACATGAAGAAGCGACGCCAGGCACCCGTCGGCCGCGTTCACGCACTGGTCGTCGTGGCATGCCTGTGGATGGGAGCCGCGTCGGCCGCGCAGGACGAGCCGCTCGAGTGGCGTCTCGAACATGTCGCCGGCGTCAGACCGGAGGAGGCTGCGAACTTCTTCGCACGCCTGCGGAAGAACGTCGGCACCGACGACCGTCGTGCGGTGTGCGAGATGGTGGCATATCCTCTCGCCCAGCCTGGCGGCACGGTCAGCGACGCCGCGGACTGTGTCGCCCGCTACGATGCCATTTTCACCATTGCCGTGCGCAAGGCTGTCGGGAAGCAGCAGTACGAGGAGCTTTTTGCCACACCCGATGGGGTCGTGGTTGGACTGGGCGAGCTATGGTTCTCGGGACAGCCGACGCCTCGGATTACCGCGGTGAACCACGGGGCAGCGCTGCGCCCTCCGAAGGGAAAGCCGCTGCTCGCGTGTACCGCTGCTGGTCAGCGGATTCAGGTGTCCGCTGACGGCAATGGAGGCGCGGAGTTCCGCCTGTGGCGATCGCCGCGCGCATCGGGTCCGCCCGCGGTGCTGGTGTTGCGTGAAACGCCGCCCGCGCAAGGAAATCCGCGCGAATGCGGGTCGCGCGTGTGGTCGTTTACTGATGGACAGACCGGCTATGACGTATCGGAGCTTGCCTGCGATGCCTATCTCGATCCGCCGCCAATGGGTTCGGTGGGGCAGGTGATACGACGCAGACCTGGTGAGCCGCCCGAGCAGGCGTGGTGCGCGGAGTAGATCACATGGACAACCTTCAGCTGACCCACGTACCGATCGCAAGAACCGGCATGCTCATTCGCCGGCCAGTCGCCGACGTCTTCGACGCGTTCGTGAACCCGGAGGTCACCACGAAGTTCTGGTTCACGCGAAGCACGGGACGCCTCGAGGCTGGCGGGCAGGTCCAGTGGGAGTGGGAGATGTACGGAGTCTCGATTCCGGTGACCGTGAAGGTCGTCGAACCCGATACACGCATCGTCATCGAGTGGCCTGGAGCGAGTCGTCCCACGACAGTCGAATGGCGGTTCGCATCCCAGCCGGACGGGACGACGTTCGTCGCGATCACGCACGAGGGTTTCACTGGCAGTGGGGACGAACTGGTCAAGCAGGTGACCGACTCGACCGAGGGCTTCTGCCTGGTGCTCGCGGGACTCAAGGCGCTGCTCGAGCACGATGTCGTGCTCAACCTCGTCGCCGATCGGTTTCCGAAAGGCATCGATGAGCACTGACACGGTTGACATCTGGGGCATAGGACTCCATGGGAGAGGTGATGCGATATTGCATGGTCCCGGCGCTCTGCCTGATCCTTCACGCATTACCTGCTTCTGCCGAGGTCGAAGGGGTCACCATCACCACTCGCGCCGCGGTGGCCGCTGGCAAGGTGTTCGGTGACAGCGGATCGTACGAAAAGCTGGTCGGGCGCATCTCGTTCGCGCTCGATCCGAGCGAGCCGCACAACGCGCAGATCGTGGATCTGGCTTACGCCCGGCGCGACAAGGATGGGCTCGTCCGGTTCTCTTCCGATCTGTACGTGCTCCGCCCGTCCGATCCGGCGAAGGGCAACGGCGTGCTGCTTTTCGAAATCGCCAACCGGGGCCGGCTGGGAATGCTTGGACGCTTCAACGCCGGCGGCGGCGGAAACGATCCGACAACCGCCGCCGATTTCGGAGACGGCCTGCTGATGCGCGAGGGCTACACCCTGGTCTGGGTGGGGTGGGAAGTCGATGCGCCTGCGCCGCTGCTTCGTGTCGATGCACCCGTCGCGGCCCTGCCACCGTCGGCGAAGGTCGACCCGATCAGCGCGGACATCATGGTCAACGTGCGCACCAATGAGACCTTCCTCATCGACGACCCCGCGGGCAGGCCTCCCGTGATCTATCCGCCGAACGACCTGGCGAATGCCAGCGACACCCTGATTGTTCGCAACAACTTCTGGGAGCCAGGCGCGGCGATTCCCCGCGAGCGCTGGCGATTCGTCGCCGATGCGACCGGGTTGCCGAGGATTCAGCTCGAGGGCGGCTTCGAGCCGGGTCGGTACTACAAGGTGACGTATCAGGCGACTGGTGCACTGGTGGCCCGTCGGCGCGAGCGGCGGGCAACCACCCGTTTGGCGCACTGCTCGTGGTCGACGGCGCCGCCATCATCACAGCTCAGAACACCGTCGGCGTTGATCGGGACCCAACGGCTCACGCTGAAACCAATCTCGTGTCGCAGGCGAGCTGTCGCCGGAGCAGATTCGTCGGAGCGTGCTCTATACGAGCTGCGAGCCCTGCGCCATGTGCACGGGGAAGATGTACTGGGCAGGGATTCGTTCGCTGGTCTACGCACTTCCAGCCGAAGAGCTCGCACGGCTCGCCGGCCGGGATTTCCTCGTGCCGTGCCGCGTTTCCTCCCGTCCGAGCCGCCCGTGGCCGGAGCGGGTGGTTCCCCCGCCGATCGCAGCGGCGGCGAACAGCTGAACAACCCGACACCGCAGGCCAACGTCATGCGGGCATTGTTGCGCGCACTTCACCGGTGGGAGGCGGAAGGCACGCCCCCGCCGTCCAGCCGTGTGCCCCGGCTCAGCGACGGAACGCTGGTCCCAATCACGGCGGCGAAATTTCCAACGATCCCTGGCGTGTCCGACCCCAGACTCATCACCGGGCCGGCGCGCCGCATCGCCGGACGTGTGGTGCCGCTTCCGCATCTGGTTCCGCAAGTCGACTCGGACGGCAACGACCTTGCGGGTGTGCGTGATCCGGAAATTGCGGTGCCCCTGGCAACAACGACCGGATGGAACTTCCGGGCCGCCTCGGTGGGGAATCCAGCGGACATCTACCAGCTGCTCGGCTCGGTACATTCCATTCGCCGCGACGCGGGCGAAGCGCGCGGCCGCCCAGGATCCACGGTTGTCGATCGAAGAGCGGTACCGCGATCGTGACGAATACCTCAGCCGAGTGCAGTCTGCGGCCACGGCTCTGATCCGCGAAGGACTGATGCTGGAGGAGGACGTCGAGGGCGTCCTGGCCCGTGCGCGAGCTCACTGGGCGTTCGCGACCGGCGCGTCGTTGGCGTCGTCAGCGGCAGGGCGCGAGTTCAGTGCGCCCGTGCCTGCTCGCGACTGACGACGCGCGAGGATCCATCCAGGTGGGCATCCCCTTGCGCATCGACATTGTCGGCGGTGGCATCGGCGGCGTGACGCTTGGCGCCGCGCTGCACCGGTTCGGCATCGGCTTTCAGATCTTCGAACAGGCGCCGGAGCTCAAAGCGATCGGCTACGGGCTCACGCTTCAGAAGAACGCGCTCGAAGCATTAGCGACCATTGGACTGGCCGACGCAGTCCGGAGCCGCGGCGTGCCGGTGCGGCAAGGACTGTTACGTCAGCCGTCGGGGCGCACTCTTACCTCCGCGGCGGTCGATCTGTGCGCGATTCATCGCGCGACCCTGGTGGCATCGCTCGCGGAGCACGTGCCTGTCGCTTCGCTGCGTCTGGGCCAGCGTCTGGAATCGGCCACTGCAGCGGACTTTACCGTGGCTGCTGACGGGCTCCATTCGGTCTTTCGCCGGCAGGTGGCGTCAGGTGAGGGGCCTCCGCGCGACAGCGGCTACACCGCGTGGCGCGGTCTGGCACCACGATCGCCCGCTATCGATCGCGCACTGCATGCCGGGACAGTGTCGGAGACGTGGGGACGCGGGACGCGATTCGGCATCGTGCCTGTGGACGGCGACCAGATTTACTGGTTTGCCGTTGCGCCGATCGAGCCCCTTGCCGACACCGCCGCGGCAAAGCGCTTTCTGTGTGAGACGTTCGATCGCTGGCACGAGCCGATTCGAGCGCTCCTCGAGGCGACCCCGGCAGATTCCATCCTCGAGTCGCGAATCGTCGACCGGCTGCCGATTCCGCACTGGCATGCTGGTCGGGTCATTCTGCTCGGCGACGCGGCTCACCCGATGACCCCCAACCTGGGGCAGGGCGGCTGCCAGGCAATCGAGGACGCAATCGTGCTCGCACACCTCCTCCGCGCGGCTCGCGACGGTCGGTTGACGCCAGACGATGTGGCGCAGCGATACGAGGGCCAAAGACAGCGGCGCGCCTACGCCATCGTCAAGCAGTCCGCCGCACTCGGCCGGCTCGCGATCCACTCCAGTCCGGCGGTGGTCTTTGTCAGAGACGTCGCTTTCCGCCTGGTCCCGCGCCGCGTTCAGGAGCGCCAGCTCGCCGCAGCTCTCACGTTTCCTGGCGTTTCAACCTGATGCGCTGCGCGAATTCGGCGACGCCGGTCAGGGAGACTCGCATATAGTTCGGGCGTTCACCGGCCGTGAGTGGCACGTCGTCAACGAGATCAAGACAGGAGCTTCGGGCGGAAGTGCACGAGGTCGCGCGTCATGACTGACATAGACCGTCGCGGATTTCTTGCGGCAACTGTCGGCGTTGCGCTGGCGCCGTGCTGCTCACGCCTGAGCGCCGCGCAGTTCGATGCGCGCGCCGGCAATCCACGGCGCATCGATCTGCACCATCACTTCGCGCCGCCAGCGTGGGTGGCCGACGTGAAGGGCCGTCCGCTGCTCCAGCCGGCGAACACCCGATGGACACCCGAGCAGTCGATCGAGGACATGGATCGTGGCGGCGTTGCCGCGGCGGTGGTCTCCATCACCAACCCCGGGCTGTGGTTCGGGGATCCCGAGCAGACGCGACGCCTGGCGCGCGCGTGCAACGACTACGGCGCCAGGCTGGTCCAGGATCATCCGACGCGGTTCGGGGTGTTCGCCGCGCTGCCCCTGCCCGACGTCGACGCGGCGCTGAGAGAGATTGAGTACGCCTGCGACACGCTGAAAGTGGACGGCATCGGGCTGTATACCAGCTATGGCGGCACGTGGCTGGGGACGCCTGCATTCCGTCCGGTGATGGAGGAACTCAATCGGCGCAAGGCGGTGGTCACCGTTCATCCCACCGCGGCGGACTGCTGCAGAAACCTGTCATACGCGCCGGGGATCGGACCGGGCACTATCGAGTACGGGACCGACACGACGCGCGCGATCATCGGCGTCACTTTCAATGGCGACGCCACGCGTTTTCCCGACATCCGTTTCATCTGGTCGCACGCGGGTGGATCGGCGCCGTTTCTCGCGGGCCGCATCGACGGCGCGGCGAGCAACGCGCGGGAGGCGCTGCCAGGCGGCTTCATCGCCGCACTCAAGCAGTTCCACTACGACGTGGCGGGCGCCGCGAACCGTGGTGCGCTCGTGTCACTCCGGGAACTCGTCGCGGCGTCGCAGATCGTGTTCGGCACCGACTATCCGCCCGGCGGCTCGAGTGCGTCCGTGGCGAAAGCCCTCGCCGATGTCGGCCTGTTCAGCGAGCGCGAACTGCAGGCAATCGGGCGGGACAACGCAGTGAAGCTCCTGCCGCGGTTCGCATGAGGCCTTCGCGCGTGATGCTCCCGCGCAAGAGGCGTGCGCCGATGGCTATCTCGAAGCCTGACGCCCCGTCGCCGTCAAAGCAGCTTGCCGGGTTCATTGCGAGGTACGAGCCTGAAGTGGCTGCCCGTGTTCGGGCGTGTCGTGCTGTCTTGCGCAAGCGGCTTCCCACCGCCATGGAACTGGTGTACGACAACTACCAGTTCCTGGTGATCGGCTACTCACCGACCGTGCGCCCCTCGGACTCGTATCGTGTCGCTGGTCGTGTCGCCGAACGGCGTGGCGCTCTCGTTCTACTACGGAGCCCTGTTGCCCGATCCTGAGGGCATCCTGCTCGGCAGCGGGAAGCAAAACCGGTTCGTCCGTCTCGACAGCCCGGCGACGCTCCGCCTGCCCGCCCTGGAGGCTCTGCTCCGCGCCGCGACGGCTGACGCCGAAGCCTCGGCGCCGTTGCCAGATGCCGGGCGCGGACAACTGGTGATCCGGTCCGTGTCCGCGAAACAGCGTCCTCGCAGGCGCTCGGTGACACAGACGGCATCGAAGAAGACTGCATCGAAGAAGACTGCATCGAAGAAGCGCTGAGGCAGCAGTGGGCGACAGTGCATCCGCCGTGGTGCCGATCAACGGCGCGACGATCTACTACGAAGTCCACGGGGACGGCGAGCCGCTCCTCCTGCTTCACGGCGGCGGCGGAGCCGGCGTGAACTGGCGGCTGATCTTCGACTTCGACGCGCCTCCGGCTGGATACCGCCTGATCGTTCCCGATCTGCGCGGCCATGGCCGCTCGACCAACCCGTCGGGCATCTTCACGTTCCGTCAATCGGCACTGGACGTCGCGTCGCTCATCGAGCATCTCGGCCTCGAACGGGTGAAGGCAATCGGCATGAGCATGGGCGCGAAGACGCTGCTTCATTTGGCCACGGCACAACCCGACCGGGTTGAGGCGATGGTGCTGGTGAGCGCCGCCCCGTACTTTCCAGAGTCCACCCGCGACATCATGCGCGCGTCGGCGGCCACAACGCATACCGACGACGAGTGGGACTTCATGCGGCGGTGGCATGTTCTGGGCGACGAGCAGATCGAGGCACTGTGGGCCATGGCCAGGCAGTTTGCCGACGACTACGACGACATGCGCTTCACGCCGGAGCGTCTGCGCACCATCCGCGCCCGGACGCTGATCGTTCACGGCGGACGCGATCCGCTGTACCCGACGTCACTCGCCACCGAAATGCATGCAGCAATCGCTGGCTCAGCTTTGTGGGTCATTCCAGAAGGTGGACACGGACCGATCTTCGGAGACATGGCCGAACCGTTCGCCCGCGCGGCACTCGCCTTTCTGGACGGAGAGCAGAAACGGCACGGCTGCCAATCGTAGCGCCGGGTTTCTAGACCCGACGTCCGAGCCCCCGGCTGACCGGCTGAAGACCCGCTGAACACACGCTGACCCCCCGCCTGGAGCCCACGCCGCGGTGACGGATTCCCCATTGCGGCGGGCGGTTCATCGCGCAAGAATGGCGTCGCCATGATGCGAAAGGGCGTCCCGGACAACTCGTCGGTCGTGATTCCGCGACTGGTCTGCGCGGCGCCCGCATCCGCTCTCGAGTTCGTCGTAAAGACCTTCGACGCGGTCGTACTCAACCAGCGTCCGGGTCCCGATGGGGCGCTCGCGCACGCGCTCTTCACAATCGGCCCGGCGATGATCATGATCGAAAGCGAATGGCCGACGCTGCCGAGCCGGGCACCGAACGCCGACGGCAGTTCGCCCGTCGTCCTCTTTGTGTATGTCGAAGACGTGGACGCGACCGTTGCGCGCGGTATCGAGAACGGCGCGCAGGTGCTGCTGCCGCTGCAGAACCAGTTCTGGGGGGACCGGATCGCCTGGCTCATGGATCCGTCGGGTCATGTGTGGACCGTCGCCAGCCGCATCGAAGAAACGACCGCCGACGAGAGAACAGAACGCTGGAGCGCAATCCTCGAGAAACCTCCTGCTGGCGAATGAAATCGCCCGCGCGTGGAGGTGCCTACTCCCAGCTCCAGCGCTTCGCCTCCGGATCCCAGAAGGCCCAGCATTCCTGGCTCAGTCCGTTCGAGGTCAGCTCGATCGGCAGGTTCGAATCGCTACCGGTGATCTTGATCTCCTGTCCGTCCACGAACCACGACGAGGCGACCGTCCCCTTGTAGGGCTGTTTGCCGTCGGACTGCTGCTCCACCGAGGCCGACGTGATCTGGACTCGCCACATGGCCGGAACGCCGTCGGGTCGAGGGGCCTTGAACGTCATGTTGTCGCCGTTGCGCTGGAACTCAGAGATGAACGTGTTCGCGGCGAGCTGTTGCGCGAACGAGTCGCGCAGTTCCTCAGCGCGTGGGGCACGGCTGCAGGCCGACGTCAGGAGCACTGCGGCCAATGCGAGGCCGAGCAGACGGGTCATAGTCGCCTCCAATGCGTTCGAACGTATCTGCACGCCGCGTAACTGCCGCCTTCAGGTCGGCGGTCAGGCGAACCTGAGGTTCACGGCTACATCACCGACGTGGCAATGCTCCTAGCGTAATGCCGGGCCGGCTTCGACGCTACGGGTGAACTGGAGAGTACGCCGCGGTCTTCCGGTGAATCCCGTTTGCGGACGAGGCCGACCTCCGGGACAATGAGCGCTGCGTCGCGGTCGGTGCCTGCGCCAAACGTGCGTCTGCCGGGCCGGCTGCTCACTTCACGGAGGACACGATGCAACGAACGTTTCGGGCCCTGACGATGTCAGTTCTCATCGCGCTCATCACCACGCCGCTCATCGCGCAGCAGCGTGGCGGGGCGGCGGCCCCCGCAGGTCCGCCGATGACCATGACCATTGCCGGATTCACCGACGGTGGGCAGATTCCGGTGAAATTCACCCAGGCCGCTCCGGGCGTGGCCACCGGCGAAGGCCTGTCGCCGGCGATCACCTGGTCCAATGCTCCGGCCGGCACGCAAAGTCTTCGTCCTCAACATGCACGACATGGAGGTCGTGCGCAACAAGACGACCGACGATCAGGCGCACTGGGTGGTCTGGAACATTCCGGCTACGTCGACGGGCCTGCCCGAAGGTGTGCCCAAAGGCGCGCAGCTGGCCGACGGCAGCTACCAGATCAGCGCCACCGGCACCGATGTATCGCGGTCCGGGTGCGCCGGCCAACGGACCGCCGCACCACTACATGTTCGAGATCTACGCGCTCGACACGAAGCTGGATGTCCAGCCGGCAGCCGACGCGTTCGAGACGCGCACGAACGTCATGAAGGCGATGCAGGGGCACATTCTCGGCAAGGCGGTCTACGGCGGGCTCTTCAAGCGTCCGCAGTAACAGGTGTCCATCGACGTTCCGACCGTTGATGCCATCCGCGCGAACCGTCGCCGTCTGGGCGACCTGGTCGTCACGACGCCGATTCGGCGGCTGGTCGACGACGCCGTTGCGCGAGCGGTAGGCGCCGGCACCGATGTCTGGCTCAAAGAGGAGCTGTTCCAGCGCACCGGCAGCTTCAAGCCTCGCGGCGCGCTGTCGGTGATGCTCGATCTGAGCACCGATGCACTCTCGCGCGGTGTCACCGGCGTGTCGGCCGGAAACCACGCGATCTCGCTCGGCTACTCGGCGCAGCAACTTGGTACGACCGCGAAAGTGGTGATGCCGAGAAGCGCCAACGCCTTCCGCGTGCAGGTGTGCCGCGAGCTCGGCGCAGACGTGGAGCTGGTCGCCGACGTGCACGAAGCCTTCGCGCGTGTCAGGCAGATTGAGGCGAGCGAGGGGAGGACCTTCGTGCATCCGTACGAAGGGGCGAAGACCGCGCTTGGAACCGCCTCGGTGGGGATGGAGTTCGTGGAGCAGATGGACGCGGCCGGATCGACGCTGGACGCCGTCATCGTGGCTGCCGGAGGTGGAGGACTGACCGGCGGAGTCGCGTGCGCCGTGAAGCAGATGCACCCCGCCACTGCTGTCTACGTGGTGGAGCCGGAAGGTGCGGACACCATGAGCCGCAGCTTCAAGGCTGGTTCGCCCCAGGCGATTGATGCGGTCCGCACGATTGCCGATTCGCTGGGTGCGCCGCGATGCGAACCCTACTCCTTCGCGCTCAACCGGCAGTTCGTCGACGACGTGGTGCTGGTGAACGACGATCAGATTCGGGACGGGATGCGGCTGCTCTTCCGGTCGGCAAAGCTGGTCGTCGAACCGGCCGGCGCCGCCGCTCTCGCTGCACTGATGTTCCCATTGCGAAGGCGGCTGGAAGGCCGGCGGGTCGGAATCGTCGTGTGCGGAGGTAATATCGACCACGAATCGTTCGCGCGGCAACTGGCGACGGCGTCGGGTACCTGACCGGCGCACCGGGGAGGATGTGATGGGACGGATTGGTCGCAGCTTTCAGCTGGTCGGGCAGTCCTATGGCGTTCTCATGCAGGACAAGGAGTTGATGGTGCTGCCGCTGTTCTCCGGCATCATCATGGCCGTGGTCGTAGGCACGTTCGCGCTGGCGCTCGGCGTGAACGCCACGATGCTCGAGACGCGCACGCCGGAGCTCTACGTTCCATTGTTCTTCATGTACGTCGTCCTCTACGCCATCGGCATCTTCTTTCAGTGTGCCGTCGTTGCGGGCGCCACCGAGCGGATGCGCGGAGGGGATCCGACGGTCATGTCGGCACTGACGGCCGCCGGGCGACGCATTGCGGCGATCGTGCTGTGGGCCTTGCTGGCGGCCACTGTGGGCATGGTGCTGCGGGCGATTCAGGACCGTGTCGGTTTCCTCGGCAAACTCGTGGTCGGACTGATCGGTGCAGCCTGGTCGTTCGCCACGTTTTTCGTCGTGCCGGTGCTCGTGCTCGAAGACGTTTACATCGGCGACGTGCTCGGGCGCTCCGTGGAGGTGTTCAAGGAAACGTGGGGTGAGACCGTCGTGGGCAGCGCCAACCTGGGCATGGCCGCGTTCTGCGCCTGGCTCACCCTCGTCGCCATCACCGGGCTGCTCGCTTCTGCGGTGGGTACGCCGGCACTGCTGCTGTTCGCCGTCGGCGCGATCGTCCTGATGATCTTCTTTTCGGCGCTGCAGGGGGTGTATGTCGCGTCGCTCTATCGTTACGCGACGGAAGGCTCGGTGCCCGCCGGCTTCGACAAGCGGCTGCTGGCCGACGCGTTCGTCGAGAAGCGCCGCTGAAGCCCATCGCCTGGAGCCCAGCGCCAAGAGCCTATAGCCCAAAGCCCAGAGCCCACATGAATCTGCTCGTTCTCGGCGGCACACGTTTCATCGGACGGCATATCGTCGAGACGTTCCTCGATGCCGGTCACCATGTGAGCGTATTCGTGCGCGGGAAATCGCCCGACGAACTGCCCGCCGCGGTCGAGCGCCTGCGTGGCGACCGCAACGACGGTGTGGCAGGTCTCGACGCGTTGACGGATCGGACATGGGACGCGTGCGTTGACGTGAGCGGCTACACCCCGCGGCAGGTGCGACCGAGCGCCGAGCTACTCGAAGGGAGAGTCGGCCGATATGTGTTCGTGAGCACGGTCAGCGTGTACGAAGACACTGCGGACGTTCCGATCCGTGAGACCCACGCGCTGCTGCCGGAAGCGGCTGAGGACGTCACCGAGGTCACGGGCGACACCTACGGTCCGCTCAAGGTGACCTGTGAGCGCATCGTGCAGGACACGTACGGCGACCGATGCACCATTCTGCGCCCGCAGATCGTGGCTGGGCCGCACGATCCGACTGGACGGCACACCTATTGGGTGCAGCGCGCGATGCAGGGCGGCGACATGCTGGCGCCCGGCGACGGGAATGACTTCGTTCAGGTGGTCGATGCTCGCGACATCGCACGGTTCACCAGAACGATTGTCGATTCGGCGGCGAGCGGCATCTTCAACATGGCTGGGCCGCGCCTCACATGGGCTGCGTTCATGACCGAGCTCGGAGCAACGCAGCTGGTCTGGGTGGCCGCGGATCTCATCGCGGCCGCTGGCCTGACCTTCACGGAGCTGCCGCTGTTCATCCCCAACGGTGCGGCACGGAGCAGCGTGATGAACGTGAGCGCCGATCGCGCGATCGACGCGGGCTTCACGCTGACAGATCCGGGAGTGACGATTGCCGATACCCGCGACTGGCTGCGCATCCACCCGACCACACCGGCGTTGACGCCCGAACGCGAGCGCGAACTGATCGCGCAGGCTCGTCGCTCCCGTTCGCAATCCTAGAGGTCGTGCCGCAGCTCACCGACCTCGACGACGTCCGTGCCCGCCTGGAACGGGACCGGCCGTGGGGTGCTTTTTCACTCGCCGATCTCGCGCCGCCCTACGCGGCGCACGCGACCTGGTTCGGTCCGTCCGATGGACGCTCGGTCGTCCTCGTGTACGGTGCGTACCAGCCGCCGCTGGTGGTGTGTCATGGCCTCTCCACAGAGTGCGATATGACGCTGGCGGAAGAGGACGTCCTTCGCCGCACGCCCCGAGGCTGCCTCAACGTCACGCCGGACCTCCTGCCGCTGGCGGATCGGCATTTCACGTCCTTTGAACGGCGCTGCATGGTTCGCATGCTCCTCGAGGCCGGGGACCGCGCATCCGTTACGTCAAGTCGTTCGGTAAGGCTTGGCCCGAGCGACCTGGAACAGGTGCAGCGGTTGTACGCGGAAGACCCGCCGGCCTTCTTCCTGCCCGCGCAACTCACCGACGGCGTGTACTTCGGGGTGCGGGAAGGAGCCGACCTCATCGCGATCGCCGGCACGCACGTCGTGTCGCGTGCGGCGAGCGTCGCCGCGCTCGGAAACGTGTACACCCGGCGCGATCGTCGCCGGCGGGGATTGGCGCTCGAACTGGCGAGCGCGGTGACGGCCGAACTCGTCGCCACCGGCATCACGACGATCGTGCTGAACATCGTCGCGACCAACACACCGGCGCGTCGCGTGTACGAACGCATCGGCTTCAGGGATTATTGCGAGTTCTACGAGGGCGCCGCGGTGCGATAACCGCGCGGCATGGCGTCATGGTGCGGAAGGCTTCCTGGCGATGACGACAAAGGAAGGAGTCGGCCGGCGCGGATAGCCGCGATACGACCATTCCGGTGTCAGCCCGGCCCGCCTCAGGACGTCCTCGAGCCGTCTTGCGGTGAAGCCGTTCTTGTGAAACATCCCTTGATGTTCCTGGGATCCGTAGATCATCTTGATGCCGTAATCCCAGCGCTGTGCCTCGGACATGCGCAGCCACCGCCGCAGCACATTCTCGAGGTCGGGAGCGCTGACGATGAGCAGCCCCCCTGGCTTGAGGACGCGCGTCCACTCCGCGAGCGCCGGCTCGAGGTCCGCCATGGCGAGGTGCTCGATCAGGTGATGGTGCTCGATGACGTCGATGCTGCCATCAGCAATCTCCTGCAGGTTCGTGGCATCCAGCCGGCGGTCGGCTGCGGGATCGTGAAGATCGCAGTTGATCGCACCCTCAACGCGCTTTCCTCCCGCGCCCAGGTGAAGAACAACGCGGGAGCGGCGAAGTGTGTCGAGAAAACGTTTGATGCGACGTGCCGCGAACCACTGGGGCTGCAGCCAGGTGACCGGATACTGCATCGAGGATCAGTGCGCGCATTCTACCATCCGCACGCTGCGGGCTCCGGGACCGAGCGGGTTCCGGACTTGCGGATTCTCGCGCGGCTGTGTCTACTGCCTGTGAATCGGATGTGCGGCGCGGGTAAGATCGAGCGGGAGCTGCGCTGCAGAAGTGTTGCACTGCGGGAGTGGCACCGGTGGGACACATGCCTCTCAAATCAATCCGTGCCTGGCTGGGGATCGACGCGCCAACTCCGGAGGAGATCGCGCCGCTGCGCGAGACGGTCGAAGCGCTCGATCATCTGGAGCCAGCGCGCGCCCGATACCTGAGCGCGTTCGCCTATCTGCTCGGCCGAGTGGCGCACGCGGATCAGCACGTGTCGCCGGAAGAGACCCGCGCCATGGAGGACCTCGTGCAGGAAGCAGGAGGCCTCACGCCGGAGCAGGCCACGGTCGTGGTCAAGCTCGCCGAGTCCAGCAATCGGCTGTTCGGTGGTACCGCAAACTATCTCGTCGCCAGGCAGTTCGCCGAGGTGGCGAACTACGACGACAGGTTGGCGCTGATGCGGTGTCTGTTTGCGGTATCGGCGATCGACCAGTCGATCTCGACCGCAGAAGAAGGCGAGATCCACCGCATCGCAAACGAACTGCGGATCGATCGGCCCGACCTGGTCGCGTTACGCGTCGCATACGCACGACAGCTTCCGGGCATGTCTCGCGACTGAGCCTGCGAGGACGCGTGCTTCTTGTGGCTCCGCGTCGCGCGGTCGGGCTGGACGAGGGCCACTGGCGTCGGCGTGGCCAGCCGAAGGATCCGTAGCGACCCGGGCGAATGGCAAATGGGCAATCGTTGTAGTACCGTCCGGCCAATGAAACGTCGCACGTTCCTGTCTCTCGGCGCCGCCGGCGCTATCGGTCTCGCGAGCGGCTCCCGCCTCCTTGCCCAGGCCCCAGGGCAGACTCCGACCCCAGTGGCCGGAGACGACATTCCGATGGGCAAGTCGCGACTTGGCATCTCCGATGGCGAGCGCGACGGCACCGTCTACGTTCCGCAGGCATACAAAAAGGGCGTGCCGATGCCGATTCTGGTGATGCTGCACGGCTTTCGCAGCACGGCCGAAGCGGTGCGGTATACCTTTCCGCTGGCCGAGGAGTGGGGCGTCATCATTCTCGCCCCCGAGTCGCGCGACGTCACCTGGGGCCAGTCGATTCCCGGGTTCGACGACGACGTGCGGTACATCGGGATGGCGTATCGATGGGTCTCGGAGGTGCTCACCGTTGATCGATCGCGCGTGGCGCTCGGAGGCGTTTCCGACGGCGCGGGCTACGCGCTCAACATGGGGCTCGCCTACGGCGACACCTTCAACCACCTGATGATTTTTTCCGTCGGGATGCTGACGCCATTTCGACGGCAGGGTAAGCCGAAGATCTTCCTCGCGCATGGCCTCAAGGACGAGCAGATGCCGATCGATCGCACGGCCCGCAAGTTCGTGCCTCAGTTGGAGGGCGAGGGGTACGACGTCACGTACCGCGAATATGACGGCGGCCACGGAGCGCCCCTGCCCGTGGTCAAGGAAGGGTTCGAATGGCTGGTGACCGGCAAGGCGCCGGAGGCCTGACCGGCGAGCGCCGACGTGCGCCGGATCGTCGCGAGACGACAGCCGTTGGCGGCCGCGGAGCGTATCGCACGACCGCATCGATTCGGGCGAAGACACTCGTCGTCGCCGTTCTCGCGGTGCTCGCCATGGGCACCGGCGTGCCGGCCCAGGACCGTGAGGACGCGATCACCGCTGGCGCGGCTCGCGACATCGTCGAACGTGTCGCCGCGACGGTGGCCGCTGAATACTTCGATCCGGCTGGTGCCTCCAGAGTGGCCTCGCGCCTGCGGGAGGAGTCCAGCCTGCGCCGCTATGCAGCGGTCGTCACCAAGCGCGAGCTCGCCTCGGCCTTGACGCGCGATCTCTTTGACGCGACACACGACAAGCACCTCGTTGTCTCGATGCGTGCTCCGGCGTCGTCGGTTGCGTCAGAACCTCGCGACGTACGCGGCCGCCGCGAGAACTTCGGTGTCCGCGAGGCGGCGATTCTCGCCGGCAACGTCGGGTACCTGAACCTGTCCTCGTTCTACCGGGCCGACGAAGCGCGCGACGCTCTCGCCGCTGCCATGCGCCTGCTGGCCCGGGCCGACGCACTCATCGTGGACATGCGGGAGAACGGCGGCGGCGCACCCGATACCGTGGCGCTGCTCGCGGCCTATCTGTTCGATGTCCCTGGTAAGCCGCTCTTCCAGATCGTGCCCCGGTCGGGAGACAGTCAGCTGTACACGACCCCCATACAGGGAGTCGATCTCCGGGACGGCACGCGTCCGGTCTACGTGCTGACCTCCGCGCGCACGTTCTCCGCTGGAGAAGGGTGCGCCTTCATCCTCCAGGAGGAACGTCGGGCCGTGGTCGTCGGCGAGCAGACCGCCGGCGCGGCAAACCCGGGGCGGGCATACCCGGCCGGTGACGACTTCGAGGTCACTGTGCCGAACGGGCAGGTCCGGACCTCGACCTCCCAGCGCAACTGGGAAGGTACCGGCGTCACGCCGGACGTGCCTGTGCCGGCAGCCCAGGCCCAGACGAAGGCACACGAACTCGCACTGCGTGCGTTGATCGCGCGAACGCCCGCGGGCGCATGGCGGTCCACGCTGGAGCGCGAAGCGGCGCGGCTGGCGAACACGCCGCAGTCCGCGGCAGGACCTTCTCAGGCTGACAGCGCGGCACGGAGTCCATCGATCGCTCCCGAACTGAAACCCCGTCGGCTGTCGCAGAATCCGCTGATCACGGTCACATCATCGGCAACGCTCGGCGGAAACGTGAACGGGCCGACGATTATCCGCGTGCCCGACTGGGCGGAACATCCGCTCGGCAAGTACGTACATGTACTTCGCCAACCACATGGGCGAGTTCATCCGCCTCGCCTACGCGGACAGTGTGTCAGGACCATGGACGATCTACGAACCGGGAGTGCTCCACGTCAAGGACTCGGCATTCTTCCGCGAGCAGCCCGACCCGCCCGAGACGCTCGACGACTTCTACACCCATGTCGCGTCTCCGGAGATCCTGATCGATCGGGAGCGGAAACGGTTCGTCATGTGGGTGCACGGGTGGTTCACGAACGGGGAGCGGTGGCCGGCGAATCCCGCGGACGCACGCGCCTGGGCTCGCCAGAAAGGCTATGGCCAGTTCACGCAGCCGGCGGAGTCGAACGACGGCGTGCACTTTACGGTGCAGCCGGCTCTCACGAAAACGAGCTACATCCGTGTCTTTCAGCGCGGCGCGTACGTCTATGGCGTCTCGAGGCTCGGTCTCGTGTCCCGTGCCGGCAATCCGCTGGCGTCGTTCGAGCCGGGCCCGAACCTGTTTCGCGACACGGCGTACGCGAACCGCGTGCGCCACGTCGCGCTGGTGCAGCGCGGCGACCGCCTCCATGTGTTCTTCACCGGAATCGGCGACGCTCCCGAACGCGTGCTGGTCTCGACGGTCGATCTCACGCCCGACTGGACGACGTGGCGGGCGTCGGCGCCGGTGGAGGTGCTGAGGCCGGAAACGACCTACGAATGCACCGACCTGCCCAACGTGCCATCCGAGGCCGGAGACATCAACGAGCCCGCCAGGCAGATCCGCGATCCGTTTGTGTTCGAAGACGAGGGCCGGGCGTATCTGTTCTACTCGACGTGCGGAGAACAGGGCATCGCGGCCGCCGAAATCCCTCTCATTTGACGATTTGACGATTTGACGATTTACGATTTGACGATTGAACGATTTGATGCGTTGGAACGTCTACCGCGCTGCGCGCGTCGCAACCGGCGGAACTGCCTGCGCCAGCGCCATGGTGGCCCAGCTCGTTGCCCAGGCGCTGATCCACTGGTCCCCGGCGTACGGGAACCCGCTGTTGAAGTAGGCCTGGAACTTCGGCGCGCGGCTCGCCACGTGCCACGAGCCATTCGCGCTCTGCGTCGCCAGCAGATAGCGGATGCCATTCTGGTATCGAGAGTCGGTTGCCGCGACGCCGCCTGCCTTCGCCAATACGTAGAGGGACTGCCCGGTCGCGTAGGCGTCGCTCGCCAGAGCCGGCTGCTGTCGCCAGCCGCCATCCGGCTGCTGTGCGGCGAGAATCGCCGAGGCCAGTGGCGCCAGCGTCGATCCATCAGCCCCCGCCCAGTGAAGCCCCAGCAACTGCATGTTGCGATCCTCTGCCGTGAGCGGCTTCGCGGCTTGCAGCCACTCGCGTGCCTTGAGAATCCGTGCGTTCATCTCGGCGGCGCGTGCCGGCGGCGCGTACACCTTCAGGGACCTGATGCCGAGGGCCACACGCGTGATCGCTCCTTCGGCTGTCGGCGGACGATCGCCGATGCCGCTGGAGATGTGCCACGAGCCATCGGGCGCCTGCGTGGCGGCAAGGTACGACGCAAGCAGGTCCGTCGAGGGCGTCGGCGGGGCGCCTTCGGCGGCGAGTGCGACCAGCGCCGACGCGAGGATCTCCGTCACTCCGACGTCCATGCGCTCCGCGACGATCGGAGGTGGAGGGACACCCGCGTTGATCATCTCGATGCGCGCCAGCGTTGCCTGCTCGTTTACGCGCAGACCCCTGGAGCGAGCTTCGCTGGCAGCCAGGCTGGTGGCGTTCTGGTGATGACACGAGGCACAGCCGCTCGATTCGGAGAACTTCTGGCTGGACGACTCGAGGAGCGCGAGGCTGCGCTCAGCCGCCGTCTTCGCATCGATTTGCGCTGCGGCGACTCGTGCCGGTGATGCGTCCTGCCGCGGCGTGACCGACAGCATGGACATCGCGGTCGGTGAAGCGAGCTTGCGAGCCCAGTCCTGCGCCGTTTCTCCGGCGCCGCTCTGGAGCGCCACGTTCGCGCCCTTGTCGAGCAGCAGGCGGATCACCCCGGCATCCTGGTTGGTGCGGGCAACCGCCAGCATCAACGCGGTCAGACCGCGGCTGTCTTTGGCGTTCACGTCCGCGCCCGCGTCGAGCAGCGTCTTGACGAGTTCCGGCAGAACCGCCCGCCACCGCCGCCAGGAGTGCCGTGACGTTGTGCAGCGCGATCGGCCCGCTCTTCGGATCCGGAGGAGGCGCCAGCGCCGGTGATACCGCCACGGCATTCACGTTCGCGCCTCTCGCAAGGAGCAGCTTCACAGCGGCCAGATTGCGATGGTACGCGGAGGCGATCAGCGGCGTCAGTCCTGTGACCCCCGCGCTGTTCACGTCCACACCCGCCTCGAGCACCAGACGGATTGTCTCGAGATCGTTCCCGGCCGCCGCGGCGGTCAGGATGGTGTTCTGGAACGCATCCTTCGCCTTGATGTCCGCGCCGCGGGCGATCAGCAGGCGTACGATCTCGACGGAGGGGTCGCTCATCGCGGCGAGGAACAGCGCGGTGTGTCCCGGTTTGCTCGCCAGGTTCACGTTCGCGCCGGCGTCGAGCAGCAGCTTCACCTTCTCGATCTGAGTAATCGACATCATCAGCGCGGTGGTCCCGAGCCCGTTCTGCGCGTTGACGTCGGCTCCCTTTGCGATCAGCCGCTTCATCGCATCGACCGAGCCGGCCGCCGCGGCCGACATGAGCGGCGTGTTGCCGAACTCGCCGGGGGCGTTGGCCTCTGCGCTCGAATGGACAAGCGCGTCGATGCTGGCCAGATCGTTGCCGCGGATCGCCTGATACAGAGGGTCAGCCGCAAACACGCTGGACGACGGCCACAGCAGCACGGTCCCGACGGCGACCACGACACCCAACCGGCCGAAAGTCCTTCGCATAACTCCCCCTCTGGAACAAGGACATTAACCCGAAAACTGGACCTTGAGCAGCGGAAGTGCCTGGGACTTCAGCTGCGACGTGCTGGTGCCGTCGTCGACATGCGACTCACCCTGCGCCCTGTTTACTGGATCTTCCAGAGGTAGATCTCGAGGCCATTCACGTCGCGCGTTTCGTCCGGCATCCAGCGATCGCCCATGGCGAAATAGTGCGACACGATGCGGGAGCCGGGGCGCAGTTGGGAACGGAACTTCGGAATCAGATCGATGTACATCCCCGGCAGCAGGAACATGGCGACCACGGTGGCCTCGCTGATGTCTGCCTGAAACAGATCGCCGGTGATGAACCGCACCGACTGCTCCACTCCGGCCTTCCGCGCGTTGGCTTCCGACTCCGCCACGAGCTTCGCATCGATTTCGATGCCGACGCCGCGTGCGCCATACTTCCGTGCGGCAGTGATCGGGATGCGACCGTCGCCCGAGCCGAGATCGTAGACGATGTCGGTCGACGTGACGTGCGCCAGTTCGAGCATCGCCTCCACGACGTTCTGCGGAGTCGCCAGGAAGCGGACATCGGGGCGCCGCTGCGGTCCCTGAGACGGCTGGGCGTTGGCAGACCCTCGAGAACCGCCCAGCGCCAGCGGCAGTGCGAGTAGAAGAGCGACCACCGTTCTCATGACGAGGGATCGTACATCCCGGTGTCGCTGACAGTGAGAGAATGTGCGCCTGAACGAGGAGTTGCCAGCATGGTGATCAGCCGCAGCGTCGTCCGTGTGTGCACTGCTGGAGCGGTGGTTGTGGCGATGACCATCGTCAGCGGGTTCGCACCGACACTGTCGGGTCAGGGCAGTGCTCAACCGCGGTGGGTGACCGCCTGGACGACATCACAGCAGGCGCTCGGCGAAGCCGCCGTGTCGGATGCCACGGTCCGCATGATCGCGCGGACAACGATTGGCGGCGATACAGTGCGTCTGCGCCTCGACAATACCTTCGGGAAGACTGCCCTTGAACTTGGTCGCGTGTTCGTCGGCTCCCGGTCACGCGGCGCACTGCTCGCCGCGGGTTCGAATCGACCCGTCACCTTTGGCGGAGCCGCCAGCGTGACGATCCCCGCTGGTGGAACCGCGCTGAGCGACCCGGTGTCGCTCCGCGTGCTCGCGCAGCAGGATCTTGCGGTGAGTCTGTTCGTTCCCGGCGCGGGTGTGCGCCCAAGCCAGCACACCGGCGCGGCGGTGACGTCCTATAGAACGCTCGACGGCGCAGGAGATGTCGCCGCGAGTGAGGACGCCGCGGCTTTCACACAGACGACAACCAGCCTCTGGTGGCTCAAGTCGGTTGAGGTGCAAGCATCGGCATCGTCCGCAGCGGTGGTGGCGTTCGGCGATTCCATCACGGACGGCACGTGCTCGACGCTGGATGCGCACGACCGCTGGGAGGACCTGGTGTCCGTGCGGCTTGCCCTGGCGCACGAGACGGCCAGTGCCGCTGACGGAGCCACACGCGACGGGCTTCTGTCCATCCTCAACGAAGGCATCGGCGGCAACACGCTGACGCGGGACGGGCTCGACCCGCCACCCGACAGCCCAACGGGTCTGGAGCGACTGGAACGCGATGTCCTGTCCCATCATGGTGTGAGGTCTGTGGTCCTGTTCATGGGCACCAACGACATCCGCCGAGGTGCGAGCACGAGCCAGGTGATCGAGGCGATGACGACGATCGCGCAGAAGGTGAAAGCGAGCGGAGCGCGCGTCATCGGCGTCACCATCATCCCGCGTCACAACACGCCTGCGGGCGCCGCCACGCCGTGGGACGCGGCGAAGACACGCATTCGCAACGAGGTCAACGACTGGGTGCGCACGCGAGCGCCGTTCGATGCGGTGATCGATTTCTCCAAAGTTGTGCAGGACCCCGCCAATCCAGATCTGATCCTGCCGGCATTCAACTGTGGTGACGGGATTCATCCGAGCCCGCGCGGATACTTCGAAATGGGTCGGGCAGTGGACCTGTCGTTGCTCAGCACGAGGTAGCGCGGTCGCCGGGCGCGTAAGTGCCGACACTTGCGCCTCGATCTATGGCGGCACTCACCGCAGCAGGATCTCTGCGGACTTCGGCGGCAGTTGAATCGAGGACACGGCGGTGGTGGCAAGCGTGCCGCGGGCGGTGCCGTCAGGACCAACCGCGCCGCCGCCTGCGGGGTCGACACGCCTGAACGTGGCGCCGAGATCCACCCGTACCAGGTTCGTGGTCGGATTCACCAGAGTGATGCCGTTGGCGAAGTCCCGCCGGTAAACGCCCTTCCAGTACAGGTCGTTCACTGTCGCTGCGCTGGTCCGCGCCGGCCCGAGATCCAGCGTCCACTCCGGGTACCAGTCGAGCGCCGTCGCGAAATACACGACGTAGGTTCGCGTGCCCTTCACCAGAAGATAGTTCGCGAGCAGATACTTCCGTTTCGCAACGTTCTCCGGCGACAGGTAGTTCTGGAGAATGACGATCCGGTTCTTTCGCACCAGATCGAGCGTCTGATTGGCGGCCGCGTGCCAGTCCTCCTCGGAGAGGCCGGGGTCGAGGAAGCCTTCGCAGAAGGCTCCGGCCGTCAGCGAGTAATCGGTGTTGTCCCAGGTCGTCGCCAGCGCGCCGACGTTCGGAATCAGCGGAATGCCCCGCGCCGCCAGCGAGGCGTCGAGGTCGGTCATCCAGTCCTGCCAGGCGGCAATCCAGCTGCGTCCGCCAAGCTCGGGAAATCTGTTTGTCCTGACGCCCGATCCAAGCAGGCGGCGATCGAGCGGCGCCCGCGCCTCCCACTGGAGCAGTGCCGGCGACGCCGAGTCGAGAAACACGCCGTCGTACTCTCCTGCTGCAACCTGACTGGCGATCGACTCACGCCAGTAGGCGCGGAAGCCCGGGTCGGCGATGTTCATCAGCAGCTTGCCGTCCTGGCTGCTGGCAACACGTTGCCCCGCCGGGTTGTGCCAGAACCACGATTCATGCGGGTCGACCCGCGGGAAGTCGTTCGACCACCGGTCTCCGTCGACGATGTAGTTCACCCGTGGCGCGGACTGCCACATCGCGAGCCGGTAGTGCAGGACGATGAAATCGGGGTTGATGGCGCGCAGCGGCCGCGACAGGTTGAGCGTGAGCTTCTGCGAGCCGACGTAGTGCGTGGCGGCAAAGCGAATCTGCGCGTCGGTCATGCCTCCCGGCAATTGATCGGTCAGGACGCCAATGCGTGACGACGTATCGGGAAACACACGCCTGCCCGCGCTTCGCGCGCCATCCGAGAACAGGCAGAGCAGCGCGACGACAGCGGCGGCGACCCGGCAACGCCCAGGGTGCACAGTGAGCACCGCTTTATGGCCCATCGATGCCGCTCTGGCACGCGGGGCACCAGTACGTGAGGCGCGCATCGACGCCGGTCTTCGTCATCTCGATCGGGGTGCCGCAGGTGCGGCAAGGCTTCCCGCCTCGGCCGTACACGAACAGCTTCGCGCTCGGGTTCAGGCTGCCGGTTGTACGACGACCGAAGACCGGGGTCATGCTTGCAGACTCGATGGTATTCATCTGCATCAACCTGAGTGAGACATCCATCATCCGATCGAAGGTGTCGTCAGCAAGCTGGCTGACGGGCGTGAACGGATTGACGCGCGCCACAAAGAGTACTTCGGACTTGAGCACGTTGCCGATGCCGGAGAGTACACGCTGATCGAGCAGCACGTCGTGAATCGGCCTGCCGCCCTGTTCCGCCATCCGTCGCCGCACGTCGGCGCGATCGAACGCCGGGTCGGCGAGGTCGGGTCCGAGCGCCTGGATGTGCGGATGTCGTGCGAGTTGCTGTGCCGACAGGAACTCCGCGACCGGAATGTTGAATCCGACCGCCACATATTCGCTCGTGGCGACCTGCACGCGCATCTCGTGCGCCGGTACCCGCCATCGCTCGCCGGGGCGATAGATGTGCCAGCTGCCGTGCATGCGCATGTGCGTGTGGAGCACCAGGTCACCGCTGAACGCCATCAACAGATGCTTGCCGCGCGACGACACGGAAGTCACCGTTCGTCCGGCAATCGGCGCGTCATGATCGATCCGCGTGAGCGCGGGGTACACGGACTCGAACAGGGTGACGAGGCGTCCGGCCAGCGCGCGGTGGAGTGTCCGCGCCGCGCGAAAGATCGTATCGCCTTCAGGCATCCCATCTCATTGGACGATTTGGACGATTGGACGATTTGACGATTTGACGAATGGAGGATTTGACGATTGACGATCTTTGGAATTGAACCGATGGTCGGTGCACCGCACGTCAGCCCATTCTTAAATCGGTAAATCGGTAAATCGGTAAATCGAATCGTAAATCGTCAAATCCGTTTGTATGTCCCCTGCATGCCGAGCGCGCCACGAACGAAGCCAGCCTCGGCGAGAGTCTGCGAGAGCGCGTGCGTCGACGCCGGCGCGCCATCGATCTCTTCGATCAGCATGCCACGCGGCGTGTCGCCGCCCATGCGCGCCCGCTCGATCAACCTGTTCGCGAGCGCCCGCGCGGCGCGAGAACGCTGCGGCTCCGCATCGGGCAACCAGGTAAGCAGCTGACGATCTCCTCGCGCCAGGTAGGCGATCACGGCACCGTCAAACAGGATCACGGTGGCACCCACGGTGCGCGTCGGACCGCGTCCACTCGCCGCGCCAGTGTTTCCACCGCTCTGCGCGTGAGCGGCATCGGCTCGACCCGCCGACCCGCCTGACCTGCCTGACCCGCCTGACCCGCCTGCGGACCAGCGGTGGGAGCAGACGGCGAGACGACCGCAGTCGCCGACGATGGCCACTTCAACGTGGCCCCGTACGGGTTGGCTGGGTCGGTGGCCGCGAGGGTGACCACCTCCGCCTCGTCGCTGCTGTCGCGCGCCAACGATCGGAGCAGGTCGAGTGCGCCGGGCATGGCGAACTGGGTCGCACCCAGGCCGGCAACGAAGTAGCCGCGACGGATCCGCCCGCTCTCCTCCATGGCTTTCAGCACCGTGTAGACGATGCCGAAGCCGCCAACCAGCGCCTCCGCAGCGATCGACTCGCGCGTCAGGATGCCATGCCGGTTGAGCAGTTGCTGGGCGACCGCCGCAGCCCAGGTGGTTGTCGTCTGGCGTGCCTTCGCCTGCGCGGCGACGGTGCCGCGCGCGGGACGTTCAGCGTCGGGTTCGAGCGGCTGGACCAGTGCCCAGCGACCTTCGGCCGACGGCGGTACCAGGCGGCGCGATCGAAACGCCGGCGCCTCACGATTCGCCCGTCGGCGCGACGTCGCGCGGGAGCGTGTGAAGGCGCGGAGGGCGTGAACGGTATCGTTGGTGACCCGCCCCTGCCAGACGAGATTCCATAGTGCATCGACGGTTTCGGCAGGGTAACCGCCACCGACGGCGTCGTGCAGCGGCGCGAAGAACGACGCGCCCCGCGCGGCGAGCGCGTCGAGAATCGCCTGCTCGCGCTCCGATAAGCCTGCCCCTTCACTCGCGCCACGACCTGCGGCCGTGCGGCCATTCTGCGGACCAGCCTTCGCACGAACCTCCGCTTGCTGGGGCAGCAGCCGCGGCAGGTGATCGGCGAGATACAGCGCGAGTCGGCCATCCCTCTCGCCGAGCGGCTCGAGGCCGACCCAGACCACTTCGCCTGCGCCGACGACGGCGTCGAGGTCGCCTGGCTCGTAGTGGTCCAGCCTGGCGGGCAGGATCTCGGTTTCGAGAATCGACGCCGGCAGCGGAGCGCCCTGGAGTTGTTCGATGACGTCCAGCAGGGCGTCGGCACCGCGCCGTTTCTTCACCACGCCCTGCCACGCCAGGGAGAAGCGCCCGAGCGCTGCCTGATCGACCGGTTCGACCTCCTTGCGCAGCTTCGCCAGCGACCGTCGCCGGATCATGCGGAGCACGTCGGCGTCGGTCCATTCGCGCCTCGTGCCGCCGGGCCGGAACTCGCCCTCGAGCAACCGGTTCTCGCCGGTGAGCCGCACGAGCACGGCCTCGGCGGACTGCGTGGTCAGGCCATAGCGTGCGGCGAGGTCCGCCGCCGTGAATGGCGCATGTGTGCGGGCGATAGCGCAACGCGAGATCGCCGAGCGGATCGCGCACCGCGCCAGCAGCGACTCGGGAATGCCGTGCGGCAGCGGCACGCCCAGCGCGTCGCGGAAGCGCGCGGCGTCTTCGACGGCGATGTAGCGCGTGTCGCCGCCGATCCGCAGCGCCAGCGCCCGGCGCGTGCGCGTCAGGGCAGGCGCGGCCTCCGCCGCCTCCTTCGTGGACACGCGAGTGGCGATCTCCTCGGCTGACAGATCGCCGAGCGCAATCAGCATGTCGTGCACGCCGTCGACGCTTCGCGCCTGATACTTCGTGTCGAGGCGCTGCAGCTGCCGCTCCACATCGTCGATCGCGTCGCCGTCGAGCAGCTCGCGGAGCTCCGCGTCGCCCATCAGCTCCCGCAGCTGCGCCTGGTCCACCGCCAGCGCCTGTGCGCGGCGTTCGGCGAGCGGCGCGTCCCCATCGTAGAGAAAGCTCGCGACGTAGCTGAAAAGCAGCGACGCGGCAAACGGCGACGGCTTGTCCGAATCCACCGTGACGACGCGGATGCGCCGGCTGCGCACGTCGGCGAGCGTCTGCACCAGCGCCGGCATGTCGAAGTGGTCGCGCAGGCACTCGCGATACGTTTCGAGCAGCACCGGAAACGAACCGTACCGGGCCGCGACTGCCAGCAGGTCCGCGGCGCGCTTGCGCTGCTGCCACAGCGGGGCACGCATGCCGGGCCGCCGTTTCGGGAGCAGCAGCGAGCGGCCGGCGTTCTCGCGGAACTTCGCGGCAAACAGCGCCGTGGAACCAAGCTGCCGCACGACCAGCGGCTGTACTTCGTCGGGGCCGGGCAGCAGCAATGCAGGATCGGGCGGCGTGTCCACGTCCGGAAACCGCACGACGAATCCATCGTCGCCCCAGATGGTTTCGACATCGATCCCCGCCTCCTCGCGGATCCGGGCGGCGGCGGCCATTGCCCAGGGCGCGTGGATGCGACCGCCGCGCGGCGAGAGGACGCAGATGCGCCAGTCGCCGAGTTCATCGCGAACCCGTTCGATCACGATCGTCGTCGCGTCTGGCACGGCACGTGCCGCCTGCATCTGATCGCGCAGGTACTGCAGGAGGTTCTCCGCAGCGAGGGCATCGAGGTCGTGTTCCCGGGTGAGCCGCTCGATCGCTGCGGGAGGCGGCATGCGGAGCAGGTCGTGCATCAGCCGCCCGATGGCGAGGCCGAGTTCGAGCGGGCGTCCCGGTCGGTCGCCTTTCCAGAACGGCATCTTGCCGGGTTCGCCAGGAGCGGGGGAGACCAGCACCTTGTCGTGGGTGATCTCCTCGACACGCCACGACGAGGCGCCCAGCACGAACGTCTCGCCGACCTGCGTCTCGAAGACCATTTCCTCGTCGAGTTCACCAACACGGGCTGTGCCTGGCGGAGCGCCGAGCAGGAACACGCCGTAGAGACCGCGGTCGGGGATCGTGCCCCCGTTTGCAATAGCGACCCGCTTTGCGCCCTCGCGGGCGACAACGGTTCCGGCGACGCGGTCCCACGTGAGGCGCGGTCGAAGTTCGGCGAACTCGTCCGACGGATAGCGGCCGGACAGCATGTCAAGGACGCCGTCGAAGACGCCGCGACTCAGTTCGGCGCAGGGGGCCGCCCTGCGGATGGTGTCGAACAGATCGTCGACCACCCACGTGTCCACCGCCGTCATGGCGACGATCTGCTGGGCAATGACGTCCAGCGGGTTACGAGGATAGCGGGTCGCTTCGACTGCGCCATCGTGCATGGCTTTGGCGACCGCGGCACACGCGACCAGGTCGCCGCGGAATTTCGGGAAGATCACTCCCTCGCTGATGGCGTCGATCTGGTGCCCGCCGCGTCCGATGCGCTGCAATCCGCTGGCGACCGAGGGCGGTGCTTCGATCTGGATGACGAGATCGATCGCGCCCATGTCGATGCCGAGCTCGAGTGACGAGGTGGCGACCAGCGCCCGCAAGGTGCCCGACTTGAGGCGGTCCTCGATCTCCATGCGCTGCTCGCGCGCAATCGATCCATGGTGCGAGCGAACGAGCACCTCGCCCGCGAGTTCGTTGAGCGCACCGGCCAGCCGTTCAGCGAGGCGGCGGCTGTTGACGAAGATCAGCGTCGACTGGTGATCGCGAATCAGTTCCAGCAGACGCGGGTGGATCGCCGACCAGATCGAGGGTCGCGCGTTGCCCGCGGATGCCGGCCCGCTTGGGATGTCGTCAGTGGCCGCCAGGCGCGCCATGTCCTCAACAGGCACTTCGATTCGCAATTGCAGCCGCTTTTTGGCACCAGCATCGACGATGGTGACCGGCCGGAATTGGATGGTGCCGGTCGGCGCGGAGAATTCGTCGCTGATGTCGGCCTCTGCGAGTGCGAGCGACGCCTCGTCGCGCACGCGTGGTTGGGGCAGTGCCTGGTCGGCGGCTGACGACTCGGGCTCGATTGACGTCGCCTCGCGACCGGTGACGTGAGACGTGTGAATTGCGACTGCCGACTTGCGACTTCCGACCTGTGACTTCCGACGTCCGACTTCCGGCTTGCGACGTCCGGACCCACCACTTCCGGGACCTGCGAGTTGCGACGTGCGACTCGTGATCGCCCGAGCGCCCCCGAGAAAACGAGCGACCTCCTCGAGCGGCCGCTGTGTTGCGGAGAGTCCGATTCGCTGCGGCTCGCGATGGCACCTCGCCGCCAGCCGTTCCACCGACAGCGCCAGGTGTGCGCCGCGCTTGGTGGGTACCAGCGCGTGAATCTCGTCGATGATGACTGTCTCGACGCCCCGCAGCGCGTCACGCGCGTTCGAGGTCAGCAGCAGGTAAAGCGACTCGGGCGTGGTGATAAGGATGTCGGCGGGATCGCGCTGGAAACGTGCCCGCTCGGCCGACGGTGTGTCCCCGGTACGAATGGCGATGACGGGGGACACGTACTCGTCTCCGCGTTCCGCGGCCACTCGTGCAATGCCGGCGAGCGGCGCGCGCAGGTTCCGCTCGACGTCGACGGCGAGGGCCTTGAGCGGCGAGATGTACAGCACGCGGCAGCGCCGGTCTTTTGGCGCGGGCGGCGAAAACATCAGACGATCGAGGCACCAGAGGAAGGCGGTGAGCGTCTTTCCACTGCCCGTCGGCGACAGAATCAGTGTCGAATCGCCCTTGGCGATGGCGGGCCATCCGAGCACCTGCGGGCGCGTCGGCGCCTCGAACGAGGCGCTGAACCACTCGCGAACAGCCGGATGAAACGGCGCGAGCGGATCCGAAATCGCACGAGCGCTCACCTTTCGCATCTTATAATGGCAGGCACTGTAATCAACGGTGGGACGGAGCAGGCATGAGTGACGCGGGTGAAGGACTAATCGACGCGGACGCGCGAATCCAGGAGCGGATGGAAGAGCTCGAGCGCGACCGGCAGCAATCGAAGAAGAAAGACACGCGCGACCCCGAGAAGGTGCGCGCGTTCGAATCGCTGCGGCTGGCCCGCATGGAACTGGAGCGGCAATTCGGGGCGACCCAGCACGCCGGGCGCCGCTCGCAACTGCAGCAGGCGCTCGACGAAGTCGACCGCCGCATGACCGAGATGAGTGCCGCCTTCAAGTAAGGACATCCACCGGTATCACGACGGCACCAAGCACCACTTTCACCGTTTCGCCCGGTCGATGGGATACCTCGACTGGGCGTCGCAACCGGCTCCATTCCGTACGTTCCATGGAGCCCGGCTCATATCGCTGCACCCGCCGCCTCTCGCCGACGACTTCCGCGCTCCTGACGTTTCGTACGACCAGCTGTATCTGACGCCGAGCGCGGCCGCGCCAGTGTGCGTGGCGAGCCTCGCTGACCTGCTGCGTCACTCGCTCGGGCTCTCGGCGTGGAAGCAGGCCGGCAGCGCGCGATGGTCGCTGCGCGTCAATCCGTCGAGCGGCAACCTGCATCCGACCGAAGCCTACGTGGTGTGCGGGCCGATGGATGGCCTCTCCGAGCGCGCCGGCGTCTATCACTACGCGGCGGATCGGCACGCGCTCGAAGAGCGCTGTGGGTTCGACGCGTCCGCCTGGCGCAGCATGTGTGACGGGCGGGGCGACCTCCTGCTGGTTGCGCTGACCTCGATTCACTGGCGCGAAGCCTGGAAGTACGGCGAGCGTGCCTTCCGTTATTGCCAGCACGACATCGGTCACGCGATCGGCGCCATTGCGCTCGCGGCCGCGGCTCTCGGGTGGGAGGCGCGCACCCTCCTGTCATGGGCGCAGACGGAGGTGGCGGCGTTGCTTGGACTCGATCGAGCGGGCGATTTCGTCGACGCCGAGCCGGAGGAGCCAGCGTGTCTGATCGTCATCGCGCCGGCCGGCCACGGCGGCGCACCGATTCCCGCCCCCGAGGCGCTGGCTTCGATCCGTCGCGGCACGTGGTCCGGCCGTGCGAGTCAGCTCAGTGAAGACCACGTGCAGTGGACGTTCATCGACGAGATTGCCGACGCGACGAGGACAGTGGCGCCAGGCACGGCAGGAGAGTCGGGTAGGGCAGGAGGGGCAGGACGCTCGGGAGAGTGGGGAGGGTCAGGAGCGTCGGGAGAGGCAGGAAAGTCGGGAGGGTCCGGAGCGTCGGGAGGGTCAGACCCGATGCACGGGCCCCTCGCAGCGGACGCGCCTGATGCGCCCGGCGCCGCACCGGCCCCACCCGGCTCACCCGCCCCACCTGCCTCACCCGCCCTACCGGCCTCACCCGCCCCACCTGCCCGCCGGCTGTTCCTGCAGCGTCGCAGCGCCGTGGCGTTCGACTCCCTGACCTACCTCGAGCGCGAGCCGTTCCTGCGCATGCTCGGGCGGCTGATTCCGCGTGACGGCTGCCCCTGGCAGGCGCTCTGGTCGGAGCCGCGCATTCATCTGGTGCTCTTCGTCCACCGGGTGCACGGTGTAGAGGCTGGCGTGTACCTGTTGAAGCGGTCTCCTGACGGCGGCGACCGGTTGCTTGCCGCCATGAAGCGCGAATTCATTGGTCAGCCTGCCGATGACAGCGTCCCGCTTGTGCGGCTCGCCGCGGGCGACTGCCGTGCGCTGGCGCGACGCCTCAGCTGCGACCAGGACATTGCCGCTGACGGCTGTTTCAGCCTCGGCATGATCGCCGAGTTCGATCGGACGCTCGACCTGGGGGGACCCGCCGCCTACCGCCAGCTGTTCTGGGAGGCAGGGCTGGTTGGACAGGTGCTCTACCTCGAAGCTGAAGCGGCAGGCATTCGCGCGACAGGGATCGGCTGCTTCTACGACGACCCGGTGCACGACGTGCTCGGGCTCGACGGGCACGCGTTTCAGAGCCTCTACCATTTCACCGTTGGCGGTCCGGTCGAAGACCGACGCATCTCCTCGGCGCCGGGATACACCTGGGAAGAGCCGGAAGCGGTGACCGCCAATCTGGTGACGTGAGCCTTTTGTGGACGGACGCAAACCCGATGCGTTAGCATGAGGATTCGAGCTTGAGAAATCGTTCACAAGCTCGGACCGTTCACGAAATCGAGTACTGATGCAGGGCTGGCTGTCCATCGTCCTCATGATCGTCCTGGGACTGGTTTTCGCGGTCCCGTCGGTCGTGCTGTCCCGTCTTCTTGGCCCCCGTAAGCCGAGTCCCGAGAAGTCGGCACCCTACGAATGCGGCATGCCGCCCGTGGGCGATGCCCACGAACGCATGTCGGTCAAGTTCTACCTCGTGGCGATGATTTTCCTGCTGTTCGATATCGAAGTCGCGTTCCTGTATCCCTGGGCGCTGGCGCTGCGCGACCTCGGGTGGCCCGGCTTCGTGCAGGTGGTCCTCTTCATGCTGCTGTTGCTCGCCGGCTACGTGTATGTCTGGCGCAAGGGCGCACTCGACTGGGGAGACGAGAAGAAGGCATAGGTCCTTGCTAATTGCCAATCGCGGATTGCTGATTGGAAATGCCCGGCCGGCAGGTAATCGCCGTGACGCTCTCAATTAGCGTTTAGCAATCAGCAATCAGCAATTCGAAAGAAGTCCTCATGGGTCTGGAAACTGAGCTGCCTGACATTCCGGTGCTGACCACCTCCGTCGAAAAGATGGTGCAGTGGGCGCGCCGTTCGTCGATCTGGCCGGTCACCTTCGGCCTCGCGTGTTGCGCCATCGAGATGATGGCGATGAGCTGCGGCCGCTACGACATCGCACGCTTCGGCGCCGAGGTGTTTCGCGGCAGCCCGCGCCAGTCCGACCTGATGATCGTGGCCGGCCGCCTCTCCCGCAAGATGGCGCCGGCGCTTCGGCGCATCTACGATCAGATGCCCGAGCCCAAGTGGGTCATCTCGATGGGTGCCTGCGCCTCCATCGGCGGCGTCTTCGACAACTACTCGATCGTGCAGGGCGTGGACCAGATCGTGCCCGTAGACGTATACGTTCCGGGCTGCCCGCCGCGGCCCGAGTCGCTCATCTACGGCATCGTCCAGCTGCAGCGGAAGATCGATCTTCAGAAGCTCGCCTGATGGACGCCACGGCCCTTGCGGCGGCCCTGCAGGAAGCGCTGCCCGGCGTTCAGATCGAGGTGGCGCCGAGCATCGATCTGCATACCACCCTGTACGTGCAACCGGGCGATCTGATTCCTGCGCTGCAGGCGCTGCGCGATCGCCCCGAGCTGAAGTTCGAACTGCTCTCCGAGGTGACCGCGGCAGATTTCTGGCCGCGTGAGCCGCGCTACGAGCTGATTTACATCCTCGTGTCGATCGAGCACCTGCTTCGGGTGCGACTGAAGGTGCGGCTGCCGGCCGACGATCCGCACGTGGCGACGGCCACGGTGCTCTGGCCTGCGGCCAACTGGCTGGAACGCGAGGTCTGGGACATGTTCGGCATTGCCTTCGACGGCCATCCCGATCCGCGTCGCCTGCTCATGCCCGAGGACTGGGAAGGGTATCCGGCACGCAAGGACTACCCGGTCCAGATCCAGATGAAGCCCGAATCGGGTTCCGCGCTGCAGGTCACCTCGGAAGAGTTCCAGGCAAATCTGATGAAGGATCGGCTCGTCCGGAAGTCATGAAGGGCGCTTTTTGACGGGAAGTGACGTCGCTGACGCGACCCTGAGCGAGGCGATCGCGCTGCACGAACGGGTGCGCGCTGCCGGACTCGATGCGACAGTGGCGGCTGCCGATGCCATCGTCCGATCGCTGCGGCAGGGCGGCAAGGTGCTGGTGTTCGGCAACGGCGGCTCTGCGGCCGATGCCCAGCACATGGCCACTGAACTGGTGGGGCGCTTCGTTCGCGAGCGCCGGGGCTACGCGGCACTGGCGCTGACCACGGACGGCTGCGTCCTCACGAGCATTGCGAACGATTTCGGCTATGACCGGGTGTTTGCGCGGCAAGTGGAAGCGCTGGGACAACCGGGCGATGTCGCCCTGGGGATTACGACAAGCGGCAGTTCGGCCAATGTGGTGGCGGCGATCGAAACCGCGCGCGGCCTGCAGTTGACCACCATCGCGCTGACCGGACGAGACGGCGGGCCGGCGGGACGGGCGTCCGACGTGCACATCAATGTCCCATCGGACGTCACGCCGCGGGTGCAGGAAGTGCACATGACCCTGCTGCACGTCATCTGCGACCTGGTCGAGACCGAGTTGTCCGCGGACCGTTAGGCGGAAGAGAGAACGATGCCCGAGCTTCGCACAGAGACGATGACCGTCAACATGGGGCCCCAGCACCCCAGCACGCACGGCGTGTTGCGGCTGGTCCTCGAGCTTGATGGCGAGACGATCCGCGCGGCCGCGCCGACGATCGGGTTCCTGCACACCGGGATCGAGAAGACTGCGGAACAGAAGAAATGGCAGCAGGTCATCCCGCTCGTCGAGCGCATGGACTACCTGAGCGCCCAGTCCAACAGCATGACGTTCTCCATGACCGTGGAGAAGCTGCTCGGGATCGAGGTGCCGGAGCGCGTCCGCTGGATCCGGGTGCTGATCGCCGAACTGCAGCGCATCAACAGCCATCTGGTCTGGCTCGGGACGCACGGGATGGAAGTGGGCGCCATCTCGGTGATGCTCTACTGCTTCCGAGAGCGCGAACTGCTGCTCAACCTGAATGAGATGCTGGCCGGATTCCGGCTGTTCCCGAGCTACATGCGCATCGGCGGCCTGCGCGAAGACATTCCGCGCGGGTTCCTCGACGCCGTCAAGCAGTTCCTCGACCGGCTCGTCGTCAAGATGTCCGAATACGAGGACCTCCTGACGAAGAACGAGATCTATATCGAGCGGACCCGCGGCGTCGGCGTGGTGTCGAGGCAGGATGCGATCGCGTTCAGCCTGGTCGGTCCGATTGCGCGCGCCGCCGGTGTCAACTACGACGTGCGCAAGGCCTTCCCCTACAACGGCTACGACACGCTGGACTTCAAGGTGCCGGTCCGTACCGAAGGGGACGTCTACGCGCGATACCTGGTGCGCGTCGCCGAGATCCGCGAGAGCATCAGCCTCTGTTATCAGGTGATGAAGCGCATCACGCCGGTGGGCGAGTATGCGGTGGCCGATCCGCGCATCACGCCGCCGCCCAAGGATCGCGTCTACACAGAGATGGAAGCGCTGATCCAGCACTTCCTCATCTACTCGCAGGGCTTTACGGTGCCGGCCGGCGAGGCGTACGTGCCGGTCGAGGGGCCCCGGGGAGAGCAGGGCTTCACCGTCATCTCCGATGGCTCGAACCGGCCATGGCGCATCAAGTCGCGCGCGCCGTCGCTGCTGGCCTGCCAGGCCCTCGAGAAAATGATCGTGGGCGGACTGATCGCCGACGTGATTGCCGTCATCGGCTCGATTGACGTCGTGATGGGAGACGTGGACCGGTGAGCTTTCATCCCAAGATGGCGTATGACGCCACCTTTCACAAGTCGACGCGCACGCTCAGCGACGAGGGGCCGGCGTTTGTCTTCACGGCGGAGAACCGCGCCAGGCTCGACGAAATCGTGACGCGCTATCCGGCCGATCGCAGCCGCTCGGCAGTGCTGCCCGCGTTGTATCTGGTGCAGGCGCAGCAGGGCTACATCACCGGCAACGCCATGCGGCACGTCGCGGAGGTGCTGCGCATTACGCCGGCCGACGTGGAAGACGTGGTGACCTACTACACGATGTTCTACACGAAGCCGGTCGGCCGGTTCGTGCTGAGCGTCTGCCGGACGCTGTCGTGCGCCGTGAACGGCGCCGAGCGGGTCACCGAGGAGATCTGCCAGGCCCTGCACATCAGGCCGGGTGAAACGGATGCGAGCGGAACCTTCACGCTGATCGAGGTCGAGTGCCTCGGTGCGTGCGACCGCGCACCGGTCATCATGGTGAACGACGCCTGGCAGGAATTGCAGCGCCCCGAGGATGTGCCGAAGCTGCTCGAGGATCTGCGGACGCGCGGCGACGCGGCCCTCACCGGCTGCCACCATGTGGTGGAGGCGCGGAAGTGAGCCGGGACAACGAGCGGCTCACGTGCAGGCGCTGGGCGCTGGGCGCTGGGCGCTGGGCCGTCGGCGCAGCCGCAGGTGGGAACGCAACTCACCAACTCACCAACTCACCAGCTCACCAAGTGGTTGGAACACGCTGATGGACCCGATCATCACGAAATACGTCCGCGAGCCGAATTCCTTCACGCTCGATTTCTATCTGCAGCATGGCGGCTACGATGCGCTGCGCAAGGCGCTGACGCAGACGCCGGATCAGATTGTCGACATGGTGAAGGCGTCCGGACTGCGCGGCCGCGGCGGCGCGGGCTTCCCGACCGGCATGAAGTGGCAGTTCGTCGACAAGAAGTCGGAGAAGCCGCGCTATATCGCGTGTAATGCCGACGAAAGCGAGCCGGGCACCTTCAAGGATCACCTGATCATGGAGCGCAATCCGCACCTGCTGATCGAAGGGTGCGCGATTGCCTGCTACGCGATCGGCGCGAAGGTCGCCTACATCTACATCCGCGGCGAGTTCTACCACGTGCAGGAGGTGCTCGAGCGCGCGATTGCCGAGGCGCGCGCCAAAGGGTTCCTTGGCCAGAACATCTTCGGTTCCGGCTTCGATTGCGAGGTGTACGTGCACCGCGGCGCCGGGGCCTACGAGGCGGGGGAAGAAACGGCCCTCCTCGAATCGCTCGAAGGCAAGCGCGCACAGCCCCGCAACAAGCCGCCGTTCCCGGCGGTCGTCGGTCTCTACGACGCGCCCACCGCAGTCAACAACGTCGAGACGCTTGCCAACGTGCCGCTGATCGTGCAGAACGGCCCCGAATGGTTTGCCGCCCTCGGACCGGAAAAGAACGGCGGCCCCAAGCTGTACTGCGTGAGCGGCCACGTGAAGCGCCCCGGCGTCTACGAGGCGTCGATGAACGTCACCCTGAAGGAGCTGATCTACGGCGCTCAGTACTGCCAGGGGATGCGCGACGGCCGGACGCTCAAGGCGGTGATCCCGGGCGGCTCGTCGGTGCCAATACTGTTACCCGACCAGCTCGACACACAGGCGAGTTTCGACGGCATCGTCAAGGCCGGTTCGATGCTCGGTTCGGCCGGGCTGATCGTCCTCGACGACACCACCTGCATGGTGTGGCTGGCCGAGAACCTCCTGCACTTCTACAAGCACGAGTCGTGCGGCAAGTGCACGCCCTGCCGCGAAGGCACCGATTGGCTGTTCAAGCTGCTGCACAAGATCGAGAAAGGCGAGGGGCAGATGCGCGACATCGACCTGCTGCTCAGCGTCTCGAACAACGTCGGGGGCAAGACGCTGTGCGCGTTCGGTGACGCGGCAGTGACGCCGGTGCTCACCACGATCAAGCACTTCCGCCACGAGTACGAAGCGCACGTGCGGGAAGGCCGCTGCACGCTGCCGGCCGACTGGCGCGCGCGGCAGCCGGTGGGAGCGCACTAGGATGTCGTCGTTCCTGATCGCGCAAATCGGCATTCTGGTCGTCGTCTGGGTGGCGCTGCAGTTGTCCGCGGCGGTGATGGTGTATGCGGAGCGCAAGGTGGCCGCGTACCTCCAGCAACGTGTCGGACCCACGCGCGTCGGCCCCGCGGGGTTGCTGCAGCCGATCGCCGACGTGGTGAAGCTGCTGTTCAAGGAGGAATTGCGGCCGGCCGCCGCCGACCCCCTGCTGTTCGCGCTGGCGCCGATCATCTCGGCCACAGCCGCGTTCGCCGCGTTCGCGGTGGTGCCCTTTGGTGGCAGCACGACGCTGCTCGGCCTGCTCAGCGAGCCGCTGCAGTTGCATGTCGCGGACGTGAACGTCGCGGTGCTGGTGGTCTTTGCGGTCACGTCGATGGGCGTCTACGGCATCGTCCTCGCCGGCTGGAGTTCGAACAGCAAGTACTCGCTGCTCGGCGGGCTGCGGTCGTCGGCGCAGATGATCAGCTACGAGTTGTCCTACGGCATGGCGCTGGCCGCGGTGCTGGTGCTCGGCAACTCCATGTCGCTGCGCGACCTGGTCGTGGCGCAGTCCGGCAGCCTGTTCGGCGTGATTCCGCAGTTCCGCTGGTTCCTGTTCTTTCAGCCAATCGGCTTCCTGATCTTCTTCACGGCGGGCATCGCCGAAACCAACCGCGCGCCGTTCGACTTCCCCGAAGCCGAGCAGGAACTCGTCGCCGGCTACCACACCGAGTACAGCTCGATGAGCTTCGGCCTGTTCTTCCTGGCCGAGTACATCAACATGGTCACGGTGTCCGCAGTGGCGACCGACCTGTATCTGGGCGGCTGGTTCTTCCCGTTCGTCCCCGAGTCGCTCGGCTGGCTGGTGTTCCTCGCGAAGATCAGCGTGCTGCTGTTCTTCTACATCTGGATGCGCTGGTCACTGCCGCGGTATCGCTACGACCAGCTCATGGCGTTCGGCTGGAAGTTCCTCCTGCCCGTTTCGGTGCTGAACCTGATCGCCACGGCAGCCGGCGTGCTCTACTTCGGACTCTAACGCCATGCTCTTCTACCTTTTCGGCGCGCTGGCGGTCATCGCGTCGCTGCTCGTCATCGCGCAGCGCAACCCGGTGTACAGCGTGCTTCTGCTGATCGCGTCCTTCGGCGCGCTGTCGGGCCTCTACGTCCTGCTCGACGCGCCGTTCGTGGCCGCCATCCAGATCATCGTCTACGCGGGCGCCATCATGGTGCTGTTCCTGTTCGTGGTGATGCTGCTCAACGCGCCGCACGAGGACACCCAGGCCGACGAGCGCACGCACCCGATGCTGCGCCCCGGGCCGATGCGCTTCGGCGCAGTCCTCGCCGTGGGCCTGATCGCCGAACTCGTCTGGGCGCTCGCCCGATCGATGCCGTCGAGCACGTTCCCGGCCAACCCGGTCACATCGGTGCAGGCCATCGGCCGTTCGCTCTTCACCGAGTACGCCTTCCAGTTCGAAGTGACCTCCGTGCTGATCCTGGTGGCGATGGTCGGCGCCGTGCTGATGGCGCGGCGCGAGGATCGGCCGGGAGAGAAACACTGATGCCTTCGCTCAACGACTACCTGATTCTCTCCGCCGTCCTGTTCACGATCGGCACGGCAGGCGTCTTCGTCCGCCGGAACCTGATCACGATTCTGCTGTCGATCGAGATCATGCTGAACGCGGTGAACCTGTCGTTCGTCGCCTTCGGGCGGGCGTTCGGCACCATCGAAGGGCAGATCATCGTGTTCTTCGTGATGACCGTGGCGGCTGCCGAGGCCGCGGTCGGCCTGGCGATCGTGATTGCGCTCTTCCGCCACCGCGAGTCGCTCAACCCGGACGCCTTCACGGCGCTGAAGTGGTAACGCCGCGATGATGCTGCTGCTCATTCCGCTCCTGCCGTTCATCGGCTTCCTGATCAACGCGAGCCTGGGCCGCCGGCTGTCGAAGTCCGCATCCGGTGCCGTAGCCGTCGCGGCGATGGTCGCCTCGTTCGCTGTCGCGCTCACGTCGGTCGTTCAGCTCACAGGGATGCCCGAGGAGTCGCGGGCCATTGTCCAGAACGTCTTCACCTGGATTGCATCCGGCGATTTCCGCGCCGACTTCAGCCTTCGAGTCGACCCGCTGTCGGCGCTGATGATCCTGGTCGTGACCGGGATCGGTTCGCTCATCCACATCTACTCGACCTCGTACATGCACGAGGAACGGGATTCCGAGTACGCCCGCTACTTCTCGTACCTGAACCTGTTCGCGTCGTTCATGCTCGTCCTCGTCCTCGGCGCGAATTTCCTGGTGATGTTCGTGGGATGGGAAGGCGTGGGGCTGTGCTCGTACCTGCTCATCGGCTTCTACTACGAGAAGAAGTCGGCATCCGATGCCGGCAAGAAAGCCTTCATCGTCAATCGCGTCGGCGACTTCGGATTCATCCTGGGCGTCCTGCTGCTCTGGGTGAAGTTCGGCTCCGTCGATTTTCAGGAGATCGCGCACGCGGTCTCGTTGCTGAGCCCCGAGGTGACCTTCGGCACGCTGTCGATCGCGACCTTGCTGCTGTTCGTCGGGGCCACCGGCAAGTCCGCGCAGATTCCGCTCTACGTCTGGCTGCCGGACGCGATGGAAGGGCCGACGCCAGTGTCTGCCCTCATCCATGCCGCGACCATGGTCACCGCCGGCGTCTACATGATCGGTCGCAACGCGGTCCTCTTCAGCCACGCACCGCAGACCCTGATGATCGTCGCCGTGATCGGCGCGGCGACCGCGTTCTTCGCCGGGACGATCGGCCTGGTGCAGAACGACATCAAGCGCGTCCTCGCGTACTCCACCGTGTCGCAGCTCGGCTACATGTTCCTGGCGATGGGTGTGGGTGCCTATGGCGCAGGCATCTTCCACCTCTATACGCATGCCTTCTTCAAGGCGCTGCTGTTCCTGGGGTCCGGCGCAGTCATTCACGCGCTATCCGGTGAGCAGGACATCCGGAACATGGGCGGTCTGAAGAAGGATTTGCCGATCACCTACTGGACGTTCCTGATCGGGTCGCTCGCCATCGCCGGCGTGCCTGGCCTGGCCGGGTTCTTCAGCAAGGACGAAATCCTCTTCCAGACCTTTGCTGGCGGCCACACGCTGCTGTGGATCGTCGGGATGCTGACGTCGCTGCTGACCGCCACCTACATGTTCCGCCTGGTGTTCCTGACCTTCCACGGCCAGCGCCGCCACGCTGCCGCAGTGCCCGCGCATCCGGAGGAAGAAGAGCACGCCGCCCACGCATCCGCTCACGGCCAGGCAGCCACTCACGGCCACGACGCAGCACACGGGCACGACGCGCACGGCCACGGTGGACAGCACCTGCACGATGCGCCAATGCCGATGGCGTTTGCGTTGATCGCGCTGACCGTCGGATCGATTCTCGCGGGCTACATCGGACTGCCGCATGCGCTCGGCGGCTCGAATCGCCTCGAAGCGTGGCTCGAGCCGAGCTTCGCCGCGCCGCACATGGACGCGAACGCCGCCGGCAGACCGGCGACGATGGAGCCGACCGAAACCACGGCGGCAGCAGTGTCCGCGCAGGGTGAGGGGCACGCGACGGAGGCAGGAGCCGGGGTGGAGCTTGGCCTCATGGGACTGTCCTCGCTCGTCGCGCTCGCCGGCATCGGCATCGCAGGCTTCTTCTTCCTGAAGAATCCCCGCGCCTCGGAGTCGGTCGCGCGGCAGTTTTCAGGTCTGCGCACGCTGCTGCTCAACAAGTACTACGTGGACGAGGCGTACGACGCAGCGATCGTCCAGCCGATTCGCGTCACCTCGGAGCGAGCCCTCTGGAAGGTCGTGGATGCGGGGGCCATCGACGGTGTCGTGAATGGCACCGCGGAGTCGGTCGGCGGGCTCGCCGAGATGCTGCGCCGCCTGCAGACCGGTTCGGTGCGGGCCTACGCCGCGTCGCTGCTGTTCGGCGCGGTGCTGATGTTCGGGTATTACCTATGGCGATGAGGAAGCGCGCCACCACGGAGGACACCGAGCTCATCCCGGATTCGCTGTCCCGCCGAAGCCGTGCGACAAGCCATAACCACCGCGGCGGAGACGCCGCGCGGAGGTCAACTGCGACTCTCCGCGTCCTCTGCGTCCTCCGCGGTGAAGAACTGTAGACATGCCGATAGTCACTTCTCTCATCGTTATTCCGCTCATCGGCGCGCTGCTGCTGTTCCTCGTGCGCGACGACGAGGCAAACGAGCGGCTGCTGCGCAATATCGCACTGGCCGTGTCCCTCGTGGTGTTCGCGGTCACGCTGGTGATGTGGGCGCGGTTCGATGCGACCTCCGCCGATTTCCAGTTCGTCGAGCGCCACGCGTGGATTCCGGCGTTCGGCGTCAGCTACGCGGTCGGCGTAGACGGGATCAGCCTGTTTCTGCTGGTCCTCACGGGGTTTCTGACCCCGCTCGCGCTGCTCTGCTCGTGGGAGTCGGTGCACAAGCACACGCGCGCGTTCTGCATGTTCGTGCTGCTGCTCGAGAGCGCGATGATCGGCGTGTTCGTGGCCCTCGACCTCTTTCTCTTCTACATCTTCTGGGACGCCATGCTCATCCCGATGTACTTCCTCATCGGGATCTGGGGCTACGACCGTCGGATCTACGCCGCCATCAAGTTCATGCTCTACACGATGGGCGGCAGCGTGCTGATGCTGCTCGCGATTCTCGGTCTCGCGGTGCTGCACAGTCAGCAGACCGGCAGCTACAGCTTCGACCTGCTGAAGCTCTACGAGCTGTCCATCCCGTCGAGTCTGCAGTTCTGGTTCTTCCTGGCCTTTGCCCTGGCGTTTGCCATCAAGGTGCCGCTGTTTCCGTTCCACACCTGGCTGCCCGATGCTCACGTGCAGGCCCCAACCGCCGGCTCCGTGATCCTCGCCGGCGTGCTCCTGAAGATGGGCACCTACGGCCTGGTGCGCTTCGCCTTCCCGCTGTTCCCCGAGGCCGCATCCGCGTTCGCGCCGTACCTGGCGATCCTCGCGGTCGTGGGCATCATCTACGGTGCGCTCGTGGCGATGATTCAGCCGGACATGAAGAAGCTGGTGGCGTACTCGAGCGTCAGCCACCTGGGCTTCGTCGTGCTCGGCATCACGGCGATGAATACTCAAGGCATGCAGGGCGCCGTCTACCAGATGCTGAACCACGGCGTCAGCACCGGCGGGCTCTTCCTCATCGTCGGCATGCTGTCGGACCGGCGGCACACGCGGCTGATCTCGGAGTTCGGGGGGCTGAAGAAGGTGGCACCGCGGCTGGTTGCGGCGTTCCTGATCATCACGCTCTCGTCGATAGGGCTGCCCGGACTCAACGGGTTCGTCGGCGAGTTCCTGATCCTGCTGGGCGCGTTTGCCTGGAATCCGACGTTCGCGGCGTTCGCGGCCACCGGCGTCATCCTGTCCGCCACCTACATGCTGTGGATGTTCCAGCGCGTGAACTACGGACCGGTGAGCGAGAAGAATGCGGCGATGCCCGATCTCGAGCCGCGGGAGTGGGCGCTGCTGATCCCCGTGATTGCGATGACGATCCTGATGGGCGTCCTGCCGAACCTGTTCCTGAAGCCGATGGGGCCGTCGATCGAGCGCATGCTGGCGCAGGTGCGTCGCGGGACGCAGATACGGGTGCAGACCACGCCACCGGTCGCGCCGACGGCCACGCTCGCCCAGGCCACTGCCGGGTCCGGCGAGGTGGCGAGATGAGCATGGACTCGATACACGCAATCGTTCCGCTGCTCTGCGTCGTCGCCGCCGCGATTGCGTCGATGGTCGCGGAAGCGTTCCGCACGCCGGGCGAGCGGATGCCGATCGCCCCGCTCGGCATCATCGGGCTGATCGGCGCAGGCGCCGCGACCTACCTGCTGTGGGGCCACAAAGCCGAGAGCTTCGGCGTCGTCGTCGCCGACAACTACGCGCTCTTCGTCACCTGGACGCTGATCATCGTCGGCATCCTGTCGCTGGCATTGTCGGTGCCGGTCGTCGAGCGTGAAGGCCTGCCGGCCGGTGAGTACTACGCGTTGATGCTGTTCGCAATCAGCGGCATGATCCTCATGGCGATGGCCACCGATCTGCTGGTCATCTTCCTCGCGCTCGAGGTGCTGTCGCTGGCGGTCTATGTGCTCACCGGCATCCGCCGCGATTCGCCGATCGCCACCGAGGCCGCATTCAAGTACTTCCTGCTGGGCGCTTTCTCCAGCGCGTTCTTCCTCTACGGGATCGCCTTCACATACGGCCTGTCGGGCAGCACCAAGCTCGATCGTGTCGCCGCGCTGTTCGCGGCGCAGTCGGCATCGCCGGGGCCGATGCATCTGATTGCCATGGCCTTGCTGCTGGTCGGGTTCGCCTTCAAGGTGTCCGCGGTGCCGTTCCACATGTGGACGCCAGACGCGTATGAAGGGGCGCCGCCGTCAGTGACCGGCTTCATGTCCACGGGCGTGAAGGCCGCGGCGTTCGCGGCGTTCGCCCGCGTCTTCCTCACGTCGTTCGAATCGATGCACCCCGACTGGAGCATGGTGCTGTGGGTGATTGCCGCGGCGACGATGATCGTGGGGACGGTGGTTGGGGTTGCGCAGGCCGAGCGTGAAGCGCATGCTCGCCTACTCCAGCATCGCGCACGGCGGCTACCTGCTGGTGGCGCTGGTCGCGGCCAACCAGACGGCGAAGAGCGCCATCCTCTTCTACCTGCTCACCTACGCGGTCACCAACCTTGGCGCCTTCGGCGTGATCGGGCTGCTCGAAACCTCCACCGCGTCCGCGCGACCAGGTCAGCGACTACGCCGGCCTGTCGGGCGAGCGTCCCGGGCTGGCCGCGCTGATGACGATCTTCCTCCTGTCGCTCGGTGGCTTTCCGCCGTTCGGCGGATTCATCGCCAAGTGGTATGTGTTCACCGCGGCGATGGAGTCGGGCTACTCGTGGCTCGCGATCATCGGCGTGCTGACCAGCGTCGTGTCGGTGTTCTTCTACCTGCGCGTCGTGGTGATGATGTACATGACCCCTGCCGCCGGCCCGATGTCGCTGCCGAGCGTGCCGAGGCTTGCCGGCATGGCGCTGGTCGCATCGGCGATCCTGGTCTTCTACCTCGGCATCCTGCCGACGCAGGTGATGACCTGGGCGGCCGCGTCAATCGGCACCATCTTCTGAGCGCGTGCTGCACCCCGTCCTCGGGTGTGGCCACGAACCTTCAGGTTCGCTCAGATCCACCTGACCGGACGTCGACGAGGTCAATGGTATGCTAACGGCTTCTCCAGACCGCCATGACTCCGGATCCACCCAAATTCCGCCCGCTCGAACGTTTCTGGCCGTACGCCGAACTGCCCGAGCAGCCAACCGACGAGGAGATGGCGGCGCTCGATCCCGATCTCCACGAAGCGCTCTTCGGCAGCAGCGGACGGCCCTTTTCGATCACGCTCGTGTTCCCTTCTCTGGAAGTGCCCGCAGTTCGACCACGCGCTGGAACTGGCGCGCAACGCTGCGGAATTCCGGGAGACCGGTTCGGGCGAGGCGCATCGCTACCGCGTGCGCTTCCTGCCGTCGGATGCCAGGCGGCTGCGCGATGTCTTTCACATCGTCGGCATCTCGGATGCGACCGAGGTACTCATCGACGATCGACCGGTTCCATACGCGCGCGAACTCTGGCTTCCGCTTCGTCTGGTTCCTCATTCCCAGGTGACCAGTGGCTGCGCATGACCTCGAACCTGACCTCCTTCGCCTCGAACGCGAACTGAAACAGCTCGAGGCCGAGTACAACATGTTCTTCGCGGGACGGCTGCCCAAGCCGCCGTGGGAGACACGCGCGAGAGTCGAGGCCATCGTCAGGAAGCTCGATCGAACTCACATCCAGAACACTGGAGTGCGCTTCCGCTTTGCCGGCATTCAGACGCGGTACGCCACGCTCACCGATCTCTGGGATCGCGGGCAACGCGCGCGCGAGGAGGGCCGGCCGGGGCCCTTTGCACAGCCGCCGAAGGAGCGCGATGACACCCGGACCGCACCCGAGGCTCGCGTGCTCTGCGTCGCCGCCTTTCACGATCCGGCGCACGAGACGCGCAAGCTGGAGGATCTGTACAAGTCGCTCGCGGAGGCGCGCCGCGAATCGGGCGCCGCGCCGGTGCCATTCCAGAAGTTCGCCGCGCTCGTGAAATCACAGGTGGAGAAGATGAAATCGGCCGGCAGTCCCGAAGTGGCGTTTCGCGTCGCGGTCAAGGACGGCAAGGTGAACTTCACCGCCCGTCCCGTCAAGGGCGCGACCGGGATCGCGCACCGCAAGCCGCACGGTCGTGGTGAAAAGTGACGGAGGAAGAAGCGGGACGTGAGCGGGGCCGGGTGGGAAGGTGCGATGCGGATAACAGCTCGGGCGCAGGGCCGAAGCCCCGCGCCCGTGCCGGGTCAGTGACTAGATCTTGGTGACGTTGCCGGCCTGCGGGCCTTTCGGGCCGTCAACGATTTCGAACTCAACCGCCTGGCCTTCTTCGAGCGAACGGAAGCCATCGCCCTGGATAGCCGAGTAGTGCACGAACACGTCACTGCCTCCGTCGCGCTCGATGAAACCGTAACCCTTGGCGTTGTTGAACCACTTGACCTTGCCTGTGATACGCATCGTTCTAATTCCTGCTTGCTGTGACGTGGCGTTGTGCCGCGTCAGTAAACCAACCCCGGCGCGTTCGCGGCGCTCCGGCAGATGCCGGTTCGTGAGCGCGTCGAAGCAATAAAAAAGGCCGCAGTGTGCGGCCTTTTCCCTACGGCGCCAGGCCCGCCCGGCGTCGGGGGAGATAATACTGGACTTTGATTGCTATGCCAAGAGCCCTTCTGAGCGTTTCCGACAAGAGCGGTGTCGTGGAACTCGGGCGTGGACTGGCCGGCCGCGGCTTCGAACTGGTCTCCACCGGTGGCACGGCCAGGGCGCTGACCGATGCCGGACTGCCCGTCACCGGCGTGTCGGAGCTGACCGGCTTCCCCGAGATGATGGACGGCCGGGTGAAGACGCTGCATCCGGCGCTGCACGGCGGCATTCTCGCCCGGCGCGATCGCGCCGACGATCTGGCGGCGCTCGATACGCACGGCCTCGGCCTGGTCGATGTGGTGGTCGTGAACCTGTACCCGTTCGTGAAGGCCGCATCGAATCCCGCGACCCGGTTCGACGCGCTCGTCGAGGAGATCGACATCGGCGGACCGTCGCTGGTGCGCGCCGCCGCCAAGAACTTCCGCGGCGTGCTCGTCGTCGTCGACCCGGCCGACTACGCGCGGCTGCTCGACGCGATCGACCAGGGGCCGAGCCTCGCGTTCCGGTTCGACCTGATGCGGAAGGCGCTCGCGCACACGGCCGCTTACGACACGGCGATCACGCAGACGCTGGCCGAGCGTCGACGCTCGAGTGGCGAGGACTTCGAGCGCGGTGCGCCATCGGCGTCCGCTCGGCATCCGCCGATGTCGCTCTCGCTCGAGAAGATCCGCGACCTGCGTTACGGCGAGAACCCGCACCAGAAGGCGGCCTGGTACGCGACCGGCCCGGCGCGCATCGGCGTCGGGCCTCGGGCGCGGCGACGATTCTGCAGGGCAAGGAACTTTCGTACACGAACCTGCTCGACCTCGATGCCGCGGCGCGCATCGCGCTCGAGTTCGACGAGCCGGCGGCGGTCGTGATCAAGCACACCAATCCCGTGCGGCGCCGCGATCGGCGACGTCAGCGGCCGACGCCTACGTCCGTGCCCGCGAGGCCGACAGCCTCGTCGGCCTTCGGCGGGCATCGTTGCGCTGAACCGCACGCTCGACGTCGCCGCGGCAGAAGCGATCGTCTCGACCTTCATCGAAGCGGTGATCGCCCCGTCGGTCGACGACGCCGCGCGGCCGATTCTGGCGCAGAAGACGAACATGCGCGTCGTGGTCGCCGACTTCGAGGCGCTGCGATCGGCGGGCGTGGAGTTCCGCAGCATCCTCGGCGCGATGCTGGCGCAGGAGCGCGATTTCGTGGCCGAGGCGCGCACCGCCCTGGGACGGCGCCTCGCTGCCCGACGGGCGTGAAGGTCGTCACCAAGCGGCAGCCGACCGCCGACGAGTGGGAGGCGCTGCGGTTCGCCTGGCGCGTCGGCGCGCACGTGAAGTCGAACACGGTGATCTTCACCGACGCGACAGCGGACGCTGGCGATCGGCGCGGGTCAGATGAGCCGTGTCGACGCGGTGAACGTGGCGGTGATGAAGGCGCGCGCGTCAGCGGCAGATCCGTCGAAGCCGCTGGCCGGGTCGGTCGCGGCGTCCGATGCGTTCTTCCCGTTCCGCGACGGTCTCGACGCCGTCGCTGCAGCCGGTGCGACCGCGGTCGTGCAGCCGGGCGGCTCGGTGCGCGACGCGGAGGTCATCGCCGCGGCCGACGAGCATGGCCTGGCGATGGTCTTCACCGGGCGCACGGCACTTCAGGCACTGAGCAGGTCGGGACAGGTGGCAGGTCAGGGCAGGCAGGCGCGGGCAGGACGGAGTCGAGGCAGGAACGAGCAGGCATACGGTGCAGGCGGCACGCGTCATGGAGCCGCCGAACTGTCGCGTCGGTTCGACAGCGGCGCCTCTAACTGCGGCTCGTTCCGCCTCGTCGATCGCCGATGCCAGTTCATGCGGCGTGACCGTCGCCGGCCCGAACTTGCCGACGACGACGCCCGCGGCGTGGTTGGCGAGGACAGCGGCTTCGGCGAGCGATCGCGCCGGCCGCGAGCGCCAGCGCGAGCGTTGCCACCACGGTATCGCCGGCTCCCGTCACGTCGGCCACCTCGCGCGCCGTGGCCGGGACGCGCCTTCGACGCGGTCGCTCGACAGCCACATGCCGTGCTCGCCGCGAGTGATCAGCACCGACTCGCAACCGGCGCGCGACACGAAAATCGCCCGCCGCGACGCGCGCATCCTCGTCGGTGCGGATCAACCGGTGCGTGGCCATCTCCGCTTCGTGATTGTTCGGCGTGACCAGCGTTGCGCCGCGCGTAGGACTCCAGGTGCGGGATCTTCGGATCGACGAGCAGCGGGCGCACCTTCTGCTTCAGCCTGACGAGCGCTTCCATCACCGCCCTGGTGATCGTGCCCTTGAGGTAATCCGACACGAGCAGCACATCAGCGCGTCGCGCCAAGCTGCGGCGATGCGCTCGATGAGCTGAGCCTCCGGCTCACCCGTCGCGTCGGTGTCCTGTTCGTAATCGATGCGCGCCACCTGCTGATTGCGGCCGGCGATGATGCGCACCTTCTCGACAGTCGGGCGGCTGCGATCCTCGACCAGCCCTTCGGGCGACAGCCCCGCGGCGCGAGCTGGTCGCGCAGTCGGTCCGCCGCCGCGTCGGCTCCGACCATGCCGACGAGCGTCACGCGGCCGCCGAGCGCCGCGAGGTTGTGCGCGACATTGGCGGCGCCGCCGAGCCGCGAGTGTTCGGACTCGAAGCGCACGACCGGCACCGGCGCCTCCGGCGAGATGCGCGTCACCGTGCCGACGATGAACCGATCGATCATGACGTCGCCGACGACCAGGACGCGCCGGTTGGCGCAGCCGGGACACGAGCGTGCGGGCGCGACGACGCGTCGAGCGGCGGCAGCGTCATGCGTGCGCGGTATCAGCGAGCTGGCGCGCGCAGGCGGTGAACGGCAGCGTGATGAGCAGCAGAAACAGCATGAGGAACTCGGAGTCGCCGAAATTGTATTCGAACAGTCCTGCGGCGAGCATGCCGACGATCGACGCGATCGCCGCGGCCGGCAGCGTCCGCGGGCGCATCGTTCGACGAACCTGCGCACAGATCGCGCCCGAGCACGCCGAGAAATGCCAGCCAGATCGCCAGCGCCGGCAGCCCGCGCTCGGCGGCGATCTGCATCGGCACGTTGTGCAGGTGCGGATTCACCTGCTCGACTGCCTCGGGCACGCGGTACTGCGCGTACACCTCTTCGACCATGTTCGGTCCGACGCCGAGCAGCGGATGATCGCGCACCATGTGCTGGCCCTCGAGCAGCATGGCCAGCCGATCGCGCCTCGTCGGATCCTTGGCGTCGAACATCGACATCAGCCGCTGCGTGATCGCCGGTCCCGCCGCGGCAAACGTGATCGCGCCGACGAGCGGCAGGATCGCGAGCAGCCGGAAGTCCTTGAGTGATCAGCAGCACCGCCGGCCGCCGCGCAGACGCCCACCCACGCCATGCGGGTCGAGGTGAGCGCCACCGCCATGATCGAGCGCCGGCATGACGAGCGCCGCCCAGATGCGCTCATCGCGGATCGAACAGCAGCTTCGCCAGCGCGACGCCGATGACGAGCATCAGCAGGCCGGAGTAGGTCATGTAGTGACCGAGCGTGCCCTGCGGCCGCTGGTTCAACTGATCGTAGTGCAGCAGCCCGTACTGGAAGATGCCGTACGCAGCGCTCGCGGCGCCGACCGACATGATCACGCGTCAGCATCGTCGTCGCCCGCGAGCCGTGCACGAGACGGTAGGTGGCCGGCACGATCAGGAACAGGAGCAGCTGCTTGCAGTCGGCGAGGCTGATGCGCGGCTCGGAAGAGAAGGCCGCGGACAGGAGCGTCCAGCCCGCGTAGGCCAGCAGCGGGTAGAAGAAGCGTCGGCACCTCGATCCGTTCGCGCCGCACGATGACGAGCGACGCCCAGCACACGACGCGCGATGAAGAGCAAGCGACTGCGCGACGGCGATCGAGAACTGCGAGAAAGCGGCGACGCCGAAGAGCGCGGTGAGGCCGCAGCGACTCGAGCAGATGCCCCGGCATCGTGCTGTCGTGAGCGGCGTCAGGCTGGAGTGCGTCAGCGTTGCTCATGGAACCGTCGTCAATCTTATCCGTTCCGTCTGGCAGCAGGCGCGTCGCCGCCTCGATCACCTGCTGCGGGCGTGATGAGCGACGAGACAGCGGAAGTCGCCAGGTTCGCAGACCCGCTGGTCGCAGGGCCGGCAGGCGAGGCCCGGCACCTCGATCGGCGATGGACGGGATGTCGCTGCTCCGCCACGGCTGCGAACGCGCCGGCAGCGTCGGTCCGTAGAGCGACACCATCGGCACGCGGCTCGTGGCCGCGATGTGCATCGGCCCGCTGTCGCCGCCGATGTAGAGCGCGGCGACGTCGACCAGGGCGCGCAGCTCGGCCAGCGAGAACTCGCCGCAGGCCAGAACCCGCTCGCGCAGTCGGGTCGCGGCAGGCGTGCGCGAGCGGTCTCGATGACCCGTGCGGCCGCCTCGGCCTCTGAGGGGCCGGACGTCACGACGACGCGGATGTCCGCGTCGAGCGAGGCGAGCGCCGCGGCCACCTCGGCGAACGAGTCGACCGGCCACCGGCGGAACGGGTTTCCGGCGCTGACGTGCATCACGACCACGCGTGCGTCCGGCTCCACGCGCGACTGCGCGAGTCGAGGCCGCACCGCGCTCGCGCGGTCGGTGCGTCGACGGGCATCGCGACCGGATAACGGTCCGGTGCGGGCGGCGGCACGCCGAGCGCGGTCGAGCAGATCCCACTGGTTCGCGACCGAGTGCCGCGCGCGGAGTTCCCGCGGCCGTGCCGACCCGCAGCGTGTACATCCACGACCGGCCGGCAACGTCGTAGCCGACGCGCTGACGAGCGCGGCTCAACCACGTCAGGAGCGACGCGCGAGGACCGCCGTGAAAGTCGATGGCGATGTCGAACCGTTCTCGCGCAAGCCGCCGGCCGAGGGCGAGGTCGCCGATCAGCCCGCGCGACGCCGGACCCGCGCGGGGCGACGACCACGTCGCGAGAGCAGCGGATTGCCCGACACCACCGCGGCGGCCGCAGGTTCGACGACGTAAGTCAGCTGCGCAGCTGGGAAGTGATCCTTGCAGCGCGGCGAATGTCGGGCGTCGTGAAGACCACGTCGCCGATCTGCCGAAGGCGAACCAACAGAATCTTCACTGCGTGCTGAATAGGAGATCGGAAACGATCGGTGCGAGCGGTCGAACGCACGCTACGGCTCGATGGTCGCCTCGTCGATCAGCATCACCGGAATGTCGTCCTTGATCGGATAGACCCGGTGACAGGTCGCGCATTTCAGGGCAGTCCCGTCCTTCACGAGCGTCACCGGCGTTTTGCAGTTCGGGCAGGCGAGAATTTCGAGCAATTCCGGGTCAACGGCCATGCCCGGACTATATGACACCTACCCGCTTTTATGGAACAATCGCCCTATGAAGATCGTGGTCCTCGTCGCCGTTCTCGGCGCGTCGGCGCCGCTCGTCGCAGCTGGGCAGACCCGTCAGGCCGCGCCGGGGCGCCAGACCGCGCCGCCGGCCGGCATCCGACCGGACCGCCGAGGCCTACGAGCAGTTTCTCCAGGCCCATCTGCTGGCCGACGGCGGGAAGGTCGACGAGGCGATCGCCGCGTACAAGCGCGCCATGGCGCTCGACCCGACTTCGGCAACGATTCCCGCTGAACTCGCCGAGCTGTATGCCGGTGAGAATCGCAATCCGGAAGCGCAGGCTGCCGCCGAGCAGGCTCTCAAGCTGGACCCCGCGCAACAAGCAGGCCCACCGCGTGCTCGGGCAGTTGTTTGCTGGGTTGCGCCGGCAACGCGCAGGACACGCGAGCCGGCCGCGCCTCCCAGCAGGAAAACATCACCCTCGCCATCGACCATCTCGAGAAGGCGCTCGAGACGCCGGCGAAGCAGACCGACATCGATGTCCGGGCGCTGCTCAGCCGACTCTACGTGGCCGCGGACCAGTTCGACAAGGCCATTCCGCTCCTGACCGACATCGTCAAGGAAGCGCCGTCATGGCGCGATGGCCCGATCGCTGCTGATGGACGCGTATTCCGGAGCGGGCAAGACCGCCGAGGCGGTGGCCTGGCTCGAGGAGTCGGCGCCGGACAACCCGCAGCTCTACTCGACGCTCGGCCGGGTTCTACGCGCGCGAGCGACGCTGGGTCGATGCGGTGGGCGCCTACGAACAGGCGCTGAAGGCGTCGCCGCGCAGCTTCGACATCCGCGTCAACCTCGCATCGATGCTGATGAACACCAGCAGCCGGTCCGACGTGCTGCGCGCGCGCGACGTGCTGCGCGAGGCGCTTGCCATCCGCGCCACCGACGAGCGTGCGCTCACGTTGCTGTCGCAGGCCGAGCGCCGGTCCGGCGACCCGGTGGCCGCCGAAGCGACCGCGCGAAAAGCGATCGCGCAGAACAACAAGAACGCGCGCGGCTACTTCGTGCTGGCCGAGGCGCTCGAGGATCAGCGCCACTTCCAGGGCGTCGTCGACGCGCTGGCGCCGGCAGTGGCCTCGTTCCGCGGCACGGCCGACGGGGCGTTCGCCCTCGCCATGCTGCTGCCGCACCTCGGGCTTCGCCTATCAGGAACTCGGACAGTTCGACAAGGCGATCGCCGCGTTCGAGGATGCGCGCAAGCTCACGCCGAACGATCCGTCGATGACGACCTACCTGATTCGAGCGCAGATGGCCGCGAAGAATTACACGGCCGCCGCCGCCATCGCGCATTCGGCGCGCGCCGAGCACCCCGACGATCTGCGGCTCGCCAGCCTGGAGTCGCTGGCGCTGCGCCGCGGCGGCAAGGTCGATCAGGGCGTCGCCGCGATGGAAGACTTCTTCCGTACGCAGCAGGACGATCCGGATGCCTTCGTCGCGATGGCGCAGGTCTACACGGACAGCAATCGCGGTGCGCAGGCGGTCAAGGTGCTGCAGGACGCACAGGCGAAGTTCCCGACCGAAACCGGCATCACCTTCGAACTCGGCGCCGTACTGGACAAGCAGAAGAAGTTCACCGAGTCCGAGGCGGTGTTCCGGCATCTGATCACCAAGGAGCCGGACAACGCGGCTGCACTCAACTACCTTGGCTACATGCTTGCCGAGCGCGGCGAGCGTCTCACCGAATCGGTGGACTACATCAAGCGGGCGCTGGCCATCGATCCCGAAAACGGCTCGTATCTGGACAGCATCGGCTGGGCGTACTACAAGGGCGGCAAGCTCGATCTCGCGCTCGAACACCTGAAGCGTGCCGCCGACATGCTGACGACCAACTCGGTCGTGCAGGACCACTACGCCGATGTGCTGTTCCGGGTCGGCCGGTACGACGATGCGATCGCGGCGTGGAACAAGGCGCTGTCCGGCGATGGCGATTCGATCGATCGCAGCGACATCGACAAGAAGATCCGCTCCGCCAAGCAAAAGCTTCCGCGGAAATGACCGTCGCCCGCGTGGCCGCATTCGCGGCGGCCATTCTCGCCGCCTCGTGCGGCGCGCCGCTGATGAAGCTGCCCTCGGGCCCTGGCCTTCCAGCGCCCGACAGCGCGACGCTGCTGACCGAGTCGATCGCGGCCTGCAGCCGGGTGTCCACCATCAGCGCGGAACTGGCGGTGAGCGGTTCGGTCGGCGGCAGGCGACTTCGCGGCCGTCTGCTGACGGGTCTCGCTGCCCCGGCATCTCTGTACATCGAAGCGCCCGCTCCGTTCGGTGCGCCTCTGTTCGTGTTCGGTGCGATCGGACGGCGATGCGACGCTGCTGCTGCCACGGGACCGACGCGTCCTCGAACACGGTCCGCCCGGCGAGGTGCTCGAGGCGATCACCGGTGTGCCCCTGGGCCCTGCGGAACTGCGCGCAACGCTGACCGGCTGTGCCGCGGGACCGGTGCCAGACTCCGCCGAGGCGTGGCGACTGGGTGATGACTGGCGTGTGATCCCCGGCGACCGTATCTGGTATCTGCGACGCGAGCGTCCTGCGGATCCGTGGCGTCTGGTCTCGGTCGTCCGCAGTGGCCCGGAGGGCTGGCGCGCCGACTATCGCGAACTTCGTCGACGGTCTTCCGCGCAGCATCAGGCTGATGTCGAACGAGCCACGCCGCTTCGATCTGCGCCTCGAGCTGGCGCAGGTCGATCTCAACGTCGAGCTCGAGCCGTCAACCTTCCGCGTGACAGTTCCGCCAGGAACCGCAGCCAATCACCATCGAGGAACTGCGCGCCGGCGGCCCGCTCTCGCGATGACGGCGCGGTCCCCGCCGTTCCGTCCGCGTCCGCGCCTGCGCGAAGATCAACCTGTCCCTCCGCGTCCTCGGAATCCGCCCCGACGGCTACCACGAACTTCGCACGACGTTCCAGTCGCTGGCGCTGCACGACACGCTGACGTTCGAAGCCGTGCGCGGGCCGTTCGCGATCGACCAGCGACGATCCTGCGTGCCCGGTGGACGCATCGAACCTGGTCTGGAGGGCGGCCGCGCGGCTCTGGCAGGCGGCGGGACGCCGCGCGCGGGCGTGCCGGGCACGCGGGTGCGCATCCGCAAGCGCATTCCGATGGAAGCCGGTCTCGGCGGCGGCAGCAGCGATGCCGCCTCGACGCTCCGGGCGCTGCGCGAGCTCTGGCGTCTGCGCCTGTCCGATGACGAACTGGCATCGATCGGCCGGAGCCTCGGCGCGGATGTGGCGTTCTTCCTCGAAGGGGGGACCGTCCTTGGCGTCGAACGCGGCGACCTGCTGTTCCCGCTGCAGGACGCGCGTCCGGCCTGGGTCGTTCTGGTCAAGCCCGATTTCGGGGTCAGCACCAGCGACGCCTACGGCTGGTGGGACGAGGCGTACCGCAGCGGCGGGAGCCGAAAGCGGTCCGCGGACCGTCTGCCGCACGCTGGTCTGATGCGGGGCACCCGTGACGCCGGCAACGATCTTCAGCCGCCGGTGGCGGCGAGGCACCCGGCTATCTCGCGGCTGGTCAGGCGTTTGAAGCGCTCGGGTGCGCGCGCCGCGGCGATGTCCGGAAGCGGCTCGGTGGTGTTTGGCCTGTTCGACGCACGCGCAACGGCCGAACGGGCGGCACGCAGCTCGAGCAGCACGAACGTGACGATCTGGCTGACGAGGACGACCAACCGGAGAGAGCATCTGCGGGCATCGGCCCCACATTCTCGATTTGACGAGTTGACGATTTGACGAGCTAACGATTTGACGAGTTAACGATTTGGCGACTTGCTTGCCGTGTTGCCTCTGTGCCTTCTTGCCTCGTTGCCTTTGTGCCTTCTTGCCTCGTGGACCGTCGTCCCAATGACGTCGCAGCACGGCGGCGTCTGGCTTGCCCGACTTCCACCCCATCGTATACACTTACCGTTTGCACCACGTCGTTTCGACCACTCCAGAGGGCCGTATCTCTCACTCGGGCAGGCGCATGGCGTCAGCACGGGCAGCGCGGTTGGACCGAGGCTGCCTCGGCGAGAAGCGTGTCCGGGGAGGACGCAAATCCCCGGGATCTAATGTTGGGGCGTGGCCAAGCGGTAAGGCGCGGGACTTTGGACCCCGTATTCGAAGGTTCGAATCCTTCCGCCCCAGCCACTTTCGCGAGGCTCTAGGTGATTGGTGAACCGTTGATGGCAACCGGTTTCGGTGAACTGAAGATCTTCTCGGGCAGCGCGCACGTGGAGCTGACCCGGGAGATCGCGCAGTTTCTGGGAGTGCCCATGGGCGCGGCCCGGCTGCGACGGTTTCCGGATACGGAAGTGTCGTTCCAGATCGACGAGAACATCCGCGGCACGGATGTCTTCATCGTGCAGCCCACCTGCGGAACGTCCACCGGTTCGGTCGATCAGCACCTGATGGAGCTGATGATCATGGTGGATGCCTTCCGCCGCTCGTCGGCGGCGCGCATCACGGCCGTGATCCCGTATTACGGCTACGCACGCCAGGACCGCAAGGACAAGCCGCGCGTGCCGATTTCCGCCAAGCTGGTCGCCAACGTGCTCGGTGCGAGCGGCACGAACCGCGTGCTCACCATGGACCTGCACAAGGCGCAGATTCAGGGTTTCTTCGACATCCCGGTAGACCACCTGTTTGCCGCCCCGGTCATCATCGAATATCTCGCGCGGCTCGATTCGCCGCGGCTCACGCTGGTGGCGCCAGATGCGGGTGGCGCCGAGCGCGCGCGCGCGTATGCCAAGCGACTCGGCGGCGAACTGGCGGTCATCGACAAGCGCCGCAGCGACGATGGGACGGCGGAGGTGATGAACGTGATCGGCGACGTCGCCGGCCGCACCTGCATCATCCAGGACGACATCGTCGACACGGCGGGGACCATCACCAAGGCGGCGATGGCCCTGAAGAACAACGGCGCCGAACGGGTGCTGGCGTGCGCGGTGCACGGCGTGCTGTCGGGCCCGGCGATCGAACGGATCGAGAAGTCGCCCATCGACAAGATGATCGTGACCAACACGATTCCGCAGACCAAGGCGAGCGAGTCCTGCAGCAAGATCGTCGTGCTGTCGGTGGCGCGCCTGCTCGGCCAGGCGATCAAGAGCATTCACGAGGAGACGTCGGTATCGAGCCTCTTCGTCTAGATTCACTCCCGCTGAAGGTAGTTGCGCCTGCCGGTTCAGGCGTCAGGAAAGATTAGGACAGAGACATGGAAGTACTGCTCGACGCAACCGTCCGCACGACCATCGGAAAGAATGAAGCGCGCCGCACCAGGCGCGCGGGCAAGGTACCGGCCGTCGTCTACGGCGCGGCAGCCGAAGGCGCCAGCCGCGACGCGGTGTCGATCGCGGTCGAACCGAAGGCGCTCCTCAAGATCCTCCACTCCGAGGCGGGCGCCAACACGCTCATCTCGCTGCGGCTCGACGGCGTCGAAACCCAGGTGCTCGTGAAGGATTTCCAGCTCGAGCCGGTCACGCACCAGGTGCTGCATGCGGACTTCTACCGCGTGGCGATGGACCGCATGATCGAGGTCACGATCCCGGTCCTCATCAAGGGTGAACCGCGCGGCGTGAAGCTGCAGGGCGGACTCCTCGAGTTCGTGCGCCGCGAAATCCAGATCGAGTGCCTCCCGGCCGACATTCCGGAGCACGTCGACGTGGACGTCAGCGAACTGATGGTCGGCCAGGGCGTTCGCGTCCGCGACGTGGCGACCAGCGCCAAGTGGAAGTCGCTCACCGACCTCGACACGATGCTGGTTCACGTGATTCTGCCGAAGGCCGAGGAATCGGCGGCGGCAGCGACCGAGGGCACGCCGACGGCAACAGCGGAGCCAGAGGTCGTCAAGAAGGGCAAGAAGGACGAAGACGCCGACAAGGACAAGAAGTAGCCTGATTCGATCGGCGTGCGATGAAAGCCATCGTCGGACTCGGGAATCCCGGCCGCGAATACGCCGGGACGCGCCACAATATCGGGTTCGACGTCGTGGACGAGGTCGCGCGGCGCTGGAACGTCCAGCTGAAGCCGTGGAAGTCGATCGCCAACGTCGGTGGTCGTTGGACGCCGCGGCGTGGTGCTGGTCGAGCCGCAGACCTTCATGAACTCGAGCGGGGAGGCAGTCGGTCGCGTTGCGGCCTTCCACAAGCTGGAACCCGCCGACGTGCTGGTGGTGGCCGACGAGGTGCAACTCCCGCTCGGCCGCCTGCAGGCTGCGGCGGTCGGGATCGGCCGGCGGGCACAACGGCCTCAAGTCGTTGATTCAGCACGTAGGGACCGAATTTCCACGCCTTCGCATCGGCGTCGGACGAGGGGACCCGGCATGGGATCTCGCCGATCATGTGCTGGCGCGGTTCGCAGCTGACGAGCGGGAGGCGGCCGCTGATGCGATCAGTCGGGCCGCTGATGCCGTGGAGCTCTTCGTCGAGCAGGGCATCGAAGCGGCGATGAACAAGTTCAACTACGTCGCAAGTCGCAAGTCGCAAGTCGCAAGTCGCAAGTCGCAAGTCGCAAGTCGCAAGTCGTCAGTCGATAACGTCGAGAGATTAGCAATCAGCGTTCAGCAATCAGCAATTTCGGTAAGAACCTTGCCACCATTCTGGTGGCCGCCGCGGATCCTGGCCCCTGGGCCATCCCGCTGTGTCCTGAAGGAGCACGCATGGCAGACCGGCAGTACGAACTGATCTACATTCTTCCCCCCGAAACCGCCGAACAGCAGGCGAACGAACTGCACGAGCAGGTGGCGCAGATCGTCACGCGCCTGAACGGCCAGATCGAGAAAACCGAGAACTGGGGGCGCCGCAAGTTCGCCTATGAGATTGGCCACTTCAAGGAGGGCGTGTACGTCCTCGAGACGATCAACGGCTCCGGCGAGCTGATGAAGGAACTCGATCGTCGCCTGAAGGTGATCGATCAGGTCGTCCGCCACATGATCGTGCGCGTGGACGAAGAGAAGCAGGTTGTCGATCGCACCCGCACCAAGCGCCAGACCGAGTCGGAGCGGCGCCGCGTCAAGCGCGGCCTGCCCCCGCAGCGGCAGCCTGGTGAGGGTCGTTCGTCGGACAACGACGACGACGGCGATGATCGCTTTGACGGGGTGGAGGTCTAGACCATGGCATTCGGACAGGGACGCTCAGGTGGCGGCGGCTCGCGGCCGCGCCGATAAGAAGACGGCTGACAAGGCCCAGGGACAGCGCCGGCCGATGTTCCGGCGCCGCAAGGTCTGCAAGTTCTGCGCGGACAAGATCGACGACATCAACTACAAGGATGTGAAGCTGCTGATGCCGTTCGTGCCGGAGCGCGGCAAGATTCTGCCGCGGCGGATCTCGGGCACGTGCGCGATGCACCAGCGGAAGCTGCAGACGGCGCTGAAGCGGGCGCGCCAGATTGCGCTGATCCCGTACGTGACGGACTGACAAGAACATTGCCGACTTGCTGATGGCTGATTGCTGACTGGAAAGACGGCACGCGGGGACGACTGACCGGAGGCACAACACCTCCGGTCACCAGCTCTCGATCAGCAATCGGCATCTGGCAATCAGCAATTCAGGTGAGGCTTTCAATGGAAGTGATTCTTCGAGACCACGTGGATAACCTCGGTCGGCGGGGCGAAATCGTCAAGGTCGCCGACGGCTATGCGCGCAACTACCTGCTGCCGCGCAAGCTGGCCCTGCTCGCCACTGACGGCAACAAGAAACAGGTCGAGCGTGAGCGCGCGAAATTCGACGCGAAGGAAGCCGACGAGCGCAAGATTGTCGACGCCGAAGCCGCCCGCCTGAACGGGCGTGGAGGTGCTGATTGCCCGCCGCGTCGGCGACACCCAGGCGCTGTACGGGTCGGTGACGACGACCGACATCGCCGAGGCGCTTGCCGTCAAGGGTTTCAACATCGACCGCCGGAAGCTGCAGCTCGCCGATCCGATCAAGAAGATTGGCGACGTCGAGGTGCCGGTGAAACTCCATCGCGACGTGACCGCCACCATCAAGGTGCGGGTCGTTGCCGAGGGAGCTGCGGCCGCCCGCAGCACCGTCTCCATCGGCCGCACCCGCGGCCGAGTAGACCTCGCGCCGCGCCGGCTGGAACGCGCCAGCCCGGACGAACACCAACTCGGGATCCGACTCCGTGTCGATCCCGAGTTTTTATTTTTTGCGCGCTGCCCGCGTCGACGGATGCCGCGCCGCGGTCGAGAGAATGTAGCTGTCGATGGCCGAAGTCTCTGTCGCCGAACGCACGCTGCCGCACAACCTCGAAGCCGAACGTTCCGTGCTCGGCGCAATCCTGCTCCATAACGACGCCTTCAATGCCGCCGCGGAGGTCATCGACGCCGAGGACTTCTTTCGCGACGCGCATCGCCGCATCTTCGAGAAGATGGTCCGTCTCGCGGAGCGTGGCGACGCGATCGATCTGGTGACGCTCAAGGAAGAACTGACGCGTGCCGGTGAACTCGATCAGGTCGGCGGCCCCGCGTACATTTCGGCGCTGGTCGACGGCGTGCCGCGCTCGAGCAACGTCGAGCACTACGCGCGGATCATCAAGGAGAAGGCGACACTCCGCAGCCTGATCTACTCGGCGAACAAGATTCTCACCAACGCGTACGACGCCGAAGAGGAAGCGGACACCATCCTCGATCAGGCCGAGAGCGCGATCTTTGCCATCGCCGACGGCAAGGTCCGCGACGGCTTCGTGTCGCTGAAGGATCTGGCGGAGAGCAGCCTCGATACGATCGAGAAGCTGGCGTCCCGCAAGGAACTGGTGACCGGCGTGCCGACCGGCTTCACCGACCTCGACGAAATGACGTCGGGACTACAGCCGTCCGACCTCATCATCGTGGCGGCACGCCCCTCGATGGGGAAGACAAGCCTCGTGCTCAACATGGCGCAGCACGTCGGCACCACCACCGACATGACTGTCGGCATCTTCAGCCTGGAAATGTCGAAGGAGCAGCTGTTCCTGCGCATGCTCACCGGCGAGGCGCGGATCGACGCCCATCGTCTGCGCGGCGGGTTCCTCGGCGAACGCGACTGGGGCAAGCTCTCTCAGGCGCTGGGCACGCTCAGCGAGGCGCGGATCTACATCGACGACACGCCGTCAATCGGGGTGCTGGAGATGCGTGCCAAATGCCGCCGTCTGCAGGCTGAACATGGTCTGCACCTGATCATCATCGACTACGTGCAGCTGATGCAGGGCCGCGGCCGCTTCGAGAACCGCACGCTCGAACTGGCGTCGATCTCGCGGTCGCTCAAGGGGCTCGCCAAGGAGTTGAAGGTGCCGATCATCCTGCTCTCGCAGTTGAGTCGAGCCACCGAGTCCCGTGCCGACCACCGGCCCCAGCTCTCCGATCTCCGAGAATCGGGCGCCCTCGAACAGGACGCCGATGTCGTCATCTTCATCTACCGCGAAGATCAATACGTCGACAAGAATGCGCCACCTTCGGACGCGACCGGCACCGCGGAGCTGATCATCGGCAAGCAGCGAAACGGGCCGACCGGCGTCGTGAAGCTGGCGTTCATCCGCGAGTTCACCAGGTTCGAGAATCTCGCCGCGGGCGCCGGGGGCGGAGGATCGCATTGATCCGTCCGACGACCGCACGCATCGACCTCAACGCGCTCAAATCGAACTATCGCCACATCGTCGAGTTTCTCGCCCGTGAGCAGCCGACTCGCCCGCCGGGGGTGATTGCGGTCGTGAAGGCCAATGCCTACGGACACGGCGCGGGCCAGGTGGCTCGCGCACTCGAGGACGCTGGCGCCGACCTGCTCGCGTGCGCGGACATCGAAGAAGGTGCCGTGCTGCGCGCGGCTGGCGTGCGCGCGGAAATCCTCGTGTTCGGCGCGCTCAGCGTCAGCGATCTCGACGGGTTGTTCGACTGCAACCTGACGCCGACGATCTCGACGCCAGGCGCCGCGCAAGCCGTGCAGGCCGCCGCGGCGCGGTACAAGCGCACGCTCGCCTACCACCTGAAGATCGACACCGGCATGAACCGGCTCGGATTCCGGTTCGACAACCTTCGCGCCACCCTGCCGGACCTGCTCGCCAGTGAGAACCTGCACCTTGACGCCGTGTACACCCACTTCGCAACGGCCGACGTGCCCGACTCGACGCTGTTCGAGCAGCAGCGGGTGCGCTTCGACAGGGCGGTTGCCGAGGTGACAGCGCTCGGCGGAACGCCGCGCTACCGTCATGCCTCCAACAGCGCAGCGCTGCTTCGCGATGCGCGTGTCTGGTACGACCTCGTACGGCCCGGGCTCCTGATCTATGGCATCGTGCCGCCGCCGCTCGCGTCCACCCTGCCGCTGCAGCCTGTGATGACGCTGGTGAGTCGAGTCGTAGCCGTGAAAGGGATGCGCTCGGGCGAGATCACCGGCTATGGTGGCTCGATTCACCGCCGAGCGGCCGACGACGATCGCGATTGTCCCCGCAGGGTACGCCGATGGCCTGGATTTGCGGCTTGCAGGGCGCGGCGTGGTCCTGATCCGCGGCCGACGTGCCCCCATTGTCGGCTCCGTGTGCATGGACATGCTGATGGCCGACGTCACGGGCATGGACATCTCGCCAGGCGACGAAGTGGTGATCATCGGCAGCCAGGGAGCCGATCGCGTCGACGCGCGCGAAATGGCGGCGTCCATCGGGACAATCCCCTGGGAGGTTGTGTGCCGCGTCGGCTCGCGTATCGAACGGGTCTACAGGTGATACGTGCAGTTGGTGAGTTGGTGAGTTGGTGAGTTGGTGAGTTGGTGAGTTGGTGAGTTGGTGAGTTGGTGAATCGTGGTCAATGGCTGATTGGTCAGCCGGGAAGTTGCCGCGGTCGGGAATCGTAATCCGTTAAGGGATCACCAATGGAATTCACCAACTCGTCAATCCGCTAACTCACCAACTGGATCGATTCATGGCCAAGCGTCCTTCAACCGTCTTCGTCTGTCAGGAGTGCGGCGCACAGGCGGCCAAATGGGTCGGCAAGTGCGCGGACTGTGGCGCGTGGAACTCGTATGTGGAAGAGCGCCCCACCGATAGCGCCTTGGGTGCGGGCGCGGCGGCGCTTGGCCACCGGTATGCGCTGGCCGGCGCGGCGGCAGCGCGGCTCTACGCCGACATTTCGATCGAACAGCACGCCCGTCTGTCCACCGGCATCGATGAATTCGATCGCGTCCTCGGTGGCGGCATCGTGCCGGGATCGCTCGTGCTTCTCGGCGGAGAACCCGGCATCGGCAAAGTCCACGCTGCTGCTGCAGGCCGCCGCGAACATGGCGCGCACGGCAGGAGCGGTCCTCTACAGCTCCGGTGAAGAATCCGAACACCAGGTGAAGTCGCGCGGCGAGCGTCTCGGTGTGGCGGACGCGCCACTCTATCTGCTCGCGGAGACGTGCCTCGAGCGCATCCTGGAAGAGATCGGCCGCATCCGCCCGGCGCTGGTGATCGTCGATTCCATCCAGACCGTGTTTTCCCTCAAGTTCCAGTCGGCCCCTGGCAGCATCGGCCAGGTTCGCGAGGCCGCGACGCAGCTGCTCTTTGCCGCGAAGGGACAGAACGTGCCGATTCTGCTCGTCGGGCACGTCACGAAGGAGGGCAGTCTGGCCGGTCCCAAGGCGCTCGAGCACATCGTCGATACGGTGTTGTATTTCGAAGGGGAGCGGCACCACTCGCATCGTGTCGTGCGCGCCGTGAAGAATCGGTTCGGCGCGATCAGCGAACTCGGCGTCTTCGAGATGACCGCCAGCGGGTTGAAGCCGGTGCCGAACCCTTCGAAGATGTTCCTGGCCGAACGACCGGCGAATGCGCCGGGTTCCGCAGTGCTGTGTTCGATAGAAGGCTCGCGCCCGATCCTCGTCGAGGTGCAGGCACTCGTCAGCACGAGCACGTACGGGAACGCGAGGCGGACCGCGAATGGCATCGACACGCAGCGCCTCTCGCTGCTGCTGGCTGTCCTCGAAAAGCGCGCCGGCCTGAACCTGATCGGCGACGACGTGTTCGTGAATATCGCCGGCGGGATGAGTATCGACGAGCCGGCCGCGGACCTGGCCATCGTTGCCGCGATCGCGTCGAGTGTTCGCAATCGCGTGATCCCCGGGACGACGGCCGTGTTCGGCGAGATTGGCCTGGCCGGAGAGGTGCGCGGGATCTCGCAGGCCGGACTTCGCATCCGCGAGGCGGCGCAGATGGGCTTTCAGCGCTGCATCATGCCCGAGGCGAACATCGATCCGGAAGATCGGATCGCCCTCGAACGGCACCTGCGAACTCGTTGGCGTTCGCGGTGTTGGCGAAGCGCTCGACGCCCTCCTCTCGTGATTTGATGGTATGGTTGGCCCTTCTTAGCGGGGGACCCCAATGGCCTGGTTTGTGCTCGCCCGTGTCCTGATCGTCGCCGCCGTCGCCTACTCTGCGGCGCTGCTGCAGCCGCTGCCCGTCGGACTCATTCTCAACGTTGCCTTCGCCGTCGTTCTCGCCGCTCTCGTCGTCATGTTCGAAACGCGTCTGCGCGACACCGCGCCGACGCGCGTACTCGGTGCCTTGCTCGGTTGCATCGTCGGCCTCGCGGTTGCGCGGGGCATCGAGTCCGGGCTGTTCTTTGCCGACAGCGCCGACCGCAAGGTCGAGTTCCTGCACGCGTTCCTGCTCATCGTTCTCCCGTATCTGGGCCTGGTGCTCGGTGGGAAGAACGGCGAGTGGCTCGAGCCGGCCCGCCTGATTGCGCTGTTCAGGGCCACGGGGTCGCAGCGGCGCTACAAGATTCTCGATACCAGTGTGATCATCGACGGACGCATCGCCGATGTCTGTGACACAGGCTTCATCGACGGGACGCTGGTCATCCCGCAGTTCGTTCTGAAGGAGCTGCAGCTGGTCGCCGACTCCGGCGACTCACTCAAGCGCAACCGCGGCCGCCGCGGGCTCGACATCCTCCAGAAGATTCAGAAGATGTCGGGTGTCGAGGTGATGATCTCCGACGTGGATTTTCCCGAGGTGAAGGAGGTCGATCTGAAACTGATCGAACTGGCCCGCACCCTCGAGGGAAAGATCGTCACGAACGACTTCAATCTCAACAAGGTCGCTCAGCTTCGGGGCGTTGCCGTGCTGAACGTGAACGAACTGGCGAACTCGTTGAAGCCGGTCGTGCTGCCCGGCGAGATCATGAAGGTGTTCATCCTCAAGGAAGGCAAGGAGTACAACCAGGGCGTCGCCTATCTCGACGATGGAACCATGGTCGTGGTGGACAACGCGCGCAAGATGATCAGCAAGACCATCGACATCGTCGTGACCAGCGTGCTGCAGACCACGGCCGGCAAGATGATCTTCGGCCGCTTCATCGATGCCGGCATGGCCGGCCAGGTGCCGGCCTCCGGGTACATGACCGATCGTCCCCGCTCGTCGACCGCACCGGCTCCGAGCGTGCCTGCGTCCGCGACGGCGACGCCTGCGGCGCAGCAGACCTGACACGATTCCGTTGCGGCGCATCCCTCCGTATCACTGGTGGCGGACGGTCTTCTATCTGATCCCCGCGATCAGCGTCTACACCATCGTGCTTGGCGCGGCGTCGATCGTGTCGAGCCTCTTCGACCGTCGGGGACACTTCGCCCACCGCTGCGCGCGCGCCTGGTCCTGGCTGATTCTGAAGACGACCGGCGTGCAGGTTCGCGTGCAGGGTCTGGAGCGGATCACGCCCGGTACGACCTACGTGTTCGTGTCGAACCACCAGAGCATCTACGACATCCCGGTGCTCTTCGCCTCGCTGCCGTACCAGCTCCGGATCATCGCCAAGGAGTCGCTGGCGCGGTTTCCGGTGCTCGGCTGGCATCTGCGTCGCGGAGGACACCTGTTCGTCGACCGCCGCAAGCCGGACCACTCGGGAATTCTCGATCGATGGCGGGCGCTCGTCGACAACGGACTCTCGCTGATCATCTTTGCCGAGGGGACGCGCAGCATCGATGGCTCGGTCGCGCGATTCAAGGCAGGGAGTTTCCTGCTCGCCCTCGAAGCGGGGCTGCCGATCGTCCCGCTGACCGTGATCGGCACCCGCCACGTGATGCAGAAGGGGCGCTTGCGCACCGAACCCGGCAATGTCGAACTGATCGTGCACGACCCGATCGTTCCGCCCACGCTGCCGTCGCCGAGCGTTCGCGATGCCAAGCGCCTGGCCGACCGGGTGCACGCGGTCGTGGCTGGCGGCGCGGCGGCGCGGGTCGGTCAGCCGGCGCCGTAATCGCCCGGCGTCGTAATCCGCAGGAGTCTCACCCAGCGGTCTATAATCGACGTTTCCCCCCATGTTTGTCTCAGCCATCATCGCAGCGGGCGGGCGCGGCCAGCGCTTCGGCGGCCCGGTGCCCAAGCAGTTCCTCAACATCGGCGGGCAGTCGGCGCTCGAGCGCAGCGTGGCGCTGTTCCTGGCGCACCCGCAGATCGACGAGCTGGTCGTGGCCTTGCCCGCCGAACTGGTGGCGGAGCCCCCGCCCTACCTGCGCGCCTCGCCCAAACCGGTCCGCATCGTCGCGGGTGGTGCGCGGAGGCAGGACTCGGTGCTGTGCGCGTTCCAGGCGGTCGCGCCGAGCAGGCCGACCTGATTGTCATTCACGATGCGGCGCGGCCGTTCGCCACGCCTGGATTGATCTCGAGGACCATCGCCGCGGCGGCGGAGTCTGGAGCCGCGCTGGCGGCGATGCCGTCGCGCGACACCGTGAAGCGCTCGGGCGGAGAGAGCACACCGTTCGTGCTGGAGACGATCCCCAGGGAGGCTGTCTACCTTGCGCAGACGCCGCAGGTGTTCTCTCGACGTGTGCTTCGCGACGCGCTGGCTCTTGGCGAGAGCGGGTCGGAGGCGACCGATGAGGCCACGCTGGCCGAACGCGCCGGACACCCCGTCCGGCTGGTCGAGGGCGAGCAGACCAACATCAAGCTCACCACGCCTGAAGATCTTCCGTTGATCGATGCGATTGCGAAAACCACCATCGGCGACTCGCCCGGCCGTCGCACGCGTTGGCACCGGGTACGATCTTCATCGCCTGGTGGCCGGACGGCTCCTTGTGCTGGGTGGCGTGACCATTCCGTTCGAGCGCGGCGCGCTCGGTCACTCGGATGCCGACGTGGTATGCCACTCGGCGACAGACGCCATTCTCGGCGCGGCCGCGATGGGCGACATCGGACGGCACTTCCCGGACACCGACCCGAGGTGGAAGGACGCATCGAGCGTGGACCTGCTCAGGACCGCGGTTGGCGTGGTGCGCGGCGCCGGCTACGAGGTCGTCAATGTCGATGTCACGATTGTCCTCGAGGCACCGAAGATTCGCGGTTACGTGGACGCGATGCGGCAGTCGATGGCTGCTGCGCTCGGCATCACGACCGATCAGGTGAGCATCAAGGGCAAGACGAACGAAGGTGTGGATGCGGTCGGCCGCGGCGAAGCGATCGCCGCCCACGCCACTGCACTGCTTCGCAAGCGGTCTGAGCTGAAGCCCGGAGCCTGTGTATGAGAGTCCGCTTCGCACCAAGTCCAACCGGCAACATCCACGTCGGGAACGCACGTACCGCGCTCTTCAACTGGCTGCTCGCGCGTGGCCACGGCGGCACGTTCGTGCTTCGCATCGAGGATACCGACGCGCAGCGCTCGACTGCGGCGTCCGAGGCCGCAATCATCGCCGACCTCCGCTGGCTCGGACTGGACTGGGACGAGGGTCCGGATGCGGGCGGACCGTACGGTCCGTACCGGCAATCCGAACGGGGCGATCTGTACCGCAAGTATGCCCGGCAATTGCTGGAGAGCGGCCACGCGTACCACTGCTTCTGCTCCCGCGAGCAACTCGAGGCCGATCGCGCCGAGGCGCTGGCGCTCGGTCGTCCCGCCCGCTACGCGGGCACGTGCCGGCGTCTGTCGGCCGCGCAGGTTGACGCGCGCATGGCGGCGGGCGACGAAGCCGGCGCTCCGCGTCCGCGTTCCCGAGAATCGTGAGCTCCGCTTCACGGACGCCGTCCGTGGAGAGGTACGTTTCCACACCGACGTCATCGGCGATCCGGTGATCGTGCGCGCCGAAGGCACGCCGGCGTACAACTTCGCGGTCGTCGTGGACGACGCGCTGATGGAGATCACGCAGGTGATCCGCGGCGAGGATCACATTTCGAACACGCCGCGGCAGCTGCTGCTGTACGAGGCGCTCGGATGGACGCCGCCCTCGTTCGCGCACCTCGCGCTGGTCATGGGTCCCGACCATACGCCGCTGTCCAAGCGCCATGGTGCGACGTCTGTTGGCGAGTTCCGTTCCAAGGGCTTCCTTCCCGAAGCGCTGGTGAATTACCTCGCCCTCATCGGCTGGTCGCCGGGGAACGACGAAGAGCTGCTGCCGATCGCGGAGATGGCCCGCCGCTTCTCGCTGGACGATGTCGGCCACAGCGCCGGCGTGTTCGATCAGGAGAAGCTCGCGTGGGTGAACCGCCACTATCTGAAGGCGGCCGATCCCGCGCGCGCTGGCCACGCTGTCGCTGCCGTACTTCGCGGCGTCAGGCACGCCGATGAGCCCGACAGCAGAGGGGCTGGCGTACCTCGCATCGGTGATGCCGATTGCGACCGGAGCGGTGGACCGGCTCGACCAGGTGCCCGCGAGGCTGGCCGTGCTGTTCGATTTTTCGGCCGCGTCCGCCCTGGCCGACGAGACGATCCGGGCCGAGATGGCCGAGGCCGGCGCCCGCGCGGTCGTGCGCACGCTGGCCGAGGAACTGGCGGCCTCGCCACGCCTGGACCGCGAGCGCTTCCGCGCCGTGGCGAATGTCGTCAAGACGAAGACGGGCCAGAAGGCGAAAGGCCTGTTTCATCCCATTCGTGTGGCGCTCACCGGTAGAAGCCGACGGGCCCGAACTCGACCTCGCCGTTCCCGCGATCGATCGCGGCGCGGAGCTCTCGCCGTCTGCCGGCATCGCGACGATCGTCGGGTGTCGCGAGCGCGCCGCCGCGTTCGCGCGCGCGCTCGAGACGGCGTAACGCGGAGTTCGACGCGTCATGCTGATCTACGGGATCAATTCAGTGCTCGAGGCGATACGCGCGGGACGCGTGCGCGAGCTGCGCGTCGGCGATCGTCCCGGCGGACGCGTCGCAGAGGCCGTGGCCGCGGCCCAGAGCGCCGGCATCGCCGTGCGCCGCGTCAACGTCAACGAACTCGATCGGGCCGCGCGAGGCGGCGTACATCAGGGGGTGGTGGCTGATGTCGAAGAGAGCCGCGACTACGGCATCACCGACCTGGTGAATGGCGCCGCAGCAGCGCCGCTGCTGGTCGTTCTCGACGGCATCGAGGACCCGCATAACCTCGGCGCGATTCTGCGCACCGTCGACGCGGCCGGTGGCGACGGCGTGATCAGGCAATCGCGCCATGCGGCTCCACTCGATGGCGCCGCGGCCAAGGCGGCCGCAGGCGCCGCCTCGCACGTGAAGATCGCGGACGTGGTGAACATCGCGCGAGCCGTGGAAGAGCTGAAGGAAGCGGGCGTCTGGACCGTTGGGCTTGCGGGCGATTCACCTAAGCGATACGATCAACTGGACTTCACAGTCCCAACTGCGTTCGTGCTCGGCGCCGAAGGCACCGGCCTGCGACGGCTGGTGCGCGAGCGCTGCGATTGGCTGGTGTCGATCCCGATGCAGGGGCATGTCCAGAGCCTCAATGTGTCGGTTGCCGCCGGAATCGCGTTATTCGAGGCGGTGAGACAGAGAGGAATCGCCGGCGGACGGTAGCGGCCACAGCTCAGGGAGAAACGTACGGGTTTAAGCGGTTGCACTCGTGGCACAAGACGTGCTAAAGTCCAACTTTTGTCTGGCTGGCGTAGCTCAGTCCGGTAGAGCAGCTGATTTGTAATCAGCTGGTCGGGGGTTCAAATCCCTCCGCCAGCTCCAACGACCTGGGCGTTCCGGTCCGCAAGGTAAGCGCCGAAAGTACACGGTTTCCACGCACATAGACAGTTGGCGAGGTAGCGAAGCGGTCAAACGCAGCAGACTGTAAATCTGTCGCCCTAGCGGCTTCGAAGGTTCGAGTCCTTCCCTCGCCACCACCAACCTTCGCCTGCCGGAAGCTTGGAGCAGAGAGTAAGAACCGCCGGCCGGGCCGGTGGACGTCAGCACCGAGAGGGAAAGTGCGGGAGTAACTCAGTGGTAGAGTCACAGCCTTCCAAGCTGTTGGTCGCGGGTTCGATCCCCGTCTCCCGCTCCAGCCTTAGTTCGCCCACTCTGGGAGCGAACTTCGGCCTGGCGAGCCAACGGACCGGCGAACGGCTGTCATGCCCGAGCGCGAGGCGCGAAGGCGGACCGCGCACAATCGCGCCGGCGCCGCTGCGGCGGCGAAGGCGGATCGCGACTGCTGACTGACGAACACTAAAGCCGATGTAGCTCAGTTGGCAGAGCACGTCCTTGGTAAGGACGAGGTCACCAGTTCGATCCTGGTCATCGGCTCCAGACACGACGAAGGCATAACGAGAGCGCGAGGTTCGCAGACATGGCTAAAGAGAAATTTGATCGTTCCAAGCCGCACGTCAACGTGGGCACCATCGGGCACATCGACCACGGCAAGACGACCCTGACGGCAGCGCTCACCAAGGTGGCGGCCGACAAGGGCTGGGCGAAGTTCATTCCCTACGACGAGGTCGCCAAGGCGTCCGAGTCGCAGGGGCGCCGCGACGACACCAAGATTCTCACGATCGCGACGAGCCATGTCGAGTACTCGACGGCGAATCGGCACTACGCGCACGTGGACTGCCCGGGTCACGCCGACTACGTGAAGAACATGATCACCGGCGCGGCGCAGATGGACGGCGGCATCCTCGTCGTCTCGGCGGTCGACGGCCCGATGCCGCAGACGCGTGAGCACGTCCTGCTCGCCCGCCAGGTGAACGTGCCGTACCTGGTCGTGGCGCTCAACAAGGTCGACGCGATCGACGACCCGGAACTGCTCGACCTGGTCGAACTCGAGGTGCGCGAGCTCCTCAAGACCTACGACTTCCCTGGCGACGACGTGCCGGTGATCCGCCTGTCGGCGCTCAAGGCGCTGCAGGGCGATGCGGACGGCGTCGCGAGCGTCATCAAGCTGATGGAAGCGCTCGACTCCTACGTGCCGCTGCCGCAGCGCGATGTCGACAAGCCGTTCATGATGCCGATCGAGGACGTGTTCTCGATTTCCGGCCGCGGCACCGTCGTCACGGGCCGCGTCGAGCGCGGCAAGGTGAAGGTTGGCGAGGAAATCGAGATCGTCGGCTTCCGTCCGACCACGAAGAAGGTCGTCACCGGCGTCGAGATGTTCCGCAAGCTGCTCGACGCGGGTGAGGCTGGCGACAACATCGGCGTGCTGCTGCGCGGCGTTGAAAAGACCGACGTCGAGCGCGGCCAGGTGCTCTGCAAGCCGGGCACGATCCTGCCGCACACCAAGTTCAAGGGTGCAGGTCTACGTCCTGTCGAAGGAAGAGGGCGGTCGTCACACGCCGTTCTTCACCGGCTACCGTCCGCAGTTCTACATCCGCACCACCGACGTCACCGGCACGCTGAAGCTGCCCGAGGGCGTCGAAATGGTGATGCCGGGCGACAACACCGAGATCACGGGCGAGCTCCTGACTCCGGTGGCGCTGGAAACCGGCGCACGCTTCGCGATTCGTGAAGGCGGCCGCACCGTCGGCTCCGGCACGATCACCGAGATTCTTGAATAGGCGTCGGGCTTTCGGCTCCGGGTTACAGCCTCGGTCGGCCGAACGTCGCATTTTTCTGGCCTGGCGCCCACGGCCCAGAGCCTAGAGCCTGCAGGGTTTGATCATGAGAGACATCATTGCGCTGGCGTGCACCGACTGTAAGCGGCGCAACTACAGCACGACGAAGAACAAGAAGAAGACGACCGAGCGGCTGGAGTTCAGCAAGTTCTGCCGCTTCTGCCGCAAGCACACGCCGCACAAGGAGACGAAGTAATTGCTGATTGCCAATTGCTGATGGCTGATTGGAGATTCGAAGCGCATGCTGCGGCGGCGTCTTTCAATCAGCGGTTAGCAATCAGCGATTCGCAATGGGTGTTAGGACAGTAGCTCAATTGGCAGAGCACCGGTCTCCAAAACCGGGGGTTGGGGGTTCGATTCCCTCCTGTCCTGCCAGTTTCATAATTCGACCGTGCGCAGTGGACGTGGTCGCATCAGTTCCGGGAAGTGACGTTATGGCGGTAAACACACAGACGACGACGCTGGACAACGTGAGAGATGCGGCCGGCGGTCGCTTCGATCGGGCGCGCACGTTCCTCACCGAGGTGCGCAACGAACTGAAGCGCGTCACCTGGCCGTCGCAGAAGGAAGTCTACGCGACGACGGTTGTCGTCATCCTGTTCTCGGCCTTCATCGGACTCTACCTGTTCGTGCTCGATTTCGGGATCAACAGCCTCGTGCAGTGGATCTTCCGTCGGTTTGGTGCGGCATGACCGAAGAGATCAGCGAAGTCGTTCCCGAGTCGACACCGTCACCCGGCGACGGCAAGAAGTGGTACATCGTCCACACCTATTCGGGATTCGAGAAGAAGGTCGCCGAGTCACTCCAGCAGCGCGTGCAGGCGTATGGGCTGCAGGGTGAAATCGGCGAGGTCCTGATCCCGACCGAGGACGTGGTCGAAATGCGCGGCGGTCGCAAGGTCGTCACCTCGAAGCGGTTTTTCCCTGGCTACATCCTGGTCGAGATGAACATGTCCGACCACGCGTGGCACGTGGTGAAGAACACGCCGAAGGTGACCGGCTTCGTGGGTGCGGGCGCCAAGCCGACGCCGCTCAGCAAGGATGAGGTCGATCAGATCCTCACCCAGGTGAAGACCGCGGCCGAGAAGCCGAAGCCGAAGTACATGTTCGAAAAGGGCGAGCAGGTCCGGATCAACGAAGGCCCGTTCACCAGCTTCAACGGCGTGGTCGACGAAGTGAACCTCGACAAGAACACGCTCAAGGTGATGGTGACGATCTTCGGCCGCTCCACACCGGTCGAACTCGACTTCCTGCAGGTGGAGAAGATCTAAGCAGGCTTCAGGCTTCAGGCTGTCGGCTCCGGGCATTGTCCAGAGCCCGGCGTCCGGAGCCCAGAGCCAGTAAGCGACAGGCATGGCTAAAAAAATTCAGGCAATGGTGAAGCTCCAGATTGCCGCCGGCAAGGCAACGCCGGCGCCGCCCGTCGGAACCGCGCTCGGTCCGCAGGGCGTCAATATCATGGACTTCTGCAAGAACTTCAACTCGCGGACCGCCAAGGACGAAGGGCTCATCATCCCCGTCGTCGTCACGGTGTACGCGGACCGCTCGTACACCTTCATCACCAAGACCCCGCCGGCGCCGGTGCTGCTGAAGCGGGCGGCGAACATCGCCAAGGGCTCGGCCGAACCGAACAAGAACAAGGTCGGCACGGTCACCGCCAAGCAGGTCGAAGACATCGCCAAGCTCAAGATGCCCGACCTGAACTGCGACACGCTGGAATCGGCCGTCAGGACCGTGGCGGGCACCGCCCGGTCGATGGGACTCGACGTCGTCGGATAAACAGAATTGCTGAATTGCTGATTGCTGAATGCCAATTGGCAATCCGATTGCGATTGGCAATTGGCAATTCATTTGGGTGGGAGAGCCCGCGAGGGCTCGCTTGCACCACGGAGGATAGGACATGCGCAGACGCGGCAAGAAGTACAACGCCGCACGGGCGCAGATCGCCGTCGATCGGTTGTACACGATCGAAGATGCGATCCCGCTCGTCCAGAAAGTGAAATTCGCGAAGTTCGACGAAACCGTCGAACTGACCCTCAGGCTCGGCGTCGATCCGAAGCACGCCGACCAGATGGTGCGCGGCACCGTCGTGCTTCCGCACGGTCTGGGCAAGACCAAGCGCGTGCTGGCGATTGCCGGCGGCGAGAAGCAGAAGGAAGCCCAGGAAGCCGGCGCCGATATCGTCGGCGGCGAAGAACTGGTCGAGAAGATCATGGGCGGCTGGACCGATTTCGATGCGGTCGTGGCGACGCCCGACATGATGCGCGCCGTCGGCCGCCTCGGCAAGGTGCTCGGGCCCGCGCGGCCTGATGCCGAACCCGAAGACCGGCACCGTGTCGACTGGACATCCGCAAGGCCGTGCTCGAAATCAAGGCCGGCAAAGTGGAGTTCCGTGTCGACAAGACCGGGATCATCCACGCGCCGGTCGGCAAGACGTCGTTCTCGAGCGACTCGCTGGTCACCAACACCAAGGCGCTGGTCGAGAGCATCATGAAGGCCAAGCCGGCCGCCGCGAAGGGCAAGTATCTGAAGAGCATCACGGTGTCCTCGACGATGGGTCCCGGCGTGACCATCGACACGGTCGCCGTTGACGTGGCGGTGAAACACTAATGGCTGTCACCAGAGCAGACAAGGTCACCGAACTCCAGCTGCTGGAGACGGCGTTCCAGGGATCGGAAACCGCGATCCTCGTCGACTACAAGGGGCTCAACGTTCCGCAGGTCACTGAACTGCGGCGGCAGCTCCGTTCCGCCAAGGCCGCCTACAAGGTGGTCAAGAACACCCTCGCGAAGCGCGCGTTGAAGGGCACCTCGTTCGAGGCTCTCGACAAGTACTTCGAGGGCACCACCGCGGTCGCCTACACCGCGACCGACCCGGTCGCGCTCGCCAAGACGCTCACGACGTTCGTGAAGGCGACGCCGACGCTGACGATCAAGGCGGCGGTGGTTCAGGGCCGCGCCATTCAGCCAGCCGAGGTCACCGACCTCGCGAACCTGCCGGGCAAGCCGGAGCTGTACGCCAAGCTCCTGTTCGTGCTGCAGGCGCCGATGGTCCAGATCGTCAGCGTGTTGAATGCGGCGCCGCGCGACCTCATGAGCGTGCTGGTGCAGGCGGAAAAGAAGCGACAGGAAGCGTAACGACACAAGCGGGCTTTGGGCTTCGGGCTCTCGGCTGTCGGCCGAGGCGAGCGACCCAAGGCATGGAAAACAGAGTAGGGCCCATAGCCCAGCGCCCAGAGCCTAGAGCCGGTGGCGACAAGCGAAGCAGGAGATAGAAATGGCCGAAGTGACGCAGCAGCAGGTGGTCGACTACATCAAGGGAATCAGCGTGCTCGAGCTCTCGCAGCTCGTGAAGACGCTCGAAACCGAGCTCGGTGTCTCGGCCGCGGCTGCCATGCCGATGGCGATGCCGGCGGGCGGTGGTGCGGCGCCGCTGCCGCACCGGTGGAAGAGAAGACCGAGTTCACCGTGACCCTGACCGAGATCGGCACCGACAAGATCAACGTCATCAAGGTCGTTCGCGAGATCACGGCACTCGGACTCAAGGAAGCCAAGGACCTCGTCGAAGCCGCGCCCAAGCCGATCAAGGAAGGCGTGCCGAAGGACGAAGCCGAGGCCATCAAGAAGAAGTTCGAGGAAGTCGGCGCGAAGGTCGAGATCAAGTAGCTCGGCGCTTCGGCGCCGGCGCTTGTCGGACTTGGCTCTGGGCTTTGGGCTTCGGGCTTCGGGATTACGCAATTGTCCCGGAGCCTGGAACCTGAAGCCTAAAGCCGTTTTTAAGCGCTCGGTTTTTTCCTCGAGGTCTTTAACGCATGTACAGCCTTCCCAAGAACGTCTACCGCGAGCGCATCGACTTTTCCAAAATCAAGACGACGGTTCCGATACCGAACCTGATCGAGATCCAGAAGAAGTCCTACGAGCGCTTCCTGCAGATGAATCGTCTGCCGAGCGAGCGCGAGGACGCGGGTCTCCAGTCGGTGTTCAAGTCGGTCTTCCCGATCAGCGACTTCCGCGAGAACTCCTCCCTCGAATTCATCGAGTATTCGATCGGGAACTGGGAGTGCAAGTGCGGCAAGCTGGCCGGACTCCATCACCTGCGCAAGCCCTGCAGCAACTGCGGCGCCACGCTGATTGCCGACCCGTACGGCGATCGCGAAGTGCTCTGCCCGCGCTGCGGCAAGGGCAACCACGCGCGCGGCGACGTCTGTGACATCTGCGGCAACACGGTCGGGCTGAAGCTGAAGTACGACGTCGACGAGTGCCAGGAGCGCGGCATGACCTACGCCGTGCCGCTGAAGGTCACGATCCGCCTCGTCGTCTGGAACAAGGACCCCGAAACCGGCGTCAAGACCATCCGCGACATCAAGGAGCAGGAGGTCTACTTCGGCGACATCCCGTTGATGACCGAGAACGGCACGTTCATCATCAACGGCACCGAACGCGTCATCGTCTCCCAGCTGCACCGGTCGCCGGGCGCCTTCTTCCATTCGGAAGACAAGACGCTCTACATCGCGCAGATCATTCCGTACCGCGGCTCGTGGGTAGAGTTCGAGTACGACGCCAAGAACCTGCTCTACGTCCGCATCGACCGCAAGCGGAAGTTCCTCGCCTCGGTGTTCCTGCGCGCCCTCGGCCTGCGCGGCGCCGACGAGATCATCCGTGCGTTCTACACCGTCGACCGCCTGCGTCCTGAAGGGTGGCGCGACTGTACTGGGGCGTCGCCGACAGCCTCGTCGGGCTGCGCGCCGCCAAGGACATCTGCCGTCCCCGGCGAGAACTTCACCATCCAGGCCGGCAAGAAGATCACCCGCAACGCCGTCGAGGCGCTCAAGCGCGCGAACGTCGAAGCGGTGGAGATCGCCGACGCCGAGCTCGAAGGCGCGTTCGCGGCCGCCGACGTCGTCGACCCGGCGACCGGCGAGGTGATCCTCGAGGCGAACGAGCCGCTCGAACCGCGCGTCATCTCGATGGCGCAGGAGAAGAGCGATCGACCGCATCGAGATCTTCTTCCCCGAAAAGGACGAAGTCGGTCCGATCATCAGCCAGACGCTGAAGAAGGACCCGATCCACACCCACGAAGAGGCGCTCATCGAGATCTACCGCCGCCTCCGGCCGGGCGATCCGCCCACGCTGGACAGCTCGCGGTCGCTCTTCGAGAACATGTTCTTCAACCCGCAGAAGTACGACTTCTCGCGGGTCGGCCGCCTCAAGCTGAACACCAAGCTGGGGCTGAACACGCCGCTCGACGAGAAGATCCTGCACCCGCAGGACTTCTATCGAGGTCATCAAGTACCTGCTCAAGCTGCGCCGCAACCCGGCCAACGTGGACGACATCGATCACCTGGGCAACCGCCGCGTCCGCTCCGTGGGCGAGCTCCTCGAGAACCAGTTCCGCATCGGGCTGGTCCGCATGGAGCGCGCCATCAAGGAGAAGATGTCGGTCTACCAGGAAATGGCGACCGCCATGCCGCACGACCTGATCAACGCGAAGCCGGTCATGGCCGCCATTCGCGAGTTCTTCGGGTCGTCGCAGCTGTCGCAGTTCATGGACCAGACCAACCCGCTCTCGGAGATCACGCACAAGCGGCGTCTCTCCGCGCTCGGGCCAGGCGGTCTGTCGCGCGAGCGCGCCGGCTTCGAGGTGCGCGACGTGCACCCGACGCACTACGGCCGCATCTGCCCGATTGAGACGCCGGAAGGTCCGAACATCGGCCTCATCTCGTCGCTGTCGTGCTACGCGCGCATCAACGAGTTCGGCTTCATCGAGTCGCCGTACCGCAAGGTGAAGGACGGCCGCGTCATCGACTACGTGATCATCACCAACGGCGGCGGCAACCCGAAGTACAAGGCCGGCGACATCGTCGAGGCCGACGACCTGATGTCCGAGGACGGCCGGTCGAAGAAGAAGGGCGTCGAGTTCGAGCCCTATTCGTTCTACCTGTCCGCGTGGGAAGAGGACCAGTACGTCATCGCCCAGGCGAACGCCAAGGTGGACGACGACGGCAACCTCGTCGAGGAGCGCGTCAACGCGCGCCAGGCAGGCAACTTCCTGCTGACGCCGCGCGACACGATTCAGTTCATCGACGTCTCGCCGAAGCAGCTCGTCTCGGTCGCGGCCTCGCTCATCCCGTTCCTCGAGAACGACGACGCGAACCGCGCGCTGATGGGGTCGAACATGCAGCGCCAGGCGGTGCCGCTGCTCCGCGCCCGGTCGCCGTTTGTCGGCACCGGCATGGAGTACATCACCGCGCGCGACTCGGGGGCGGTCATCGTGGCGCGCCGGTCGGGCGTCATCGACTACGTCGACTCGCAGCGCATCGTCGTCCGCGTCGAGAGCGAGACGGAAGACGGCAAGGAGATGGGCGCTGACATCTACCCGATGACGAAGTTCAAGCGCTCCAACCAGAACACCTGCATCACCCAGAAGCCGATCATCGGGGTCGGCCAGAAGGTGCACAAGGGTCAGGTGATGGCCGACGGTCCGTGCACGGAGCTGGGCGAACTCGCGCTCGGCCGCAACGTGCTCGTCGCCTTCATGCCGTGGCGCGGCTACAACTTCGAAGACGCGATCCTGGTCTCCGAGAAGATGGTGAAGGACGACTACTACACGTCCATCCACATCGAGGAGTTCGAGATCGAGTCGCGCGACACCAAGCTCGGGCCCGGAGGAAATCACCCGGGACATCCCGAACGTGTCGGAGACGTTCCTGCGCGATCTCGACGAGAGCGGCATCATCCGCATCGGCGCGAACGTGAAGCCGGGCGACATCCTCGTGGGCAAGGTCACGCCGAAGGGCGAGACGCAGCTCACGCCGGAAGAGAAGCTGCTGCGCGCGATCTTCGGCGAGAAGGCCGGCGACGTGCGCGACGCCTCGCCTCATCTGCCCGCCCGGCATCGAGGGCATCATCGTCGGCGTGAAGATCTTCTCCCGCAAGGGCATCGAGAAGGATGACCGCGCGAAGGCGATCGAGCAGGACGAGCTCGACATGATGGAGAAGAACCTTCAGGACGAGATCCGCATTCTTCACGACGAAGTGAAGAAGCGCGTGATCGTCATGCTGAAGGGCAACCAGCTGCGGTCGGACCTGTTCGACGAGTACGGCCGCGAGCGGCTCCTCCGCAAGGGCACCGAGCTCACCGAAGAGGTGCTCCTGACGCTGCCGTACGAAACGATGGTGCGCCTGAAGATCGCCACCGACGATTCGCGGCTCGAGGACGACCTGCGCGACCTCGAGGAGCGCACCGAACGCCAGGTGGAAGTGATCAAGAACCTCTTCGAAGAGAAGAAGGAGAAGATCCGCCGCGGCGACGAACTGCCTCCGGGCGTCATCAAGCTCGTGAAGGTCTACGTCGCGATGAAGCGCAAGCTGTCGGTCGGCGACAAGATGGCCGGCCGGCACGGTAACAAGGGCGTCATCGCGCGCATCCTCCCCGAGGAGGACATGCCGTACCTGCCGGACGGCACGCCGGTCGAGATCGTGCTCAACCCGCTCGGCGTTCCGTCGCGTATGAACGTCGGGCAGATTCTCGAGACCCACCTCGGGTGGGCCGCCCATGCCCTCGGTCTCTACTTCGCGACGCCGGTGTTCGACGGCGCGATGGAGATCGAGATCAAGGACTGGCTGGACCGCGCCGGGCCTGCCGCAGAGCGGCAAGGTCACGCTGTTCGACGGGATGACCGGCGAGGCCTTCGAACAGAAGACGACCGTCGGCTACATCTACATGCTCAAGCTCTCGCACCTGGTCGACGACAAGATCCACGCGCGGTCGATCGGGCCGTACTCGCTCATCACCCAGCAGCCGCTGGGCGGCAAGGCGCAGTTCGGCGGACAGCGATTCGGTGAAATGGAAGTCTGGGCGCTCGAGGCCTACGGCTCGGCGCACATCCTCCAGGAACTCCTCACGGCCAAGTCCGACGACGTCACGGGGCGCGCGAAGATTTACGAAGCGATCGTCAAGGGCGACGCCTCGTTCACCGCGGGCCTGCCGGAGTCCTTCAACGTGCTGATCCGCGAGCTCCAGTCGCTCTGTCTGGACGTCGAGCTGATCAAGACCAAGAAGAAACCCACGGACGTGACTCCTCAACCCGTTCTGGAGGAGGTGTAACTAGATGCGACCCTCATTTCACGACCGTTCGGCACTGACGAGCGACTTCGACGCGATCCGGATCAGCCTCGCGTCCCCGGACAAGATCCTGTCGTGGTCACACGGCGAGGTCACCAAGCCGGAGACGATCAACTACCGGACGTTCAAGCCCGAGCGGGACGGCCTGTTCTGCGCCAAGATCTTCGGGCCGATCACCGACTGGGAGTGCCTCTGCGGCAAGTACAAGCGCATGAAGCACCGCGGCGTGATCTGCGACAAGTGCGGCGTCGAAGTCACGCAGGCCAAGGTGCGCCGCGAGCGCCTGGGGCACATCACCCTGGCCACGCCGGTGAGCCACGTGTGGTTCTTCAAGGGGCTGCCGAGCCGCATCGGTCACCTGCTCGACATCTCGCTCCGCGACCTCGAACGCGTCCTCTACTTCGAGGCGTACGTCGTGGTCGATCCGGGCGACACCGATCTCAAGCAGAACCAGCTGCTCAACGAAGAGCAGTACCGCAAGGCGCGCGAGGAGCACTCCGACCCGCGTTCGGGCATGCCGCGCTTCCGGGCGCAGATGGGCGCCGAGGCGATCAAGGAACTGCTCAAGCGCGTGAACGTCGATCGGCTGTCGATCGAGCTCCGCGAGAAGATGAAGACGGAGCAGTCGGCGCAGAAGAAGCTGAAGTACGCCAAGCGTCTGAAGGTCGCCGACTCCTTCCGCAAGTCGAGCAACCGTCCGGAGTGGATGATTCTCGACGTGATTCCGGTCATTCCGCCGGAACTGCGTCCGCTCGTGCCGCTCGACGGCGGCCGCTTCGCGACCTCGGACCTCAACGACCTCTATCGCCGCGTCATCAACCGCAACAACCGGTTGAAGAAGCTGATGGAGCTCAAGGCGCCCGACGTCATCATCCGCAACGAAAAGCGCATGCTGCAGGAAGCGGTCGATGCGCTGTTCGACAACGGCCGTCGCGGCCGCGTGCTGCGCGGCGCGAACAACCGTCCGCTGAAGTCGCTGTCCGACACGCTGAAGGGCAAGCAGGGGCGGTTCCGCCAGAACCTGCTCGGCAAGCGCGTCGACTACTCCGGCCGTTCGGTCATCGTCGTCGGTCCCGAGCTGAAGCTGCACCAGTGCGGTCTTCCGAAGAAGATGGCGCTGGAGCTCTTCAAGCCGTTCATCTACAACAAGCTCGAAGAGCGCGGCCTCGTCGCCACCATCAAGCAGGCGAAGGAGATGGTGGAACTGCAGCGTCCCGAAGTGTGGGACGTGCTCGAAGAGGTGATTCGCGAGCATCCGGTGCTGCTGAACCGCGCGCCGACGCTGCACCGCCTCGGCATCCAGGCCTTCGAGCCGGTGCTGGTGGAAGGCAAGGCGATCCGGATTCACCCGCTCGTCTGCACGGCGTTCAACGCCGACTTCGACGGCGACCAGATGGCGGTCCACATCCCGCTGTCGCCCGAGGCGCAGATCGAAGCCTCGGTGCTGATGCTGTCGTCGCAACAACATCCTGTCGCCGGCGCACGGCGCCCCGATCGCGATTCCGTCGCAGGACATCGTCCTCGGCTGCTACTACCTGACCAAGGCGAAGAGCGGCGCGAAGGGCGAGGGACGTGCGTTCGGCAACCCGGACGACGTGATGCTGGCGCTCGAAGCGGGTGAGCTCGAAACGCTCTCGCCGATCCGGCTCCGCTTCACCGGCGAACTGCAGGACCTGACGGCGGCGCGCGACGACCAGGACGTCATCCGGACCGAGGTGGTCCCGGTCGCCAACAAGATCATCAACACCACCGTCGGTCGCGTCATTCTGAACCAGCAGCTGCCCTCGGGCATGCCGTTCGTGAACGGCCTGCTGAAGAAGAAGGGGCTCCAGCAGCTGGTGCAGTCGCTGCTACCTGAAGTTCGGGCTCGAGAAGACCGTCGAGATGCTCGACGCCCTCAAGAACCTGGGCTTCACCTACGCGACCCGATCGGGGCTGTCGATCGGCATCGACGACCTGGTCATTCCCGAGAAGAAGGTGCAGCTGGTGGCGGAAGCGCGCGACGAGGTGATTCGCGTCGAATCGCAGTACCTCGAAGGCGCGATCACCAACGGCGAGCGCTACAACAAGGTCATCGCCATCTGGTCGGAAGCGACCGAAGCAGATTGCGAACGCGATGTTCAGCGAGATGGAGGCCCTCGACAAGGAGGGCAAGACCTTCAACCCGGTGTACATCATGGCCGACTCGGGCGCCCGCGGCTCGAAGCAGCAGATCCGCCAGCTCGCCGGCATGCGCGGCCTCATGGCCAAGCCGTCGGGCGAGATCATCGAGACGCCGATCACGGCCAACTTCCGTGAAGGCCTCGAGGTGCAGCACTACTTCATCTCGACGCACGGCGCGCGCAAGGGTCTGGCCGACACGGCGCTGAAGACGGCGGACTCGGGCTACCTGACGCGCCGGCTGGTGGACGTGGCGCAGGACGTCATCATCCACGAGCACGACTGCGGCACGGTGGACGGCATCGAAGCCCGCGCCATCGTCGAGTCGGGCGAGATCATCGAGCCGTTGCGCGAGCGCATCATGGGCCGCGTCACGCTCGAGCGGATCACCGACCCGTTCAGCGGCGAAGTGATCATCGACGTCAGCGAGGAGATCACCGAGGACAAGGCGGCGGCCATCCAGGACGCCGGTGTCGAAAAGGTGAAGATCCGCTCGGTGCTGACCTGCGCGTCACGCCGCGGCGTCTGCGCGAAGTGCTACGGCCGCGACCTCGCCACCGGCAAGATGGTGGAACTGGGCCAGGCGGTCGGCGTCATCGCGGCGCAGTCGATCGGCGAGCCGGGCACGCAGCTCACCATGCGCACGTTCCACATCGGCGGCACGGCGTCGCGCGTGTCCGAGCAGTCCACGCTCGAAGCGCGTAACGCCGGCACGGTGCGGTTCGAGGGCATGCAGGTCGTGCAGGCCAAGGACGGCAACCTGGTCGTGATGAACCGCAACGGTTCGCTCATCGTGCAGGACGCCAAGGGCCGCGATCGCGAGCGCTACCCGATCGTCTACGGCGCGCGCCTGAAGGTGAAGTCCGGCCAGGCAGGTCGAGCAGGGCCAGATCCTGGTCGAGTGGGATCCGTACACCTTCTCGATCCTCACGGAGGAACCGGGCGCAGTCAAGTTCAAGGACATCCTCGAGGGCCTCACGGTTCACGAGGAAGTGGACGAGGTCACCGGCCTCTCGCGCTACATCATCGTCGACTCGCCGGACGAGAAGAAGCAGCCGGCGATCGAGATCAAGACGAAGGACGGCAAGTCGAGCCGCAAGTACCACATGCCCGTGCACGCGCACCTCATGGTGCAGGACGGGGAGACGGTATCGGCGGGCGACGTGCTGGCGAAGATCCCGCGCGAGACCACGAAGACCAAGGACATCACGGGCGGTCTGCCGCGCGTGGTCGAACTCTTCGAGGCGCGCAAGCCGCGCGAAACGGCCGTCATCTCGGAAATCGACGGCGTCGTGAAGCACGGCGGCATCGTCAAGGGTCAGCGCAAGATCATCATCGTTCCCGACGAGCCGGGCGCGGAGCCGCGTGAGTACGCGCTGCCGCGCGGCGTGCACGTCAACGTGCAGGAAGGCGAACGCGTCCGTGCGGGCGAACCGCTCATGGACGGTCCGTCGAACCCGCACGACATCCTGAACGTGCTCGGTGAGAAGGCGCTGCAGGCCTACCTGGTGAACGAAATCCAGGAGGTCTACCGTCTGCAGGGCGTCAACATCAACGACAAGCACATCGAGACCATCGCGCGCCAGATGATGCGGTGGGTGAAGATCGAGGACGTCGGCGACACCGAGTTCCTCGATCGACGAGCAGACCGACAAGTTCCGCTTCCTCGAGGAGAACGAGCGCGTCATCACGGCGGGCGGTCGCCCGGCGCAGGGACGTCCGTTGCTGCTCGGGATTACCAAGGCGTCGCTGTCGACCGACTCGTTCATCTCGGCGGCGTCGTTCCAGGAAACCACGCGCGTCCTCACCGAGGCGTCCATCTCCGGCAAGATCGATTACCTGCGCGGTCTGAAGGAGAACGTCACGATGGGCCGCCTCATCCCGGCCGGCACCGGGTTCGAGTACTACCGGCACGTGTCTATCCCGGTGGACGAACCGCCGCCGCCGCCGGCACCGCCGCAGCCGAGCGACGACGAGCTCGAGCTGGAGCGCGACATGGAGTACTTCGTCGAGCCCGAGGAAGCGCTCGGGCCGCGGACGGGGGATCTGGGCGAGTAACGACACGATTGCTGATTGCCAATTGCTGAATGCTGATTGGAACGCATTCAGATTGGCGGTTGGCAATCATGCAATCAGCAATCCAGATGAGGGCGGTGATTGGAAACAGTCACCGCCCTTTTTCTTTGCCACGAAGCCCGCGAAGGTCACGACGCCTCTCGCAGGCAGGACGCAGGGTCTGGTCTTCAGACCCGACCAGGGTCCTCAGCTCTTGCCAACCGCCAATCGCGGCTCGAAGCGCGGTTCCTTCCGATACATTCGAGCGCGAGGGGGAAGCCTGCGCTGGGCTCGTCGATCGTCAGGCCAACGTCGCGCCTCGGTGCTGCCAGTGCCCAGCTCGCCTTGCGAGTGGCCTCCGGAGATGCGAATCGCACGTTGCAGGGAATCTGTCACGCGCGGCCGTTCACGATGAGCACGAAGGCATAGTGCAGCGCGCTCTCGCGGAGGCGTGTGAAGCGGCCAGACTTCCCTGCATGGCCCGCCCCCATATACGTGCGCAGGAGCAGCAGATTCGAGTCGGTCTTGCGCGCGCGCAGGCGAGCCACCCACTTGGCCGGCTCCCAGTAGGTGACCCGCGGGTCGGTGAGGCCGGCGGTCACGAGGATGTGCGGGTAGTCCTTCGCTTCAACGTTGTCGTACGGCGAATAGGACAGCATGTACTCGAACACCTCGCGGCTCTCCAGCGGGTTGCCCCACTCGGGCCATTCGATCGGCGTGAGCGGCAGCTCCGCATCGCAGATGGTGGTGAGCGTGTCAACGAACGGCACGTGCGCGACGACAGCACGGAACAGGTCCGGCCGCATGTTCACGGTCGCACCGACCAGGAGACCGCCCGCACTGCCTCCTTCGATTGTGATCTGGCCCGGCCGGGTGATCGGTCGCTCGCCGGTGCACAGATGATCGGCGACGGCAATGAAGTCGAGGAACGTGTTCCTCTTCTCGAGCAGCCTGCCGTGTCGGTACCAGCCGTAGCCCTTGTCCTTGCCACCGCGGATGTGCGCGAGTGCCCAGATGAACCCGCGATCCACAAGGCTGAGTCGCGCGACTGAAAACCCGGGTGGAGTGGTCAGGCCATACGAGCCGTAGCCGTAGAGCAGTACCGGGGGCGCTCCCGTCGAGTGGTGTGGACGCGTGCCACAGGAGCGACACCGGCACCTGCTCACCGTCGTGGCTCGTCGCGAACAGGCGCGCGCTTCGGTAGTTCGACCGGTCGTGACCGCTCGGAATGACCTGCTCCTTCCGCAACGTCCTCGTCCGTGACCGCATGTCGTAGTCGAAGACCTGCTCCGGCGTCGTGAGCGACGAATACGAGAAGCGCAGCGTGGTCGTCTCGTATTCGTAGCCACGGTCGAGCCCGAGTGCGTACGCCGGTTCGTCGAAGCTGATGGTGTGCTCGCCGCCGTCGCTGTGGTGGACCACGATCCGCTGAAGTCCGCCGTCCCGTTCGAGCGTGACGATTTCACCAGCGAAGCAGAGAAGTCCTTCGATGAGCCGGCCGGGGACATGTGGGATCCAGTCGCGCCACTCGGTCCGCTCCGGCGAGGTCACCGGCGCGCGAACCACCTTGAAGTCTTCGGCATCGTCGGCATTGGTCAGAATGACCAGTTCGTCTCGCTGCGCATGCACGCGGTACTCGATCCCATGCTGCCGGGGCGCGATCAACCGTGGTGGCGTCGGCCGCTCGAGACGCGTCGATCAGCCGCACTTCACTCGTGACGTGATCGCCCGAGGAGATGACGACGAGACGACGATCTTCTGTGGAGCCAAGCGACACGAAGAACCCCGGGTCAGGTTCTTCGTACACCAGCACGTCTTCGGCCTGCGGGGTGCCGAGGCGGTGCCGGTATACGCGACACGGGCGATGGTTTCGATCGAGCACCGTGTAGAACAGGTCGAGGCCATCGAGCGACCAGATTACCCGGCCCGCCGTGTCGGCAAGGACCTCGCCGTAGCGCCTGGTGCCGTCGAACTCGCGAATCCGTACGGCGAACACTTCCGAACCGAGCGTATCGAGCGCATACGCGAAGCGGGCGTGGTCGGGAGAGTGCTCGATCCCCCCGAGGCGGAAGTAGGGCACGCCGACCGATTCGGCGTCACCATCGAAGTAGATGTGGTCGAGGCTGGCATCCCCGCCGCGGGGCCGCCGTGCGAACCGCGGATACTGGCCGCCTGTGCAAAACGACGACAGGTATTCCCAGGGCCCGTCGTCCTGGGGCACGGACACGTCGGCTTCCGCGATGCGACCCTTCATCTCGGCGAAGAGGGTCTCCTGCAGCGCGTCGGTCGGCTGCATCATCGCGGCTGTGTACGCGTTCTCGGCCTCGAGATAGTCGCGGATATCGGCGGCGAGGAGGGATGGGTCGCGAATCACGTCCTGCCAGTTGCCAGCCTTGAGCCAGGCGAACTCGTCGACGCGACTGATGCCGTGGTTGGTGCGAACCAAGGGATGCTGGGCCGCGAGAGGAGCTGAGGGCAACGGGGCGGTCAGGTTCACCCCTCTATTCTGCTTCGTCGGGCGTGCGTTGTGCGCACAGGCAGCCGGCGTCAGCCCGGTGACCCACGAAGGGCTCGCCGATCGACAACCTCGGAGACGCATCAGGTTGATTGCGGGCTGTGTTGTATGTAGCCGTCATTGAATGCGAGCCCTTCTTGGGGCTCGCAATGGATACGGTCGCCTGCCCCGCTGAGAGCTTGACCGTGGGCACACTCCTCGAGGAATTGCGGCCAGAGGCGCGGATCGCTCGGCGACTCGTGAGCGGTGATGGCGAGGCGGAGCAATTCGGCTTCGTCTGATGCCATGGCGACGGGTTGCAATCGTCGTGTGGCTCAGTTCGTGGTACACGTCGCGCCCGCAGCTTCGAAAGTGGTGACAAACTTATAATTCATCTGGTCAGGGGCGTTGCGCTCCGGACCGCGAACCTGCAAGGCGTGGACACAGTCACACAGCGGTTGCTTGTGAATCTTCTGCAAGCCGCCAGGCAGTGGCTCGGAGCGTGATGACCTTTTCTGCTGCGTCGTTGAAGTCAGGCCGACTGGCATGGTGGGTGTTGTGGGCATCGCTCGCCGTGCATGTGCCAATTGCCGTTGTCGCCATTCGCGAGAGCACGGTAATAGTGCCCGGCGGCGACTTCGACAACTATTACAAGATCGGCACCAGACCCGGTCGTCCTTATGTCGACTTCCCGGTCGAATTCCCTGTGGCCACCGCGCAGGCCTTTCGAACTCTTGCTCCACTGGTCGGGGATCGTGAGCGATTCGGCGTCGCACTGGTGCTGCTCAGCATGGCCGCCGACGTGGCGATTGTCGCCGCCCTGGGCTGGGGCTGGGGAGTGGTCGCCGCAGCAGGCTACGCGATCATGGCGATTCCCCTCCTCGATCTCTACCTCCTGCGTTTTGACCTGTGGCCCACAGTGTGCGCGGCGATCGGGGTCGCGGCGTGGCGACGTGACCGCCGATCGCTCGCCGCGATCGCGTTCGTGGCCGGCGCCGCGTTCAAGCTATGGCCGGTGATGTTTCTCCCGATGCTGCTGGTGTCACCGGATGCACGTCGACGGATCGCACCGCTCGCGACCGCGATGGCGGCCGGACTGACAGTCCTGGCGGGCTGGCTGTGGATCGCCGGACCGTCCGGCCTGTACCAGGTATTGACGTTCCGCGGCGCGCACGGATGGGAGGTGGAAAGCACGGTCGGCGCCATCTGGATGATCTTCGATCGGAGTTCCATGCGGGTCGAGTCGGAGGCGTGGCGGATTGGAACGACGAACGGATCCATCGCTATCCTGCTGTTTGTGATGGGGGCCCTTCCATGCCTGTGGATGATCTGGCGCGGCGCCCGGACCAGACACGTCGGCGCGGGCTGGGCCGGCGGCATCGGCGTGCTGCTGTTCATGTCCGCGCTCCTGTCACCGCAGTTCGCGATCTGGCTGGCGCCGGCCACCGGCATTTCATGGGTCGAGAAGGATCGACGGATCGCCGTACTGACAGGGCTGGTGGTGTTCTTCACGAATCTGGTGTTCAAGTCGTTCAACCCGCTGATGCACGGCTCCCCGAGAGCGCTCGCGACGTTGCTCGCGCGCAACCTGCTCCTCGCCATCCTGGTCATCGATGCGGCCCGGCGCCTGGCCCGGGCGCCGATCGTCACGGAAACCGACCCTGCTGGCGCCGACGCTGAAGCGGCGAGCCATGCATTGAGTTCGAGCAGGGCAGCGACGCGATGAGCATCGCGTGCCGGCCGTTCGGCACAGGCGCAGTGGAGCCATCAACAATCGAATGTCCATGAAACGATTGCCGATGAGCCCGCCGACCGCCACAGCACTGGTCAAGAACTACATCACCCCCGGCGGCTTGCAGCGTCTGCGTGACGAGCTCCGTTTCCTGCTCACCCGGGAACGACCGGCGGTGACGGAGGTGGTGGCCTGGGCAGCAGGCAATGGCGACCGCAGTGAGAATGCCGATTACCAGTACGGCAAACGGCGGCTGCGGCAGATCGATGGGCGCATCCGTTTCCTGACGAAGCGGATCGATGCCGCTCATGTCGTGGACCCCGAGTCGCCGCGAAGCGGGCGGGCGGCGACGCAGGTGTTCTTCGGAGCCACCGTGCGCTATGTGAACGCCGCTGGTGAAGAACAGGTGGTGACCATCGTCGGCGCCGACGAAGTCGATCTGGATCGACGCCATATCAGCTGGGTGTCGCCCCTGGCGCGGGCATTGATGCAGTCCGGACCAGGAGACCGGGTAACGCTTCACGCACCGGCCGGAGCGGAGAAGCTCGTGATTCTCGAGGTGCGATACCAGCGGATTGAGGTTCAGCCCTTCGTGGAGCCGCCGGGAGCCGAGTCGGCGTCCAGACCGCGTCGGCGCACCCGCCGCTAGAAGGCTCACGCGCTGCCTCACACGCTGGTTCGCGCCGGCTCACGCTGGTTCAGGCGACCATCGCGCACCTGGCACTCAGTGACCGCGACATCGGCTTGTGGCGGACGCTCGGCGGTGCGAGGATGTGGCGGCTGCGTCGTAGCCTCGTCCGGCTGACGCGATGTCATCGTTTCACTGCTGTTTTGATCCTCATGGCTGTGCGCATCGTTCGTCTCGGAACGTCACGGCTGCCCGGCGAAGGCCTGCGAGTCGGAACCGTCAGGCGTCCGCCACGCGGCGTATCGAAGGAGCGGTTCTCCTCCGACGACTGGTACGATGTCTGGTTTCCGAATCTTGCGCCAACCCTGGAGACGATGAAACTCGGGCAGGAGGCGACGACCGAGGCCCAGTGGTCCACCTTCGCGCGCAAGTACCGGAGTGAAATGAGCAGGCCTGAAGCGAAGCACGACCTCGCCCTCCTCGCGGCGATGTCACACCGCGTCAACTTCTCGGTCGGTTGCTACTGTGAAACAGAGGAGCGGTGTCATCGCGCGATCCTGAAAGAGCTGCTCATCGACAACGATGCCGATGTGAAGTGACACTACTGATGCGCACTGTCGTCCATGAGACGATCGTTGCGCCGTAACCAGGGACGAGCAGCCATGGATTCTCACGAGTAACTCTGAGACACAGTCTCGCGACCCTCGCATACCGAGGTGGCAAGGCCCTTCGAGACGCTCCTGATCACTTTGCGTCGTTCCGCGTGGGCGAGACGAGTCGCACACCCGCGGAGATCCTCGCGCACATCTGCGACCTCCTGGACTGGGCGCTGTCGTTTGTTCGCGACCGTGAAGCGTGGCACGCGTCCGCGCCCGGGAACTGGGCCGCGGACGTTGACCGCTTCCACGCGGCAATTCTTGCGCTGGACGAGGCGCTTGCCGAGGACAGTGCCGCTGGCTCTGAATGGAGGCGGCTCTTTCAAGGGCCGATCGCGGACGCGTTCACACACATCGGGCAGCTTGCGCTGTTGCGGCGCCTTGCTGGATCCCCGGTTCCGGGCGAGAACTATTCCCGGGCCGCGATTGTCTCCGGACGCGTGGGCCTGGAACAGTCAGCTCCCGGGCGCGAGTTCGATTAGCGCGAACGGTCGAATCGAGTCCCACGACACATCAGCAATTTGCCTGAAGGAGGCCGCAATGTCACGAACGAGTGCTCTCGCGCCGCTGTGCGTCGTGCTCAGCGCATGGTCGGTTGTGAGCGCCGCAGCGCAGGTTCATGTGCAGACACCACCGCCACCCGCGCTCGACCTGTCCGCATCCGACATCAGGACCTTCATCGATGCACTGCCGAAGGACCGCATCAGCGATGTGCCGATCAGGGTTACCGACGTCGGAGGCTACAAGGTTGGTGTCTATGGCGTGTTCCGGCCCAAGACCTCAGTGCAGGACGTCAATCGGCACGAGACGACCGTGACTGAGATTTACTACATGCTCGAGGGAACGGCGACGCTGGTCACGGGTGGAACCATCGTCGATGAAAAGCCGGCGGGTGTCAGCCCGAACACCAGGCGGCCCAACTTCCGCGGAAGCAGAATCGAAGGCGGTGTAAGCCGGCGCGTCGGTCCTGGTGACGTCATCGTCATCCCCGGGAATCTGCCGCACTGGTGGAGTGGTCTCGATACGGACATCCGGTACGTGATCTTTCGCCCGGACCCCGAAGGACTTCAGGCGACGAAGTAGACGTGGATGCACGGACGGGATATCGCGGTGGGGAGACGACACCACAAGAGGCTGTGCTTGGCCGCGGACCCCGACTGTGACAGACTTCCGTCGCATATTCTGGCCCGATGACATCCGCGCAGTTCATCTGGTGAGGTCGGCGAGTTCCCCATCGAGGTCACGATCAATCGAATGACAACGATCGAGGCGCGCCCGTACGGCGCGGACATGACGCCGGAGGAGCGCCAGACGCTGCTGTCGCGCATCTACGTAGTCGAGCCTGGCATCGTCTTCTACCGGGAAATTCCGGTGCAGTCGGTGGAAAGCATCGATCTCATGCTCGCCCGCCTGTATGAACTGGGCTGCGAGTGGCCGACCTTCGTCGAAGTGCTCGATCTCTCGACGGTCGTGCGGCCTTCAGCGGCGGTGCGCGCGGTGATCCGCGACTGGATGGTCCGCATCGCGCCGCGCCTGGCACACATGTTCGTGATCGTGGAGGCGAACTTCGTGATGCGCGCGGTCGCCCGGTTTGTCGCGTTTTCGATGAACATCACGCAGTTGTCGTTCTATGAAACGGAGGCCGAGGCACTCGATGCCGCCAGACGCTTCCGTGGCTGACCCGCGCGATGCCATCATCGCCAGCGTTCTTCGTCACCTTGCCGAGATCGGCGCCGGTCGAACCAGCATCACCGACGCCGATCTCGCCGATGCGCCGTCCGACGTCGTCCGCGAGTTGCTGGTGGCGCTGCTCACGTTGCACGAGGACCTGCAGTACGAGCGCGACCTGCGGGCGGCGGCCGAACAGCAGTCCAATCGCCTCGTCGCCGATCTCCGCTCGGCGGTGGCCGCCCGCGACGAGTTCCTGTCCGTCGCGTCGCACGAACTCCGGACACCACTGACCACACTTCGACTGCAGACCACCACCCTCTCGCGCCGCCTCGCGAGCGCCAGTCTCGGCACTGCCGGGGCGGACCTGGCGGGACACGTCACCGTCCTTGACCGACAGGTCACCAGGCTGGAGAAGCTCACCGAGGCGCTGCTCGACGTCAGCCGCCTCAAATCGGGACGCCTCGAGCTCCATCGTGAAGTGGTCGATCTCGTGGAGCTGGTCGGGGAGATCGTCGGCCGGTTTCACGGCAACCAGACACTGGGCGCACCGGCCGTCGTGTTCGAGGGCGCCGTCAGTGTCGTCGGCGAATGGGATCCGTCCCGGATTGACCAGGTCGTCTCGAATCTGATCGTGAACGCCATCCGCTACGGTGAGGGCTCGCCGGTACACGTCTCGGTGCGCGGCAACGGCGACTCCGCGCGCATCATCGTCCGCGACCGAGGCATAGGCATTGCGGCGGACCAGAAGGAGCGAATCTTCGAGCGGTTCGAACGGGCCGTATCGTCGGCCCACTACAGCGGGCTCGGGCTGGGCCTGTGGATCGCGAAGCAGCTGGTCGACGCCCACGAGGGCGGGATCAACGTCGACAGCGAGCCCGGGCACGGCGCCACGTTCACGGTGACGCTGCCGCTGACCGCGCGAACCCGACCGGGGGACCCTTCATGACTGGCGTGCGGGTCGTGGTCATCGAAGACGACGCCGACCTCCGGGAAGCGATCTGCATGATGCTCCGCTACGAAGGCTTCGAGCCCGCCGGATTCTCGGGCGGCAGGGAAGCCATCCAGCAGATCGAAGGCGGCCTCACCGCGGACATCATCCTGCTCGATCTCATGATGCCGATCATGAGCGGGTGGGAGTTCTGCACGCACCGCGCCGAATCGGCAGCGCTCTCCAGGATACCTGTCATCGTGATCACCGCGAGGCACTCCATCACGCCGCTGCCGGTCGGTATCAGCAGGGTGCTGTTGAAGCCGTTCGACCCGGACGCGTTGCAGGATGCCATTGCAGGAGTGCTGGCCGAGCCGAGCGTGCTGGCCGACGAATAGCACCGTGGGCGGCACGCGCCGACGAGCCTCGCGTTCGCATTGAAGCCCCGACACGCGTCACCTAGTATTGGCCGATGCGTACCCGCTGGTGCGTCGCGCTCCTCGCGGTGTTGGTCGGCCCCGCCGTGCCGGGGCGAATCGATGCGCAGGATCGTCCCGCGTTGCACGTGTCGCGGGCCACCGTCCCGCCGAAAATCGACGGCCTCCTCGACGACCCGGCGTGGCGTCGGCGAGCCGTTGACGCTCGGTCCATGGCTGTCCTACGACCCCCTGCGCGGGAATCCGGCCCCCGAGCGCACTGAGGTGCGCATCACCTACGACGAGCGGTTCGTCTACTTTGCGTTCCATTGTCTGACCGACGATCCGACATTCGGTTCGCACCACGGTGAGCAAGCGCGACAACGTCTTCAACGATGACTGGATCGGCTTCAGTCTGGACTCGACCGGGTCGCGACAGACCGCGTATCACCTGATGGTCAATCCGAGTGGTGTTCAGATGGACGCCGTCAACACGACAGCCGCAGGCGAGAAGTTCGAGTCCGACTTCGTGTGGTACAGCGCAGGCGCACGGACGGCGGACGGCTACGAGGTCGAACTCGCACTGCCGCTGCAGACAATCCGCTTCTCGAAGAGTCCGGCCGTCACGATGGGGGTGCTGTTCTGGCGGCATGTGAGCCAGGCCGGTGTCTCCTATTCATGGCCCGACATGCCGCCGGGACAGTGGGTCTTCGACCGGCACGCGCAGCTGGTGTTCGACGACCTCACGCCGCGGCGCCTGCTTCGAACTGCTCCCGAGCGCGACGTGGCCGATGGCACAGGTACGGACGGCGCCGGACGCGTGGGGCGAGGTGGTCGGACACCCCGAAGCTGGGTCTGAGCGTGAAGTACGGCCTGACCTCGCAGGTGACCGCGGATGCGACCGTCAACCCCGACTTCAGCCAGGTCGAGAGCGACGCGTTCCAGGTGCAGGTGAACCAGCGGTTTCCCACGTTCTTCTCCGAAAAGCGATCCTTCTTCATGGAGGGGCTTGGTCTGTTCAGCATGGCCGGCACGGGCGGCGACTACAACATGCGCAGCGCCGTCCACACGCGGCGCATCGTCAATCCGTCGTGGGGCGCGAAGGTCACCGGCACGGCCGGCGACCTGGCGTTCGGCGTGCTGTCGGCCTCCGACGAGACGCCAGAGGGCGGCGACCGGACGCGTCCGGACGGCCCGCACAAGCTGTTCACGATCGGCCGCGCCACCTATGGACTCGGTGATTCGAACTACGTCGGGGCACTCGTGTCCGACACCGCGATCGAGGACCGGCGGAACCAGGTCGTCGGCGCCGATCTCTCCTGGAAACCGAGCACGTCGCAAGCCGTGTCCGCGACGTCGCTGTTCACGCAGACTTCGGATGCGGGCCAGCCGACGAGTGGCACCGGTGCGCAGGCATCGTATCGCTACGACACGCGGCGGATGCTCTTTGCGCCGCAGGTGGAGCACTACGACCGCAACTTCCAGTCGGACACCGCCTTCTACAACCGCACCGGCTTCACCTCGGGATTCCTCTACAGCGAGGTCAACTTCTACCCGGAAGCGGCGAAGCGCGTCGGCCTGATTCGCGTGCATCCGCTGGTAGTCACCAGGTACGGACACGATGATATCCAGATGGGCGACGAAGGCTGTCCTCACGCTTGGCGTCGCCTTCAACTTCAACAGGCAGGGGTATTTCCGTGTGCAGACGGGACGCGGACACGAACCGTGGGGAGGGCAGCGGTTTCGCACCGACGATCCGATTCGGTGCGTTCGGCAACACCCAGATCTTCAGCTGGCTGCAGCGTCGGTGGCAACTTCTTCTACAAGACCTGGGCGACCTTCTACGATCCCGTTCGCGCCGTTCCAGGGGCGCTCGACCAACGGGGGTCTCGAGGTGACATGGCAGCCGACCGTGCACTTCAGCCAGTTCGTCGGGTGGGACGCGGTGCGCTTCTCGCGGGCCGACACAGGCGAACGCGTGTTCACCGTGGACATCGTCAATGCGAAGAGCATCTATCAGTTCAACACGAAATTCTTCGTGCGGCTGCTCGAACAGTTCGACAGCTCCCGGCAGCAGTTGCTGACCGATCTGCTGGCGTCCTACGAGTTCATCCCCGGGACCGTGGTTCACGCCGGCTACGGGTCGCTGTACGAGCAGCGCCAGTATCAGGATGGCCGGTTCATCACTGGCGGCGGACAATATCAGACCGTCAATCGCGGACTGTTTCTGAAGGCTTCCTACTTGTACAGGTTCTGAGGGACCGAACGGATACGATCCTGGTCCTGCGGGCCGTGCTTGAATGGGCATCGGCCGGCACCGAAAACTTATGGCCGCTATGCGAATCGAGGCGTGACGATGGAGAACACGAAGTCCCGGGTGACGATCCACATGGCGGCGAGTCTCGACGGGTTCATTGCTCGGAAGGACGGAAGCGTGGACTGGATGGAGACCTCGGACAAGTTCGAAGACGGGGAGACGATGACCCCGGAGTTCGTGGAAGAGTTTCTCAAGACGATCGATTGCTATGTCATGGGCTCGCGGACCTATGAGACCGCGTTGAATTTCGAGGCCAGGGGGCTGGGATGGGCCTACGGCGACAAGCCGACCTTCGTCCTCACCAGTCGCGATCTGCGGAAGGTCAGGGATAGCGTTCAGTTCTACTCGGGCGAGCTCGCGCGTTTTGTGGACGAGAGACTGAGGCCCAATTTCGGCAGCATCTGGTTCGTTGGAGGGGGCGAGGTATCCGGTGAATGCCTTCGCCTCGGACTGGCCGACGAGGTCCGCTATTCAATCATGCCGGTCGTGATCGGCGATGGAATCTCGTTCTTCGACGGGCTTAGCCAGGACGTCGCCTTGCACCTGGTGGAGGTGAAGGCTTACCAGAGCGGCATGGTGGGGCTTCGCTATGACGTGCGAGGTGAGCAGATGAAGGCGCCGCGCTGATTGCAGTCCCCTCGAGGGATCAGCGCGCGCCTTCGCTGTCTTGATTCGCCGCGTGCTCTGTTCGACGTGCCGGGGGGAAACTACGACGCCACCGCGAGCGCCGCTTTCCGCTGCGTGGTCTCCACTTTGCCGTGAATGAACGCTCCCTCGGCGATGGTGATCGTCGGCGCCGACAACTCGCCTTCGATCTTCGCTGTCAGCTGCACGACGATTTTGCTCGAGGCGGATACCTCGCCCTTGACGGTTCCCTGAATGTCTACCGTGTCCGCCGCGACGATGGCGGCGACGGTGGCCCCTTCGGCAACGGTCACCGTGTGGCCAGCGACCTCTACCGTACCCTCGACCTGGCCGGCAATCAGAAACGGCTCACGCGCGGTGACGTCTCCCTTGATGCGAATGGTCTGACCAATTCCCGCTGACATGTTCATCGACGCTCCCTGAAATGGTGGCTGACTGAAAGGGTTGTCCACGCCGATCTATCGGCGCGTGTCGTTGGTTTCTTTGCGGCCCGGCGTTCGGGAATCACGTCAGAACTCATCTGTTTACCGATTGCCGGGCGCACTTGTGACCGTTTCACTTGCGCCCCCGGCAATTCAAAGGCTAGGTTCATGAGCGGCAGGCATGCGGCCCTGGAGAATCATGAAACGCATCTGGACGATCATCGGCGTACAGGACGTCAGGTCGAGCTTGCGATGGTACCAGTCGCTGTTCGGCCAGCCGGAGGCCGCACCGGCCCATGTGGACTTTGGCCAGCTGCTCGATTCGGATGGAACGGTCTTGCTCTGCCTCCACCAATGGGGCGCCCACGAGCACCCTCCGCTGATGAGTCCTGATCACGCGACGCCAGGCAACGGTCTCCTCCTGTTCTTTCGCGTCGACGACGTCGATGAGGCATTGCACAGGGCCCGCGCGCTCGTCCCGCAGTTCGCGGAGGAGCCGCATGTCAACCCGAACACTCGAACGAAAGAGTTCTCGGTCCGAGATCCGGACGGGTACTACGTCACGATCAGCGCGCTGTAGCCTGCGCGACGATCTCCGAACGCTCAATACCAGTCGGTGAATCGATAATCGATGGCCATGTCCGCTATTTCGATCACGACCTTCAGGCCGGCTCTGGCCGAAGCATTCGCGCGGCTGAATGTCGAGTGGATCGAGCACCTCTTCCGGCTCGAGGACAGCGATGTGAAGGTGCTGCGCGATCCGCAGTCCAGCATCATTGCCACCGGCGGTCAGATTTTCTTCGCGATGGACGGCAATGAGGTGGTTGGCACCGTCGCGGCGCTGCGCGAGTCGCCCACGGTATTCGAACTCGCGAAAATGGCGGTGCAGGCGTCTCACCAGGGGCGCGGTCTGGGCGAAGCCCTGGGCAGGGCGGCCATCACCTTCGCTCGCGAGCAGCAGGCGGAGCGGATGTTTCTCGAGACGAACAGCCGGCTGGAGAACGCGATTCGGCTGTATCAGCGGCTCGGATTTGCGCGTGCCACGCCCGCCCATCCGTCGCCATACGAGCGTTCGAACGTGTACATGGAGTTGCGCCTGCGTGAGTGACCGCCGGCCCGCGTGGCGAACCTGAAGAAGGTTCGCGGCTACACGATTCCGACGGGACCGCTTCCACGAATCGAGGCGCTTGCTCCCAGGCGTTGACATACATAGAATCGCAATGTATAAAACTTCTACGTATGGACATGAGCAAGGACCTCGTCGCTGCGTCGGCTACGCCGCTGGTGCTCGCCATCCTCGCCGAGGGCGACAGTTACGGCTACGCGATCATCAAGCGGGTGGCCGAGCTGTCAGGCGGCCATCTGCAGTGGACCGACGGCATGCTCTATCCCGTACTGCATCGCCTCGAGCGTCAGGGGCATGTCGCCGCCAGGTGGTCCGCCTCTGAGACCGGCCGCAAGCGCAAGTACTACCGGATCACCAAAGACGGTCGCATGCAGCTGGCTGCCCAGCGGCAGCAGTGGCAGGTTGTGGACGGCACCCTGCGGGGGATCTGGATGGAGGCGTGCACGGCATGACCACCTTCGCCGATCGCCCGCTGGAGGAACAAATCGCGCAGTGGCGTGCGTACCTCCGTCGCCGGCAGGCGCTGCACGGCTCTGACGTGGAGGAACTGGAAGGACACCTGCGCGACCAGCTGGCGGCGCTCATCGACGCCGGTCTCGCCGAAGGAGAAGCATTCCTCATCGCGGTCACCCGTATGGGCAACCTCGATGCGCTGTCCCGTGAGTTCGCGCGCGTGCACTCCGAGCGGTTGTGGAAACAGTTGGTCATCGCGCCAGACGCTGAAGACGCGCCGCCAGCCGCCGCCCGTGCCGAACCGCTCGTCGTCCTCGCCCTGGCGGTCACTGCCGGAGTTGCCGTCAAGGTGCCCGAGCTGTTTGGTGTGCATCTTGCCGGAGGACACGAGACCTTCTACGCCCGGAACGCGAGCCTGTTCGTTTTCCCGCTACTCGCTGTCTACTTCCTCTGGAAGCGCGCGTCGGACCTGGTCAGCGGCCTGTGGCTGGCGCTGCCCTTCGCAGCCGGGGCTGCGTTCGTCAACACCTATCCATTCCGCGCGGGCGGCGACACTGAAATATTGGCGGCCATGCACCTGCCGATCGCGCTATGGCTGGCCGTCGGGTTCGCCTATGTCAGAAGCCGCTGGTTTGCGGACGGCGGCCGCATGGACTTCGTGCGCTTCTCAGGGGAACTGGGCATCTACTACGTGCTGATCGCGCTCGGCGGCGGCGTGCTCACCGCTTTCACGTTGATGATGTTCAGGGCCATCGAGATGAACGCTGAGTGGCTCGCACAGGGCTGGCTGATTCCGTGCGGCGCGGCGGGGGCGGTCCTGGTCGCATCCTGGCTCGTGGAGGCGAAGCAAAGCGTCATCGAAAACATGGCCCCTGTGCTGACCAGGCTGTTCACGCCGCTGTTTACGCTGCTGCTGCTGGTATTCCTGGCGACCATGGCGTGGACCGGCAGCCCCATCAACGTGAAGCGCGAGGTCCTCATCGGGTTCGACTTGCTGTTGGTGCTGGTGGTGGGCCTCGTGCTCTACTCCGCTTCCGCGCGCGATCTGCAGGCGCCGCCCGACTTCTTCGATGGCCTGCAGCTGCTGCTCGTGGTCAGCGCGCTCGTGGTCGACGGCGTGGCCCTTGCGGCGATTGCGGCCCGCATCACCGAGTTCGGCTTCACGCCAAACCGGGTGGCGGCTCTGGGAGAGAATCTCATTCTGCTCGTCAACCTGGCGTGGTCGGCGTGGCTGTATGCGTCCTTCCTGCGTCACCGCGGCTCGTTCGCCGCATTGGAACGATGGCAGGTCGCCTACTTGCCCGTCTACTCCGCATGGGCGGCACTGGTCGTTGTCGTGTTCCCGCCCGTGTTCGGCTATCGTTGAGGGGCGCAGGTTCCAACCCCGCCGTCAGACAGGAGCGTGGCGTATCCGTGCCGAGGACTGGGACAAGCCCATCGTCATGGCGCTCGTAGTTCTTCTGCGAGGAGTGAACGTCGGCGGTCATAAATCCTTCCGCCCCAGTGCACTCGCCGCCGAACTGGCGCATCTTGGCGCCGTGAGCATCGGCGCGGCGGGCACCTTCGTAATCCCGGGTCCAGTCACGACCGCGCAACTCCGCGCCGAATTTGCGCGGAGGCTCCCATTCGAAGCCGAGATCATGATCTGTGAGGGCCGCGAGATTGTCAGGCTCGTGTCTCACCACCATTACGGGGACCAGCCGGCCGCTGCCGGCGAAGTCCGCTTCGTAAGCGTCTTATCGCGGCGTCCCTCATCGGCCCCGCCGCTGCCCATGTCCTTCCCCTCGTCTGGCAGGTGGCTGCTCAAGGTGGTTGCGCGGGACAACCGGTTCGTGTTCGGCGTCTACCGCCGGGATCCGAAAGTCATCGGCTACCTCGGCATGGTCGAACGCATGTTCGAGCTGCCGGCGACGACGCGGAACTGGAACACCATCACCGCAATCGCCAGGGTGCTTGGTGCTGTGTCGCCTCGCGGAAAACGATCCGGGACCAAGGCGCCGAGCGGCCGTTCCGCGCATGAGTGACACACCGCCGGCAAAGCGGACCCGTCTCGAACCGGTCGATGTCGTCCGCGGTGTGATCATGATCATCATGGCGCTCGACCACACCCGCGATTTCTTCGGCATCCCCGGGCAGAACCCCACGAATCTGTCGACCGCCTCGGCGGCGCTGTTCCTCACGCGCTGGGTCACGAACATCTGCGCGCCGGTGTTCTTTCTGCTGACCGGCACCGGCGCCTACCTCTCGCGACGACGTAAATCGCCGGGCGAACTCTCCCGATTCCTGCTGACGCGCGGGCTGTGGCTGATCTTTCTGGAACTCGTGCTGGTGCGGTGTCTCGTATACCAGTTCAACGCCGATTACCGGGTGACGATGCTGCTCGTGCTGTGGGCGCTGGGCTGGGCGATGATCACGCTCTCGCCGGGAGTGCATCTGCCGGTGCCCGTGGTGACCGCATGCGGCGTCGCCATGATCCTGGGTCACAACCTTCTCGACTCGGTGAGGGTGTCGGGTCCGCTCTGGTCCATCCTGCACGTACAGGGCGTCGTCCTGCACACCAGGGAACACATGGTGTTTGCCGCCTATCCGTTGATTCCCTGGGTCGGCGTGACTGCGGTGGGATACGGCCTCGGACAGATTTACGACTGGGACGGTGAACGCCGGCGCGGTTTTCTCCTGCGGTTCGGGACGATGCTGAGTCTGGCGTTTATCGTGCTTCGCATTTCCAATATCTATGGCGACCCGGCGCGGTGGACAGTGCAGAAGACGGCCGCGTTCACCGTCCTCTCATTTCTGAACACGACCAAGTACCCGCCGTCGCTGCTGTTCCTGTTGATGACGCTCGGTCCGGCGATGCTGCTCCTGTGGACCGTGGACCGTAAAACCCCACGACTCCTCCGGCCGGCGCTCGTCATCGGCAAGGTGCCGTTGTTCTATTACGTGATGCACTTTCTCCTCATACACCTGATCGCCGTCGTCGTCTGTTTGGTGCGCTATGGATCTGCGCACTGGATGTTCGAGTCGCCAGACCTCGCCCACTATCCATTCAGTGCTCCGCCCGACTGGGGATATACGCTGCCTGTCGTTTACCTGGCGTGGGCTGTGGTGGTGATTGCGATGTATCCGATGTCGCGTTGGTTCGCGGCGCTCAAGCAGCGGCGCGGCGATGCGTGGCTCAGCTATCTTTGACAACGCTCATGCCGGCTCGAATCGGAGGGACAGTCATGACGCTCGTGGACATTGCATCGGTTCCGGATCGAATTCTGGCGCCCGGCTTTCGCGCTCGCCTGATGCACGGAGCCAGCCTCACCATCATGCGTGTGCAGATTGACGCCGGGTCTCACCTGCCGCGCCACCAGCATCCGCACGAGCAGGCGACGACAATCCTGAGCGGCCGCCTGCAGTTGACCGTCGGCGAGACGCTCTACGATATGGGGCCGGGAATGACGGTGTTCATCCCAGGTGGTTCCCCGCACCACGCGTTCGCACCTGTGGCGACGGAAGCGCTGGACGTGTTCACGCCGGTGCGCGAGGACTACCGATAGGGCGTTGGTCGATCAGTGGCATTCAACTGGAGTGGTCGTTGTGCCATGATTTCGCGGAGACGATGCCCCAGGTAAAGGCGATGATCCCTGCGATTACCGGCCTCCGCTACGTTCCTGAATATCTGGATGAAGAGACCCACCAGCAGTTGCTCGCCGCTGCCGACGTGCAGCCCTGGATACGGTCCGTCGACCACGGCGTTCAGATGTACGGATATCGCTATCACCACGCCACGCGATCGGCGTTCAGGATTGGCGAGCTCCCATCGTGGGCGGGCGACCTGGCGGTGCGCCTGTGGCGTGACGGACTGATGCCGCGTGTGCCCGACCAGATGGTGGCGAACGAATACCCTCCCGGTGCCGGGATCTTCGCCCACGTCGATCAGGACGTGTTCGGCGACACGGTCGCCTCGGTCAGCCTCGGCTCGAGTTGTGTGATGCAGTTCGCTCAGGACAGCACCGAAGGCACCCGGGAACTGCTGCTGGAGCCGCGCAGCGTGCTCGTGCTGACCGGCGAGGCTCGATGGGGATGGAGCCACGGTATTCCAGCGCGGGCCGTGGACATGTGGCAGGGCGAGCCGCGGTTTCGTTCCCGGCGGGTGTCCCTGACGTTTCGCGTGATGCCGCCGAATGAACACACCAGGGCCATACAGCCGCAGCGTCGCGATGTGCGAGCCATCCACGTCACAGAGGAGGAGCAGGAGTGACAGGCAGACCAACGGAGGGCGAATTCGCGCCGTACTATCTCCGCTACGTGTCTCTCGTTCCGGAAGCAGAGGTGCTTCCCGCGTTCGCGGCACAACTGACGGAGCTGACGCGCGCCGTCACGTCAGTCGCGCCGGCCCAGGAGACATTTCGCTACGCTCCGGGGAAGTGGAGCATCCGCGAGGTACTCGGCCACATGATTGATGCCGAGCGTGTGTTTGGATATCGCGCCTTCTGCATCAGTCGCGGCGAAGCGGCGCCGCTCCCGAGCTTCGACGAGAACTCCTATGTTGCCGAGTCGCCCTACAACGACATCGCGCTGGCTGATCTCTCCGCGGAGTTCGCCGCAACCCGCAGGTCGAACCAGTCGTTGCTGATCGCCCTGACCGAAGCTGCCTGGCAGCGCGTCGGGACGGCCAGCAACAATCCAGTGTCGGTCCGCGCCCTGGCGTACATCATGGTCGGTCACGTTCGTCACCACCTCAATGCGCTGCAGTCGTCGTACGGGGTCACAGGACTCGATCGCCGCTGAAGCCTGAGCAGCTCTGGAAGCGCCACGGGCCGCCCCGCTGGCCGCGCCACACCAGAATGTGCCTCTCCATTCAGGAGGTCTCTTGCTTTCTTCCGCCGACCTTCACATTCGTCAGCTAACCTCCGACGACCTGGCGCTGATGGATGGCCTGTTGACGATGTTCGGTGAGGCGTTCGAGGAGGTCGGTACTTACAGCAGACATCGGCCCAGTGCGGCGTACCTGCGGAGCCTGCTCGCCAGTGACTACTTCATCGCGCTCACCGCATCGCGCGGCAGCGAGGTGGTCGGCGGGATCGCCGCGTACGAGTTGAAGAAATTCGAACAGCAGCGCAGTGAGATTTACATTTACGATCTGGCGGTCGCGGCAGCGCACCGCCGACAGGGCATTGCCGCGGCACTGCTCGAGGAACTCAGGAGGATCGCGGCAGCCCGTGGTGCTTACGTGATCTTCGTGCAGGCCGATATCGGCGATGAGCCGGCCATCGCGCTGTATTCGAAGCTCGGCGCTCGTGAAGACGTGCTGCATTTCGATCTGACGGTCGGCGGCAAAGAGTCCGCCGGGGAGTGACCATGGTCGGCTCGCCGCTTCAGCGCCGGTCTCGATCGCTGGAGGTGAGGCGGAGAACCGCTGCACGGAGAACGACGAGCCGCTCGTTCGCATAGGAGCAGACCGGTGTCCCGAGTTCGAGTTCTCAGCTTTGGAGTGTCGCTTGACGGCTACGGCGCCGGGCCCAATCAGGATCTGGAGCATCCCCTCGGCGTCAACGGCCCGGAACTGATGGAGTGGTTTTTCCCTACGCGCGTATTCCAGCGCATGTACGGCCAGCAGGCAGGTGAATCCGGCGTCGACAACGATCTGGCGGAGCAGGCCTTCGAGAATATCGGGGCCTGGATTCTCGGCCGCAACATGTTCGGACCGGTTCGCGGCCCGTGGCCCGACGACAGCTGGAAGGGGTGGTGGGGCGATGAGCCGCCGTATCACACGCCCGTCTTCGTGCTGACTCATCACGCCCGGCCGCCGCTCACGATGGCGGGCGGGACCGAGTTCCGGTTCGTGACTGACGGCATCGAATCGGCGCTGGCGCAGGCGCGCCACGCCGCGGGCGGACGTGACGTTCGCATCGGCGGCGGCGTCGCGACGATTCGCCAGTATCTGCGCGCCGGGCTCATCGACGACCTGCATCTGGCCGTGCGGCCTGTACTGCTTGGGTCAGGCGAGCCGCTGTTCGAGGGGCTCGATCTCCGCGCGCTCGGATATGAATGCGTCAAGGTCCGTTCCGGGTGAGCGGGCGACGCACGTAATCCTCCGGAGGCGCACCTGAGCGCCGCGTCGATGGCGCACGGTTGAGCACAGATTGAGCGTGGCGCTCTTCTTCATGGCGTTTCTGCCGCAGTTCGTCGTTCAGACGACCGGTTCGCGGGCGCTGTCGTTGTTGTTCCTGGGCGGGGTGTTCATCGTCAACGGCACGTTGTGGTGCCTGGTGTTGGTGTGGTGCGCGTCGGCGATGAGCCGGCGCCTGCGCGCCAATCCTTCGTCCGGCCAGTTCCTCACACGCGCCACAGGGGCCGTGTTCGTGGGGCTCGGGGTCAGGCTCGCGGTGAGCAAATGAAGTCGCCCGAGAACGCTGCGCTGAAAGTCGTGACGTGGCTGGCATGAGCTCCATGGAGGCGCGCCCCGGCGGACTGAGCCGCGAGTTGCTGGTGGCATCGATTCTGGAGTTCCTCGCCGACCAGGACCTGCTGACACGTCACCATATCCAGGCTGCGCTCGAGCAGGAGATCGATCGTGCCGGCGCCGACGCGCTGCTGGCGCTCAGGGAACGGCTGCTCACGGACACCGGCTGGGACTTCTACCCGCACCATCCGCTCGTTCAGCGTATCCATCACCGGCTTGCCGACCATTTTCTCGCGCCCGGGTCCGAACTCCGCGGCGCGAACCACCTGTCGGAGATCCTCGCAGGGCCGGTCGTCATCGTCGCAAACCATCTGTCGTACGCCGACGCAAACGTCATCGAAGTCCTGCTGCAGCGATCGGGCAGCGCGGGGTTGGCGAACCGCCTGACGGCCCTGGCGGGCCCCAAGGTGTTCACAAGCCGCGAGCGCCGCTTCTCGAGCCTGTGTTTCGGCACTGTCAAAGTGCCGCAGAGCGCCGAGGTGTCATCGGGAGAAGCGGTGCTGAACGGACGAGAGGTGGCCCGGGCGGCGCGGCGGGCGATCGAGGTCGCACAAGGCCGGCTTCGCGACGGTGATGCACTGTTGCTGTTCGGCGAGGGCACACGCAGCCGCAGCGGTGGAATGCAGTCGATGCTGGCTGGCGTCGCGCGTTACCTGGATCTCCCGGACACGTGGGTGCTGCCTGCCGGCCTGGCCGGATCGGAAGCGTTGTTCCCGGTCGAGGGTGAAGCGCTGCGTCCGGCCCGCGTGATCGTGCAACTGGGTCGTCCAGTGCGTGCGGCCGTGCTGGTCGCCCTCGTCTCGGGAGACCGACGCCTGGTGATGGACGCAATCGGGTTGGCGGTTGCAGAACTGCTTCCGCCCGAGTACCGCGGCGTCTATCGAGATTCGGAAGGTTTCAAGGGCGCGCAGGATGCTCTTCTCGAAGCGCGACAAATGACCGGGTGAACGGCGCAACCCGAAGCGCACCGCGCTGGTGCGTCGGCAGCGCGTCACCGATGGGCGGCTCTTTTCAGCGGACGGCGAGGGGATTGTGCAGTCGGAGGCCAGGAAGCTTCACGAACCGTGCATCCGCCGTCCACAGTTCGATCGCGCCACGCTCGAATGCGGTGAGGGCGATCTGCAGGTCGAACACGCGCGGCCCTGAGACCTTCAGGTCTGTCGCCAACTGCGCCAGCCGAATGCCAAAACCGGCGCCGGGCTCCCAGATTTCGGCACCGGCTTCCGCCAGCGCAGTCACATAGGCGGCGGCCTCCTCTGGCGTGGACGGTCGTCCTTCACTCGAGGGATGGGTTGCGACAGCCCAGAACTCCGCCACGCTTGCCACCGCGAAACCCCAGCGGCCCTGAGCCGCGGCAGCCTCAATCGCTCGACGCGACGCCCGGTGCTGCGGCGCGCGCGACCGGTGCGCGTACACGAGCAGGTTGGAGTCGATCGCGATCATCGGGTGCGGCGCAGCCCTTCGTGCATGGCCACGCGGTCCGTCAAATCGAGATCCGGCGGCAGCCCGCCCGCAACGGTCACCCACCGCAGCTTCGGCGGAGAATCAGCAGTCCTCCGGGCCGGCGTCAACTGCATACGCAGCCCCTGTTCGACAAGCGCCCGAAAGGTGGTCCGTTCCTGCGCCGCACGCTGCTTGGCAGCGACGAACAGATCGTCCGGCAGGTCGAGCGTGGTTTTCATATGGTTTTACAGCTTACCATATTTATGGGTCATGGCCGGGCTGCCTCGCGATGCAACGCGCGCGCCGCGGTCGTGACGGCCGGCCGCTTCTCGGCTCTAAAATGAGCCGATGTCTTACCTGTATCGCACCCCGTTGCTGCTCATACGCAAGCAGCCCTACGTCGACTGGGCCAACAGCACTGGAGACGACCCGCTGATGACCTCCGAACTCGCGTCCACTCCGGCTGTCTACGCCGTGAGCGACCTGGAACAGGAGCCGACGCTGGAGGAGATCATCGAGGCGCGCTGGCAGGAAATCTTCGAACACGAACTCGCCGGGTGGATGGAGGACGAGGAAACCTGGCCGGCGGACCGCACGCTCGAGATGTTTCAGGCGTGGTTCGAGGTGACGCTGGGGCACGGCGTCTTCGATCTCGACCCGAATGAACCGCTCACCGAGGACGAACTCGACGCCGAAGACATCGAGTACGCCATGAATGTCTGCGGTTGGTGCGGGACCGAACTCTCCGAGAACCGTCGAGCAGTACCATTCCCGATGAAGGATCGCGCGTGGCTCGAGGAGCGTCGCGGCCGCGTCATTTCAGTGGTGCTCGATGATGAGCATGTCGCGACCGGGGTTGTGCCTGACGGGGACGAAGACACCAGAGAGCCGGGCAACGACGTTGTGTTCTACGCCTGCAGCCGTGACTGCGCGCAGGCCCTGAACACGCACGTGCCTCCGGCCCTGACGCGGCGCCGTTCGGCGAACTGACTGTGGGTGGGCTGGCCCGCGCGCCCCGCTTCTGCCGGACAGCTTGAACCGGCACTGCGCAGGTAAGCCCGCCTCGAGTGCGTGGAACTCCTTTGCCGCTTGCTCCCCGGCTCTCGCTGGGGCAGGATCTGCCTGCGTGGGGCGATTCTCGTCCCGCACGACCTGTCTCGCACCGCCCTGCGTCGAACACGTGGCGGCCCTGGAGGACACCGTGTCGATGTTGATCGCTCTCTTTCTCCTGTTGTTTCAGAGCAGCAGCGTCCCTGGCGTGCTCGACGGCCCGGACCCGAAGCAGATGGAGAACGCGCCTCCGCTCGGCTACCACGCCGTGGAGACAGGGTTGTCGCTGCCTGACGGCATGAAGCTCGGCGCCTCGTCGGCCGTGGCCTTCGACGCGCAGGGGCACCTGTGGGTGTTCAACCGCGGCGAACATCCGCTGATGGAGTTCGACGGCAAGGGCACGTTCATCCGTTCGCTCGGGGAAGGCCAGTACAACCGGCCGCATGGCATGCGCATCGCGCCGGACGGGAGCATCTGGACGACCGACGTCCAGGGCCACACGGTCATGAAGATGAACCCGGCAGGCCAGGTGCTGCTGACGCTCGGCACGCGCGGCACGCCGGGAAGCTGGGACGAGGCGACCAACACGCGGCTGCTGTACGAGCCGGCCGACGTCGCGTTCGCCCCGAACGGCGACGTCCTCGTCGTGCAGGGGCACGGGCGCGGCGAAGGACGCGTGCTCCGCTTCGACAAGTCGGGCAAGTTCATCAAGTCATGGGGCGGCAAGGGCAGCGCGCCGGGGCAGTTCGATCAGCCGCACTCCATTCTCGTCAACGCTCAGAACCAGGTGCTCGTGGCGGATCGGGAAAACCGGCGCGTGCAGATCTTCGACATGGACGGCCGCTTCATCAAGGCGTGGAAGTTCAACGGGCTGCCGTGCGGCCTGTTCGTAGCTCCCGACCAGCAGCTGTATCTCGCCACCGGTTTCTCAGGGCAGATCCTGCGGCTCAACGGCGACGGCAAGCCGACGGCGATGATGGGGCAGCCGGGGAAGGCGCTCGGCGAGTTCGGTGAAGCGCATTACATGGCCATCGCGCCGAACACGGATATCTACGTAGCCGACACGATCAACGCAAAGCTGCACCGGTATACGAAAGGGTAGCCCGACCGGCTCGCGAATATACTGTTCGCCACCATGGGGCACCGACGACCTGTTCTCCGGCTGGCGCTGGCGTATGCGGTGTCTGTCGCGGCGCTGCTGACGGCGCTGCTGCCGTTGGCGACGCCAGCAAGTGCCGCGGGTGCTCAGCCCGCGGGCCTGACGCAGACAGATTCGTCGTCGGCTCTGGAAGAAGAGATATCGTTCACGGCGCGAGGCGCCATTCGTGAAATCAGGGTTGCGCTGGTTCGTCTGCCGCTCGCGGCGGTGCTCGGAACCGCGCTGGCGCTGCGACCCCGGCGCCGCGGACAGGGCCGCCGGTCGGTGCTGGTGGTCCAGACGCAGATCATGCTCGCCGTCGTCGGCGCGGTGATCATGCTCGTGGTTGGCAACAGCCTCTCGCGTGCCTTCGGCATCGTCGGGGCGGCCGGCCTGGTGCGGTACCGCTCCACGATCGACGATCCGAAGGAAGCGGTGGTGATGCTGTGTGCGCTCGGTGCCGGGCTCGCTGCCGGCGTCGGCCTGTATGCGCTGGCCACCTTCGCGACGTTCTTCATGGCCTCCGTGCTCCTGGTGGTCGAATACTTCGAGCCGAGCGCGCGCAAGGCGTTCGAGCTCAGGGTCACGAGGAAGAATGCGCCGGGCTTCCGTCCCAAGCTGGAGGGCGTTCTGTTCGGCTTCCGTCTCGAAGTCGAACTGCTCTCCGAGTCCGATGAGGAACTGGGATACAGCGTCTCCGCCCCGATCGACGTGCGCACGCGTGATATTTCCGACACCCTCCGCCTGCTCTCCGGCGATGACGAGATATCCATTCAATGGGACGAGAAAAAACTGAGGCGATAGCGCCAATGCAAGTGAGGGACTTCCGTCGGATTGCACTTGGTCTCGACGGTGCCGCTGAAGGCGCGCACATGGGCCATCCGGACTTCCGGGCGAACGGCCGGATCTTCGCAACGCTGCGGGGCGATCGTCATACCGGCGTCGTGAAGCTCTCGCCCGGGCAGCAGCAGGAGTGGCTGCGGACCGCACCTCGCGCATTCTCTCCGCAGAACGGCGCCTGGGGTCTTCAGGGCTGGACGACCGTGCACCTCGGCGAGATCGACGAGGAGACGCTTGGCGAGGCGTTGACGATGGCATGGCAGGGCGCCATGGCGAAAAAGGCGCCTGCCAGAGCAAAGGTCGCGCCTCCGGCAAAGCGGCAGCCAGCGCCGCGCGCCACGACATCCGGCACGAGCGGTGCGAAGACGCCGACCACCGTGGACGAGTACATCGCCGCATGTGCGCCAGATGTGCAGCCGATCCTGGAGAAGGTGAGGGCGATCGTCAGAAAGGAAGCGCCGGAATCGGTCGAGAAGATCAGCTACCGCATACCCGCGTTCATGATGAACGGCGTGCTCCTCTATTTTGCTGCCTTCAAGAATCACATCGGCATCTATCCGCCTGTGAAGGGTGACGCGCGGCTGATGAAGGCGCTGGTGCCGCACCGCGGAGAGAAGGGGAATCTCAGGTTCGCGCTGGATGAAGCGATTCCATACCCCCTGATTCGCCGCGTCGTCCAGTGTCGTGTGCGAGAGCAGCAGGCCCGAACTGCAGCGAAGCGACGCACGGCCAGGTGACCGAACCAACAGCCCTCGACGCTACCGGATGTCCGCGCGCCTTCGTCATAGTCCGATGCTCCTGCTGCGCATGACGAGTTGAGGTCATGGTGAATGCCTTCGAGCAATTGAAGGACATCTGGTCGAGATTCAGCGGGCGGGGCACCTATCCGCATCAACTGTCCGGTGTGCTGCTGGTGCCGCTCCGCCGGTTGATCTTCTCGCCGCGTCAACTCGTCGCACAGCTGCACCTGACGCCCACGTCTCGCGTGCTGGAGGTCGGACCTGGTCCCGGGTTCTTCAGCCTCGATGTTGCGCGTGCCGTTCCTCGCGGCCGGCTCGAACTCGTCGACATCCAGCACGAGATGCTGGAGAAGGCACGCCGACGACTGCAGCGCGCAGGCATCCGCCGCGTCGGCTTCACGCAGGCCAATGCCGCTGCGCTACCGTTCCGGCCGGACCTGTTCGATGCGGCGTTCCTCGTCGCGGTGCTCGGTGAAATCCCCAACCCACAGGCGTGCGTGGCATGCATCGCCGACCTCCTTCGAGACGGCGGCCGGCTTGTCTTCGTTGAATTGCCGGGAGACCCTGATGCGATGAATCAAGCTGAACTGCGAGGGTTGTCGTCGGGGACGGCCCTGCGGTTTGTTGCGTCGGAACGTGTGGGTCGCGCAACAGTGACTACGTTCATGCGGTCATAATGTCACCCGACCCGCGACACTCGCGGTGACGCTGTCGGTAAACGTTTCGCGTTCGCAAATCGTAAGGGCAGGTATGCACACTACGTTCAGACATCTTCTCGCCTCGGCAGTGGCCCTGGCTTTCCTCGCGAGCACAGCCTTCGCGCAAGCCCCAGCCGCCGGTCAGGCGTCACCCGCCGGACAGGCGCCCGCAGCCCAGGGCCGAGGCGCCGCGCCGGCGCGCATCGTCCTCTCCGTCACCAGCAATGCGTGGCCGGACGGAGGCGAAATTCCGATGAAGTACTCCTCGCGCGGCGAGAACAAGTCGCCCGACTTCGAGTTCCACTGGACACAGGGCAATGCGCCCGCTTCGGCGCCCGAAGGGCTCCAGACCTACGCCATCGTGTTCCGCGACATGGAGAACTCCACGAACAAGGGGACGACCGACACGCTGCATTGGAGCTTGTTCAACATCCCTGGAACGGCGAAAGGCCTGCCTGAAGGACTCGGCAAGGGCGACCTGCCGGACGGCTCGCGCAACGGCCCTGGGATTGCCAACCGCGGTGGCAACCCGGGCGCGTACTTCGGTCCTGGCGCTGGTCCCGGGCCGTTCCATCACTACGTCTTCGAATTCTTCGCGCTCGACGCCAAGCTCGATCTGCCCGCCACTGCCACGCGCGACGATCTGCTCAAGGCGATGGAAGGTCATGTTGTCGGCAAGGCGGTCTATACCGGGCGCTTCCACGGACCGGCGCAACAGTAACGATGCGTCTGCGGAACGTCATTGAACCGGTCTGCGCCCTGGGATGGTGTCCGGTGCGGCGGAGTGTGGAGGACAGGTGATTCGGACGACCGGTCGCACTTTGGGTGCGCTGCTCATCGTATTGCTCGGCGGGGCGTCCGCGTCAGCCCAGAGCGCCGTGGACATCGCGCTGTCCTTCTACGCCAAAGGTGGCGCGTACTGTTTTCGCGTCGCGCCGTTTGGCACCGCGCTCTCCGAGGAAACGGAGTGGACGGTGATGGTGCTCACCGCAGCTGCGAACCACCGCAATACCTACCGCATCCGAAGTGTCGAGGGCGGTGAGACCGGCCTGAGCGGCTCCGGCCTGCTGACGGCGGGGCGGCTGGCCAACGACGTGTGGAAGTTCGACGGCTCTCGTGCGGAATTCTTCCAGCGGTTCGGCGACGGCATCAAGGCCGGAACACTGCGCGCGCGCGTGGTGAAGGCCGGCCCTGCGAACCTGCCGCAGATTGCCTCGGAACGCGAACGGGCCGAGCTCTACCTGAAGTATGCCGACAAGGGGACCAAGGTGTCCTTCGACCGAGCCGCCGATCTCACGCCGGAAGAGTTCCAGCAGTATGCGGAATACTTCCCCGACTAGGGACGCGAGGCCAAAATTTCATCGCGGGTGACATATGCGTCCTGACGACGACGTGACTCCACTGGCCGATCAGGCTGCTGAGCTCGAACGCGCGTTCATTGCGGAGTTTCTCGAGCAGCGCGGCCTGTCCATGCACTCCGTTCAGGCCCTTCCCGAGGCCGAGCGACACAGGATCCTGCGCGACGCCTCGCTTCACGCATCCATGCGGCTCAGCGAGGTCGAGTCGCGGTGGCGCTACGTTGACGATCTGCACCAGAAGTGAGGCCGCACGATGTGCCGGAATATCAAGACACTCGCGAACTTCGCACCGCCGGCCACAGACGATGAGGTCCGCGCGTCGGCGCTGCAGTTCGTCCGCAAGTTGAGCGGCACGAGCAAGCCATCGCGGGCCAACGAGGAAGCGTTCAATCGCGCGGTGGACGAAGTGTTCGACTCCGCGCGCCGCCTGATTCAGTCGCTTTCGACCTCGGCTCCGCCTCGCAGCCGCGAGGAAGAAGCGCGCAAGGCACGCGAGCGCAATCGGATTCGATTCAGCGAAGCTGGCTGACCAGGTAGTCCACGACCCGCTCGAACGGGTCGAACCCGAACGCGGCAGCCACGCTCGCCCGCAGGTTCGAATTCGCATTGATGTCGTAGAACACCCGACGGCCGTCCGGCGTCTCCAGGTACTCGATCCCCCCGACATCCAGCTTCGCTGCACGAACGATGCGTATCGCCGTGTCGACGGCGTCGCGCGGAACTTCCGGAAACGGATGGAACTCCGGCGGGTCTGCTGCCGCGTCCAGGGCGGGCAACTCGCAGAGGCCATCGCCATCATCCGGATTGCACACCGGTGACGGGCACAGGTTGAACCGTCCGTGGGTCACGACGCGCATCGCATAGAGGAGTTCGCCGCCGAGGAACTCCAGACGGACGATCCCATGATCAGGGTCGTGCGGCAGCAGTTCCTGGAGCAGGAACAGGTTGTCTGGCTGCCAGATGTCGGGGTTGGTCTCGAACAGTGCCTCTACCTGGGCAAGCGAGTCCACGACGGTGATGCGCGCACCGCTGCCACCCTGGTCAGGCTTCAGCAGCGCCGGCCACTGGATGTCGTTCGCGAAGCGCCGGAGCGCGCGCGCATCGTTGAAGGTAATCGACAACGGCGTGTCGATGCCGAGCGTCCGCAGCAGCGTCGCCTGAGCACTCTTGCTCAGTTCGAGTGCAAACACGTCGGCGCCGTTGAGAACGCGAGCGCCGCTCCATTCGAGAGTTCGCAGATACGCCAGCGCCAGCGGCACCGCTCGCGTGTTGCCGCGCACGTACGCGCTCGGGCTGGCCTGGTTGAAGTAGAGCCGCGCGTCGGGGACGTCGGTGTTCGTGAACGCTGCACTGGTGACGTTGAAAGGCTCGAACCGTACACCTCGCCGATCCAGTGCTGCAAACAGCGGTTTTTGCCATTCGGGGTGTTCGTGAATGACGACGAGATCCGGCGCAGGCTGGGCCATCTCCCTATCGTAGTTCGCTCGTTGCGCTGGCGCACCTGCCTGCTTATCATCGGCCCATGCACTCGTGTTCAGCGCCGCAGGTGAGATCGCGGTAGAAAGGTCCGCGCATTCGATGAGCGAAAACCGTTCGACCGAACTACGCCAGCGTTTCCGGGCCCTGCACGCGTCCGGCTGCTTCGTCATCCCGAATCCGTGGGACGTTGGCAGCGCGCGCCTGCTCGAGAAATCGGGGTTCTCCGCGCTCGCCACCACCAGTTCCGGCTTTGCATGGTCGACCGGCCGTCGCGACAACCACGTGACGCTCGAAGATGCGCTGGCGCACATGCAGGCAATCGCGGCGAGTGTGAACGTGCCGGTGAACGCCGACTTCGAGGGTGGGTTCGCCATCGATCCCGAACGTGTCGGCGCCAATGTCGCACGTGCGGTTGAAACCGGCGTGGCGGGGTTGTCCATTGAGGATGCGACCGGAAACCCGGATTCCCCACTGTTCGATGCGGCGCTCTCCGTTGAGCGGGTGGCGGCCGCGCGTCGCGCGATTGACACCAGCGGATCAGCGGTCCTCCTCACCGCGCGCTCCGAGGGCTTCATCGTCGGGCGTCCTGATCTCGGGGAGACGATTCGACGGCTGACGGCGTACGCAGAGGCAGGCGCGGATTGCCTCTACGCGCCGGGTATCCGTACTCCAGAGCAGATTGCGTCGGTAGTACAGGCGGTTGCGCCCAGGCCGGTGAACGTGCTGGTCGGCGGCCCGTTCACGACGGTCGAGCAACTGGCGGCGCTCGGTGTGCGCCGGGTCAGCGTTGGCGGAGCGCTGGCACGCGCGGCATGGGCCGGATTTCTCGGCGCGGCGCGCGAGATCGCCGACCGAGGCACGTTCACCGCATTCGGCAACGCAGTGCCCTTTGCCGAAATCGACGGACTGTTCGCCGAATGACCTCAGCGGATGAGATCGGGATCCGCCCGTATGCCGCCGGCGATGCGCAGTCGGTGTTGGAAGCGGTGCACGAGTCGGCCGCGCAACTGCGTCCCTGGATGCCGTGGGCGCATGCAGGGTATTCGATCGCGGACTCGCAGACGTGGGCGAACGCGGCCACTGCATGGTTCGCTGATCGCAAGGCCTACGAGTTCAAGATCGTCACCCGCGACGGTCGATATCTCGGTGGGTGCGGTCTCAATCAACTGGACGTGGTGAACAGGCGCGCCAATCTCGGGTACTGGGTGCGAAGCAGCGCCACGCGTCGCGGCGTTGCATCCCGCGCGGTCGCGTTGCTGCGTGAGTGGGCAATCGAGCACACCGATCTGCACCGGCTGGAGATCCTCGTCGCGGCGGGCAACGCAGCCAGCCTGGGGGTCGCGGCCAGATGCGGTGCCACTCGCGAGGGGACGCTGCGTGACCGGCTGCTCTTGAGCGGCGTCCACCACGACGCGGTGATGTTCTCGCTGTTGCTGCCGCCGCGCAGCTGATCGCGCGAACTTTTTTCAAACGCTTCTGTCGATCCGGGCCGATCCCGTTCGACAAGTCTGTGCAGGCGGTTGAACAGAGGCCTGCGGGGAGAACGCGATGAAGTATCTGTGCCTGATCTACGACGACGAGAAGAAGACCTCCGCGATGTCGAAACCCGAGTCGGATGCCTTCATGGGCGAGTACTTCGCCTTCACCGAGGAGGCCAAGAAGAAAGGCCACTACGTCGCCGGGGAAGCACTCCATCCGGTCAGCGCCGCCACGACCGTGCGGGTGCGAAACGGCTCGCTGGTCACCACCGACGGCCCGTTCGCCGAAACCACCGAGCAGCTTGGCGGTTTCTACCTGATCGACGCTCGCGACCTGAACGAAGCGATCCAGGTTGCCGCGAAGATTCCGTCCGCGAAGATCGGCAGCATCGAAGTGCGGCCGGTGGTCGATTTCAGTCAGGTGCAGAACGCGTGAGGTGATCGCTCGGACCTCAACAGCGTCTGTTCCGGGTCCGCCGGGATGCGCCGGCGGGCTCAAGCTGCGGAGCCGATAGCGGCCAGCGTACACGTGCGACACTGACATCGTGCGGACAGACTTCGCGTTTGTCACCATGACGCTGGCGCGCACCGCGGCGGAGGCGGCGCTGCTCCTGCGCTCGCTCGAACAACTCGCTGCTTTCGAGCGCCAGGTGGTCGTCACCGACGGCGGCGCGGAATCTGCCTTTCGCGAGCGGCTGGCCGCGTTGCCCGGCGTCATCGTGAACCGCTCTGTGTTCGGACCGGGTCTGCTCGGCCAGATCAGGACGAGCATGCAGGCTGCATACGCCGCTGGCGTGCCTCGGATCTTCTACACGGAACCCGACAAGCTCGCGTTTTTCGAAACAGGCCTCGGCTCGATGGTGAACGGGCTGGAAGGTGTCGATCGCAGCGGCGTGCACCTCGCCGCGCGCACGGACGATGCCTTCGCCACGTTCCCGGCAATCCAGCGCCATACCGAGCAGACGATCAACGAGCTCACCGCGCAGGTGGTCGGCGTCCGCGGCGACTACTCGTACGGGCCGTTCGTCATGCCCGCGGCCCTCGCGCCTTCCATCATTGCGCTCAACGAGGATGTCGGGTGGGGCTGGCGGCACTTCGCGTTCGTCAGGGCGCGGCAGATGGGTATGGCGGTCACACTGCATCACGGCCCCTACGGGTGCCCGCCGGAGCAGCGCGTGGAGAACCAGGCCGAACGCCTGCATCGCGTCACCCAGTTGGATCAGAATAGCCGGGGGCTGCTGCTGGCACAGCAGGGTGTTCGGTAGATATACTGGCGCCCAGCCGGTCTTCCGGCGTCATCATGGCAGCCTTCGCGCTCTCATTCGTGATCCCGCTCTACAGGAGCGCCGAGACCATAGCCGCCGTCGTACACGACATCGAGTCTCTGGACATCGAGGGTGGACACGAGATCGTGCTGGTCAACGATGGGAGCGCGGACTCCACCAGCGCCGTCGTGCGCGGCCTGATGCGCGACGCCAAGGTCCCGATCACCCTTATCGAGCACGCCCGCAACTTCGGCGAACACAATGCGGTGCTCACCGGGTGGCGCCACGCCAGCGGCGCCCACATCGTGAACCTCGACGACGATGGGCAGAATCCGCCGGCGGAGGCGAAACGGCTCTGGGAACACGCGAAAACCAGCGGGCTCGATGTGATCTTCGGCCACTACCGGATGAAACAGCACTCCGTCTGGCGCAACGTCGGCAGCTGGTTCACCAACAAGATGACCGACTGGGCGCTGGACAAGCCGCACGGCTTCTATCTCTCGAGCTTCCGGTGTGTCAGCGCGTTCGTCGCCGCGCAGGTGGTGACTTACGCCGGGCCGTACCCGTACATCGATGGTCTCATTCTCCAGGTGACGCAGAGAATCGGGTCGATCGAGGTGCGCCATGAGCCACGTCGCGCCGGGCAGAGCACCTACACGCTGCGTCGGCTGATCCGACTGTGGATGGCGGCGTGGGTGAACTTCTCGGTGCTGCCGCTTCGAGTGGCCACAGTGCTGGGGCTGACGATGGCGGCCGCGGGAGTGGTCGCACTCGTCATCGTCGCGTCGCTGTGGCTGCGGAACGTGGGGCCGAGCTACGGGTTCGGCTGGCTGATGGCTGCACTGCTGGTGTTCTCCGGCACGCAGCTCGTGCTGCTCGGCCTCATCGGCGAATACATCGGCAGGACTTTCCTGACCGTGAACCAGCGCCCGCAGGCCGTCGTGCGTGAAGTGTTCACAACGACGATTCAGCCGGCGCCAGACGAGCGTGTGACGGCTCTACACCACGCGCGCTGAGATCAGGATTCCCGGCAACGTCAGGATCACGTCGATCAGCAGCGGCCCGGCGGCGTCGGTTGCGAGCAGGGTTGGCGACAGCGTCGCAATTCCGAGAGCGGCGGCACTGACAGCGATGGCCGTGCGATGCTCCAGAAGAGCGAGGCCGGCGGCGGCACAGGCGAGCGCCACAGCCACCCGAACCGTCGTCGCTCCGCCCAGCATTGCCGGCAGGCTGCGTACACCGGCAAGGCGGTCTCCCGCTTCGTCCTTGAGATCGCAGAGCAGGCAGCCTGCGGAAATGAGCAACAGCAATGGCGGAGTGACGGGATGCAGCAGTGCGCGCCAGCCGAGCCACGAACCGTCGTTGAATGGCAGGGCGACAGCGGCCCACGTCCAGATGATCGGCAGGATGGCGGTCTTGGTTCCGGGCAGCTGCTTCAGGCGTGGATAGAGGAGTGCGGCGACGCCGAGCGCCGGCACGACGAGTCTGGTCGGCGCGGGTAACCGTGAAGCGGCGAGGCCGCAGAGAAGCGCCGCACTCACTCCCGACGTCGCGAGCACGCTGGTGACCCAGGGCTGCGGAGAGGGCGTCGGAGGGTCAAGAACGCGGTCGAGACTGTATGCCGCAAAGATGCCGCAGAGGAGCGCCATCACGCCGTCCGCGGCTGGTGCGCGACCCGTGGCGCGCTGCACGACGATGGTGAGCGACCAGCCCAGCGCCAGAGGCCACCAGTAGTGCAGCAGACGCAACGCCGACCCGCCAGTATTCCGCAATCCGCCTCCTCGTATGATCATACGGCCCTGCACGTATAATTTCAGGCACACACAAGGAGACACTCGTGCTCATCAGCCGCGACCTCGCCAAGGCCTTCAATCAGCAGATCGGGAACGAATTCGGCGCCAGCATGCAGTACGTGGCCATTGCTGCGTACTTCCAGCAGCGGCAGCTCACGCTGCTGAGCAAGCTTTTCATGGCGCAGGCCGACGAAGAGCGGACGCACGCAATGAAGTTCGTGCAGTACGTGCTCGACACCAAGGGCGAGCTGGAGATTCCAGCGATTGCCCCGCCGAAGATGGCCTTCACCTCTGCGGAAAACGCCGTCGCCGCCGCCCTCGCATGGGAACAGGACGTGACCAGGCAGATCGGCGCGCTGATGGACCTCGCCGTGAAGGAGAGCGACTACCTGGCGCAGAGCTTCCTGCAGTGGTTCATCGACGAGCAGCTCGAGGAGGTCGTCAAGATGGACCGCCTGCTGAGCGTGATCACGCAGTCGGGCGAGAAGAACCTGCTGATGGTCGAAGCGTACCTCGTGCACATAGAGAAGGCGGGTTAGAGCGGAGCGCTCTGGCGATCGCGGTTGATCGTACCTGTGGCCATTCAGCGATATCCGCGCGGCGATGTACTTCGATGCACCGGCGGCGTCCGCCGGTGCATTCGAGGCGCATCGCGAGAGCGCCACAGAACTGCGTCGTCGGCTCCCCCGTCCCGACCATTCCGCATCGTAGTCCCGGCACCACGTGGCACTGACTGCAACGATTTACAACTTCGACATCGACCTCGCCGACAACGATCGCGGCGTCTACGAGACGCTCGCCCTGCGAGTGGCGCGTCACCCTTCGGAATCGGAGGATTACCTCGCCACGCGCGTCCTCGCGTATGCAATGGAATACACCGACGGGATCGAATTCTCGACCGGTCTGTCAACGCCTGACGAGCCCGCGATCGCGGTCAGGGACCTGACGGGCACCATGCAGGCCTGGATCGAGGTCGGTACGCCAGACGCGGAACGCCTGCACCGGGCGGCGAAGGCAACGCCGCGAGTGGCCGTCTACATACACAAGGATCCGACACAGTTCATCGCGCGACTCCACGGCGCACGGATTCACCGCGCCGAAGCCCTGGAACTGCGCGCGATCGATCGCGGAGTGGTTGCCGCGCTCACCCGGCGACTGAGTCGCCGGATGGACTTCAGCCTCTCCGTCAGCGATCGCGAACTGTACCTGTCCATCGGCACCGACACACACTCGGGTGCCGTTCAGCATTTGACGATTTAGCGACTTGACGATCCAACGATTTGACGATCTAACGGTTTGACGATCTGACGATTGATTGAACGATTGTCGTCTGGCGAACCGGAAGGTTCGTGCTACACCACACAGTGAAGCTGCCCGCATGGCTGACACCGGATCGCGTCACTCACCGTCACTGCCGCGCGGCCGGCGCGTGTACCTGCGCCGCCCGGCCCTGCGCGATTGCGACGAGTTCCTCGCCCTCAACCGCGCGAGCACGCGACTGTATCGCGGCCTCGCGTCACCGATGAAGAGCCGTCGTGTCTTCGCTGCCTATGTCGCGAGGTCGAGCCGGCCCGATTACGTTGGGCTGCTGGTCTGCCGTCGTGATGACGATGCGATCATCGGGACCGCGAACCTGAGCCAGATCGTCCGCGGCGGCCTGCAGAGCGCGTATCTGGGCTACCAGGTGTTTGCGCCGTACGCAGGCCAGCGCTACATGAGCGACGCGATGCCACTGGTGCTGCGCTTCGTGTTCCTGATGCTGAAACTGCACCGGGTAGAAGCGAACATCCAGCCGGCCAACGCGGCGTCAATCGCGCTGGTCCGACGCTGCGGCTTCCGCCGCGAAGGCTACTCGCCGCGATACCTCAAGATCGCCGGTCGGTGGCGCGACCACGAGCGATGGGCTCTGCTGGCCGAGGACTGGAAGAAGCGCAGAGGCACGGAGTAGAGTGCATGGCGATGGCGGTGCAGAGTCAGATCATCGCGATAGGCGGAGCCGCCTTCAGGGCCGAACCCGAGAACCTCGCGGCCGACAGGTACATCCTCGACCAGACCAGGAAGAAGCGCCCGTCGGTCTGTTTCATTCCGACCGCCAGCGCGGAGCCGGCTGACGTCATCGCGAAGTTCTACGACGCGTACACGCGACTGGGTGCGAAACCGAGCGTGCTGCGTTTGTTCCAGCGGACACCGGACCTGCGGCAGGCGCTGCTCGGCCAGGATGTGATCTATATCGGCGGTGGTAACACCAGGAGCATGCTGGCGGTGTGGCGCGAGTGGGACCTGCCCCAGGTGCTGCGCGAAGCGTGGCGCCAGGGAATCGTCCTGGCCGGCGTGAGCGCCGGCGCCATCTGCTGGTTCGACCAGGGCATCACCGACTCGTGGGCCGATCGCCTGGCGCTTCTCGATTGTCTGGGGTTCCTGCCCGGCACCTGCTGTCCTCATTACGATAGCGAACCCGAGCGGCGGCCCTCGGTGCACGACCTGGTCTCTCGCGCGGCCGTAGCGAGGGTGCTGGCCCTGAACGACGGCGCCGCGGCGCACTTCATTGGTCGCCGGCTGCACCGGGTCGTGACCTGGCTGCCGAACGCGCAGGGATACAGGGTGACGCAACAGCGTGGACGGGTGGTCGAAACCGAACTGCCGGCGCTGCGGCTGCGGCCGCATCGGCCGCGCTGACTGGAGGAGATGATGACGGCGATGCGCAGACGCCTGCTGGTCGCGGCCCTCGTGATGCTCGGAGCGATGGCACTTCCGCGTGCGGCCACGCAATCAGTGACGACGATCCTCGGCACGGGCGTGCCAGGGTTTTCGGACACGCAGGTCAACAATCCGTACGGGATCATCTTCGGACCAGACGGCGCGCTGTACTTCTGCGACCTCGACAACCAGCGGATCCGTCGATTCGATCCGAAGACCAGAACCGTCACCACGATTGCGGGCAACGGCGAGAAGGGCTACAGCGGCGATGGCGGTCCGGCATCGCAGGCCTCGCTCAACATGCCGCACGAAATCCAGTTCGACAAGGCGGGCAATCTCTACATCGCCGAGCGTGACAACCACGTCATTCGCAAGGTCGACGCGAAGACCGGCATCATCTCGACCGCGGCCGGAACGGGCGCGGCCGGATTCGGCGGCGACGGCGGACCAGCGGTGAAAGCGCAGCTGCGTCAGCCCCACAGCATCGTGTTCGATCGCGACGGAACCCTGCTCATCTGCGATATCGGCAACCAGCGGATACGTCGCCTCCATCTGGACACCGGTGTCATCGAGACGTGGGCCGGCACTGGGCAGCCTGCAGAGACACCGGACGGGGCGCCGGTGGCCGGCACCCCGCTGCGTGGACCGCGAACGATGGCGGCGGCGCCCAACGGCGATTTGTACCTGGCGCTGCGTGAGGGAAACGCGATCCTGCGTATCGATGCGCGCACCCAGACGCTGCACCGCGTAGCGGGCACGGGCGAACAGGGCTATTCGGGCGATGGCGGGCCGGCAGTGGACGCGAAGCTGGGTGGTCCGAAAGGGCTTGCCTATGCGCCCGGGCAGTTGTTCGTCGCCGACACCGAAAACCACGCCATTCGCCGGATCGACCTCGCAACCGGCATCATCACGCACGGTGCTCGGCACCGGCGTCAAAGGCGACGGCCCGGAGAGCTCGCCGCTCGAGTGCAGGCTGTCACGCCCGCATGGGTTGCTGGCCGACCCATCCGGAGCGCTGTACGTGACTGACAGCGAGGCACACCGCATCCGGCTGTTGAGATAGCGAGTCATCGACACGTTTGCAGAAGGGTAGCGGAGCATGCGCTGGGCGTGCGATGCCCGTGGCCACACCATCATTACGAGGGCGTTGCTGCGGTAAGCTCGCTCGTGTCATTACGCATGACGGACCGACTGCGCCTGCCGTCGCTGATCGCCCTGGGGCTGGCTGCCGCGCTCGGAATGCAGATGTCAGTGTCCGGACAGGGCCCGTCGTCCACTGACGCGTTGCCACGCGCCACGCCCGAGTCCGTCGGGCTGCGTGCCGAGCCGCTGACGGCGTCGACGTCCCTCCTGCAGCGTGCGGTAGACGAGCGCACGATCGCCGGCGCGGTGGCCCTCGTCGCCCGCAACGGCCGGCTGGCGCATGCCGCCTCGATCGGCTTCCAGGACCTGGACACCCGCGCGCCGATGTCCGAACGGACCATCTTCCGCATCTACTCGATGACCAAGCCGGTCACCTCGGTGGCGGTGATGATGCTGCTGGAACAGGGCCGCTTCACGCTCGACGATCCGGTGTCCACATATCTGCCCGAGTTCGCCTCAGTGGTGGTGCGTGACGCGGATGGACGCACGCACCCGCCGGCTCGTGCGATCACCGTCCGCGATCTGCTGCTGCATACGTCGGGACTCAATCACCGCACATCCGACAGCTACCAGCAGGCGCAGGTCCGATCGCGCTCGATCGCGCTGCCGGAGTTCGTCCGGAACATCGTGCGGGTGCCGTTGATGGAGGAGCCCGGTACGCGCTACCGCTACAGCGAATCCACAACCGTCCTCGGGCGGCTCGTCGAGATCTGGTCGGGAGAGCCCTTCGACCGGTTCCTCGAGAACCGTATTTTCAAGCCGCTCCGCATGGTGGACACCGGCGTTCTACGTCACACCGGCGCAGCGTTCCAGGCTCGCCACGGTCTACGGTCCCGCCCAGGGGGGCGGCCTGCGGTCGATCGAGATCGAGGCGCTGCCGTTCACGGAGCGGCCCGCGTTGCTCGAAGGCGCCGTGGGGCTCGTGTCAACGGGGCCCGACTTCCTGCGCTTCAGCCAGATGCTCCTGCAGCGCGGTGAACTGGACGGCGTTCGTCTGCTCAAGGGCGAGACGGTGGACGCCATGGTCTCCAACCAGTTGAGCGACGCCGTGCTTTCCACGCGCGGTGGCGGCGTCATGGGATGGGGACTTGGTAACGTCAACGTGGTCATGAAACCGGAAGCGCTGCGTTATCCGGCGAGCCGCGGCGAGTACGGCTGGGACGGAACGGCCGGCACTATCTTCTGGGTTGATCCAGCCGCGCGCACCGTCATCCTGCTCCTCACGCAGAACTCACCGGCCGATCCCGGCAACCTGCGCCAGCGGTTCAAGACCGCGATCGAGGATGCGGTCGTCCATTGATCGCAACGGCGCCGGTGGTAGGATGGCCGCTCTCAGGTTGCAAGTCGCGGGTCTGCCAGGTGACGTGATTCCTCGGGAGGTGCGTATGCGCGAGTCTTCAGGTCCGACCAGGCGTGACGTGATCGCGGGTGCGGCGGCGGTGGCCGGGTCGATGCTCGCCGGTGCCAGGCTCGACGCCCAGCGGGGAACTCCGGGGCGGGCGGCCGGCGGCGCCTTTGCCAACGTGAAACTGCTCGTGTTCGACACGTTCGGGACGGTCGTCGACTGGCGGTCGGTGGTCATCGAGGAAGGCACCCAGCTGTCGAAGGCGAAAGGGTTCACCGTGGACTGGCCGGCATTTGCTGACGAGTGGCGCGCGGCCTACGGTCCGTCGATGAACAAGGTGCGCACGGGTGAGTTGCCGTGGACGAAGCTCGATGTCCTGCACCGCATGTCGCTCGATGCGCTGCTCGGCAAACACGGAATCACCGCGCTCAGCGACAGTGAGAAGGCGCAGTTCAATCGCGTGTGGCATCGCGGGCGTCCCTGGCCCGACTCGGTCGCGGGCCTCACTCGTCTGAAGACCCGGTTCACGATTGCGCCGCTTTCGAACGGCAACATCAGCCTGCTCACGGACATGGCCAAGCACGGCGGCCTGCCGTGGGACTGCATCCTCGGCGCGGAACTGGTGCGCCACTACAAGCCGGACCCGGAGGCGTACCTCAGTCCGGTGGAGTTCTTCGATCTCACGCCCCCGGAGGTGATGATGGTCGCCGCCCACCAGGGCGACCTGCAGGGCCCGAAACGTCTCGGCCTGCGCACCGCGTACGTCCATCGGCCCTACGAGGGCGGTTCGGCCGGCCCGAGTCCGCAGATGCCCGCCGCAGGCAGTTTCGACATCATCGTCCACGACATGCGCGAGCTCGCGACCACGCTCGGAGTCTGACGAGCGGTGCTGAGTCGGCGCGATCACCGATCGCGCCGCGCCAGATAGTAGAAATTCTGGCCGGCGTCGGCGTGCGTGTCGAGCAGCGTGAAGCCGTGCTCGGCGAGAATCTCGCGATACCGGGCCGCGGTGAACGAGTAGTAGTGAAACGTCACGCCGTTCATGACGCCCACGAAGTCATCGCGCGATCCGTCCACTTCGTCGCCCGACGTGAAGAGGAACGGGGCGCCGGCCTTGAGCACGTGCGACAGGCTTGCGATCGCCGCGATCTGCTGCGGTGGCGGCAGATGGAACAGGACTCCCCATGCGATCGCCGCATCGAAGCAGGCCACGCGGAACGGGGGAAACTGAGCCGCGCCGCGCACCGTCGGCACTAAAGGGAAGTTGCGACGCAGCCGCCAGAGCATCTCGTGCGAGGTATCCAGCCCAACGACACGATGCCCTTCGGACAGCAGCGTGCGCGTGAGTGGAATACCGTTCCCGCAACCCACGTCCAGCACCAACGCCCCCGGGGGAATGGCGTTCGACAGGGCGAGCACTTCCGGCACGCCGGTGCGATCGATCCGTTGAGTGGCATACCAGTCAGCGATGAGGTCGTATTCGTGCATCAGCGCCCAGCACTCCGATCTTACGAGTGGACCTGCCGCTCGATGCGCTGATCGGGAATGAGCCACAGCAGCGCCACGCTCACGTAAATCGCGTCGGAGAGCCACTGGTTCACGAACGCGAGTGGCACCGCCGACGCGTAGAGAGCGAGCGACAGCTTCCCCTTCCAGTCCGGTCCGATCGCGAGGGCGATCTTCGAGTGCGGACCGTGATGCGCGAGAATCGCCTGCTGGAGCACGGTGTACGCCACGGCTGCCATGATCATCACGACACCGTAGGCGGCTGTCGGCACGGGCGCGTAGTGGTTCTCGCCCATCCATCCGGTCACGAATGGCACCAGCGACAACCAGAAGAGCAGGTGAAGGTTAGCCCAGAGAATGCGGCCGCTCACGTGTTCGGCGGCGTGCAGCATGTGGTGATGGTTGTTCCAGTAGATCCCGAGGTAGACAAAACTGAGGACGTACGTCACGAACACCGGGAAGACGGGCACGAGTGCCTGCCAGTCGTCTGCGTGCGGCGTCTTCAACTCCAGCACCATGATGGTGATCAGAATCGCGATCACGCCGTCGCTGAATGCTTCCAGTCGGCTCTTGGACATAAGGCTCCGGTTGGCTCTGGCGGCTCCGATTACAATCGCGGAGTGCCGATTGACCTGCGTTCAGATACGGTAACCCGACCGAGCGCCGCGATGCGTGCGGCCATGGCATCCGCCCCCGTCGGCGACGACCAGTTCGGCGAGGATCCCACCGTCAACCTGCTCCAGGAAAAGGTCGCAACGCTGCTTGGCAAGGAGGCGGCGCTGTGGCTTCCGAGCGGCACGATGGCGAACCAGGTAGCGCTCCGGATTCTCACCCACCCCGGAGACGACGTGGTTGTCGGGCGAGGTGCGCACGCTGTCTGGCACGAAGCGGGCGCCTCTGCCGCCAACGCCGGCGTGCAGTTCACCGAAGCGGGAGCAGGCGGCACGTTCACCGCCGCCGAATTCCTGGCCGTCCGCAAGCCTCGCGGGCACATGTTGTACCCGGCGACGACAGTGGTGGAGATCGAGAACACCCACAACCGCGGAGGTGGCATCGTGTTTCCGCAGGAAGACGTGCGGCGCATCTGCGATGCCGCTGCGCGCGGAGGAGATCGCGACGTTCCTGGACGGCGCGCGTCTCTGGAATGCGGCAATCGCCACGGGTGTGTCCCTGCGCGAGCCTGGCCCAGCCATTCGATCTGGTATCTGTGGCGCTGTCGAAGGGCCTTGGAGCGCCCGCCGGGTCACTGCTGGCCGGGACCGCTGACGTCATCGGCCGGGCGGTTCGTGCGCGGCGCATGCTTGGCGGCGCCATGCGCCAGATCGGCATCCTCGCCGCCGCCGGGCTGCACGGGCTCGAGCACCACCTCGACGGGCTCGCCGACGATCATGACAACGCGCGACGCATCGCCTCGCGGCTTGCGGCGAGTTCGCGGATCCATCTCGATCTCGACACCGTGCAGACCAACATCGTGATCTTTCACCTCGACGACCAGGCTGCGGACGCCGCGACCGTCGTCGCGCAGGCGCGGGAGCAGGGTGTCCTCGTCGTGGCGTTCGGACCGCGTATCGTCCGCGCGGTGACGCACTATGACGTCTCGCGCGAGCAGTGCGAGCGCGCGGCCGACATCCTTGCCGGGGTCGTAGAGGCGGCATGACACTCGACCGGTATCCGCACGTTGACGCGCCGCTCGCGCGCCTGCTCGAAGGAGCGGAAGGGCATGCGAACTCCCGCTTCGTGGAGGCGCGTGCGCGCGTCGCACCGGAGGTGGGGGCCTGCTGGATACATGCCGGTGGCGCGTCGGCGATGTTCGACGGCGTCGGCTCGCCGCTGACCCAGACGTTCGGCCTCGGCCTCTCCGAACCGGTCACTGCCGACGGGCTTCGCACGATCGAGTCGTTTTTCGAATCCCGCGGGTCGGAGGTCTTTCACGAAGTGAGCCCGATCGCCGATCCCTCCGCACTCACCCTGCTCACCGAGCGAGGCTACCGTCCGTGCGAACTGACCAGCGTGATGTTTCAGCCGCTCGGGGCCGCGGTCGCCGTGGATGCGGGAGTTCCCACCGCGATCGCCCGGGCCGGCACGGCCCGCCGACCTCGCGCGCTGGGCGGACCTGACGATGCGCGGCTGGGGCGAAGTCGACGGACTCGTCGAGTTCATGCGCGGCTTCAGCAGCGTGATTGCCAGCGCGGAGGACGCCTACCCGTTCATCGCTGAAATCGAGAGTGTTCCCGTTGCGAGCGGGTTGTTGACCATGCATGCCGGTGTGGCGCTGCTGGGCGGAGCGAGTACGGTGCCGGCGGCGCGCGGACGGGGAGCCCAACGTGCGCTGCTGGCAGCGCGCCTGCAATTTGCTGCGGACCATGGGTGTCGTCTGGCGATGATGTGTGCCGCACCGGGAAGCGGCTCCCAGCGCAATGCCGAGCGGCACGGCTTCCGGATCGCGTACACGCGGATCAAGTGGCGGAAGCCACGCTGAAGCGGAGTCCTGCGATGATCAGAATGGCGACGGTCGATGACGCGGCGGCAGTAGCCGGGATATACCGGCCCTATGTCGACGGAACGGTGATTTCCTTCGAAGTCGTGCCGCCGACCGTCGACGAGATGCGGGCGCGGATCAGCGCGGTCCTCGCACGGTTGCCCTGGCTGGTTGACGAGTCCGACGGTCAGGTGGTCGGCTATGCCTACGCGTCGGCGCACCATGCCCGGGCGGCGTATCAGTGGTCGGTAGACACCGCCGTGTACGTGCATCAGGACTGTCATCGCCGCGGCATCGGCCGTCGGCTGTACCAGCGGCTGTTCTCCCTGCTGGTGCGACAGGGCTACGTGAACGCCTATGCGGGAATTACGCTGCCCAACGCGAAGAGCGTCGGCCTCCACGAATCCCTTGGCTTCTCGCCGGTTGGCGTCTACAGGCATGTCGGCTACAAGCTCGGTGAGTGGCACGACGTCGGATGGTGGCACCTGGCCCTGCGTCCGCTGCCGGCAACACCGCAGCCGCCAGTGGCACTGCCGGACCTCGAGGCATAGCACGTGACGCTTGGTGTGGTGCTCGCGCTCTGCTCCGCGTGTGTCTGGGGCAGCGGTGATTTCTGCGGCGGTCGCGCTGCCACCAGGAGCGATCCGTTTCAGGTGCTGGCGCTCACGGCGATCTCCGGCATGGCGATGCTGCTGGCTAGCGCCCTCATCTCGGCCGAGCCCTTCGAACTGGATCGATCGATACTGTGGGCCGCGGCCGCCGGTCTGGCTGGCAGCGGCGGCATCGTCGCGCTGTATCGCGGCCTCGCGGTTGGCAGCGCCGCGACGGTGGCCCCGCTGGCGGCGGTGACTGCAGCGGTGATCCCGGTCCTCTTCACCGCAACGACCGTTGGGTTACCGCGACTCGTGCAGCTCGCCGGCTTCGCCCTGGCACTGATTGGCATCTGGCTCGTGTCGCGTTCCGCCTCCGAGCGCCCAGCCTCGCGCGAAGGGGTGAAGCTCGGTGCGCTCGCCGGTGTCGGTTTCGGCGGGTTCCTGATCCTGATCGCGCAGGTGGAGGTCAGCGCTGTCTACGTACCACTGATGGTCGCGCGCGCGATGATGCTGGCGACCGCGATTGTCACCTTGTCAGTGCGGCGCGTGGCGTTTCCGGGCCTGTGGTCCAACCCCATCGGATTACTGGCCGGCGTGCTCGATGCCGGCGGCAACGTCCTCTACCTGCTGGCGCGACAGCACGTCCGCCTCGACACCGCCGCCGTGCTCTCGTCGCTGTACCCGGTGTCCACTGTCATTCTTGCGAGGACGATCACCCACGAGCCGGTGACGCCGATGCAGTGGCTCGGCGCGGGTACCTGCCTGGCGGCGGTCGCGCTGATCACCGCCTGACGCGTAACGTCGCGAGGACCGGTTTCACGGCGCCCCATGCAGCCGCGCACCTTCAGGTCCGCAGGACCGCGCGGGTTGTAAGATTGCGAGGCATGTTCATCGGCCACTTCGCTCTCGGGTTCGCCGCCAAGCGTGTGGTGCCACGCGTGTCGCTGGCGATGCTGCTCGTCGCTGCGCTGTTTGCCGACATGCTGTGGCCGGTGCTGGTACTGCTGGGATTCGAAGTGGTCCGCATCGCCCCCGGCAATACGGCATTCACTCCGCTCGAGTTCGTCAGCTATCCCTGGTCGCATTCTCTCGTGCTGCTGATTGTCTGGGGCGCGTGTGTCGGTGTCGGGTACCGCAGCATCTTCGGCGGACGCCGGACGTTCATCGTGCTCGCCGCACTCGTGGTCAGCCACTGGGTGCTGGACTGGGTGACCCATGCGCCCGACATGCCGCTGTACCCGGGCGGGCCGAAGTTCGGCCTCACCCTCTGGAACTCCGTGCCAGGCACCATGGCGGTGGAGTCCGTGATGTTCGCTGCCGGCCTGTATGTTTACGCACGAAGCACCGAGCCCAGCGATCGGATCGGCCACTGGGCTCTGATTGCCCTGGCGGCGACGCTCGCCGTCATCTACGTGGCCGATTCGCTGGCCGGCGCCGCACCCCCGTCGGTCCGAGCGATCTGCATCGTCGCACTGGCCGCCGGCGTGCTGTTCCCAGCCTGGGCGTGGCTGGTCGATCGCCATCGACGGCCCGTGCGCCCGTGAGTCGGTGACGTTTGCTGGAGGATGGAAGGATGATGCGCTCACTGCACGGTCTGCCTGCCGCCGCCGCTCTCGTATCGCTCGCGCTGACCGTGGTCCTCGCCGCGGCTGTACCAGGGCCGGTGACGCTGTCCCCAGCCGAGCGAGCCGCCCTTGTCAAGGAACTCGAGAAGGACCGCGCCGACACCGAGCACTGGCTCCAGAGCGACATCACCTCCTATCTGGCAACCATCGATCGACGCGATTTCGAGCAGCGGACGACGCTGACCGTGGGCCGCGCGCCCGACAACGACGTGCGTGTGGACGACCCGGCGTTCACCGCGCATCACCTGCGGGTGACCGTCGACGGCGACCGTTTCCGTGTGGACGCTGTGGACAGCACCGCGCACTTCACCGCAGACAAGCAGGAGACCCGATCGGCCGTCGTGAACCCGTCCGCAATCACCGTCGGCCGCTTCCAGCTCCGGTTGTCGCACCAGCGCTATCCGGCCATCATCGTGTTCGATCCGCAGAGCCCGCACTTCACGGAATACAAGGGCCTGAAGTACTTCCCGCCCAATTTCGCGTTTCGTTATGAGCTGCCGCTGACCGCCAACCCATCACCCGAGCGCGTCGTGATCATGTCCACGCGCGGCAACCAGCGGCAGGCCACGCGCGTCGGCTGGTTCGATTTCATGGCAGAGGGCAAGCCGGTGCGGCTCGAAGCGGTCCGCCTGCTGGAGCCGGGCGTGGGCGAGAACGACCTGGGCATCTTCTTCAGGGACGCGACGACGGGGAAGGAGAGCTATTCGCTCGGGCGATACGTCGATGTGAAGAAGCTGGAGAACGGACGTTATCTGCTGGACTTCAACCTCGCGTACAACCCGGCGTGCGCCTTCTCCGATCACTACAACTGTCCGATCCCTCCTCGGTCGAACGTGCTGCAGGCAGCCATTCGCGCAGGGGAAATGGACTCGCATTACCACTGAGATGCGCTCGCGGAATCACCGCGTCGGACCACCACGGAAAGTACGGCGGGCGCGCAGTCGGAGGGTCATCGGCGACCCCGGTATCGTCGACGGTGACGGTTTTCCCTCTGTACGGACCTCACTTCAGGGGTGTACTTCCAGCAGATTCGTGGTACTCTCCCTCGACGCGTGACGCGTCTTTAGAGGAGACCGCATGGCAAAGACCGCCAAGAAGAAAGCTGCTCCGAGCAAAAAGGTTGCAGCGAAGAAGGCCGTGAAGAAGGCTGCCGCGCCGAAGAAGAAGGTTGCCCGCAAGCCGAATGCGGCCTTCATGCGCCCGGTAACCCCGAGTGACACGCTCGCCCCGATCGTCGGCGCGAAGCCGATGCCGCGCACGGAAATCACGAAGAAGCTGTGGGCGTACATCAAGAAGAACAACCTGCAGGACAAGACCAACAAACGTCAGATCAACGCTGACGCCAACCTGAAGGCGGTCTTCGGCGGCAAGGCTTCGGTGAACATGTTCGCGATGACCAAGCTGGTGAGCAAGCACCTGAAGTAAGCTCTCGCAGCTGCCGCGACGGTTCTCGATTGGGCGACGGTCCTCAGGCCGTCGCCCTTTGTTTTGGTGATGCCGTGATGTTCACACGCACCGCAATCGTCGTTCTCACGGTCGGACTCGGCGCCGTGCCTGCGGTGGCGCAGGACCGCCTGCCCGCCGATTCCTGCCGAGCGCCTGACCGACGCCCAGAAGCAGGCCATGGAGGAGTTCACCGCTGCCAGAAAGGCTCCGCTCTCCGGTCCGTTCTGGCCGCTGCTCCGCAGTCCCGAGGTGATGAGCCGCGCTCGGGCGATGGGAGACTACCTGCGGTTCACCAGCGTGCTGCCGCCCCGCCTCAGCGAATTCACCATCATCATCACCGCCCGCCAGTGGACGCAGAACTACGAGTGGGACGTTCATGCGCCGCTGGCACAGCAGGGCGGGCTGAAGGAATCGATCGTCGCCGCGATTGCCGACGGGCGGCGGCCCGAGGGCATGGCGGAAGATGAGGACGTGCTCTATTCGTTCTGCGACGAGCTGCATCGCACCCAGGGCATCAGCGACGCGACGTATGCGCGCGCGGTGAAGACGTTCGGCGAGCAGGGGGTCATCGACATCCTGGGCATCTCCGGTTATTACACGATGCTGGCGATGGTCCTGAACACGGCCCGGACGCCGGTACCCGCCGGACACACGCCCGCCTTACGACCGTTCCCGCGCTGACCCTGGGCCCCGAGGACATTCATGACATCGCGGCGTCTGCTCCCGGCGCTTCTGCTGCTGTTCATCGGCAGCGGCTGCGCCGCTCTCATCTACGAAGTCGTCTGGTTCCAGCTGCTCGAGCTCGTGATCGGATCGTCGGCCGTGTCGATGGGCGTGCTGCTCGGCACGTTCATGGGCGGGATGTGCCTGGGGAGCCTGCTCCTGCCGCGATACATGCCGGCCGGCATGCACCCGTTGAGGATGTATGCCTGGCTCGAACTCGGCATCGGCGCGATGGGCATCGTCCTGCTGTTCGGTATGCCGATCGTCGGGGGTGCGTACACGGCGTGGGCTGGTTCGGGAGTGACCGGCATCCTGCTCCGCGGCGTTGCCGCCGCCATCTGTCTGCTGCCGCCGACGCTCCTCATGGGCGCGACGCTTGCCGGCGGTCGCGCGCTGGGTCGAGACGTCGAAGGACGGGATTGCCTGGCTCGGGTACTTCTACGGCGGCAACACCGCCGGGGCCGTGCTGGGCAGCCTGCTCGCCGGGCTTCTACCTGATGTCGGTGTTCGACATTTCGGTCACCACCTACGTTGCCGTCGCGCTGAACGCAACCGTTGCCGCCCTGGCGCTGGTTATCGCGCGGCATCGAGCCGTTCTCGGCGAGGGAGGCGACGAGCGATGCGGCGACGACCACGGGCGGCGTGGCCCTCGACCGACGTACCGTCTACGTGGCGATTGCGCTCTCCGGTCTGACGGCGCTCGGCTGCGAGGTCCTCTGGACGCGGTCGATGTCGCTGCTGTTCGGCGCCACCACCTATACGTTCTCGCTGATCCTCGCCGTGTTTCTCGCTGGACTCGGGCTCGGCAGCAGTGTGGGTGCGGCCCTGGCCCGCAGCCTCCGGCGCCCGCGTGTCGCCCTGGGCTGGTCCCAGCTGGCCCTGTGCGCCGCGATGGCGTGGACGGCGTGGATCCTCACCGACTCGCTGCCGTACTGGCCGATCAACCCGTCGCTGACGCCCAATCCCTGGTTCCAGTTCCAGCTGGATCTGGTGCGCGCGCTCTTTGCGGTCCTGCCCGGCTCGATTCTGTGGGGCAGCGAGTTTCCCGCTGGCACTCGCATCGGTCGCCGCCGCGGCTGACGATCCAGCGAGGCTGGTCGGTCGCGTCTATGCGGCGAACACCCTCGGCGCGATCATCGGTTCGCTCGCCGCCAGCCTCGTGCTGGTCGTGCTGGCTCGGCACGCAGCACGCCCAGCAGGTGCTGATCGTGCTCGCGGCGCTCTCCGGGCTCATGCTGCTGGCGGAAAGCCGCGTGTCGGCGATCGCGCTGGCCGTCGCCGGGGCTGTCGCAGGGCTGCTGGTGCTGAGCGTCCACCCGGTGCCCGGCGTGTTCATCGCCTACGGGCGCTACACGGCGACGCAGCTCGGTCAGTCCCAGATCATCTACAGCGGCGAGGGGTGGAACGCATCGGTGGCGGTATCGGAGCGCTCCAACGGCGTCCGCAACTATCACAACGCCGGAAAGGTGCAGGCCTCGAGCGAACCGCAGGACATGCGCCTGCAACGGATGCTCGGTCACCTGACGACGCTGGTGCCGGAGTCGGCCAAGACGGTCGTCGTCATCGGCTGCGGCGCCGGGGTCACTGCCGGCGCCGTGTCCATCGACCCGGTCGTCGCAGCACGAAACGATCGCCGAGATCGAACCGCTCGTCCCGCGCGTGGTCTCCACGTATTTCGCCGAACACAACTTCGACGTCGTGCGCAATCCCGAAGGTCGAAGTCCACATCGACGATGCGAGGCACTTTCTGTTCACGACGACCCAGAAGTTCGATGCGATCACCTCGGATCCGCTCGACCCGTGGGTGAAGGGTGCGGCGATGCTCTACACGCGCGAGTTCTTCGAACTCGCCAAGAGCCGCCTCAACCCCGGGGGCATCGTCACGCTGTTCGTGCAGCTCTACGAGAGCAACACCGCAGCAGTGAAGAGCGAAATCGCCACCTTCTTCGAGGCGTTCCCGAAGGGGATGATCTTCGCGAACACCTACAACGGCGCGGGCTACGACCTCGTGCTGCTCGGCCAGGTGGACGGCACGACGATCGACCTCGACGAGATGGAGGCGCGGCTGCAACGTCCCGAATACGAGCCCGTGCGGAAGTCGCTCGCCGACATCGGCATGCAGTCGGCCGTCGACCTGTTCGCCACCTACGGTGGCTCTGCGGCGGACATGCAGCCCTGGCTCGAGGACGCGCAGATCAACCGCGATCGCAACCTGCGGTTGCAGTATCTGGCCGGACGTGGGTTGAACCTGTATCGCGCGGGTGAGATCTACGCCGAGATGCTGCCGTTTGCGCAGGATCCGCGCAACGTCTTCGCCGGCTCCGACGCCACGCTGCAGGAGCTCATGGGCAAGATCGATCCGTGGTGGCGACAGGGCAATCAGCGAGCAATTAGCATTTCGTGCCGATCAATCAGCTGTTCGAGAACAATCGCGACTGGGCGAGGCGCACGCGTCGAGGAGTCGCCCGGATTCTTCCAGCGGCTGAGCGCGCAGCAGTCGCCCGAGTTCCTGTGGATCGGCTGCTCGGACAGCCGAGTGCCGGCGAACGAGATTGTCGGGCTGCTCCCTGGCGAACTCTTCGTGCACCGCAACGTGGCGAACCTCGTCGTGCACACCGATCTCAACTGCCTGTCGGTGCTGCAGTACGCCGTTGACGTGCTGCGCGTGAAGCACGTCATCGTGTGCGGCCACTACGGATGCGGCGGCGTGCGCGCGGCGCTCAATCGCGATCGACTCGGGCTCATCGACAACTGGCTGCGGCACGTACAGGACGTCGCCGAACAGCACGACGCCGCTGCTTGCCCCCATCGACGACTTCGCGGTACGTGTCGATCGGCTCTGCGAGCTGAACGTCATCGAGCAGGCGCGACACGTCTGTCAGACCACGATCGTCCAGGAGGCGTGGGGGCGAGGTCAGGCGCTGGCGATTCACGGGTGGATCTACGGCCTCGCGGACGGCCGCCTGCGCGACCTCGGCGTGTCGACGGGCGACTATCGACGGCATCGACGAGACCTACCACACCGCCCTGGCATCGCTTGGCCTCGGGAACGCGGCGAACGGATAACCCGCGGTGCGGCGCGCCGGCCGTGCTGGTCCGGTCGCGGTAGAGTGAAGACATGAGTTACTTCGTTCTTCGCTACGACGCGGTGGTTGACGACTACGTGAACCGCCGGATGCCGTTTCGTGCGGAGCACCTGCAAGCTCTTGCGCGACGCGCACGCGCGCGGCGAGGTCGTCATGGCTGGTGCGGTCGGCGAGAACCCGGATGGGGCCATCATCATCTTCCGAGCGGACACGCCGAACGCGGCGGAAACCTTCGCGGCGAACGACCCCTACGTCAAGCACGGGCTGATCCTGACGTGGCGCGTGCAGCCCTGGAATGTCGTGGTCGGCTCGCAGGACTGAACATGGCTGCTCACGCCTGGCCGCCTGGTCCTCGCCGATCCTTCGCGTCCCTCCTGCCGTTCGGGCTGGGACGCGACCCGCTCGGGTTCGTCTCCAGCCTCGCGCGTACCTACGGCGACATCGTGCATGTGATCGCGGCCGGCGAGCACCTCGTTCTCGCTCAACCATCCGCGGTTCGTGAAGGACGTGCTCGTCACCAACCAGCGGAACTTCCGCAAGGGACGCGGCCTCGAGCGAGCCCGGCGCCTGCTCGGCGACGGCCTGCTCACGAGCGAGGGCGAAACGCACCTCCGTCAGCGGCGCCTGATTCAGCCGGCGTTTCACAAGGAACGCATCGCATCCTACGCCACGACGATGACCGACTACGCCGACCGCGTGCAGCGCAGCTGGACGGACGGCGCCACGACTCGACGCCTCCGAGGAAATGATGCGGCTCACCCTGGCCATCGTCGGCCGCACGCTCTTCGATGCCGACGTCGAGGCGCAGGCGCGTAATGTGGGCGAGGCGCTCACCGCAGTTCTGAACTCGTTCTGGACCTCGATGCTGCCGTTCCCGGATCTCCTCGAACGGCTGCCGATTCCGCTGCTGAAGCGCGGACGCGCCGCGCGAGCGCAGCTCGACGCGATCATCTACGGCCTGATCGCCGAGCGCCGCAGGTCGCCGGGAGACCGGGGCGATCTGCTCTCGATGCTGCTCATGGCGCAGGACGAGGAGCAGGGCGGGCGCGGAATGACCGACGTGCAGGTGCGCGACGAGTCGATGACGATCTTCCTCGCCGGTCACGAGACCACCGCCAATGCGCTTGCCTGGACCTGGTATCTGCTCAGTCAGACGTCCCGGCGTCGAGGCACGCCTGCATGCCGAAGTGGACGCGGTCCTCGCAGGACGGACGCCGACGATGGCCGACCTCCCGAAGCTTGCGATTCGTCGAACAGGTGATCACCGAATCGATGCGGCTGTATCCACCGGCGTGGATCGTCGGCCGCCGTGCGATCGGCGAGTATGCCGTCGACGGCTACACGCTGCCGCCGCGGTCGATCGTGCTGGTCAGCCCGTACGTGCTGCACCGCGACGCGCGGTTCTTCCCTGAGCCCGATCGATTCATGCCGGAGCGGTGGACGCCGGAGTTCCGCCAGGCGCTCCCACCGTTCGCCTACTTCCCGTTCGGTGGCGGCACGCGCCGCTGCATCGGCGAGTCGTTCGCGTGGATGGAACTGGTGCTCGTGATGGCGACGCTGGCGCAGCAGTGGCGTCTGCGGCTGGTGCCCGGGCATCCGGTCGTGCCGCAGCCGGTCGTGACGCTGCGCCTGAAGCATGGCCTGCGGATGACTGCCGAGCGACGGCACCAATCGCGATGATCGTCAGCCGGTTCGCGCCGGCGCCGACCGGCTTCCTTCACCTCGGTCACGTCGTCAATGCGCTGCACGTGTGGGGCATCACCCGCGCGGCTGGCGGACGCGTGCTCCTGCGCATCGAAGACCACGATCGGAAGCGCAGCCGCTCCGAGTATGAGCGAGCGATCCTCGACGACCTGGACTGGCTCGGGTTCGTTCCGGACGAGCCATCCACCGATGCCTTCAGGGCGGGCCCGTGCCGCGGCCGGCAACGCGATCGGCAGGACGTCTACGAATCAGCGCTGGCGCGCCTCACGGAGATGGGGCTGATCTACGCGTGCGGGTGCTCGCGCAGAGAACTGCGCGCCGAGACGGCCACCGGGCGCGACGGACAGGACGACGCGTCGGATGCGGAGGTGCGCTACTCGGGCCGCTGTCGAAGCCGGCACCTGCACTGGTCCGCCGGGCTCGGCCTCCGCGTGAGGCTGTCGCCGAGTCCGTCGAACGGTTCGACGACCTGCGGCACGGCTGGCAGGAGCAGCGCCCGTGGGCGCAGTGCGGTGACCTGCTGGTGAAGGATCGCGACGGCAACTGGACCTATCAGTTTGCGGTCACGGTCGACGACATGGCGCAAGGGGTCAACCTGGTCATCCGCGGCGACGACCTGCTGCCGTCGACCGGCCGGCAGATTCAGCTCGTCGCGACTGCTCGGCCGCGTCGAGCCGCCGCGATACCTGCATCATGCGTTGATCATGAAGTCGCCGACTCAGAAGCTGAGCAAGGCGGATCAGGATACGAGCGTGCGCGACATGAGGACCGCGGGTTGTCGAGTCGAAGAGGTGATCGGCCGAGCGATGCATGCCGCGTCGTTCGCCGGAATCTGCCGCGCCGATGACGCGCGCCGACCGCTGAACGGCGGGTCGTGGGCGAATACGCGGACGCAATCGAATTGCTGATTGCCAATCGCTGATGGCTGACTGGAAATCCCCGATCGCCCATCGCCCATCGCCCATCGCCCATCGCCCATCGCCCATCGCCCATCGCCCACGCCTATGTCCTGTCAGCGTCCCGCCGCACCGTGTCGGGCGAAAAGGCCGGGGTGCACACCGCCACGTATTCGGCGCCGCCCTCATCGGGCGTGCTGTATCGCACCCATTCGCCCGGTGCGCGTGACGATCGCCTGGCCCGGGCGTACGTCGGTGACGCCTCCGTCGTGTTCGACGCGCAGCAGTCCACGCAGCACCAGCGTGACCTCCTGGAACTCGGGTCGCTGTCCCGGCTCCACCCAGCCCTGCGGCGACACCATGCGGGCGACGCTCACGTCGCTGTGGCCGGAGTTCACGCGCCCGGCATACTCTTCAATCCGTTTCGGCTTGTTGCCCGCGGCTTCGATGACGGTGGGCTGCTCGATGAGTCGTGGCATGGTGGGCCAGATTACACTACCGACGTGAAGAAGATCTGCGACACGATCCTCGACGCCATCGGCCACACGCCGATGGTCCGCATCAACGCCATCACCCGCGGGCTCGTCAGCGCGACCGTGCTCGCCAAGGTCGAGACCTTCAATCCCGGCAACTCGATCAAGGACCGCATGGCCGTCCGGATGATCGAGGATGCCGAGCGCGCCGGCCTGCTCAAGCCGGGCGGCACCATCATCGAAGGCACGTCGGGCAACACCGGCATGGGCCTCGCCATCGCTGCGGTCATCAAGGGCTACAAGTGCATCTTCACGACGACCGACAAGCAGTCGAAGGAGAAGATCGACGCGCTCAAGGCGTTCGGCGCGGAGGTGTTTGTCTGTCCGACCAACGTCGATCCCGAGGATCCGCGCTCGTACTACTCCGTGTCGTCCCGGCTCGAGAAGGAAGTGCCGAACTCGTGGAAGGCGAACCAGTACGACAACCTGTCGAACTCCGCCGCGCACTACGAGCAGACCGGGCCCGAAATCTGGGAACAGACCGACGGTCGCATCACGCACCTGGTCGTCGGTGTCGGCACGGGCGGAACGATCTCCGGCGCGGGACGATTCCTGAAGGAGAAGAACCCGCGCCTCAAGGTGTGGGGAATCGACACCTACGGCTCGGTCTTCAAGAAATACAAGGAGACCGGTGTCTTCGACAAGAACGAGATCTACCCGTACATCACCGAAGGGCATCGGCGAGGACTTCCTGCCGCGGAACGTGGACTTCTCCGTGATCGACCACTTCGAGAAGGTGACCGACAAGGACGCCGCGCTGATGACGCGGCGCATCGCGCGCGAGGAGGGCATCTTCGCGGGCAACTCGGCCGGCTCGGCCATGGCTGGCCTGCTGCAGCTGCGGCAGCACTTCGGGCCTGACGACGTCGTCGTGGTGATCTTCCACGACCATGGCTCGCGCTACCTCGGCAAGATGTTCAACGACGACTGGATGCGCGAGAAGGGCTTTCTCGAAAAGAGCGGCATGGCGGCGCGCGACCTGGTCGCGCTCGGCCTGTCCGGCGAGCTGTGTTCAATCGAGGGAAACGAACCGGTCGAGCACGCGGTCACGCTGATGAGCGAGCACGACTTCTCGCAGATCTCCATCACCCGGGACCGGCGCCTGGTCGGCTCGCTCAACGAAGCGCACCTCTACGAGCAGCTGGTTGCGAATCCGGACGTGAAACGCGAGCCGGTCGAGACGATCATGCTGCCCGCCTTCCCGTTCGTCGACGCGTCGACGCCGGTGGAACTGCTGTCGACGATGATCACGCCGCGGAATCCGGCGGTGCTGGTGCGCGATTTCAAGACCGAGAAGACGTTCATCATCACGCGGTCCGACGTGATACGGGTACTCTGTGACGCGATGGCTCGAGTGACTCGCGCTGACTCGGGAGATCAGTCCTGCGCATCGGCCGCTGCGAGCTGACGCACCTGGCGCGCCATCCGATCGACGTCGATCGGGCGCGAGCCCAGCATCGGCAGTACGAGCTCGCGCTCGAGTGGCTCGGGTGCGACGTGCGGCGGTTGCCTGGCGGCGACGAGATGCCCGACTCGGTGTTCATCGAAGATACCGCGGTGGTGCTGCCGGAACTGGCGATCGTGACGCGTCCTGGCGCGGAGTCGCGCCGCGCTGAAACGGCGCGGTCGCCGACGCCCTGCTGCCGCTGCGGCCGTCTGATCCACATCGAGGCGCCCGGAACGCGTCGATGGCGGTGACGTGCTGGTGGTCGGCCAGCACGCTGTTCGTCGGTCGCTCCATCGCGTACCAACGACGCCGGCATCGAGCAGCTCCGTACCGGCGGTCAGCGCCTCATCGCTACACCGTCGGAACCGGTGACGCCGACCGGCTGTCTGCACTTGAAGTCGGCGGTCACCGCGCTTGGCGAGCGACGCAGTGCTGCTCAATCCGCGGTGGCTGTCCGTCGACGACTTCGCCGGACTACGACTGCCACGAGGTTGACCCCTCCGAGCCTGGCGCGGCAAACGTCGTCGCCGTCGGCGGTCGGCTGCTTGCCGCAACGGCCTATCCGCGCCACCTGCGACGCGGCTCGAGCGGCGTGGCTTCGACGTGCTGCCGCGTCGACGTCAGCGAGACTCGCCAAGGCCGAGGGGCGCTCGACCTGCTGCAGCCTGCTCGTCGCATGACCCCGACGCTTCGTGAACAGTTCGACGACATCGACATCTACCTGTTCGATCAGCTGCTGCGCGGCCGCATTGCGCCCGGCATGCGCGTGCTCGATGCCGGATGCGGGCGCGGGCGCAACCTCGTCTACCTGCTGCGCGCCGGATTCGATGTGTCGGCCGTCGACGCCGACCCCGAGGCTGTCGCGGAGGTGCGGGCACTCGCGGCGCGGCTGGCGCCGCGGCTGCCTGCGTCGAACATCCGCGTCGAACGTGTGGAGGCGATGACCGTTCCCGATGCGGGCCGCCGACGTGGTCATCAGCAGCGCGGTGCTGCACTTCGCGCACGACCACGCGCATTTCGACGCGATGGTGCAGCGGCATGTGGCGAGCGCTCGCGCCGGGCGGACTGCTGTTCTGCCGCCTGGCCGCGTCCACCGGGATAGAGCACCGGATTACGAGCACTCGGGTCCGGCCGCTACCGGCTCCCTGACGGCAGTGAGCGGTACCTGGTTTCGGAGGATCGGCTCGACGCCTTGACGCGAGCGCTCGGCGGCACGCTCGTCGACCCGATCAAGAGCACCATCGTCCAGGACATGCGCTGCATGGCGACCTGGATCGTGCGGCGCAACGCCTGACCCGCGCCTGGCGGCATGACGGATCCGTAAGATCGATCACCAAAGCGATAGCCGCCAGATCCGCCACCAGCGGAATTGCTTCGACACTGACGCATGTTTCCGCGTGGGCACCTTCTTGCGACGGCTGTCGCGCCATGTCCCGAGAAGCGTTCGGCCCCACCCTTCGCCGGCGTCGGTTGCGCCAGGGAGTCTCGCTCCAGCAGATCTCCGACGGAAGCAAGATTCCGGTGGAACTGCTGGCGGCGCTCGAGGCCAACGACGTGTCAGCCTGGCCCGTTGGCATCTATGCCCGCGCCTACGTCCGACAGTACGCCTACGCCATCGGCATCAACGATGCCGAAGACCTCGTGGAAGAGTTCTGCCGCTGCTTTCCAGAGGGCGACCGCCGCGTGCGGCGCACCATCGTCGAGCAGGCGGCGATCATCGGCCATGACTCGACGTGGACCGACGAACTGCCGCCGGACGCTGGCGGTATCGATCGGCGTGGCCGGGAGCAGGCGCCTCCTCCGCCCGTGCCGATGCGCGCGTCATCCCACATCGCCGTGATCGTGGCTCGCCTGCGGCGGACGCTCGGCCGGGCCTGATTCACGGCGGCGGCACGCCCGCGGCGTTGATACGATCGGCAGGTGCAGCTTGCCGACCTCGTTGCCGCCTCGGCCACCGTCGCGGGCACGCCAGCCAGGCTCGAGAAGATCGCGGCGCTGGCAGCGTTGCTGCGTCAGCTCGCTGCCTCCGGAGGTCGGGATTGCGATCCCGTTCCTGACGGGGACCCTCCGCCAGGGGAAGGTCGGGATCGGATACGCGGCGATTCGCGCCGCCGCTGACGTGCCGGCCGCATCAGAGGCGACGCTTACCCTCGCCGACGTCGATGCGGTGTTCGACGGACTGGAGCATGTACGCGGCGCCGGCTCCACCGCGGAGCGCGTGCGCGTGCTGCGCGGCCTGTTCGCCGCGGCCACCTCGGTCGAACAGGATTTCCTCGTGCGGCTGCTGCACGGGGAACTGCGCCAGGGCGCCGTGGAAGGCGTGCTCCTCGACGCGGTTGCCCGCGCGTCGTCGATTCCGATCGAGCGGGTGCGAAGGGCGACGATGGTAGCGGGGGCGCTGGCGCCGGTGGCGGTGGCGGCGCTGGTCGACGGCGAATCGGCGTTGCGTGCCATGGACATCGCGCTGTTCGCTCCGGTGCAGCCGATGCTGGCCGGGTCTGCCAGCGACGTCGACGCCGCGATCGACGAAGTCGGTCCTGCGGATCTCGAATACAAGCTGGATGGTGCCCGCATCCAGCTGCACAAATCGGGCGACGAGGTCCGGATCTACTCGCGCGGCTTGCGCGATGTCACTGTTGCGGTGCCGGAGATCGTCGATGCGGCGCGTGCATTCCCTGCGGCGACCTTGATTCTGGACGGCGAGGCGATTGCGCTGCGGGCCGACGGCGACGCCACATCCGTTCCAGGTCACGATGCGCCGCTTCGGACGGAAACAGGATGTCCACGAGCTTCGTGCGGAGCTGCCGCTGTCGGCGTTCTTCTTCGACTGCCTGTTCATGGACGGCGCCGCGGCCATCGACGAACCGCTCTCGCGCCGGGTGGCGCTGCTCGACGCTGTCGTGCCGGCCACGATGCAGGTGCCGCGACTGATCGGCGCGGACACGGACACCGCCGCGGCGTTCGTCGCGCGGGCCGAGTCGACCGGGCACGAGGGCGTGATGGTGAAGGCGCTCGACGCACCGTATGCCGCGGGCCGACGCGGCAGCGCCTGGCTGAAGGTGAAGCGCGCTCACACGCTCGATCTGGTGGTGCTGGCGGCCGAGTGGGGCAGCGGCCGTCGTCGCGGCACGTTGAGCAATCTGCACCTCGGCGCGCGCGATAGCGAGCGTGGCGGATTCGTGATGCTCGGCAAGACGTTCAAGGGGCTCACCGATCAACTCCTCGCGTGGCAGACCGGGGAACTGCTTGCGCGGGAAATCGGTCGTGACGGCCACATCGTGCACGTGCGGCCGGAACTGGTGGTGGAGATCGCGTTCAACGACATCCAGGAAAGCCCGCAGTATCCCGGGCGGCTGGCGCTGCGGTTTGCACGAGTGAAGCGGTACCGGTCCGACAAGCGGGCGGACCAGGCGGACACGTTCGAGTCTATCCGCGCGCTGTACCAGCGGGCCACAGGTTTGGAGCCACCCGTCCGATAACTCTAGAGCGCAAAGCCGAGTTCACCCTACCAGCATGCTCCAGGCATTCGGCGTTACCGACAGGGGTCGCATCCGGCCCACCAACGAGGACTGTTTCGGCATCGATCCGGGCCTCGATTTGTGCGTGATCGCCGACGGGATGGGCGGGCACAACGCGGGCGAAGTGGCCTCTCGCCTGGCGGTGGAGGCCGTCCTGGACTACGTCGCCAACAATGGCGTGACCACTACCTGGCCGTATGGCTACGACACCGCCATCTCCGAGCGAGCCAACCTGTTGCGCACTGCCGTGCAGGTGGCGAACACGAGGGTGTTCGAAGCGGCGGCCGCGTCACCGGGCTTTGCCGGCATGGGCACGACCATTGTCGCGGCGCTCGTGAATCAAGGGGTCCTCACGGTTGCCCATGTCGGTGACAGCCGGCTGTACGCGTTCAGTGGCGGGCTGGCGGAGCAGTTGACGAGCGATGATTCGTGGGCCGCGGTCATGCTGGCGCGCGATCCGTCGCTCGACCGCGCGGTGCTCGAGGCCCACCCGATGCGCCACGCACTGACCAGCGTCGTCGGCGCCAGGGCGCAGGTGGACGTGCACGTCGGCGAGCGGCCGCTCGCCGTCAACGAAATGATCGTGCTGACCACGGATGGCGTGCACGGCGTGCTGTGCGAGGCGGCGCTGGCGCGCGAATGCGACGCGACAGCGAACCTGGAGGAGATTGCCGCGCGGTTGGTGCAGGCGGCCATCACCTCCGGCAGCCGCGACAACTGCACGGCGCTGGTCGCCAAATACCAGCCGGATTAGTCCGTTCCCTCCAGGCTTGCCTGACCCGGCCGACCTGAGGCGGCAGTTACACCCTCGCGCAACCGCATCAATGCCCGGGAGTCTGCTGGGTCGGAGCAGGCGGCGGCACGAACGCTTCGGGAATCGCGTGTCCACGATGGCAGGTGCCGCACTGGACGCGAGTGACCTCTGCAGCCGGCTTCCCAACGCCAGAGCCGATCATCTCGTTGACATGGGTCGTCATCTGCATCATGACGCGCGCGGTCTTCTTGGTCTGCTTTGCGTCGGAGGCGAAATCACGAGCCGGTTCGGTGACATGGCAGTGGCTGCACTGCACACCCAACGCCTCCGTGAACGCGCGCATCGTGGCCGTGAGATCCTGCCGCGAAATATCCTTCGGCAATATCTGGAGGTTTTGTGGCGGGGCTGGAGGTTGCCCGCCGCGACCCTGGGCTGCGCCAGCACCCGTCCCGGCCCCGGCCCCAGCACCTGCCCCGGCCCCAGCACCTGCCCCGGTGCCCGGAGCGGGCTGCTGAGCCTGGGCCACGCCCCCGGCCACAGCGACGTTCAGCAGCAACAGCGCACTGAGCAATAACCGTCGATATCCGGACACGGCGTTGAATCCCTTCATTGGCACCTCGGGGCATCACTATAGCGAAGGTCCGCCTAAGGAAGAGATATGGGTTCGAATGCCGCGGCGTGAAAAACTGTGGAACTCCGGCGCGGTACAGGTAAGATGTTTCGTCTGCACGGGGTCCGGCCGGCGATGATGTTGCGCTAGCCAAAGACGTCGTGCTATATTCGTCAGGTTCTGTTGGAGCCGGGACACCCTATCTGGCTCCGACCCTTTTCGACGCGTTCGGGGTTGTCCGGCAAGAACCGGGGACGACCCAGGAAGTTCGGCGCCCGGCCCGCCTTCGGGGATGTTCCCGCAAGGACAGCGGCACAGATGGGCCAACCACTCCGCCGCGCGACACACTTTTCGACCCATAGGGTAATCAGTTTCAGGCGCCAAGCCGCGAGGCTTCTAGGCTTGAAACGCCAGTCGGGGACGCTCCCCGGCGTGAGCGATGGTGCCGCAGAGGCGTCCGCGGCGCGCGCTGTTGTCTTTAGTTTTTGGACGCGTAGTGTCTTATGCCGACTATCAGTCAGCTGGTTCGTGCCGGGCGCAAGAAGATCGTCACCAAGACGAAGAGTCCGGCTCTGCAGAACAGCCCGCAGAAGCGTGGCGTCTGCGTCCGCGTGTTCACCCAGACACCGAAGAAGCCGAACTCGGCCCTCCGCAAGGTGGCCCGTGTCCGCCTCACCAACGGCATCGAAGTGACCACCTACATTCCGGGCGTGGGGCACAACCTGCAGGAGCACTCGCTCGTGCTCATCCGCGGCGGTCGCGTCAAGGACCTCCCGGGTGTGCGCTACCACGTGGTCCGCGGCACGCTCGACGCGGTCGGCGTGCAGGGTCGCATGCAGGGACGTTCGAAATACGGCGCGAAGCGCCCGAAGAAGGCTTAAGTCATGCCTCGTAGAAGAGAGATTCCGAAGCGCGACATCGCTCCCGACCCGCTGTACGACAGCGCGCTCGTCAGCAAGTTCATCAACTGCGTGATGAGCGACGGCAAGCGCAGCACGGCCGAGCGCATCCTGTATCGCAGCTTCGACATCATCAAGGAAAAAACCGGCGACGACCCGCTGAAGGTCTTCAAGAAGGCCATCGACAACGTCAAGCCGAGCCTCGAGGTGAAGTCGCGCCGCGTCGGCGGCTCGAACTATCAGGTGCCGGTCGAGGTCAACCCCAATCGCCGTCTCTCGCTGAGCCTCCGCTGGATCGTCGGCTACGCCACCTCGCGCGGCGATGGCAAGACGATGCAGGAGAAGCTGGCCAACGAGCTGATGGACGCGGCCAATCTCCGCGGCGGCGCTGTCAAGAAGCGCGAAGACACGCACCGGATGGCCGAAGCCAACAAGGCGTTCGCGCACTACCGCTGGTAAGGATTCATGGCCAGGCAGTCACCGCTCGGGAAGACACGCAACATCGGCATCATGGCCCACATCGATGCCGGCAAGACGACGACGACGGAACGGATCCTGTTCTATACCGGGATCACCTACAAGATCGGTGAAGTCCACGAAGGCACCGCCGTCATGGACTGGATGGAGCAGGAGCAGGAGCGCGGGATCACCATCACCTCCGCCGCGACGACCTGTTTCTGGCGCGATCACCGCGTCAACATCATCGACACGCCCGGTCACGTCGACTTCACCGCGGAAGTGGAGCGCTCGCTCCGCGTGCTGGACGGCGCGGTTGCGGTGTTCGACTCGGTGGCCGGCGTCGAGCCCCAGTCCGAGACGGTGTGGCGTCAGGCCGACAAGTACCGCGTTCCGCGCATCTGCTTCGTGAACAAGATGGATCGCATCGGTGCCGACTTCAAGCGCACCTTCGATCAGATCATCACCAAGCTTCAGGCCAACCCTGTCGCGATTCAGCTGCCGATCGGCTCCGAAGACCGCTTCCTGGGTGTCGTCGACCTCATCAAGATGAAGTCGATCACCTACAAGGACGAGACGATGGGCGCCGACTACATCGTCGGCGAGATTCCGGCCGACATGGTGGATGAGGCGAAGCACTATCGCGAGCAGTTGATCGAGAAGGTCGCCGAGGCCGACGACAAGATCCTCGAGAAGTACCTGCACGGCGAAGAGCCGACCGAGGACGAGATCAAGGCGGCGCTGCGCAAGCGGGTCAACAGTTCGGTGCGCGGCAAGGCTGAAGCCGCGTTCGTGCCGGTCATCTGCGGTTCGGCCTTCAAGAACAAGGGCGTGCAGCCGCTGCTCGACGCCGTCGTGGACTACCTGCCGTCGCCGCTCGACGTGCCGTCCATCGAAGGCATCGACCCGAACAAGCCCGACGGCGAACCGATCAGCCGTCCAGCCACCGACGATGCACCGTTCTCGGCGCTGGCGTTCAAGATCATGACCGACCCGTTCGTCGGCCAGCTCACCTTCTTCCGCGTCTACTCGGGCGTGCTCTCGTCCGGGTCCAGCATCTACAACGCCACCAAGCAGCGCACCGAGCGCATCGGCCGCCTCCTGAAGATGCACGCCAACAAGCGTGAGGAAATCAAGGAAGTGTACGCCGGCGACATCGCCGCCGCCGTCGGGCTGAAGAGCGTCGGCACCGGCGACACGATGTGCGACGAGAAGCACGCCATCGTGCTCGAGTCGATGGACTTCCCCGAGCCGGTCATCTCGCTGGCGATCGAGCCGAAGACCAAGAGCGACCAGGAGAAGCTGGGCGTCGGTCTTCAGAAGCTGATGGCCGAGGACCCCACGTTCCGGGTCAACACCGACCAGCAGACCGGTCAGGTCATCATCCACGGCATGGGCGAACTGCACCTCGAGATCATCGTCGACCGTCTGAAGCGCGAGTTCAGCGTCGAGGCGACGGTCGGCAAGCCGCAGGTGGCCTACAAGGAAACGCTGACGCGTCCGGCGGACGGCGAAATGAAGTACGCCAAGCAGACCGGTGGGCGCGGCCAGTACGGTCACGCGAAGATTCACGTCTACCCGGGCGAACCCGGCACCGGCTACATCTTCGAGAACGAGATCGTCGGCGGCTCGATCCCGAAGGAATTCATCAAGCCGATCGACGAGGGCATCAAGGAAGCGCTGACGCGCGGCGTCCTCGCCGGCTATCCGATCGACGACGTCCGGGTCGAGCTGTACGACGGTTCGTACCACGATGTCGACTCGTCGGAAATGGCCTTCAAGATTGCCGGGTCCATGGCGTTCCAGGATGCGGCCAAGAAGGCGAAGCCGGTCCTGCTCGAACCGATCATGCGCGTCGAGGTGACCGTCCCCAAAGAACACATGGGCGACGTCATGGGCAACCTCTCCAGCCGGCGCGGGCAGATTCAGTCGCAGGAAGATCGCGGCGGCACGCAGATCATCCAGGCGCGCGTTCCGCTGTCGGAAATGTTCGGCTACTCGACCGATCTCCGGTCGCGCACGCAGGGTCGCGCGAGCTACTCGATGCACTTCGACCGCTACGAACCGGCGCCGTCGAATGTCAGCGAGGAAGTCGTCGCGCGCATGCAGGGTAAGTAGGCACGTAAGGCTTCAGGCTTCAGGCTTCAGGCTTCGGGCGTTGTCGGCTTCAGGCCTGTCCTGACGGCCGAGAGCCAGAAGCCGAGAGCCGAGAGCCAGCGAGATTCAGAGAATGGCAACTGCAACGTTCAACGAGAAGATTCGGATTCGCCTCAAGGCGTACGACTACCGGGTGCTCGATCAGTCGACGACCGAAATCGTGGAGACGGCGAAGCGCACCGGCGCGCGGCTGGCGGGTCCGATTCCGCTGCCGACGGCCAAGAACAAGTGGACCGTGCTGCGTTCGCCCCACGTCGACAAGAAGTCGCGGGAGCAGTTCGAGATCCGCACGCACAAGCGGCTGATCGACATCTTCGAACCGACACCGCAGACGGTGGACGCGCTGATGAAGCTCGACCTGCCTGCAGGCGTGGACGTCGAGATCAAGGCGTTCGGCAAAGAACACAAGTAACGGCTTCGGGCTTCAGGATCCAGGCTTTCGGCCTGGAGCCGAGGGCGCCGGCTCGAGCCCAGTCGATGCCCAGAGCCCAACGCCTAGAGCCCAGAGCCTGACAGGTTATTTGACATGGTTAACGGAATCATCGGAAGAAAAGTCGGGATGACCCAGATCTTCGACGCGGATGGGACGGTCCATCCCGCGACGGTCATCAAAGCCGGTCCCTGCGTCGTCGTGCAGGCCAAGAACGCCCAGTCCGACGGCTACGAGGCCATTCAGCTCGGGCTCGTCGAGGAGCGTCCTGCCAAGCTCGGCAAGCCGCTGGCGGGGCACTACAAGAAGGCCGGCGTGCCGCCGACCCGCGTGCGCCGCGAAGTGAAGCAGGCTGCCGGTACGGAGTCGCCGAAGCTCGGCGACCAGGTGCTGGCGTCGATTTTCGAGACCGGCGAGCGGGTGGACATCGTCGGCACCGGGCGCGGCAAGGGCTTCCAGGGTGTCGTCAGGCGTCATCACTTTGCTGGCGGCGCGGCGACACACGGGTCGATGTTCCACCGGGCGCCCGGTTCGATCGGCGCCTCGTCGTTCCCGTCACGCGTCGTGAAGGGGATGCGCATGGGTGGCCGCATGGGCGGCGCCCGGACGACCGTGCACAACCTGAAGGTGCTGCGCGTCGATGCGGACAATCACCTGATCATCGTCGAGGGCGGCATCCCTGGTGCGCCGACCGGTTACGTGGTGATTCGCAAGGCCATCAAGCCGAAGCGGGTCAAGGTCGCCCAGGTCGAGAAGCCCAAGAAGGGCAAGAAGTAATTGGCGACGTGGTGAATTGGTGACCTGGTGATGTCGAATTCACCAGGTCCATCTCACCAACTCACCAATCGCCAACTCACCAATTGGTGAACGGGTCATTTATGCAGATTGACGTCGTGAACAACAACAACGAGAAGGTCGGCGCGATCGATGTCCGCGACGACGTCTTCGGCGGCCGTGTGAACGCAGGGCTGATCTGGGAATCGGTGGTGCGCCAGAACGCCTCCGAACGCCAGGGCACCCACATGACCAAGACCCGCGGCCTGGTCAGCGGCACCGGCAAGAAGCCGTGGCGGCAGAAGGGCACCGGCCGTGCGCAGGTCGGCGAAGCGCGCAACCCGCTGTGGCGGAAGGGTGGCACCGTGTTCGGTCCCCAGCCGCGCAGCTACGACTACTCGCTGCCGAAGAAGGTGGAGCGCGGAGCGCTGCGCGCCGCGCTGGCGGCCCGGATTCAGGACGGCAGCCTGGTCGTCGTCGACGCGCTGACCCAGGCCGAGGTGAAGACCCGGACCGCGGTGGCGACGCTGCAGCGGCTCGGTGGCACGGGCAAGACGGTGCTCATCGACGTTGCGCTCGACGACAACTTCGCCCGTTCGGTGCGGAACATCCCCGGCGTCAACGCGGTGCCGAGTTCGCGGCTCACGGCCAGGGACGTCATCAATGCCCGCCGCGTGATCGCGACGCGGAGCGCACTCGAGAAGCTGCAGGAGGCGCTGGCGTAGTCATGACCATGAAGCTGACCGACATCATTCGCCGTCCGCTGATCACCGAGAAGACCTCGATTCAGCGCGAGGACGGCCGCACGATCGTGTTCGAGGTCGCACGCGACGCGAACAAGATCCAGATTCGCAACGCCATCGAGAAGCTCCTGGGTGCGAAAGTGAACCACATCCGGACGAGCATCGTGCACGGCAAGATCAAGCGCCAGGGCCGGTATTCCGGCCAGCGCCCGGACTGGAAGAAGGCCTACGTGACGCTGCGCGAAGGCCAGAAGATGCCTGAATTCCTGGAGGGAGCCTAGCCAATTGGTGAATTAGCGAATTGGTGACCTGGTGAATTCACACTCACCAACTCACCACTTCACCAACTCACGAATCGCAAGGATCAGCCAATGCCCATTCGCAAGTTCAATCCGACGTCGCCCGGTCAGCGATTCCAGACCGTTCAGACGTTCGACGAGATCACGACTTCCGATCCGTACAAGCCGCTCGTCGAGAAACTGAGCCGGTCGGGCGGACGCAACAACCGCGGCGAGCTCACCATCTGGTGGCGCGGCGGCGGCCACAAGCGGATGTACCGGATCATCGACTTCAAGCGGGACAAGCACGGCATTCCCGCGAAGGTGTCGACGATCGAGTACGACCCGAACCGGTCGGCGCGCATCGCCCTGCTGACCTACGCGGACGGCGAGAAGCGCTACATCCTGCATCCGGTGGGGTTGAAGGTCGGCGACACGATCGTGTCGGGTCCGACGGTCGACATCCTGCCGGGCAACGCGCTGCCGCTGCGGAACATCCCGCTCGGCACGCTGATCCACAACGTGGAGCTCAAGCCCGGCAAGGGCGGCCAGATTGCGCGCAGCGCCGGATCCTCGGTGCAGCTGGTCGCCAAGGACGGCGACTACGCGTCAGTGAAAATGCCGTCGAGCGAGATCCGCAAGATCTTCATCGACTGTTTCGCGACCGTCGGCCAGGTCGGCAATCTCGATCACGAGAACGTGTCGATCGGCAAGGCGGGTCGCAGCCGATGGCTGGGCAAGCGCCCGCACGTGCGCGGCGTGGCGATGAACCCGGTGGACCATCCGCTCGGCGGTGGTGAAGGCAAGACCTCGGGCGGCCGTCACCCGGTGTCGCCGTGGGGGCAGCCGACCAAGGGTTACAAGACCCGCAGCCGCAAGACCACCGACAAGTTCATCGTGCAGCGGAGACAGAAGTAACAGGCTGCAGGCTTCGGCCTTCAGGCTTCAGGCCGTGACACGGCCCAGAGCCCACAGCCCAGAGCCCAGCGCCGGGAACCGTTATGAGCAGATCACTGAAGAAAGGTCCCTTCGTCGACACCTCGCTCCTCGAGAAGATCGAGGTGATGAACCGGGGTGCCGAGAAGAAGGTCATCAAGACCTGGTCGCGTCGTTCCACCGTGATTCCCGAGTTCGTGGGCCACACGCTGGCCGTGCACAACGGAAAGAAGTTCATCCCCGTCTACGTGACCGAGAACATGGTCGGTCACAAGCTGGGCGAATTCTCCCCGACGCGCACGTTCAAGGGGCACACGACGAAGGTCTCTGAGAAGTCCGCGGCGCCTGCGCCGGCGGCGAAGTAGGAGCGGTCATGGTCGAAGCGAGAGCAACCGCCAGCTACGTCAGGACCTCGGCTCAGAAGGCCGGGCTCGTGCTGGCCCTGATCCGGGGCAAGGACGTGAATCGCGCCCTGGCGACGCTGAAGTTCACGCGCAAGGCGGTGGCGGAGGACGTAGCCAAGGTGCTGCGGTCCGCGATCGCCAACGCGCAGCAGAAGGATGGGTTCGGCGGCGACGTGGACCGGCTGTACGTGTCGGCCTGTTTCGCGAACCAGGGGCCCTCGCAGAAGCGCGTCCGTCCTGCTCCCATGGGCCGGGCGTTCCGCGTGCTCAAACGGACGGCGCACCTCACGGTGCAGGTCGCAGAGCGACCCGAGAAGGTGGTGCCGGTCGGCGCCGCCACGGGGTCCAGGCGCACCAGCAAGACGAAGAAGGATAAGGAGTAGTCGTGGGCCAGAAGGTTCACCCGATCGGCTTCCGCCTCGGGTTCAACAAGACGTGGCGGTCGCGGTGGTATTCGGATCGCGACTACGCCAAGCTGCTGCACGAGGATCTCAATCTGCGCTCGACGCTGAAGAAGCGCTTTGCGCATGCCGGCGTATCGAAGATCGAGACCGAGCGCGCCGCCAACAAGCTCAAGATCGACATCTACACCTCGCGACCGGGCATCATCATCGGTCGCAAGGGTACGGAAGTCGACAAGCTGAAGCAGGAGATCCAGAAGCGCACCAGCCGCGAGGTGTTCATCAACATCCAGGAGATTCAGAAGCCGGAGCTCGATGCCCAGCTGATCTCCGAGTCGGTGGCGATGCAGCTCGAGAAGCGCGTGGCGTTCCGCCGTGCGATGCGCAAGGCCGTGGAATCGGCGCTTCGGTTCGGCGCGCGCGGCATCAAGGTGCGCGTGTCGGGTCGGCTGAACGGCGCGGAAATCGCCCGGTCCGAGTGGTATCTGCACGGCCAGCTGCCGCTGCAGACGCTGCGCGCGGACATCGACTACGGCTTCGCCGAAGCCAACACCACCTACGGCCAGATCGGCATCAAGGTGTGGCTGTACAAGGGTGAGCGCCTCGTGCCGCAGCGCGGGCGTGAAGAGGAATACCGCGAGCGCGGACCGCGACGGCCGCAGGGGCGCGCGTAAGGAACGGTCAGGATTGCCGATTGCGGATTGCCGATTGCCAAATCGAAATCAGCGACTGCACTCAGCGATTAGCAGTGTTGAGGATGTCGTTATGTTGATGCCGAAGAAAGTCAAGTACCGCAAGCAACAGCGCGGGCGGATGGCCGGGAAGGCCTGGCGCGGGTCCGACGTCTCCTTTGGAGACTACGGCCTCAAGGCGCTCGAGCCGTGCTGGATGACGGCGAGGCAGATCGAGGCGGCGCGTATCGCGATGACCCGCTTCATCAAGCGTGGCGGCAAGATCTGGGTGCGCGTCTTCCCGGACAAGCCGATCACCAAGAAGCCTCAGGAAACCCGCATGGGTAAGGGCAAGGGCAACCCGGAGGAATGGGTGTGCGTCGTGCGCCCCGGCCGGGTGCTGTTCGAGATGGAGGGCGTGAGCGAGACGGATGCGCGCGAAGCCATGAGGCTCGCCGCCGCCAAGCTGCCCATCCTCACGAAGTTCGCGACGCGGTTCGCGCAGGAGAAGGCGTGATGAAAGCAGCAGAACTCCGCGATCTCGGCGCTGACGAACTCGGCGCGAAAGAGCGCGACCTCACTGACCTGCTGTTCCGCATGCGGATTCAGAAGTCGATGGGACAGCTCGAGGCGCCCGACAAGATGCGCACGGTGCGGCGCGATCTCGCCCGCATCAAGACCGTGCAGCGGCAGAAGCAGGCAGAGTAGCTATGGCTCAGAAATCGGAAAAAGAAGGCGTCGTCGTCAGCAACAAGATGCAGAAGAGCATCGTGGTTGCCGTCGAGTGGCAGGTGCGTCACGGCCTCTACGGCAAGACCGAGCGGCGGACGTCGAAGTTCATGGTGCACGACGAGAACGGTGACGCCAAGGTCGGCGACGTCGTCGAAATCGTCGAGACGCGTCCGCAGAGCCGCCGCAAGCGTTGGGCCCTCAAGCGCATTGTCCGCCAGGCGGCGCAGGTTTAGGGAGAACAGCCATGATTCAGATGCGATCGATCCTCGACGTCGCCGATAACTCCGGCGCGCGCAAGATCGCCATCATCAACCCGATTGGCGGCTCGACCGGCCGCTACGCCCGTCTGGGCGACATCGTGACCGCCTCGGTGAAGGAAGCCACTCCCGAGGGCACGGTGAAAAAGGGGCAGGTCGTCAAGGCGGTCATCGTCAGGACCGCGAAGGAGCAGCGCCGTCGCGACGGCAGCTACATCCGGTTCGATCGCAATGCCGCGGTGCTGATCAACGACACGGGAGAGCCGATCGGCACGCGCGTGTTCGGCCCGGTGGCGCGTGAGCTGCGCGAGCGCAAGTTCATGAAGATCATCTCGCTGGCGCCTGAGGTTTTGTAATGAGCCGTTTAGCGACACCCATCCGGAAGAACGACAACGTCCTGGTCATCACCGGGAAGAACCGCGGCACGCGAGGGCGCGTGCTGAAGGTCGACCCGACGAAGAACCGCCTGGTGATCGAGGGCGTGAACATGATCAAGCGGCACACGAAGCCGAACCCCCAGAAGAACATCAAGGGCGGCGTCGTGGAGCGTGAAGCGTCGGTGCATGCCAGCAACGTGCAGCTGGTCTGCCCCGAGTGCGGCAAGCAGACGCGCGTCGGCCGCAAGATCCTCGGCGACGGCCGCAAGGTGCGCATCTGCCGCAAGTGCGAGGGAGTGGTCGACAAATGAACCGCCTGAAAACGAAGTACCAGAGCGACGCGATCCCGGCGCTGACGAAGGAATTCGGCTACACCAACGTGATGGCCGTTCCCAAGATCGCCAAGATCGTCGTCAACATGGGGCTGGGCGAGGCAACCGCCAACGCCAAGATCATCGACACCGGCACCGACGAACTGGCGCGGATCACCGGCCAGAAGCCGGTCACGCGCCGCGCCACCAAGTCGATTGCGCAGTTCAAGCTGCGCAAGGGACAGCCGGTCGGCACGATGGTCACGCTGCGCGGCGACCGCATGTGGGAGTTCCTCGACCGCCTGGTGTCGATCGCACTGCCCCGCGTGCGCGACTTCAAGGGCGTCTCGCCGAAGGGATTCGACGGCCGCGGCAACTACACGCTCGGCCTGCGCGACCAGCTGCTGTTCCCCGAGATCGACTACATGAAGGTCGACAAGGCGCGCGGCATGAACGTATCGGTCGTGACGACCGCCAAGACCGATGAGGAAGCGCGGAAGCTGCTGCAGTTCATCGGGATGCCGTTCAGACAGTAAGAAACGTGATGGCCCGAGGCCATAGGCGCTAGGCGATAGGCCGGACTCAGAGCCCAGCGCCCACAGCCCATCGCCCAGAGCCGTCAGCGAAGGAATCAAATGGCTACGACAGCGAAGATCGCCAAGGAAGCAAAGTCGCCGAAGTTCAAGGTTCGCCTGCGGAACCGCTGCCGCCTGTGCGGCCGTCCCCGGGCCTACATGCGGAAGTTCGCCCTGTGCCGCCTCTGCTTCCGCAAGCTGGCGCTCGACGGTGACGTCACCGGTGTGACCAAGAGCAGTTGGTGAGGCTGGATTTAACGATTTTACGATTGGACGATTTAGCGATTTGGAAGCCGGGACGGTTGGCGACATGACGATCAAGAAATCGTCGAATCGTCGAATCGTCAAATCGTCAAATTCAGGATTGAACAGATGACAGATCCCATTGCTGACATGCTGACGCGGATCCGGAACGCCGTGACCGCCAAGCACACGCGCGTGGACATGCCCGCCTCGCGCATCAAGGCGGACATTGCCCGCATCCTCACGGACGAAGGTTACATCCAGGGCTTCAAGCTGGTCGACGAGCCAGGCGCGGTGCAGAAGACGCTCCGCCTCAATCTCAAGTACGGACCGCATGGCGAGCGCACGATCACCGGGATCCAGCGCATCAGCCGTCCGGGGCGCCGGGTCTACTTCGGGCGCGAGGACGTGCCGGAAGTGCTCGCGGGACTGGGCACGAGCATTCTCACCACCTCGCGCGGCGTGATGACCGGTCGCGAAGCGGTCAAGGCGGGCGTGGGCGGCGAAGTGCTCTGCAACATTTGGTAGGACCGTTGGCCGGCAGGCTCGGGGCTTCGGCCCGGGCCGCCGCCGCACTGGCCAGGCCTAGAGCCGATCGCCTAGAGCCCAGAGCCAGCAAGGATCAGTGAAATGTCTCGAATTGGAAAGAAACCGATTTCGCTGCCCAAGGGCGTGACCGTGAAGGTTGCGGACGGGGCCGTCGAGGTGCAGGGCCCGAAGGGGAAGCTGCGCCAGATCCATCCGGCCGGCATCAACTTCGAGCTGGCCGACGGCCATCTGATTGCGAAGCGCTCCACCGACGATCCTGCGCTTGCCAAGTTCCACGGCCTCGCGCGCAGCCTCGTGGCCAACGCCGTCACCGGCGTGACCGACGGCTTCAAGCGCGAGCTCGACATCGTCGGCGTCGGCTATCGCGCGGAGGTCAAGGGCAAGCAGATCATCATGGCCCTCGGCTATTCGCATGCGGTGGTGTTCGACATCCCGACCGGGATCGACATCCTCATCGAGAAGCAGACGCACATCACCGTCACCGGCGTCGACCGTCAGCTCGTCGGCCAGGTGGCGGCGAACCTCCGCCGTCTCCGCAAGCCCGACCCGTACAAGCAGAAGGGCGTGCGGTACACCGGAGAAGTGCTCAAGAAGAAGGCCGGTAAAACGGGGGCGAAGTAACCAGGCCATAGGCGATCGGCGATCAGGCCATCGGCGCAGACGCTGCGCCCACCGCCCATCGCCCAACGCCCACCGCCAAGGTCGGACGACTATGAAGATAAAGACAAAAGACGATCGCCGCCGCCGCATTCAGCTGCGGCAGCGCAAGCGGATTTCCGGTTCGACCGAGCGCCCGCGGCTCAGCGTCTTCCGGAGCGTGACGCACATCTACGCGCAGGTCATCGACGACCTGAGCGGAAAGACCCTCGCATCGGCCTCCAGCGTGGAGCCGGCCATCAAGGGCACGTTCGACAAGGGCGTGACCGGCGGCAATCTGAAGGGGGCGGAGGCGATCGGCACGGCCATCGCCGAACGGCTCATCGAGAAGGGCATCAAGCGCGTCGTCTTCGACCGCAGCGGCTTCCTCTATCACGGGCGCATTCGCGCCGTGGCCGATGCCGCTCGAAAAGCAGGACTGGAATTCTAGGAGCGGTATGCGTACTCGCGAGCGAATCGATCCGTCGCAGCTGGATATCAAGGACAACGTCGTCTCGATCAACCGCGTGACGAAGGTGGTCAAGGGCGGCAAGAACCTGAGCTTCAGCGCCCTGGTGGTGGTCGGCGACGGCCACGGCGTGGTGGGCTTCGGCATCGGCAAGGCGAAGGAAGTGCCGTCCGCCATCAAGAAGGGTATCGAGGCGGCGAAGAAGAACCTGATCCGCGTGCCGCTGAAGGGGACGACGATTCCGCATGCGATCGTCGGCAACTTCGGCGCGGGAAGCGTGCTGCTGAAGCCGGCGCCGGACGGCACCGGTATCATTGCCGGCGGCGCGGTCCGTGCCGTGGTGGAGGCCGCCGGGATCTCCAACATCATGACGAAGTCGCTCGGCTCGGCCAACCCGCATAACGTGGTGCGTGCGACCGTGGCGGGGCTCGACTCGCTCAAGGATCCGGCACTGATTGCGCGGATGCGTGGCAAGGAGCTCGATCAGCTCGTTGGCGCGTCTGCCTGAGAGAACGACACATCATGGCGAATCAGCGAACAGACTCGAAGGGCACCGGCACGGTCAAGGTGACCCTCGTCAAAAGTCCGATCGGCTTCAACAGAAACCAGGGTGAAGTGCTGCGGGGCCTCGGCCTGCGCCGCATCCGGCATACAGTAGAAGTCAAGGACACGGTCCAGACGCGCGGGATGCTGCACAAGGTGCGGCACCTGGTGACGGTCGAATAAGAAATTGGAGATTTGGGAGTTGGAGAGTTGGTGAGTAGAAATCACGAGAACTCACCAGTTCACCAGTTCACCAACTCACGAATTAGGATTAGCCGATCATGGATCTTTCAAATCTGAAGCCGCCAACTGGCGCCAAGCACTCGAAGAAGCGCGTCGGCCGCGGACAGGGCTCCGGTAACGGGCACACCGCCGGGCGGGGGCACAAGGGCGCGAAGTCGCGTTCCGGCTTCAAGTTCAAGCGCGGGTTCGAAGGCGGCCAGATGCCGCTTCACCGCCGCATCCCGAAGCGCGGTTTCCATAACCCCTTCCGCATCGAGTACGAAGTGGTGAACGTCGACACGCTGGCCGAGCGCTTCGAGGCCGGAACCGTCGTCACTCCCGAAACACTCGTTGCCGCCGGTCTGGTCACCGGACGCAGCCCCATCAAGCTGCTGGCGCGAGGCGACGTGAGCAAGGCGCTCACGGTGCGTGTGCACAAGTTCAGTGGGAAGGCCGCGGAGAAGCTTGCCGCGGCTGGTGGTCAGGTAGAGGCGCTCGCGTAGCAGGCGGGCGGGTACATAGCGTCCCGCCCCGGGTGCAGCCATGGATAACAGCCTCAAGAACATCTTCGCCGTCTCGGACCTGCGCAACCGCGTGCTCTTCACGCTGGCTATGCTCGGTGTCTACCGGGTCGGGCATCACATCCCGACGCCTGGCGTGAACACGGCTGCGCTGGCCGAACTCGCCCAGCAGATGCAGAACCAGATGTTCGGCATGTACGACATGTTCTCGGGAGGGAACCTGTCGCGAGTGACGATCTTCGCGCTCGGCATCATGCCGTATATCAGCGCGTCGATCATCCTTCAGCTGCTGACGGTGGTCTGGCCGTATCTGGAGAAGTTGTCGAAGGAAGGCGAGCTGGGCCGTCGGAAGATTACCCAGTACACACGCTACGGCACCATCTTCCTGAGCGTCGTCCAGGCGCTCGGCATCGCCATCTTCCTCGAACGTCAGACCAACGTGACCGGCGGTCTTCCTCTCGTCTATCACCCTGGCTTCGGCTTCCGGCTGATGACGGTGCTGACGCTGACCACCGGCACGTCGTTCATCATGTGGCTCGGCGAGCAGATTACCGAGCGCGGCATCGGTAACGGGATGTCGCTGATCATCTACTCGGGAATCGTCGTCGGGTTCCCGCGCGCCGTCATCCAGACCCTCGATCAGATTCGGACCGGTCAGCTCGGCCTGCTCTCGATGTTGATCCTGATCGTGGTCATGGCGCTGGTGGTCGCCGCGATCATCTTCGTGGAACGCGGACACCGGCGGGTCACCGTGCAATACGCCAAACGCGTGGTCGGGCGGCGGATGTACGGCGGCTCCAGCACGCACATTCCGCTCAAGGTGAATACCGGCGGCGTCATCCCGGTGATCTTCGCGTCGTCGATCCTCGCGTTCCCGGCCACCTTCGCCCAGATGTTCCAGGGCCAGCGGTTTGCGGACGCGGTGACCACCCAGCTCGGTCTCGGGATGCCGCTCTACAACCTGCTGTTCGTGGCGGGCATCATCTTCTTCGCGTATTTCTACACCGCGATCATTTTCAATCCGGATGACGTGGCCGAGAACATGCGGAAATACGGCGGGTTCATTCCGGGCATCCGGCCCGGCAAGCGGACCGCCGAGTACATCGATACGATCCTGACCCGCATTACGCTGGCCGGCGCGATCTACCTGGCGGTCATCGCCATCCTGCCGCAGTTTCTGCTGAGCGGGTTCAAGGTGGAGCCGATTCCGTTCATCGGCGGATGGCTGGACGCGGCGCTGCCCCGGTTCATCACCGAAGGCCTCGGCGTGCAGTTCTACTTCGGGGGCACGTCGCTGCTGATCGTGGTTGGCGTGGCGATGGATACTGTCCAGCAGGTCGAAAGTCAGCTGATCATGCGGCACTACGATGGGTTCATGAAGAAGACACGCATTCGGGGTCGCCGCGCTTAAAACGATGTTGACGAGTTGCGCGACGCGCCACCACGAAGGCGTCGCCAGCGGGAGTCGAGGCCCGCAGGGACAAAGCGATGGCGCTGAACCTGATCATGCTCGGGCCCCCAGGGGCCGGCAAGGGCACGCAAGCCGAACGGTTTGCGAAGCTGAAGGGAATCCCGAAGATTTCAACCGGCGACATGCTCCGGGACGCCGTGAAGGCGGAAACGGACATCGGGCTGCGGGCCAAGGCAATCATGGACCGCGGCGAGCTGGTGAGCGACGATGTGATGGTGAGAATCGTTCAGGATCGGCTGAATCGCGACGATGCGCGAAGCGGCTTCATCCTCGACGGGTTCCCGCGCACCGTGGCTCAGGCGAGGGCTTTGGACGGCGTCATGGCGGGTCGGGCCCCGCTGATCGTGATCGACATCGTGGTGCCCGAGGCGGAACTCGTGCGACGGCTCGGTTCGCGGTTGATTTGCGCAAACTGCGGAGCGAACGCCGATGCGACCGATATAGCGGCGGTTCAGTCGATGCGCTGCAGCCGGTGCGGCGGTCGGCTCCAGCAGCGGGCTGACGACAACGAGGCAGTGGTTCTGGAGCGTTTGAAGGTGTATCACCGCAACACGGCGCCGCTGGTCGAGTATTACCGCGACCGCCCGACGTTTCGAGCCGTCGATGGTGCCCAGGCGCCTGAACTCGTGGCCGCTGCGCTGGCCGAGGCGGTGGAGGCGGCGAGGAGTTCGGTCGTCGGACGGGTCGGCGCTGTGATTATCTGCCGCTCGTCCGCCGAGCTCGAGAAGATGCGCGCTGCCGGCAAGCTCGTGGGACAGGTTCTCACCGCCCTGACGGCGAAGGTGGAACCGGGTGTCACGACGGCCGATCTCGACGCTATCGCGGAAGAGTTGATCGTCGACGCGGGCGCGATTCCGGCGTTCAAGGGGTATCACGGATACCCGGCGACGATCTGCGCGTCGGTCAATGAAGAGGTGATCCACGGGATCCCATCGGGCCAGCGCGTGCTGAACGCCGGGGACATCCTGTCGATCGACGTCGGCGCGTCGCTGGACGGCTACTACGGCGACTCGGCGATCACGCTGCCGGTGGGTCGGGTGTCCGAAGAAGCGGCGACGCTGCTACGGGTCACCGAGGAATCGCTGTACAGGGCGATTGAGGCAGTGAGGCCGGGCGGCCGGGTGTCGGATATCGGGCACAAGGTGCAGAAGCACGTCGAAGCGTATGGCTTTTCGGTGGTGCGCGAGTTCGTCGGGCACGGCATCGGCCAGCAGATGCACGAGGACCCGCAGGTGCCCAACTACGGGGAGCCAGGGCGGGGACCGCGGCTGACCGAGGGAATGGTGCTCGCGATCGAGCCGATGGTGAACGCAGGAAAGCCGGCAGTGAAGGTGCTGACGGACGGGTGGACGGCGGTCACGCGCGACCGCAGCCTGTCCGCCCATTTCGAACACACTGTCGCGGTAACCGCGGACGGCCCGTGGATCCTGACGGCCAGGGACGTGCCGGCGGCCGCGCGCAGGTAGGTGGGTCGGCGACGGGGGCCGAACTCGGGGGCGCGCGGAGCCAGCCGGGCAAGCAGCTGATGGCTGATGTCGTCGGAACCGTGCAGGCCCAGTTGCCCAGCGGCCTGTACCGCGTGAAGCTGGATGCTGGACAACTGGTGACGGCGCACATTGCCGACCGGATGGATCGCAACTTCATCCGTGTGCTGGTGGGCGAGCGGGTACGGCTGGAGCTCTCGCCGGTGGATCGGGGCCGGGGGCGGATTGTGGAACGACTCGCGTAATGCACGAACGCAGGAATGCGCGAACGCACGACGCGTGAGACATTGAGCGGTTTCGCGCCAGGCTTGAGCCGGCCCAGAGCCGAAAGCCTGGAGTCGGAAGCCCGGCGAGGGGTAGACATGAAAGTTCGAGCGTCGGTCAAGCGGATTTGCGACAAGTGCAAGATCGTCCGTCGCCGCGGCGTGGTTCGGGTGATCTGCAGCAACCAGAAGCACAAGCAGCGGCAGGGCTAAGCCGGTGATCGGTGGATTTGACGGTTGGACGATTGGACGAACGGTCGATTTGCCGTCACGCAGACCGTGGCTCGTCGTACACTCGTCAGATCGTTAAAGTGTCAAATTCGAGGTTCAGATAGCTATGGCACGTATAGCAGGCGTCGATCTTCCGCGCACCAAGCGGGTTGAAATCGGTCTCACTTACATCTTCGGCATCGGGCGGGTCCGCTCGAACCTGATCCTTCAGGAAGCCGGCGTCAGCGGCGACCTTCGCGTCAAGGATCTGTCCGAAGACGACGTGCGCAAGATCAGCCGCGTGATCGAAGAGCAGGGGCGCGTGGAAGGCGATCTCCGCAAGGAGATCTCGATGAACATCAAGCGACTGATGGAAATCGGATGCTATCGCGGCATGCGTCATCGCCGCGGGCTGCCGGTGCACGGCCAGCGCACCCGCACCAACGCCCGCACCCGCAAGGGGCCGCGCAAGGGTGCGATTGCGAAGAAGAAGACGGTTTAGTCGCCAGTCACCAGTCGCCAGCCCGCCGGTCGTCCCCGACTGGATGCTGGCGCGAGACTGACGGCCGATGACTGAGACTGAGGACTGAGTAATGGCAAAGACTGAAGCGGCCGACGGCGGGACACCAGAAAAGAAGGCTGCGGGCAAGCCCAAGAAGACCTTCAAGAAGCGCGGCGAAAAGCGCATCGTTCACCATGGGCTCGCGCATATCCACGCGTCGTTCAACAACACGACCGTGACGATTACCGACACGGAAGGGAACGTCGTGGCCTGGTCCAGCGCCGGCGGCATCGGCTTCAAGGGCTCGCGCAAGGGAACGCCGTTCGCCGCCACCCAGGCGGCCATGAACGCCGGCAACGCGGCAAAGACCGTCGGCATGCGATCGCTGGACGTGCGGGTCAAGGGACCGGGCTCCGGTCGCGAGTCGGCGATCCGTGCGCTGCAGACCGTTGGCATCGAAGTGAAGTCGATTCGCGACGTCACGCCGATTCCGCACAACGGCTGCCGCCCGTCGAAGCGGCGGCGTGTCTGAAGCCTGACCGCCGGAGAAATTGGTGATCTGGCGACTTGGTGAATTGGTGACTGATTGGGTGAATGTTCGCACTCACCAACTCACCAACTCTCCAACTCACCAACTGCGATGTTCTTTTAGAGGTTGATTGAATGGCTCGTTACATCGGACCTGTCTGCCGCCTGTGCCGCCGCGAGGCGATGAAGCTCTTCTTGAAAGGGGAGCGCTGCTACACGGAGAAGTGCGCCATCGAAAAGCGCAACTTCCCGCCAGGCCAGCACGGCAAGACGCGCAAGGCGAAGATTGCCGGCTACGGCCTGCAGCTGCGCGAGAAGCAGAAGGTCAAGCGTATCTACGGAGTGCTCGAGGATCAGTTCCGCCGCTATTTCGAGCAGGCGGACCGCACGCGCGGCATCACCGGTGTGACGCTGCTGCAGCTGCTCGAACGGCGCCTGGACAACGTCATCTACCGGCTTGGTCTCTCGACGTCGCGCTCGCAGGCGCGCCAGCTGGTTCGTCATGGCCACTTCCTGATCAACGGCAAGAAGGTGGACATCCCGTCGTACTCGCTCAAGCAGGGGGACGTGATTACCGTGCTTGGCCGCAGTCAGAAGAACACGACCATCGAGCACGCGATTCAGGAAGTGAAGGGGCGCGGGATTCCCGAGTGGCTGTCCTTCGATCCGGCGGCGCTCACCGGTCGCATCGTTTCGATGCCCACGCGCGAGCAGATCAACCTGCCGGTGCAGGAACAGCTCATCGTCGAGTTGTATTCGAAGTAAGGCTTCGGGCTACGGACTACAGGCTGCATGAGCGTCGGCCTCCGGGTGCCGAGAGCCAAAGCCCACCGCCCATAGCCGATCAGGCAGGCGCGTCAGCGCGCTGCCTCGCTACCCGTCGACCCGCAGCCTTGAACAGACCTGCGGCGGGAGGTCGACGGTCACTTGCAGGTCTGGAGGCCCGTCTGCGGGCCCGATAGCGAAAGGAAGGTACGATGCTCTGGAAAGGTTTTCAACGTCCCAAGCGGCTGGAGTTCGAGCGCGAGACGCTTACCGATCGGTTCGGACGTTTTCACGCGCAGCCCTTCGAGCGCGGCTTCGGCACGACCATCGGCAACGCGCTGCGCCGCGTGTTGCTGTCGTCCATCGAGGGCGCGGCGATTACGGCGGTCAAGATTGACGGCGTGCTCCACGAGTTCTCGCCGATTCCGGGCGTCGTCGAGGATGCGACCGACATCATCCTCAATCTGAAGCAGATTCCGCTCAAGCTGCACGTCGACGCGACCAAGACGCTGGTCATCCGCGTGGACAAGGCAGGCGAGGTTCGTGCGCGCGACATCCAGACCGACGCCGACGTCGAAATCCTGGAACCGGACGCCCACATCGCGACCGTCGCCGAAGGCGGCAACCTCCACATGGAAATGCGGATGCGTCGCGGCCGCGGTTACGTGTCGGCCGACAAGAACTTCGACGAGGACCTCGGCATCGGCTGGATCCCGATCGATTCGGTGCACTCGCCGATCAAGAAAGTCAACTACCTGGTCGAGGCGGCGCGTCTCGGACAGACCACCGACTACGACAAGCTGACGGTGGACGTGTGGACCAACGGGTCGATCACGCCGCGCGACGCCGTGTCGCTGTCCGCGAAGCTGATTCGGGATCACCTGAACATCTTCATCAACCTCGAAGAAGGGGTCGAGCCGCAGTCCGAAGCGTCCGGCGACATGCCGCGCAGCGGGATCGGCAACGAGAACCTGGACAAGTCGGTCGAGGAACTCGAGCTCTCCGTGCGCTCGTACAACTGCCTGAAGAACGCGAACATCCGCACGATTCGCGAACTGGTGCAGAAGACCGAAGCCGAGATGCTCAAGACCAAGAATTTCGGTCGCAAGAGCCTGAACGAGATCAAGGAAATCCTGCACACCATGGGCCTGAGCCTCGGCATGCGTGTCGACCAGGCGGCCGCGCAGGACTAAAGGGAGGGCGGGTCGGGCAGGTCTGGCGGGTGAGGCTGGTCGGGAGTGCACGTGGCACTAACCTACCCGCCCTACCAGGCCCTCCAGCCCCTCCAGCCGAATTTATATGAGACACCGAGTAGCACACCGCAAGCTGGGTCGCGTCACCGAGCATCGCATTTCGATGCTGCGGAACCAGGCCACGGCTCTTCTCCGCCACGAGCACCTTGTGACGACGGTTCCGCGTGCCAAGGAGCTTCGGCCGTTCGTTGAACGGCTCATCACGATTGCGAAGCGCGGCGTGGCCGCCGGAGACGCGGCCGCGAAGACCCTGAACGCCCGTCGCCTGGTCATGCAGGACGTGCAGGACCGCGCCGTGGTCACGAAGCTGTTCGACACGCTCGCTCCGCGCTTCGAGGCCCGGCCCGGCGGCTACACCCGCCTGCTGCGCCTCGGTTACCGGAAGGGCGACTCTGCGGAAATCGCGCAGGTGGAGCTGGTTGGCAGCGAATTCAACCCGCGCGCCAAAGCCGAAGCCGAGGCCGCCAGCGCCGAAGCGGCGCCGAAGCCGAAGGGCGTCGGCGGTCGTTTGAAGGCTGCGGCCGAACGTCTGCGCGGCGGCAAGAAGGACGATACCGGGGACGCCGCGAAGACCAAGGCGTCCAAACCGGCGAAGGGGGTTACGCGCAAGTCGACCACCCCACGCAAGGCCGGCGGCAGCTAACAGGCGTCAGGCTCCACGCTTCGGGCTTCAGGCTCTGGGCGTGTCGCATCGTCACAACGAAAAAGCCCTGTCGGTGCATCGCACCACAGGGCTTTTCTCGTTCAGCGCTTTTCCTGGTCACCGGCGGCGATCGCCGTCCTGTTCAGCGGCCGCAATTGGGCAATCAGCGATCCGCGGTCAGCAATTCCCTACACTTCCTCGACTTCCACGCCCGCCCGCTCCGCCTTCGCCGCCGCGATGATCTTCGTCTGCAGATGCGATGGCACCTCGTCGTAGTGCGAGTACTCCATGTGATAGGAACCGCGGCCGCCGGTCGCCGAGGTCAGGTGCTGCTCATAGGTGAGCATCTCGGCCATCGGCACCTGCGCCTTGATGACGGTCATCGGCCCGCGCGTGTCCATCCCCGCGATCCGTCCGCGACGGCCATTCAGATCTCCCATCAGGTCGCCCGCGAAATCTGACGGCGCATAGACCTCGACGTTCATGACCGGCTCGAGGATGGTCGGACGCGCGCGCGTCATCGCGTCCTTGAACGCCAGGCGACCCGCCATCTTGAACGAGAGCTCGTTGGAGTCGACGTCGTGATACGAGCCGTCGAACACCGTCACCCGGAAGTCCACCATCGGGTAGCCGGCGAGGTAGCCGCGCACGCGTGTCTCCTGGATGCCCTTTTCGACCGCGGGGATGAACTGCCGCGGAATCGACCCGCCGAAGATGTCGTCCACGAACTCGAACTCGGCGCCGCGCGGGAGCGGATCCACCTTGATCTTGCAGTCGCCGAACTGGCCATGGCCGCCGGTCTGTTTCTTGTGCCGGCCGTGCGCTTCGGTGGACGCCTTGATCGTCTCCCGATACGGAATGTGCGGCGGCTTCAGAATCACGTCGACGCCGAACCGGCGTTTCAGTTTCGCGACCGTCACCTCGATGTGGACCTGCCCCTGTCCCGACAGCAGCAGTTCCTTCGTCTGAGGGTCGCGACTGTAGCGGATGGTCGGGTCTTCCTCTTCCAGGCGGTGCATCGCCTGGTTGATCTTGTCCTCGTCGCCCCGGCTCTTCGGCTCGATCGCGTACGAAAGGACCGGCTCGGGAAACGTCATGGGCGGAAACGACACGCCGTCGGCCTTGTCGCCAAGGCTGTCGTTGGTCAGCGTGTCCTTCAGTTTCGCCACGGTCCCGAGGTCGCCGGCCTTGATTTCCGGCACGGCGGTCGGCGTCTTGCCCTGGAGCAGCTGCAGGCTGCCGAATCGCTCCGGCACATCTCGGGTCTTGTTGTGGATGGTCGAATCGGACTTCAGCGACCCCGACACCACACGGAACATCGTGATCCGGCCGGCAAACGGATCGGCAATGGTCTTCCACACGAACGCCGAAACAGGAGCCTTCTCGTCGGCCGCGCGGGGCACGAGCGTGCCGTCCCTGCCGACGGCGTTGAATGTCCGGTCCAGCGGTGACGGAAGAGTGGCGACGATGGCGTCGAGCAGCTGCGGGACGCCGATATTGGCTGTCGCCGACGCGCACACCAGTGGAAACAGCTTGCCGGCGACCGTCGCCGCGCGCAGTCCTGCGACCAGTTCCTCGTCCGTCAACGTGCCGGCCTCGAAGAAGTGCTCCATCAGCTTCTCGTCCGACTCGGCGACCATCTCGATGAGCGACTCTCGCGCGTGGTCCACGGCCGCGGCCATGTCGGATGGAACCGGCTCCTCCTTGAAGGCGCCGCTCTCGTTCGCCTGGTAGACGAACGCCCGACGGGCGACCAGGTCGACGACGCCTCTGAACGAACGCTCCTCGCCGATGGGCAGCTGAATCGGGATGATGGTGCGGTTGCACGCGGCGCGCAGCGACTGCAGCGTGCGATCGAGACTGGCCCGTTCACGGTCCATCCGGTTGACCACGACAAGGCGGGCGAGGCCGAGTTCCTCCGCGGCTTCCCACACCTTCTCGGTCTGCACCATCACGCCGGCGACTGCGTCCACGACGATCAGCGCGGCGTCAGCGACGTGCAGGGCCGCCCGCGCATCGCTCAGGAAGTTCCCGATGCCGGGCGTGTCGATCAGGTTGATTTTGTGCTTGTTCCACTCGGCGTAGGCGAGGCTGGCCGAGAGCGTGTGCTTGCGGGCGATTTCTTCTTCGTCGAAATCCGTGACGGTGGTGCCGTCGTCGACCTTGCCGAATCGGTTCACCATGCCCGCGTCCGAGAGGATGGCGGAGGTGAGTTGTGTCTTGCCCGATCCGGTATGACCAACAAGCGCGACATTACGAATCGAGCTGGCGTCGTAGACCTTCATGGGAAGCTCCCTATGGGCGCATCATACCCAAGTCGCAAGTCAGAAGTCACAGGTCCCCAACGCCACAGGAAAGTCATGCATTGCTGACACGAGCCAGGGGCCATCGCTGCCCTTGACCTGCGACTGGTGAATGGTGACTGGTTGACCCTGGTGACGGGCGACTGGTGACCGCGACTGGAGAGGTGCGACTGCGGGCGCCGCGAGCCGCGTCCGGCTTACTCGTAGCGCAGAGCTTCGATCGGATCGAGTCGCGACGCTTTGACCGCTGGATACATCCCGAAGAAGATGCCGACCGAGGCCGAGAAGCCGAGTCCGATCGCGAACGACCACCAGGGCAGCGAAATGGGGAAGCCGGAGATCAGGTGCACGGCCCACCCGATGCCGCTGCCGAGGGCGATGCCGAGCACGCCTCCGAGCGAGGTGAGAAACGCCGCTTCCATGAGGAACTGGAAGAGGATCTCCGACGCGCCGGGCGCCGAGCGCCTTGCGAACGCCGATTTCGCGCGTCCGCTCGGTGACCGAGATCGACATGATCGCCATCACGCCGATGCCGCCGACCATCAGCGCGATGGACGAGATCACGATGAGCGCGAAGAACGTGCCCTGGCTGATCTGGTCCCAGAGTTTCAGGAAGGCGTCCTGCGTGAGCACGTCGAAGTCGTTCGGCTCGTCGAGGCGCAGGCCGTGGCGGATGCGCATGACGCGCTCCACGTCCGCCATGGCGTCTTCCTGCCTGACGCCCTCGCGCGGCACCAGGGCAATCTGGATGGGCATGAACGTCGCATTGCGCGCCACGCGCACGGCGTTCAACCCGAAGACGCGCTGATAGGCGGTGTAGGGGATGACGACGAAGTCGTCCTGGCCAAGGTTGAATCCGCCTGCGGCTGGCCGCTGATCGAACACGCCGACCACCTCGAAGCGTTCCGTGCCGACGCGAATCGACTTCCCAAGCGGTTCGGTGCCCGATGCGCCAAACAGCAGCTGATAGGGCGCATTGCCCATGACCACCACGTTCTTCCGGTACTGGACTTCCGTCCCGTTGAAGAAGCGTCCGGCAATCATCGGAATCCGGGTGCCTTCCGCGAAGTTCTCCGACGTGCCGAACACGACCAGCGGCCGCGTCTTCTGCTTGCCGTAGAACACGCGGCGCTGCGTCGGCGGTCCGCCGGCGCCAAGCTCGATGTCCACCAGCTGGATGGTCTCGCTCTGCTGCTCGATCGCCCGGGCGTCAGAGATGGTCAGGTTTGGCCGTTTCAGCAGGTCGCGCAGCTCGGCGCCGCTGGCGAAGCTGGTGACGCCGAACCGCTGCACGAAGATCGTGTCTGGCCCGACCGCGCGAATCATGTCGCGCAGCGACTGGTCGAACCCGCGGATCATCGCCGTCATGCCGACAATCGACGTGATGCCGATGACGACGCCGAGCACGGTGAGGGCGGACCGCATCTTGTTGGTCCGCACCGTGTCGAACGCCATCGTGACGATCTCGCCGAAGAGCGTCAGCCGCATCGGACCAGACTCCCGGCAAGGCTGCCAACACAGAGGACACGGCACGAAGACGGCACGGACGAACACGGTTTGCTTCGATGAGGAATGCCGCTGAACTCGGTGGCTCTCCGTGACCTCCGTGGTGAAGCGTTGATCTGCATGCGCGGGGTGGCACTACTCACGGCGGAGCGCCTCGATCGGGTCGAGCCTGCGCCGCCCGCGATGCCGGGTACAGGCCGAAGAACAGGCCGACCAGCGCAGTGATGCCGATTCCGAGCGCCACCGACCACAGTTCCACGTTGGCCGGAATCGGTGTGAACCGCGCGATGGTCGTGGCGATGGCGGCCCCGAACATCGTGCCGATGGCGCCGCCAAACACCGACAGGACCACCGATTCGGTGAGCATCTGCGCCATGATGTCGGACCGGCGCGCGCCAAGCGCCTTGCGCAGGCCGATCTCGCGGGTTCGTTCGGTCACGACCATCAGCATGATGTTCATGATCACAATCCCGCCGACCACCAGTGACAGCGCGACGACACCCACCAGGACGGCAAAGATGCCGTTGGTCGCCTGGTGATAGATGTCCAGGATCGTGTCCGACGTGAACAGGCCGAAGTTGTCCGGCTGTTTCGGCTTGAGGCCGCGCGCGCTGCGCAGTGCGATCGTCGCCTGGTCCATCACCGTCGAGATGTTCGCGACGTCGCGCGGCTTGACCGTGAGCGACAGCGATCGCCGCGAACCGAAGATGATCCGGAACTGACCGAGCGGCATCACCACGAACTCGTCCTGCGACTGTCCGAGGATCGAGCCGCGTTTCGCGCTGACGCCGACGACCCGGAAGTGAACGCCCTCGACCTGAATGATCTTCTCGATCGGATCGACGGTTGCGCCGAAGAGCCGATCGGCTGTCTGCCATCCGAGCACGGCCACGGGGCGGGACGTATCCACCTCGATCGGACTCATCAACCGGCCGCGCTCGGCGTCGAACGTCGAGAAGTCGACGTAGTCCGACGTGACACCCTGCACGCGTGTGCTGTCGATCGACTTGTCGCGATAGGTGACACGCCCGTTGCCGGTGGCCTCGGCCATCACCGCGGAGGCGTCGTCGCTGTAGCGGCGAATGGCCCGCGCATCCTGGAGCGTAATCCGGGGATTGGCGCGCACCTCCTCGAACTCCTCGTCGCTCCGGGTGACGGGAAACTGCTGGATGCTGAACGCGTCAGCGCCCGCCTGGTTCATGATCGCGGCCGTCACCGACGCGTTCAGCCCCTGGATCAGCGACACCACGGCGATGATCGACGTCACCGCGACGATGTTGCCGAGCACGGTCATCAGCGATCGGAGCTTCGACGCCCAGATCGCGCTGAGCGCGATGCCCGCTGATTCCAGCAGCTTGTTCACGCGTGACCTTCCACTACTTGCGGGTCGTCTGAGGCTTCGGCTCTTCGACGGTGATGTCGTCCCCGTCGGCGATCGTGCGCACGGAGTTGTACGGGCCGGTGATGACCTCGTCGCCCGGCTTCAAGCCGTGGAGCACCTCGAAGTATTTGTCCCCGGAGATTCCCAGCTTGATCGGCACGAACTCGGCAGTGCCTGCTCGGCGCAGGAACACGCCTTCCACTTCCTTGCGCGACTGGCCGGGCTCGAGTTCGGCGACAGGCGGCGGCGGGTCGGTCGGCTTGCGCTTGATGGTGTCCTTCGGCGGCTTCACGATGGTGCCGGCCGCGTCGTAGATCAGTTCGCGCACGGCGACGGCGGGGATCGGTACGGCGGTGGCATTCGAACGCGTGGCGGTTGTGATGTCCGCGGTGCACGTGAAGCCGGGCCGCACGTCGGGAATCGGCTCGTCGAGCATCACCACCACCTTGAAGTTGGTGGCCTGCGTCGTCGGCGCGGCAGTGGCGGTGGTCTGAATCGGGCTGTTACCAATCTCGCTGACGTGGCCCCTGAACGTGCGGTCCGGCAGGGCGTCGACGGTGATCTTCGCCGGCTGGCCGATGCTGACGTTGGGGATGTTCGTTTCGTCGACCTCGACTTCCGCCTGAATCACCGACATGTCGGCGAGGGTCAGCAGGACCGTGCCGGCGTTGTTCATCGTGCCGATCACCGCGGTTTCACCTTCCTGGATGTTCCGCCGCGTGACGATGCCGTCGATCGGCGACTCGATTCGAACCTTGCTCAAGTCGTAGCGGGCGCTCTCGAGCGTGGCGCGTTCCTGCCCCAGTCGGGCCGATTGCGCGTTGACCTGTTTCTCCCGTTCGCGCAGCGTCGATTCAGCCGCCTTCACATCGCTCTCGGCCTTGTCCAGCGCCTCGCGGGTCGAGAGCTGCTGATTCCAGAGGTCCCGCTGCCGCGCCAGACTCTTCTGCGCCTGCTCGAGCTGCACGCGCGCCGTTTCGATGGCCTGGCGCAGCTGGTCGAGCGAACTCTCGGCGGCCTCGAGCGAGGCCGCGCCGCTGTCCACGCGCGTCCGGAGGGACTTGGGGTCGATCTGCAGCAGGAACTGACCCCTGGTCACGCGGTCGCCCTCGTTGACCGCGAGGTCCACGACGCGTCCCGACGTATCGGCGCTCATGTTGACGAGGCGCTTGGGCTGAATCTTGCCTGACGCCGACACGATGGCCTCGAGGTCGCGCGCCCTGACCGTCTCGACGGTGACCGTCGGTCCCTTCGGTTTTCTGAAGTAGTAGTAACTGCCCCCGGCGGCTCCGCCAACGATGATGACGATGAGCAGACCGAGGAGAATCTTCTTCCGGTTCACGCTACGCTCCAGACAGTGGTCATCACGGACGTGCGGCGGGCGATGACGCGATGAGACGACGAAGACACACGTGCGTCCTGAGTCTTAGACGCAACTCTTCAGCCTGTTGTTCGGCTGGACGGCGGACCGGCCGCCATGCGTTCCGCCTTTGTCGGCGGCGAACTTGCGAACACCTCACGCAGTACATCGAGGCCGCCCTTCAGGCGACGGCGCGACGCGGCGTTCAGGCCCGAGAGCATCGCTGCGAGGTGTTCTTCCGCGGCCTTGCTCACGCGCTCAACAGTCGCCCTGCCGAGGGGCGTCATTTCAATGAGGACCACTCGCCGGTCTTCGGCGGGCGACGATCGGCGGACCCATCCACGTTGCACCAGTGTCGAGATCGAGTTGGACATCGTCGGCAGGCTGACGCCGCGCAACAAGGCCAGTTCGGTCAGCGTGCGCGGTTCGGTTCCGAGCACGGTGAGCAACACGAAATGGGCGGGGGCCGGCATTTCGCCCTCGGCACGCAACTCGGCAGCGACGGTCCGCATGACGAGCGGGATGATCTCGAGGATCTCCCGGGCGGCATCGCGTGTGCTGGAGCGGCTCATGAAGAGAGGACCATTAGGATCGCTAATGGTTATGACGGCTAAGTTAACACTTCGGTTCCTCGACCCGATTCTGGCTGTATTCGTGGCTCTCCCGGAACGAACCACCGCTGCCGATGCTGGCCGCGCGTAGGTCCGTCCGCTGTTACTTCCTGAGACACTTCACCCGATAAGGCGTGTGCATGCTGAACTGTAATCTTCTGTGCGCGGGCCTGCTGGCGGCGCTTCTCTGTGGCGCTGTCAGCGGGGCATCAGCGCAAACCTTTGAAAGCGTGGGAGTTCGTGCGCAGGGTCTCGGCGGCGCGTTCGTCGCCGTCGCTGACGACGCGACGGCGAGCTGGTGGAATCCGGCAGGACTCGCGACTGGCGCGTATCTGAGCTCGATCGTGGAGCATGTACGCCTCACAACCCCGGCGAATCCCCCGGCCGGCGGCCCCGCATCCAGAACGGCGGCGGGAGATTTTGCCGTGTCCTTTCCGGCTCTCGGGCTCAGTTATTACCGCCTCCGCGTCAGCGAAATAGCCGGCCCAGGCTCTACAGTGACCGCCCCAGGAAACCGACAAGATCCTGTGGTTGACGGCAGCCGTGTGCGATCTGCCGCGATCTCTCAGTTCGGCACTACGGTTGCGCAGTCCATTGGCAGACACCTGGTGATCGGAACCACCTTGAAGCTGCTGTACGCCGGTGCAGTGCGCTCCTCGAGCAGTGGTTCATCGCCGCTCGACGACGCCGACGACCTTGATGTGCCGAGGCATTTCAACGGCGACCTGGACGCCGGCGCAATGGCGAATCTGGGGCATCTGCGGCTCGGGATCACCATGAGGAACGTGTTCGAGCCGTCGTTCGACGATGAGGATGTAGTGGGGACCGAACTGACACTCAAACGACAGGCGCGCGCGGGAGTCGCGTTCTTCACCGTGCCCAATGGTTCGCGACAGGGCCTCATGGTCGCTGCGGATGCGGACCTCACGACCACGTCCACGGTGACGGGGGACGTGCGGCACGCCGCCGTCGGCGTCGAGAGATGGCTGGCGAATAAACGGCTTGGCCTGCGGGGCGGTTTCTCGGCCAACACGGTCAACGAGTCGCGGCCGGCGGGAAGTCTTGGTGTGAGTGTCGCGCTGAAGCCCTCGGTGCTGTTCAACGCCTCGCTGACCGAGGGGCGGGACGAATCGGTAACCGGGTGGAGCACGGGCGTCAGCGTGTCGTACTAGCCGCCCGTCAGTGATACGACGAACGACCCATGGCCGTCCGCATCGGCGAACTCCTCCTCAAGGAGAAACGCATCACCCCGGATCAGCTCCAGCAGGCCTTGAACCATCAAAAGGCCAACGGGGGAAAACTCGGCCACAACATCGTGCGCCTCGGTCTCGTCAAGGACGACGACATCACCGCCGTCCTGAGCCGCCAGTATGGCGTCCCTTCGATCAATCTCTCGCAGTTCGAGATCGACGCCTCGGTCATCAAGCTCATACCCGCCGACACCGCGCAGAAGTACGAGATCGTTCCGCTCAGCCGATCGGGAGCCACGCTCACGATCGCGATGAGCGATCCGACGAACGTCTTCGCGATGGACGACATCAAGTTCATGACCGGCTACAACGTCGAGCCGGTGGTCGCGTCCGAAACGGCGCTGCTCGAAGCCATCCTGAAGTACTACCCGACTGGCCGGCAAGCCGGCGCCCGTGGACGTGTCGAAGGGCCCGAGCGCGCTGGATGCGGCGAGCAAGGGACTCGAGGAACTGCAGGAATCGCTCGCCACCCCCGACGATGTCGAGGTTCTCGAGGAACTGGAGGAGATCAGCGCCGAGGCTCTTGCCAAGCAGGGGGAAGACGCTCCGGTCGTGCGGCTCGTCAACGTCGTGCTGATGTCGGCGATACAAAAGGGTGCGAGCGACATCCACATCGAGCCGTACGAGAAAGAACTGCGGGTCCGCTACCGGATCGACGGAATTCTCTACAACATCATGAATCCGCCGATGAAGTTCCGCGATGCGATCGCCTCGCGCATCAAGATCATGGCGAAGCTCGATATCGCGGAGAAGCGGCTGCCGCAGGACGGCCGCATCAAGATCCGCTTCAACGAGAACGGCCAGCCCAAGGAAATCGACTTCCGCGTCTCGGTGCTGCCCACGCTGTTCGGCGAGAAGATCGTCATGCGTCTGCTCGATCGCGAAAAGCTGATGCTCGACATGACCAGGCTCGGGTTCGAGCCCGAGTCGCTCGCCAAGTTCGAGGCGGCCATTCAGCGTCCGTGGGGGATGGTGCTGGTGACCGGCCCCACCGGCAGCGGCAAGACCAACACGCTGTATTCGTCGATCGCCAAGGTCAACACGCAGGAAACCAACATCATGACCGCGGAGGATCCGGTCGAGTTCAATCTCGTCGGCATCAACCAGGTGCAGGTGCGCGAGAGCATCGGACTGAATTTCGCCGCGGCGCTGCGGTCCTTCCTCCGGCAGGATCCGAACATCATCCTCGTCGGTGAGATTCGCGACTTCGAGACGGCGGAGATCGCCGTGAAGGCCGCCTTGACTGGCCACCTGGTGCTCTCCACGCTGCACACCAACGACGCACCGAGCACGATCAACCGCCTGATGAACATGGGCATCGAGCCGTTCCTCGTGGCGAGCTCGGTTCACCTGATTTGCGCGCAGCGCCTGGTGCGCCGCATCTGCAGCAGCTGCTCGGCGCCGAATCCGCACCTGCCGGCCGCGCTCGTCCAGGCGGGCTTTTCTTCCGACGATGCCAACTCGGTGACGCCGATGAAGGGCGCCGGCTGCGAGCGCTGCAACCAGACCGGCTACAAGGGTCGGGTCGGTCTGTACGAAGTGATGGAGATCAGCGAAGAGCTGCGAGAGCTGATTCTGGTCGGCGCCTCCGGCCTCGAACTGCGCCGCAAGGCGGTCGACGAAGGCATGCTCACGCTCAGGCAAAGCGGGCTGCGCAAAGTGAAGGACGGCGTTACGACGATCGAAGAGGTCGTCAGGGAAACGGTGAAATAGCAAATGGCCACGTTGCCGGAACTGCTCAAGACCCTGGTCGAACTCGACGGGTCCGATCTGCACATCACCACCGCGACACCGCCGCAGGTGCGCGTGCACGGCCATCTGCAGCGGCTGCCGCTGCCGGAACTCGGCCCCGCCGAAACCAAGCAGCTGGTCTACAGCGTGCTCACCGACGCGCAGAAGAAGCGCTACGAGGAGACGCAGGAACTGGACTTCTCGTTCGGCATCAAGGGGCTCGCGCGCTTCCGGTGCAACGTGTTCAGCCAGCGCGGCGCCACGGGCGCCGTCTACCGCCTGATTCCCGAGAAGATCCGCAGCTTCAGCGATCTTGGACTGCCGCCGGTGATCGCCAACCTTTCCGAGCGTCCGCGCGGGCTCGTGCTGGTGACCGGACCGACCGGCAGCGGCAAGTCGACGACGCTGGCCGCGATGATCGACAAGATCAACCTGGAGCGGCACGATCACATCCTGACGATCGAGGATCCGATCGAGTACATCCACCAGCACAAGAGCTGCCTGGTCAATCAGCGCGAGGTCCACAGCGACACGAACAATTTCTCGAGCGCGCTGCGTGCCGCGCTGCGCGAGGATCCGGATGTCGTGCTGATTGGCGAAATGCGCGATCTCGAGACGGTCGAGGCCGCATTGAAGATCGCCGAAACCGGCCACCTCACCTTCGGCACGCTGCACACCAACTCGGCGGCCCAGACGATCAACCGCATCATCGACATCTTTCCCGCCGGCCAGCAGTCGCAGATCCGCACGCAGCTGTCACTGGTGCTCGAGGGAATCGTGTGTCAGGCGCTGCTGCCGAAAGCCGACGGCAAGGGCCGCGTCGCTTCGCTCGAAATCCTGGTGCCGACGCCCGCCATCCGCAACCTGATTCGCGACGACAAGATCCACCAGATCTACGGCGCGATGCAGACCGGCCAGGAGAAGCTCGGGATGCAGACGGCGAATCAGTCGCTCGCGAGCCTCTACCTGAAACGGGCGATCTCGATCGAGACGGCGCTCGGGAACTCGTCGAACAAGGACGAACTGCAGGAAATGATCAACCGTGGCGTCGGCGTCGTGGCCGGCGCCGGGATGGGCCGCGGTCCCGCCGTCGCGCGGCCAGTCGCTCGCTCGTAAGGGAACGCGGTTGAGAGAGAACTGAGGACAGACATGGCGACATTCGCATACTCAGGCAGAACGCGCGCTGGCCAGACGGTCAGCGGAGAACGGGTGGCCGACTCGATCGACGGGGCGATCGCGGCGCTGCGGCGCGAGCAGGTGCTGGTCACCAAAATTACGCCGGCCAAAGCCAAGGCCGCGGCCGCCGCCAAAGCCGTCGGCAAGATTGGCAAGTCGGCGTCGGCCAAGAGCCTGGCGGTGTTCACGCGGCAGTTCTCGGTGATGATCGACGCCGGTCTCCCGCTGGTGCAGTGCCTGGACATCCTCGGATCGCAGGAGGACGACAAGAACTTCGCCGCGGTCATCCTGCAGACGCGCAGCGACGTCGAGGGCGGCGCGTCGCTCGCCGACGCGATGCGCAAGCATCCCGAAGACCTTCGACCCGCTGTTCACGAACATGGTCGCGGCCGGTGAAGCGGGCGGCATCCTCGACACGATCCTCAAGCGGCTCGCCACCTATATCGAGAAGGCGGTGAAGCTGAAGGGGCAGGTGAAGTCCGCGATGATCTACCCGATCGCGGTCATCGTCATCGCCGCGCTCGTGGTCGGGGTCATTCTCTGGAAGGTCATCCCGACCTTCGCGGAACTGTTCGCCGGGCTCGGCGCCGAACTGCCGCTGCCCACGCGCATCGTCATCTGGGCCAGTAAGTCGCTGGGGTCGTACTTCGTGTTCATGGTCGGCGGCGCTGTCGTAATCGGATGGGCGTTCCGCACCTACTACGCGACCGAAAACGGCAGGCGTGTCGTCGACGGCACGATGCTGAAGATGCCGATCCTCGGCAACATCCTGCGGAAGATCGCCGTCGCGCGGTTTTGCCGCACTCTGGCGACGCTGATCAGCTCTGGCGTGCCGATTCTCGACGGCCTGGATATCACCGCGCGGACGTCGGGCAATGCGGTAATCGAGGACGCCGTGCAGGTGACGCGCAAGAGCATCGAGCGCGGCGAAACGATTGCCGCGCCGCTGAAGGAGACGGCCGTCTTCCCGCCGATGGTCGTGCAGATGATCGGCGTCGGCGAGACGACGGGCGCGCTCGACACGATGCTGGCAAAGATCGCCGACTTCTACGAAGACGAGGTCGACACCGCGGTCGCCGGCCTGCTGACGCTGCTCGAACCGGTGATGATCGCCTTTCTCGGCGTCGTTGTCGGCGGCATCGTCATCGCGATGTACCTGCCGATCTTCGATTTGATCAGCAAGCTCACCTAGTGATGGGAACCGAGCTGCGGGGACAGATCGGCTGGCTGATCGCCATTCGGGCGATGATCAGCACCCTGCTGCTCGGCGGTGCCACGATCGCGCAGATCACGTCGCCCGATTCGGTCGCCGTCCACCCGTTCTTCTGGCTGATCGCCATCACCTACGGGCTGACGATTCTCTACGCGCTGACACTGCGCTACGTGGACCGCTACCGGTGGTCGGTGGACGCGCAGCTCGCCTGCGACGCAGTCACCGTGTCGGCCTTCATCTTCCTGACCGGCGGGGTGACGAGCTTCTTCTCGTCGCTCTACGCCCTGCCGATCATCGCCGCCAGCGTCATACAGGCGCGGCGCGGCGGGCTGATGGTCGCGACGCTCAGCGCCGTGCTCTATCTGGGCCTCGTGCTCTCGCAGTACCTCCCCACGCCTCTCTCGCCCGACCTGTGGCTCGGGTCCGGAGCGACGGCGCTGCCCACCCGTGCGGCGGCGCAGTACGTCGTGGGGCTGAACATTTTCGGCTTCTTCGCCGTTGCGCTGCTCAGCGGCTCCATGGCCGAGAGCGTGCGAACCACTGGCCTGCGGCTGGAACAGGCCTCGACCGAACTCGCGGACCTTCAGGCGCTGAACCAGAACGTGATCGACAGCCTCCCCAGCGGACTCGTCACCACCGATCTATCCCAGCGTGTGCTGACCTTCAACCATGCGGCGGAGGGGATCTGCGGAGTTTCCGCGAAGGTGGTCGTCTCCCGACCGATCGCCGACGTGCTGCAGTTGCCGCCGGAGGTGTCAGAGGCGTTCAGGCGCGGCCTCGGACGATCCGGTGCGCGCCGGCTCGAGTTCAAGTTCCGGCGGCCCGACGGCAAGGAGATCGACGTCGGCCTCAGCGCCACGCACGTGGACACGCCGCAACGGCACCGCGGGCCTCCTGATCACGTTCCAGGATCTGACCGACGTCAAGAAGCTCGAAAAGAATGCCCAGCTCCAGCAGCGGCTCGCCGCGGTCGGCGAGATGGCGGCCGGCATCGCCCACGAAATCCGCAATCCCCTCGCCTCGATGTCCGGCTCGATCCAGATCCTCCGCTCACGATCTGCCGCTGAGCGCCGAGCAGGAACAGTTGATGGACATCGTGATGCGCGAGTCCGAGCGGCTGAACACGACCATCCGATCGTTCCTCGAGTACGCCCGGCCGCACCGCTTTGCGATTGCGCGCTTCGACCTGCGCCGGGTGCTGCAGGACGCGGCACTGCTGCTGCGCAACAGCGCCGACGTGCGCGACTCTCACACCGTGGAGGTCGACGTGCCGCCGGAGGCGATCTGGTTCGAGGCCGACGAGGGGCAGATCAAGCAGATTGTCTGGAACCTCGCCACCAACGGGCTGCGCGCCATGCCCGATGGCGGCCGCCTCGAACTCGGCGCGTCGTGCGATCCGGACGGCGTGCTGTTGACGGTGCGCGATGAGGGGATCGGGATGGCTCCGGACGCACTCGAGGGACTGTTTCAGCCGTTCCACGGATCCTTTGCCAGAGGCAGCGGCCTTGGGCTCGCCATCGTCCACCGCATCGTGACCGACTATCAGGGTCAGATTCGGGTGAACTCGGCACCGGGGACCGGTACCACCGTTTCAGTGCGCCTGCCGGCGCGCGCGGAAGTGACCACATGAATGCGACGGAGAAAGTAATTGCGCCGCCCACCACCGAGCGGCGAACGCCGCGCGTTCTTGTGGTGGACGACGAGCGGTCGATGCGCGAACTGCTGGCGATCGTGCTCAAGCGCGAAGGCTACGAGGTGGCGCTCGCCGAGGACGGGCGTTCGGCTATCGCCGCGCTGGAACGCGGGCCGTTCGACCTGTTGATCTCCGACATCAAGATGCCGGACATGAGCGGCGTCGACGTGCTCCGCGCCGCCAAGCAGATGGACCCGGACATCCTCGGGATCATGATCACGGCGTTTGCGTCGACGGAGACCGCCATCGAGGCGATGCGGCTCGGAGCGTGCGATTACCTGAGCAAGCCGTTCGATATCGACCTGCTGAAGATGAAGGTGCGCGAGAAGGTCGAGAACCGCCACCTCAAGCAGGAAAACGTCCTGCTGAAGCGCACCCTCGGGCCTGTCGCACCAGTTCTCGAACATCATCGGTCGCAGCGAGACGATGCTCGACGTGTTCAAGATGATCGAGACGGTGGCGCGCACCAACAGCACGATTCTGCTGACCGGGCGAGTCCGGCACCGGCAAGGGGCTCGTCGCCCAGGCGGTCCATTACCATTCGCTGCGTCGGGACAAGCCGATGGTGTCGCTCAACTGCGGCGCGATGCCCGAAACGCTGCTCGAGTCCGAGATGTTCGGCCACATGCGCGGCGCCTTCACGGGCGCCGATGCGAACAAGAAGGGGCTGCTCGAAGTCGCCGAGAAGGGCACGATCTTCCTCGACGAGATCGGCGAGATGAGCCCGGTCATGCAGGTCAAGCTGCTGCGGGTGCTCCAGGAACGCCGGTTCCGCCGGGTGGGCGGCCTCGAAGAGCTTCAAGCCGATATCCGGGTGATTGCGGCGACCAATCAGGATCTGACGAGGGCCGTGGCGGAGGGCCGGTTTCGCGAAGACCTGTTCTATCGGATCAACGTCATTCCGATTGTGCTCCCGCCCCTGCGCGACCGACGGGAGGACATCCCGCTGCTGGCCGAGCACTTCCTTGCGAAATATTCGGTCCAGATGGAAAAGCCGGTCAGCGCCATCTCGCGTCCGGCGCTGGAGTTGCTCGGGAAACACGACTGGCCCGGCAACATCCGCGAACTCGAGAACGTCATCGAGCGCGCCGTGGCGCTCGAGGGGACACCGTCGATTCAACCCGAGAGTCTGCCTCCGGCGGTTCGCGGTGGCAGCGGGAGAGCGGTGTCCGGGGACGGCGGGAGCCGGCCATGAACTGTTACCCGCCGAAGGGCTGGATCTCGAAGCGCGCGTTCAGGAGATCGAACGCGGCTATATCGCGCAGGCGCTCGAGCGGGCAAACGGCGTGCAGGTGAAGGCGGCCGATCTGGTCGGCATGAGCTTTCGCTCGTTTCGCTACTATGTGAAGAAATACAACCTGAGGTGAGATGAGATGAGGGCGCCACTCGTATTTGCCTATCTTGATCCCGGCACCGGGAGCTACCTGCTCCAACTGGCACTTGCGGGTGTGCTGGGCGCGTCCTATGCCGTGAAGCACTTCTGGTCGCGACTCAAGGGCCTGTTTACCCGCGACGGATCATCCGCGGCCGACCATGCACGACGGTGACATGACCTCGGTCGGCGGGTCGTTCCGCGACCCGTCCGGTCACGTGTTCCGACGGGATGGCCGGGTACTTCGTCAGGTCAACCAGCAGTACGCCGCCGATTACGACCATCTCGTCGCGTCAGGTCTCTACGACCGCCTCGCGGAGCGCCGGCTGCTCGTGGCGCATCACGAAATCACCGAACCGCCGGACCGCGGCAATGCCTACCGCGTTCTCGAGCCCGAGCTGATTCCGTTCATCTCGTACCCGTTCGAGTGGGCCTTCAGTCAGCTGAAGGCCGCCGCCCTCGCGACCCTCGCCATTCAGCGGCTCGCCGTCGAGGAGCGAATGGTGCTGAAAGATGCGAGCGCCTACAACATCCAGTTCGTCGGCGCCGCCCCCGTGCTCATCGATTCCCTGTCGTTCGAACGCTGGGTGGACGGAACACCCTGGGTCGCCTACCGCCAGTTCTGTCAGCACTTCCTCGGACCGCTCGCGCTGATGAGTGCCACCGACGTGCGGCTCGGCTCCCTGTCGCGCGTGTTCATCGACGGCCCGCCGCTCGATCTGGTGAGTCACCTCCTGCCGCTCACGTCGCGGTTCCAGCCCTCGCTGCTGGTGCATCTGCACGTCCACGCGAAGGCGCAGGCGAAGCACGGAGCCGCGGAGATTGCCCAGCGGAAACCGACCGCCTTCACGAAGCGCGCGATGCTGGGACTGGTCGATCATCTCGAGTCGGCTGTCGAGCGCCTCACGTACAAACCCGGTGGAACCGCCTGGGCCGACTACTACGCCCACACGAACTACTCCGAGGCGGCCATGGCCGAGAAACATCGGCTCGTGTCGGCGGCGATCGGGGCGGCGAGTCCCCGCACGGTGTGGGATCTGGGCGCCAATACCGGCGCCTTCAGCCGGATTGCCGCGGACGCAGGCGCGTACACGGTGGCGATTGACGGAGATCCTGCCGCCGTGGAGCGTGCGGCCCTGGCCGGGCAGGCGAGCAACGAGCACCGAATCCTGCCGCTCGTCATGGACCTCTCGAATCCCTCGTCTGCAATGGGGTGGGCACATCAGGAGCGCGGTTCGCTGGCCGATCGCGGCCCCGCCGACCTCGTCCTCGCGCTCGGGCTGATTCACCACCTGACGCTCTCCAACCACGTGCCGTTTGCGCATGACCGCGGAGTTCTTCGCCCGCATCGGCCGCAGGCTGGTGATCGAGTTCGTGCCGCAGACCGACTCGCAGGTCGTGGCCATGTTCTCGCGCATGCCAAAAGCGGCGGATGGGTACTGCACAGGCAGGCGTTCGAAGATGCGTACCGCTGCCATTTCGACATCGCCGCGTCGGCGCCGATCGCCGGCACCGAACGGCGCCTGTACGAAATGCGCAGGCGTGAAGGCAGAGCATCGTGACACGGTGGCGCGACCGGGGTGCCTGGCTCGTTGCGACACTGCCACTCGCGGGCCTGACCGCCCTCGGTGTACGCGGCGTTCGAATGGCTCTTCCTGGTCACCAAGCCGTCCTCGCTGGCGGTGCTGCCGTTCGCCACGCAGTTGTCGGTGCTGGCGCACGCGCCGATGCCGACTGCTATGGCCGTTGCTCGGCATTCAGCTGATCGCGAGCGGGCTGTCGCTGCTGGCGTTCCCGCGCCTGCGGGCGCTGGCGGTCGTTCCCTGCCGCGTTGATTGGCGGTGCGCTGCTCCTGGTGCTCGTCGATAACTTCACCTACACACTCGTTGGTGTCGGTGTCCTCACGAGCGAGGGACCGTGGCGGGTCGCCTATGCCGCGGTCCTCGCCGCGACTGGTTGGCGTTGCAGGGGATCGGCTGCTCCGTGGACCTCGGCGGCCTCGCGTTGGCGACTGGCGATGCCCACCGCAGCGATGCTGACGACGGTACTGGCCGTGGCGCCGGTCGCATTCAGCGCGGCGAATGTCCAGATCGACCAGGCGGCGCCGCCTTCGCACGACGCACGCGGCCACGTCGACGGGTCTGAACATTCTGATCGTCGGCATCGACGGCGTCGATGCCGCATCGCTATCCGCATACGGCTACGCGCGCGAGACATCGCCCTATCTCGCACAGCTGCGCGACGAAAGCCTTTTCTTCGAGAATGCCTTTTCGAACGTCGGTCGCACTCACGGCTCACTGGTGACACTGCTCACGGGCCGGCTGCCGTTCTCGACCCACGTCACCTTTCCACCGACGGCACTGGAGGGCGACGCTGCGCATCGCCATCTGCCGGGGCTGCTGAAACGGAAAGGCTACACGAGCCTGCAGCTCGGCATGCGTCACTATGCCGACGCGGAAGACGCCAACCTGCTCGGCTTCGATGCGGCGAACTACCGCTGGCAGGATCTCGATCGCGTCGAGCGCACCGCCGCGGGCGACGAATCCGACGTGTTCAGGCGAGCTGTCGCCGAGCGACTCGACGAGCGCATCGGGCACCTGTTCGGGCTGCGGCACGCGATCGACGCCTACGCGCAGGTTGAGGGGCGGGAGGAGTCGCCGTACTGGAGCGACGAGCGTCGGGTCGACACGTTGATCAGGTATCTGCCGACCGCGGCGGAGCCCTGGTTCGTGCACACGCACTTCCTGGACACGCACTGCTGCTCGTATCACCCGTCGGCAATCGTGTTCTCGGGACCCGATCGTGCGCGCGATGCGCTCGACAGCCAGCTGCGCGAGGCCGACGACAACGTGCGGCAGGTCGATCGAGTCGCTGCGCGCGTCGGGACGACTGGATCGGACGATCGTGGTGGTGACCTCGGATCATACGAACGGGTGGACCACCAAAGGTCGCGTGCCCCTGCTGATCCGGTTCCCTGGTGGTTCCGTCACCGGGCGCGTACAGGCCAACGTCCAGCTCGCGGATATTGCACCCACGCTGATCGACTACCTCGGGGAGCCGGTACCCGCGTGGATGGATGGTCAATCGCTGCTCGACCCGGCGCTGCGTGAGCGGGCGCGTCCCGTCTTCGGCGTGTCCGAGATCGCCCGCCGCCACTCGGTGGGGTTCAGGGTCACCGCGCTCGACGATGCCGGCGCGCCTAATTACGGCGTCGGCACGGCCACGCTGATCAGCGGCGCGCGTTGGTTCGAGCTGTCACTCGAGGACGGACGCCTCTCGTCAGGCCCGGTGGAAGGGCACACGACGCCGTCGTTGCCGTCGGTCGACGAAGCCACTGCGCACGCCATGCTGCGGACGCAACTCACTGCCGCTGGATTCCGGGTCGGTACGTCCAATCAGTGACATCCGTTGTCGCACCGAGCTGACACGGTTTGTCAGTTCGCGCGCGTCGGCGGCCCTCACCAGCATTGCCTCGTTTACAAGAACGTCACTCCCGTCCCAATCCTGCAGTGCCCGCCGCGGCGAACGACAGGTGGTATCACCGTTGCTCAAGACGAGGTGCGATCGCGCAGGGGCAATCCAGCCGAATCGCGGGAAAGGACACTGTGACGAAGACCACGCGGCCCCGTCAGACCGGTTTCACCCTGGTTGAACTGCTGATCGTCGTCGCAATCATCGGCATCATCGCGGCGATTGCGGTGCCGGGCCTGCTGCGCGCGCGCATGTCGGGCAACGAAGCGTCGGCGATCGGGTCGATGCGCGCGATCAACTCCGCGGAATCCACCTTCTCCTCGAGTTGCGGTCGTAGTGGCTACGCGCAGTCTCTCGACGATCTGGTGCTGGCGCCCGCGGGTTCCATCGCCGGCTTCATCTCGCCGGACCTCGGGCATTCGCCCGTGACGAAGAGCGGTTTCGACACCACCCTGTCAGCCGAGCCCGATGCGATTGTCGTCGCGGCGGCGTCCACGACGTGCAACGCCGCGACACAGGATGCCGTGTCGGCCTACTTCGCCGAAGCGCACCCCTGGGAAATCGGGCGGACCGGTCAGCGGTCGTTTGCCACCGACCAGGGCGGGACCATCTACTTCAATAACCCCGGCCTGACGATCACGCCGGGAATGGTCGGCGCGACACCGCTCCGTTAAGTCGCTCGCGCCGCCTCAGTAGTGCCCGCTCGCTTCACTAGTCGCCCTCACTTCATTGCCCCCGCAGTTCAGTAGTCCCCCGCAGGTCAGTAGTCCCCGCACGATTCAGGAGTCGCTCGCTCGACCATCCCTGCCGACGGCCTCCCGTGCTCTCGCTGTTTCGTCCGATCCGTACGTGGTGCGCAGGCGCGGGTGTCAGACCCGCAGTGGCGTACGCAGGTGCGTAGGGTGGGTCTTCAGACCCGCCCGCGTCGTCGGGGCTGAAGACCCGACGCCACAGAAATCGCACAAACCCGTGCGACGGCGCGCGCGCCTTCCCGCGCAGGCGCGTCGATTCAGGCAGTCGCGCAGCACGTCCCATGCGTCAGAGGCGCACGAATCCGACGCATCGGCGAGCGGCCGGCCGGACGTTGACAAACGACGTCACCTGCGGTTGACGCAAACTGTCAACCTCACCCGTGATTCGCGCGGAACGGTTGCATCCGATATATGTAAGTCTTAGAATTTAAAGGTCTTCCGGACCACCAACTGAAAAGATGAGGTCTGGCATTCGGGTTGCTCATGTCCAGGGCACGGACCGCCCACATGCCGTGGGTAACGTGACCAACCCTCAAGAGGAGTTTGCAACATGAAGAAGATTCGCGACGCCAAAGGCTTCACCCTCATCGAACTGTTGATCGTTGTGGCGATCATCGGCATCATCGCAGCGATTGCGGTTCCGGGTCTCCTGCGTGCCCGCATGTCGGGCAACGAGGCGTCGGCAATCGGCTCGCTGCGCGCGATCAACTCGGCGGAATCGACCTATTCCTCCAGCTGCGGCGGCAACGGTTATGCGCAGTCGCTCGAGGACTCTCGCTACTCCCGCCCAACTCGAAGGCGGCCTTCATTTCGCCCGACCTTGCGACGACCAACGTGGTCAAGAGCGGCTACTACGTAAACCTCGAATCCGATACCAGTGCAGCGGTCGTGACAGTGGCCTCGAAGACCTGCAACGCCTCCGCGGGCGACGCGATGTCCGCCTACTACGCGGAAGCGCATCCGGTCACCGCGGGCTCGACCGGACAGCGCTCCTTCGGCACGGACACGCGCGGCGACTATCTACTTCAACAACGCCGGCGCCACCGTGGTCAAGGGGATGGGCAACGGGTCGGTTCTGCAGTAAGCGCCCCATCGGGCGGTCCCGAAACGGGATGCCGGGTCGCCGGCATCCCGTTTCTCTGTACGACAGGTCGCGGCTAACATATAGTCGTCACCCTATGAGCACCACCACTGCACGTCTGGCTCTGCATCTGCGCGCTGGTCGGCCTCGGCGCTTCGGCCACCGCCGCGTACGTCCACTACCGCATGTTTGCGGACCCCACCTACACGAGCTTTTGCGACGTGAGTGCGGTGGTCAGCTGCACCCAGGTGTACGCGAGCCGGTTCGGCACGTTCAAGGGCGTGTCGGTGTCAGTGTTCGGCGGCATCTGGTTCGGCTTCGCCGCCCTCATGTCCATCGCCGGGATGAGCGCGCGGCCCGCGGTTCGCGAGAGCGTCCCCGGGTATCTGTTCGCGGCCTCGACCATTGCGCTCGCCGCCATCCTGTATCTCGGATACGCGTCGTTCTTCATCCTGAAGCTGGTCTGCGTGTTGTGCCTGATCACCTACGCCGCCGTGATTGGGCTCTTCCTCATTTCGGGTGCGGCCACCTCCATGCCCATGCTGTCTCTGCCACGTCGCGCCGCCCACGATCTCAAGGTGCTCGTTACAAGCCCGGTCGCGATCGCCCTGGCCGTGCTCTGGCTCGCAGCCGCGGCGACTACGGTTGCGTTCTTCCCGCGCGAGGCGGCACCGGCAACCGCGGGAGCGCCGGTTCAGGCCACGGCGGATCAGCGTTCCGAACTGGAGCGATTCATGGCCAGCGCGCCGCGCGTGCCGCTGGTCGTGCCCAGCGACGGCGCCAAGGTCGTCGTCGTCAAGTTCGCCGACTATCAGTGCCCCGCCTGCGGGCAGGCGTACACCTCCTACAAGCCGATTCTCGCGAAGTATGCCGCCGCGAATCCCGGCGCCGTGAAGGTGGTCATGAAAGACTTCCCGCTGAATCCCAACTGCAACGCCGCCGTGCGGCAGGTGGTGCACGCGTCCGCGTGCGAGGCAGCCGTGGCGGTGCGTCTGGCCCGCGCGCACAATCGCGGCGACGAACTCGAGGACTGGCTGTACACGCACCAGCCGGAGATGACGCCTGAGTCGGTGCGCAAGGCCGCGCTGGAGATCGGCCAGGTCACCGATTTCGACGCGAAGTATCAGGCGACCCTCGAACTCGTGAAAAGCGACACGGCGATGGGGCAGCAGCTCAAGGTGTCGCAGACGCCGACCTTCTTCATCAATGGCATCAAGATCGATGGCGCCTGGGCGCCGCAGTTCTTCGACCAGGCGATCGCGTACGAAATCGCGCACGCGAAGTAGCGCGCTTCAGCCATGCCGGCGCTGGCCACCTACGAGCTGACAAAGGATTACTCGGTCGGCTTCTGGCGCTCGCGCCCGTACCGTGCGCTCGATCGCTCTGACCCTCGAGGTCGCCTCCGGAGAGGTCTTCGGCTTTCTCGGGCCGAACGGCGCCGGTAAGACCACCACGCTGAAGCTGCTGATGCGCCTGGTATTCCCGACGTCGGGGCGCGCCGAGATTCTCGGCAAACCGGCCGGCGATCTCGATGTGCGCAGACGGATCGGCTACCTGCCTGAACATCCGTACTTCTACGATTACCTGACCGCGGAGGAACTGCTGTCGTACTTTGCCGGCCTGTTCGGCATGGCCGGTCAGGACCGGAAGCGTCGCGTCAACGCCCTGCTCGACGAGGTCGGCATCGGCGCGGAGCGCCGTCTCCAACTCCGCAAGTTCTCCAAGGGGATGCTGCAGCGGGTGGGCATCGCGCAGGCGCTGCTCAATGAGCCGGAGCTGGTCATTTTCGACGAGCCGATGTCCGGGCTCGACCCGCTCGGTCGCCGCGACGTGCGCGCGTTGATTCTTCGGCTCCGCGACCGTGGATGCACGGTCTTCTTCAGCTCGCACGTCTTGAGCGATGCGGAGGCGCTCTGCAGCCGCGTCGCCATTCTCGCGAAAGGGCGGCTGGTCACCGCGGGCCGGCTCACGGAGATGCTGGCCTTTCAGATTCGCGGCTGGGAAGTGGTCGCGGTGGCGGTCGACCGCCGCGCTGCTCGCGAGCCTCACTTCGCGGGCGACGAGCGTGACGCGAATCGGCGACGACCGCTTCGTCTTCGATCTGCCGGTTGATCCCGGCCCCGATCGGTTCGTCGCGGACCTGTCGGCCGCCGGCGCGACGCTGCTGTCGGTGAATCCACTGCGGGACACGCTCGAGGACTTCTTCGTGACGCAGGTGACCGCGCCCCAATTGCTGGAGCACGATCGCGGGCTCGGCAGCAGCCACTCTCCATCCGGGCCGGCGTGATGCGGTCCATTGGCGTCATCGCGCTGAACGTATTTCGCGAATCGGTGCGGGACAAGGTGCTCTACAACCTGGTCCTGTTCGCGATCGTGCTGATGGGCGCGTCGTACCTGATTGGCCAGCTCACCGCCGGACAGGACGTGAAGATCATCAAGGACCTCGGCCTCGCCGCCACCTCGATCTTCGGACTGTTCATCGCCGTGTTCATCGGCATTGGCCTGGTGTCCAAGGAAGTGGAAAAGCGCAGCATCTACAGCCTGCTCGCGAAACCGATCGAGCGCTATCACCTCGTGGTCGGGAAGTACCTGGGGCTGGTGCTCACGCTGGCGGTGAACCTCGCCGTCATGGCTGTGGCGCTCTACATCGTCCTGGCGTATATGGCGTGGATGGCCCCGCCCTTCACGGCAGCCGGATGGGAGCGGCCGGCGCTCGATCCGGCGATGCTGACTGCCTTTCTGCTGACGTTCCTGGAACTGGCGATCGTCACCGCGATTGCGGTGTTCTTCTCGACCTTCTCGACCCCGATCCTCTCGGCCGCCTTCACGTTCGGACTCTTTGTCGCGGGCCGCTTCAGCACGGACCTGCGAAACTTCAATCAGGTGATCGATTCGCCGGTGGCCAACGCGCTGACCACGGCTCTTTACTGGATCCTGCCGAACCTGTCGCCGTTCGACGTGCGGGCGCAGGTGGTGCACGGCCAGCCGGTCACCGCGTCGTTTCTCGGGCTCAGCACCGCGTATGCGCTGCTGTACATCGCGGCGCTGATCGTCGCCGCAACAGCGGTGTTCTCGCGGCGCGATTTCAAGTAATCGTGATGCGCATGCGGATCCACACGCTCGGTGTCGTAGCCGTAGTGGCCATCCTGCTTGGCGCGGCCGCCACGGTGCAAGGCGCCCGTGAAACGCGCTTTCCGGCCGCCGCGCCTGCAGACGACTCGCTCTACGTCACTTCTGGAACCACGCTTCGCCGGCTCACCATCGGCTACTCCGCCCTGGCGGCAGACCTTTACTGGATCCGTGCGATTCAGTATTACGGTGCTGTGAGGTTGCGGCTCGAGAAGGGGCCTGCGGCGCCGAGTCAGCCGGGTGCTGCCGCGCCCGTCGATTACACGCTGCTGTATCCGCTCCTCGATCTCACGACGACGCTCGACCCGCTTTTCAACATTGCTTACCGGTTCGGCTCGATTTTTCTCGCCGAGACCTATCCCGGCGGTGCAGGACGGCCCGATTTGGCGGTTACGCTACTCGAGAAGGGTTTGGCGGCTCAACCCGATAAGTGGGAGTACATGCAGGATATCGGGTTTGTCCACTACTGGTGGCGCCACGATTACCGGGCCGCGGCCGAGTGGTTCGACAAGGCGAGCCGAGTGGAAGGCGCACCCTGGTTTCTCAAGTCGCTGGCAGCGACCACGCTCGCCGAAGGCGGCGACCGCCAATCTTCGCGAACGATGTGGGAAGCCATTCGCGAATCGGCAGAGATCGAATGGCTGCGCAACGACGCCGAGCGTCGGCTCATGCAGCTCGACGCCGCCGACTTCATTGATCAGGTGCAGGCCGAGGTGAACCACGCGCGAACCGCCGGTGTACCCATCGACGGATGGCAGAGCCTCATTCGCGCCGGAGCGCTGCGCGGCGTTCCGGTCGACCCCACCCGTACACCGCTCGAACTTGACGCATCGGGCAAGGTAGGTCTCTCATCGGCGTCTCCATTGTTCCCGCTTCCGGACCAACCGCAGCGCGGCTTCGCGCCGCCGCCATCATGAACGACGCGGCATTCATTTCGCTGGCGGTGCTTGTTGGTGCGGTGATCGGCAGCTTTCTCAACGTCTGCATCTATCGTCTTCCGCTGGGCAAGTCGATCGTGTGGCCTGCGTCCGCGTGCGAGTCGTGCGGGCGTGAACTGGCCTGGTTCGAGAACCTGCCGGTCATCAGTTATGTGGCGCTTGGCGCGAGATGTCGAACCTGCAGGGCGCCGCTCTCGCCGCGTCATCCTGCGATCGAAATCCTGACCGCTCTGATGTTTGGTGTGGCCGCCTGGTATTACGGGCCAACGGTCCTGCTGGCGTCACGGCTCGTGTTCGGGTGCGCGCTGATCGTGCTGTTTGCCATCGATCTGGAGCATCACCTCCTGCCAAACGCGATCACGCTCCCGGGCATCGTGGTCGGCCTGGCGTTCAGTCTGGTGACCGAGCCTGGCTGGCTGTCCTCGTTGGCCGGTGCCGCCGTCGGTGGCGGAAGCCTCTGGCTGATCGCGGAGGTTTACTACCGCCTGCGCCACGAGGAGGGGCTCGGCATGGGCGACGTGAAGATGCTCGCCATGATCGGCGCGTTCATCGGCTGGCAACTCACCATCGTCACGCTCATGATGGCGTCGGTCGCGGGCTCGATCGTCGGTGTCATTGTCATCGCGTCGCGCAAGGGCGACATGAAGTACGCGCTGCCGTTCGGGACGTTTCTGGCCATGGGTGCGGCGCTTGCCGCGACGGTGGGTCCGGACCTGCTCGGCTGGTACCTGGGATTCTGGGGGCCGCTGTGACCGGAGCGCCGCTTGCCCGGCGCAGTGGGTGGATCGCGGCTGCGCGCGGCGCCAACGCCCTGTTCTTCCTGCTCACGTCGACCTACTGCATCCTCACCTACAACTCGTTTGCGTATCAGCAGTTCATCCGCCCCCGGCTGGTGTCCTCGCTCGCGACGTTCGTCGCGTTTCACCATCTCTGGCACTGGGTTCTCCTCGGCATCACCGTGGCGACGCTGCTGCCCGAGTGGAAGACCTCGCGCGGACGTGTCGTGGCGTGGAGTTACGTCGCCACCATGGCGGTGCTCGGACTGGTGATCCTTTACAGGCCGCTTCTCCCGGCTGTGGAGAACGATGCGCTGGGGCTCTGGCTGGCCTGCGGCTTTCTCGTTCCGCCGATGTGGCTCGCGGTGTACGACCACTGCGCAGCTGCCGGAGCATTTCATCCCGCAACGGTCGATACACGGCGACTGGTCATCACTTCGATCGCCACCGCGCTCGCAGTGTGGAGCATCAACGTCGTCTGCGCGCCACTGCGATTCGATGAACTCGGCGACTTGACCACCACCCGGAGCGGATTGCTGTTCGGTGCTGGCGTCTCGCTGGTCGTGCATGTCGCTGTGTTCGGAGGGATCGCCACGGTGCTGGCGATCCTGCTCACCGTCGTGTCCCGGCGGCCGGCTTCGGCGCCGAGGCTGCAATACGTGGTGATCGCCGCCTGCACCTGTGGATTCACGCTGCTGACTGTGTGGGGCCTGGTCTTCGGATCGCTGTCCTTCACTGGCGCCGCCGCGTGGCTGGTTGCGCTCGAAGTGGCGGTGGCACTGACGGCGACGTGGTCCGGCATCGTGCTGCGGATGGATGCGACCCGCGGCGCGCCAGGCATCGGCGCATCGCAGAGTGCGTTGGACGCATGGCTTGCCCCCGTGCCCGGGGTCGGATCCAACCTCGGCGCGCTGGCCGGACTGGTCCTGCTGCCATTCGCGTTGTTCGTGCTCCTGCGGCGGGTCGAACGCTTCGACTGGAATTTTCTCGTCCAGAATCTCTGCGTCGTGGCGGGGTGGCTCCTCGTGTCCGCGCTCGTGCATCAATTTGTGCGGCATAGCACGCCGCGAAGCGTCGCCCGACCGGTGGCCTTCAGCGCGGCGGCGGTCCTCGCGATTGTCGGCATCGGGGCAGGCGGCAGCGTCGAGACACCGTTCGCATCGCGCGTGGCGGGCCAGCCGTTCGTGCCGGAGTTCGTGCTCGACGCATACGCGGCAGTGGACCCGTCGTACCGGCTGATGCGGCACGTGCTGGCGGTCGAACCCGCTGGCACACGGGAATACTTCAACTACCTGCGCGCGCACTCACTGATCCAGCATGTCGATGTGCAGCCGGTGGATGTGGACTTCGTGCGTCCGCTCCGGCCGGCCGCATCGCGTCCGCCGCACATCTTCTTCTTCGTCATCGACAGCCTGCGCCGCGACTACGTGTCGGCCTATAACCCGACCGTCACCTTCACGCCGGCGTTCGACGCGTTTGCCCGGGAGGGGTTCGCGTTTCAGCGGGCGTTCACGCGGTACGGCGGTACCGGTTTGTCGATGCCGGCCATCTGGGCCGGCAGCATGATCCTGCACAAGGAGTACGTGCTCCCGTTCCAGCGCATGAACGCGCTGGAGAAGCTCATCACGGTCAACGGGTACCGGCCGGTGATGAGCATGGACCACATCACCGCACAGATCGTCGCGCCGGGACTGCAGGTGGATGAACTCGACAAGGGACGCGACGAGATGCAGTACGACTTGTGCGCGACCCTCGAGGAACTGCAGGGGAAGCTCTCGACCGGACTTGCGGAAGGTCAGCCCTTATTCGCCCACACCCGGTCGCTGAACCTGCACACCTCAAAACTGATCGAACGCGTGGGGGCCCCGGACCCGGCGTACGGCGGGTTTCAGGCAGCCGCCGCGGCCAACGTCCGGCGCATCGATGGCTGCTTCGGTCGCTTCATCACGTACCTGAAGCAGAAGCAGCTCTATGACGACAGCATCGTGATCGTGACCTCCGACCACGGCGACGCGCTCGGCGAGGCGAGGCGGTGGGGACACGCATACACGCTGTTTCCCGAGATCGTGCGGACTCCGCTCCTCGTGCACATTCCGTCGAAATTGACAGCTCAGTTCACGGCGGATGTCGATGCCGCGAGCTTTTCGACAGACATCACCCCGTCGCTGTATGCGCTGCTCGGATATCGAGAGGCACAGCACGAGTGGCCGCTCGGCCAGTCACTCTTTGTGCCGCCAGGCACCGACACCTCGTGGCGGCGACACGAGCCGGTCGTGGTCGCGTCCAGTTATGGCCCTGTGTATGGCGTCCTGCGCGACAACGGCCAGTCGCTGTATATCGCGGACGGCGTCAACAGTCTTGACTATGCCTACGACCTGACCGCGCTCAAGCCTATTCGTGTGGGAGTGACGCCCCAGATGCGCTCCGAGGACCGTGCCCTGATTCGGGAAAAGGTGGGCGCGCTCGCGTCCATGTACCACTTCACACCGAGTCCCTGAGCGAACGTGCGACGGCTGATCCTCGCGCTCTTGTTCCTTGGATATGCCGCCGTTTTCGTGCGGCTTCCCTCTGTCGGACGAGCCGCCGCCCCCTTTGACCCTCTGGACCGGCGCGGCCGGGAGGTCGAGCGAGCCATTGAGGAGAGGCGATTTGCGGAGGCGCTGCCAATCGCCCTGGACCTGCGCCACGCACACGACGCCGACCCGGTGATCGCGCATTGGCTCGCCGAGATCTACCGCGGCCTCGGCCGTTCGGCCGACGAATCGCAATCGTGGGAGCGAGTGCTCGCGCTGACCAGGCTTGCCGACGCCGCGTGCCCGGACCTGCCGGAATCGTACGCACGTGCGGGCGATCGTGTTCGCGCGCTGGACGCCTACGAGCGTTGCGCGGCAGCGGCGCCAGACGACCCGGAGCGATGGTTCGACCTGGGCGTGGCGTACACGTCCGAGAGCCGGCCGCTCGACGCGGCGAACGCATACGCGAAATCACGCGCGCTGGACCCCTCGAATCCGCGGCTGCCGGCCGGGACCTCCGCCTGGTCGGACGGGGCGGGAGAGGCGACGCGATGATGCGGCGGCGTGGGTACAATCGTCGCCCGCGTCCTCGTGCTGGCGTTCTGCCTGATGACGGCGCTGTATGCCTTCATCGCGTCGAGCGCGTTCGCGTATCTGCAGTTCATCAAGCCCCGCGTGTTTCACTGGGTGGGCACCTTCAGCGACACGCACGCGATGGCCGCCTGGCTGTGGCTCGTGCTGCTGTGTGTGGTGCTGTGGCCGCATCTGCGCGGCCGCACGCTCGCCGTGCGGGCGGCCCGCGGCCTGGCCGCATTCGCTGCCGGCGCTGTCGTCCTGAACACGCTGGCTCCGGTCATCCCGTCGCTGCACGAAGGCACCAGGAGCGTCGCTGTCGGAGCCGCAGCGTTGCTGCCGATTGTGTGGCTTGCGCTGGTGGACCATCTGGCGGCCTGGTCGTTCCTCCGCGCACAGTCCGCCGCCTCGGACGAAACCGGGCGCCGACGGCAGGAGGGCCGGGTGTTCATGGCGTGCATGGGCGCCGCGGCGCTGCTCACGGCTGGATACGCGGTGCTTGCGTCCGTGTCGATCGGCCGGACATTCGAACCGGACCTGCTGTCGGCGGGGCTTGCGCTCGGTGTCGGCGCGTCGCTGCTCGGGCACCTGCTGGTCTTCTCCGCTGCGTTCATTGTCGTTGCCGTGGCGTCGCGCCTCGGCGGGCGGTCGATACTTCTCCAGTACCTGCTGCTGCTCGGCGCAGCGGTCCTCCTCGTCGCGGGGCTGTTCTCCCGCTTCGTCGGCGACTCGGTTGGGTTGAGCAACGCTCCGGCGAAGGTCGCGGCGCTCGCCATGGGCGTAGCGATCGCATCGGCGTGGGGCGGCATGCGGCTCAGGGCCCACGCCGGCGTCGAGCGCCGCCTGACGAGCGGCCTGGATGTCCTGGTCGGGCCGCCCGCGGACGTGTCAGGAACTCGCTTCGCGGTGGCGCTGGCAGCCGTGCTGCCGCTCGCCTGGGTGGCCGGGCTGCTGGCCTCGGCAACGGACTGGGATTTCGCCCTGCTCAAGTCGGGCGTGGCAATCGTGTGGGTCCTCACGTTCATGCTCGTCTATCGAGCCGCGCCGCTGCGCGATGTGCCATCCATCGCGGTGATGGTGGCGTGCGCATTTCCGCTGGCCGCGCACGCGGCGTGGCATCCAGGCGAGGCGCAACGGCACACGCTCGGCCGATACGCGGTGCACAATGCGTCCTACCTCCTCGCAGACGATCTGTTGCGCGAGCGAGCGCAAGGTGCTGCGATCGGACGATACCTGCGAGCGAATACCGGATTGACGGATGTGGCCGTAAAGCCGGTCTCGATCGATTTTGTCCCGTCGCTCGCTCCCGTTCCACCTCCGCAGCGGCCGCATGTGTTCCTGCTGGTGATCGATTCCCTGCGCTCCGACTATCTCTCGCCGTACAACCCGCAGGTGCACTTCACGCCGCATATCGCGTCGTTCGCCGCCAGGAATCTGTTCTTCCCCAACGCCTTCACGAAATACGGCGGCACCGGAATGTCCATGCCGGCCATCTGGGCCGGCTCCGCGCTCGCGCACAAACAGTACGTGCTGCCGTTCGACAGCATGAACGCGCTCCAGAAACTCGTGGACGTGAACGGGTATCAGCGCGTGCAGTCGCGGGACCACATCACGTCGGCGCTATGGACACCGACCGATCGCATCGAGCTCGAGCAGGGGAAGGACGAAATGGACATGGAGTTCTGCGGGACCATTGACGAACTGGGCCGCAGACTCGATGCCGGGGCCGCGAGCAATGGGCCGGTGTTCGCACAGACACGATCGCTCACGCTGCACATCGCGGCGGTGCGCAAGGCGGCCGTGCCAGCCGACAGGGATTACGCAGGCTTCAACCGCTCGTATGCGTATGCTGTCGAGCAGATTGACGCCTGCTTCGGCTCGTTCATCGAGCGTCTCGAGCGCCTCAAGCTGTACGACCACAGCGTGGTGGTGCTGACCGCCGATCACGGTGAGATCATCGGCGAGGATGGCCGCTGGGGCCACAGCTACCACATGTTCCCGCAGGTCATTCAGGTGCCCCTCTTCATGCATCTCCCATCCGCACTGGAACATGCCCGCGTGGACCCTGGCGCGGTGGCGATGTCCACCGACATCACCCCGACCCTGTACTCGATATTGGGATATCCCGTCACCGCCGTCGAACGCGCTCGCTGGTCGGTCGCTGCTTCTCGCTTCTCCAGACGATGCGGCCGTGCAGACGCCGCGACAGCTACGTGTTATCGGCGAGCTACGGTGCGGTCTATGCGGTCGTGTCGAGGAATGGTCGTCATCTCTACATTGTGGATGCGGTGCAGGACCGGGAGTATGCCTACGAACGGACCTCGGTCAGCGATCTCCACTGGTCCGAAGTGCCGGTCACCAGCGCGACGGCAGCACTGGGACAACTCCGAATCCGGCGATACGTCGACACCGTCGCACGTACCTACGGCCTTGACCGGCCGTTCTGAGCGGATGACACATCGATGAACTCGAACGCGCTGGCGTTGCTCGGACTGACGGCTCTCGTTGGCGCGCTCGCGGGCATGCTGATGTTCGCGGTGCTGCGCTTCTTTTCGGCCGCGCGGCAGCGCCGACCCATGCGCTCGGTAGGCAGCGACACGGAAGTGTTGTCGGCAGCGCTCGAGGATGCCATCGCTCGCCTCAAAGCACAGGAGCGGGCCACCGCCGCCCGGGCCGAGGCGTCCGAGCGACTGAGCGACGAGATCATCTCGAGCCTGACGTCGGGTCTGCTCGTGGTCGGCCTCGACGCGACGGTGCGAATCATGAACCCGGCTGCCAGGCGCCTGCTCGGAGTGGCCGATGCGCCTGTCACGGGGGACTATCACTCCGTCATCGACGAGCCGGCGTTGTCACAGACCATTGACGAGTGCCTGGCGTCCGGACGCGCGATCCTTCGTCGGACCGTGCATCTTCCGGAGGGACGCCGTGCCCCGTCGCGCCTGGGTGTGACGGTGTCTCCACTGTTCGATGGCGCGGGACAGCTGCACGGAGCCGTGTGCCTGTTTACCGACCTCACCGCGGTACAGCAGCTCGAGGAACAGCTGCGCCTCAAGCAGAGCCTGGCCACCGTCGGCGAGCTCACGGCCGGCATCGCGCACGAGTTCCGCAACGGGCTGGCGACCATTCATGGGTACAGCAAGCTGATCGATCCGGCGTCGGTCCCGGTGAACTATCGGCCGTACGTCGAAGGGATCCGCGCCGAGGCTGTATCGCTCGGCGAAATCGTCACCAACTTCCTGAACTTCGCTCGCCCGTCGCAGCTCGCGCTCTCGGACGTCGACCTGCGCGCGCTCACCGAACGTGTGGCGGACGAGTCGAGAGCCGACGCCCGCCTGGCGGGCGGCACCGTCACGCTCAGTGGCGAGTTCGCGCACATCCAGGGTGACGATGTGCTGCTGCGGCAGGCATTCAGCAATCTCGTGCGCAACGCCATCGAGGCGTGCACCGGCGCATCAGTGGCGCCGAGTGTCGCCGTACATGGCCAGGTAGACACCGGCGGGACGACGTGCACGGTCACCGTCGACGACAACGGCCCGGGCGTGCCGGCTTCTGCGCGCGACCGCATCTTTCAGCCGTTCTTCACCTCGAAGAAGCACGGCACCGGGCTTGGCCTGGCGCTGGTCCAGAAGATCATCGTGTCGCACAACGGCCGCGTCAGCGTGGGCACCTCCCCGCTCGGCGGTGCGCGCCTGCAGGTCGTTCTGCCGATCGGGTGAGCGCGTGCGGACTGCCGAGGAGCAGTTCGCAGGTACGTCAATCAGACCTGCAGTTCGGTCGAGTCCTGGGTGCGCGTCGCGTCCAGAAGTTGTGCCTTCGAGGCCCCGGATCGCCTGGATGCTGCGATCGCCGGCGATCTGTGAGTGTGCGAATTCTGCGGCCGGCTGGCGTAGCGTCGTTGCGCGGATTCTGCGAACGGCGTGAGAGCGACGTTCGACCTCTCGCCGGGCGTCTTCGGAGTTTTGCTCCGGGTATTGCGCCATTCGCGGTGTGCCTCGACTCGGAACAGCGGTTGCACAATCGCTCGGCATGGTGCGACGAGATGAGCGTGGGTTCTCGCTGATCGAAGCCGTTGTGGCCGTGTCGCTCCTCGCGACCGGCGTCTCCGCTGCAGCACAACTCGCGCTTGCCTCGGCCCGGGCGAATGCGTCGGCACAGCGGGCCGGTGTCGTGCAACAGGCCGCTCGCGAGAAACTGGAACAGCTCCGTGCGCTGGCCTGGACGAGCGACGCAGGGCTCGTCCCGGTGAGCGACTGGTCGTCGGATCTGACCACCACACCGCCGCAACCGGCTGGCGGACTCGGGCTGGGCATTTCGCCTGGCGACACCCTGAGCTCGAACGTACAAGGCTACTGCGACTTCCTCGACGCAAACGGTATGTGGCTGGCGGGCGGCACGCGTGCACCAGCGGGCGCCGCATTTGTCCGCAGATGGTCGGTGCGAGACCGTCGATTCACTCGCCGACACCCTGGCCCTGAACGTCATCGTCGTTCCGGTGTGGGTTCGCTCCAGTGCGGCGGCGGTGGCGGCCGCACGAGGCGTCAATGGTGCCTGGCTGATCGGGATGCGGACGCGGAGGGCTCGATGAACCCGCTTATCCGACTCGCGAGATCGGGTCGAGGCTTCTCGCTCATCGAACTGCTCGTCGCGCTCGCGATCACGTTGCTGGTTGTCTCGGCGGTGTTCGCCATGCTGGATCCGGCAGCTGGCGCGTTCCAGGCGCAGCCAGAAGCCGCGGATGTCCAGCAACGGCTTCGCGCCTCGGCCGACACGATGTACCGCGACCTGCTCGCCGCCGGCAGCTGGCCCTCGACCGCCGGAGGCGTACGAATGCGGGCGGCACCTGCTGCGGCAATCTTTCCGATGCGCGTCGGCAGACGGAGCCCGGACCCGCCACAGACCTTCGACGCGAGCCGCATTGCATTCTGGTCGGTGAGTCCGAGCGGGGCGCAGACCACGCTTGCATCGCCGCTGCCGGCCGCATCGGGCGCGACGACGGTTGCCGCTGGCGCTGGCTGTCCGGATAGTGACGCATCCTGCGGCTTTCGCAGTGGGATGACCGTCGCGGTGTTCGGGCAGGCCGGCGCATGGGACCTGTTCTCCGTCACGGCCACGCAGGGAAGCACGCTGACGCTGCAACACAACCTCCGCGATTCGCCGATCATCTATCCTGCGGCGAGCACTGCCATTGCGGAGGTGACGGCGCGCACGTATTTCTTCAGGGACGATCGCGTGTCCGGATTCGCGCAGTTGATGCGCTACGACGCGGCCGGAGGAGCAGACGTGCCGGTCATCGAACACGTGGCCGACCTCCGCTTCGAATACTTCGGCGACGCCGACCCGCCCGGCGTCGTGCTCGGCACCGACGCCGCTGCACCGCCGCGGGTCACCTACGGTCCGCCGCCTCCGGAGCCAGGTGTTCAGCCCACGGCGTACCCGCCGGGTGAAAACTGCGCGTTCACCCGCACGACGGGTGGCGCGATCACGCCGCGGCTCCCGCAGCTTGCGGCTGGTTCCGTGCTGGTGCCGTTAACCGCGCAGCTGCTCACCGATGGTCCATGGTGCCCCGACGCCAACAGTCCGAACCGCTACGATGCCGATCTTCTCCGAATCCGGGAGGTCGTCGTGTTCGTGAGGATCGAGGCGGCGGTGTCGGCGTTGCGTGGGCCCGCCGGCCCGTTGTTCACGAGAGCGGGTACCGCGCGGGGCACTCGGCTGGTTCCTGATCGGATGGCGCGGCTGGTCATCGCGCCGCGGGCATTGAACCTGGGGCGATGATGCAAGCACCGATGTCAGACGAGCGAGGCGTCGCGCTCATTGTCGCGATGATGGCGATGATGTTGTTGTCGGCGGTGGGTGCCGCATTGGTGCTGACCACCACCGCCGACGTGCTCATTGCCGCGAATGCCGGTGCAGCGAGCGAGGCGTTCTATGCCGCTGACGCCGTGTTCGAGCGCTCGATCGCCGAATTGCGGGCCGTGCCCGACTTCACCTCGATCCTGAACGGGTCGATCACCTCAGTGTTCGTGGATGACGCCCTCGTCGGCGAGCGGGCGTTGGCTGACGGGACGCGGATCGATCTGGCTGAGGTGCTCAACCTCGCGAACTGCCAGAAACGATCTGGATGCACGGAAAGTGACCTCAATGCGTCAATCCGCGATCGGCCCTGGGGCCTGCGCAATCCGCGGTGGCGGCTGTTTTCGCATGGACCGGTCGAGGCGGGGGTCGGTTCCATGCAAGCCGACCTGCCGGTGTACGTCGTGGCGATGGTCGCGGACGATCCGTCCGATGCGGACGGCGATCCGTGGCGGGACGGTGCGCCGACTGGTCCCGCGCTCAACGCCGGCGCAGGCATTCTGCTGCTTCGGACCGAATCCTTTGGGCGCCGGGGCGCACACCGGGTAGTCGAAGGCACGATCATTCGGCAGGACCTGGTGGCTCTCGCCGCGTGGAATGTCGCGGATCCGGCAACCCGGGGAAATGCTCCGTCAGTCTTCCCGCTATTGCAGGTGCTGGCGTGGCGCGAGGTGCGGTAGAAGGATTGACGTCGAATGGTCCCCTTACGTACGATCACGGTCGAGCCGATACATCTCAAAGCCATGCGCGTCTGTGTAATTCTCCTCATGCTGACCGCGGCCGGCGGCTCTGTGTTCGCGCAATCGCTTGCCGATGTCGCTCGCCAGGAAAGCGAGCGTCGCCAAACCGTGAAGACCGGCGGGAAGAGCTTCACGAACCAGGACCTCAAGCCGGTGCCAGCCGCGCCCGCAGGCGCCGACAGCACCGGTGGCGGTGACGCAACGACCGCGGGCCAGACAACTGCACCCGGCGATGCGGCGTCGAAAGACGACCGCGCGACCGATCCGAAGAGCGACCTGGGCGCCGAGAAGACCGACGACGCGTCCGGGGCCAAGAATCAGGCCTACTGGTCGCGGCGCATGACTGACCTGCGCGAACAGCTCGAAAGCGACCAGACGCTGCTGGACGCCCTCCAGAGCCGCATCAACGCGCTCACGAGCGATTTCGTGAACCGCGACGATCCCGCGCAACGCGGCCAGATTGCCAACGACCGGCAGAAGGCGCTTGCTGAACTCGAGCGGCTCAAGAAGGCGGTCGAGCAGGACCAGCGGGCCATCCCCGACCTTGAGGAAGAGGCGCGCCGCAGTGGTGTGCCAGCCGGCTGGCTTCGGTAGTGGCCCGGCGTTCAACCGACCCGCCGATCCTCCTCGTCGAGGACAAGGACTCGCTGCGTGCGATGCTTCGCCACGCGCTGGAGACCCAGGGGCACGTCGTTCTCGAGGCTCGCGACCAGGCTGAGGCTCTCGAGATTTTGCGCTCCGGCCGCCCCGGGCTGGTGCTGTCGGACCTCCGGCTGAGCGAAGGCGACGGATTCGGTGTCCTGCGCGCGGCCAAGGAACTGGACCCCGACCTCCCGGTCATCGTCATGACTGCGTACGGCAGCATCCAGGATGCGGTCGCCGCGATGAAGGACGGCGCGCTGGACTTTCTGGCCAAGCCGGTCGATCCCGATCATCTCCTGCTGCTCGTCGAGCGCGCCCTCTCGCAGCGACGCCTGGTGACGGAGAACATCCTGTTGAAAGAGGAGCTCGCCCAACGGCGTGGAGCTCCCCAGATCGTCGGCGAAGATCCCTCGCCTGAAGCAGGTCACCCTTGCCATGCACCGCGCGGCGTCGAGTGACGCGACGGTGCTGATTGAAGGGGAGAGCGGCACCGGCAAGGAGCTGTTCGCGCGCGCCGTCCATGCACTGAGCCCGCGTGCCGATGGTCCTTTTGTCGCGATCAACTGTGCGGCGATACCGGAGACGCTGCTCGAAACGGAATTGTTCGGCCACGAGAAAGGCGCGTTCACCGGTGCGTCACAGCGCAAGCCCGGCAAGTTCGAGCTGGCGAACCGGGGGACGCTGTTCCTCGACGAAATCGGCGACCTGCCGCTGACGCTGCAGGCGAAGATTCTCCGCGCGCTCGAGGAAAAGCAGTTCGAGCGGGTTGGCGGTACGACGCTCCTGCACGTCGACGTGCGCGTCGTCGCCGCCACCAACCGCAATCTCAAGGCTGCAGTCGCCGCGCGGCAATACCGGGAAGATCTGTACTTCCGCCTCTCGGTTTTCCCTCTCACGGTTCCGCCGCTTCGCGAGCGCCCGGGCGACATCCCGCTGCTGGCGCGCTACTTCGTCGATCGCTTCTGCCGCGAGCTGCGAAAGAAGTCGCTCGCGCTGTCGCCCGATGCCGTCGACGCAATGGTGGCGTATTCCTGGCGCGGTAACGTCCGTGAATTGCAGAACTGCATGGAGCGTGCGGTGATTCTCACCGAAGGCGACGTGATCCACGCCCGGCACCTGAACCTGACGTCACACCTCAATCCGCCACAGCCGATCGCCGCGGGGGATGCGAGCCCGTGGGGTGCCATCGACCTGTCCGGCACGCTGGCGGACGCATCTCGACGGGTGCTTGCGGAAGTCGAACGGCGCAAGATCGAACAGGCGCTGAAAGAGGGATCGGGACACACCGGCCGGGCAGCCGAGATTCTTCAGGTGAGCTACAAGCTGCTGGTTCAGAAGGTCCGCGAGTACGGCCTCGCCTGAACCGGCGCACTGCTGAATGGGATTGGTTCGATTCAGACCAATCGATTACTTCCGCAGCCCCAGACGCGTCAGCGCTCTCTTCATTTCCTTCTCGGTCACGTCGTCGACGATTGCCGTGGCGCCGATCGCCGTCGGCAGCACGAAGTGCAGCCTGCCAGCGATCATCTTCTTGTCGTGCTTCATCGCGTCGAGCATCTGCGCGATCGAGATATCGCCGATCGGCGGAAGCGGCCCGAGGCTCGCAATGACACCGGCAAGCGCCTTTCGATCCTGCTCGGCCAGTGCGCCACGCGACACCGCGAGTTCCGCCGCGACCAGCATTCCGTAACCGACCGCTTCGCCGTGGCGGAAGCGCCGGTACTTCGTGACCGACTCGAGGGCGTGGCCGGCGGTGTGACCGAAATTGAGGATGCGACGCAGGCCCGATTCCTTTTCGTCGGCGGCGACGACGTCGGCCTTGATGCGGCACGACTCGGCGATCACCGCCGTCAGCACCTCCGGCACCCGCGCGAAGATCGACTTGTGATCGCGCGCCACGCGCTCGAACAGCGACGGGCTGGAGGTCATGCCGTATTTGATGACCTCGTACAAACCCGCCCGGAACTCGCGCCTGGGCAGCGTCCCGAGCACCGACGGATCGACGATGACTGCGTGCGGCTGGTAGAAGGCGCCGATCAGGTTCTTGCCGAGCGGATGGTTCACGCCGACCTTGCCGCCAATGGCGCTGTCCACCTGCGCCAGCAGTGTCGTCGGCACATGGACGAGTGCAATGCCCCGCAGATAGGTGGCTGCAGCGAAGCCGGCCAGATCGCCGATTACGCCGCCACCAAACGTGATGAGGGTGGACGCGCGATCGGCATTTGCCTTGATGAGCGCCTCGTAGACCCTGCCGACCGTGGGGCTCTGTTTGTAGCGTTCGCCGTCGGGAACGAGGATCGTCTCGGCATCCGTTGACGCGGCGAAGCGCTGCCCGTGAAACCGCCACACTGTCGGGCTCGAGACCACGAAGCGCCGGGCCGGTGCCTTGACGTCATCCAACAGGCGGGTGAGTCGGCCGAGCACGCCATCTCCGAGGGTGATGACGTAGCGACGCGAAGGAGTAGAGACGTCGACGCGAACTGGTTCCATGCGCAGATGTGTCCGAAGTCCTTAGGATAACATTCAACGATTGGCGACCACGGCGTCCGATTCATCGGAGTTCATCATTGTCGGCGGCGGGATCGCGGGCCTGAGGGCGGCGAGTGCACTCGCACCCGCCGGGCGCGTCGTCATCCTCACGAAAGCCGATGCCGGGGAAAGCAACACCGGATACGCGCAGGGCGGCATTGCCGCGGCGATGGGGCCGGGCGACAGCGTTGAACTGCACGTCGCCGATACGCTGAATGCCGGCGCCGGCCTGTGTGACGAAGCGGCCGTGCGCGTACTGGTCAGCGAAGGACCTCGATATGTGCGCGAGCTCATTGAATGGGGCGCGCGCTTCGACCGGACGCCGGCGGGAGACCTGATCTTCGGTCTCGAGGCCGCGCACAGCGTGCACCGCATCCTGCACGCGGGCGATGCGACGGGCCGCGAGATCTCGCGCGCCATGTGGGGGCGCGTGGCGACGCTGCCGACCGTGCGGACCGAGAATCACGCGATGGTCACCGACGTCATCGTGGAAGGCGGTCGCGTTGCCGGCGTTCGATATTTCAACGAGGGCGGCGTCGAGCGCATCGTGCGCGGCGAGCGGGTGCTGCTGGCGACCGGCGGTGCGGGGCAGGTGTTTCGTGAGACGACCAATCCCGCCGTCGCCACCGGAGACGGGATCGCGCTGGCGTACCACGCGGGCGCTGGCGTTGAGGATCTCGAGTTCGTCCAGTTTCACCCCACCGCGTTGAGCCTGAGCGGGGCGCCGCGCTTCCTGATCTCGGAGGCGCTGCGCGGCGAAGGTGCACGGCTCGTGAACTCGCGCGGCGAGCCCTTCATGCATCGCTACGACCCGGCCGGCGATCTCGCGCCGCGTGACGTGGTCGCGCGCGGCATCGTGCGGGAGATCGAGGCGTCGGGTGGTCCGGTCTTCCTGACCCTGCAGCATCTCGACGCCGATCGGGTCCGCTCCCGGTTTCCAACAATCGCGGAGATGTGCCGCCGCGTCGGCCTCGACATCGCCCGCGATCTGATTCCAGTGGGCCCCGCCGCACATTACATGATGGGCGGCATCGAGACCGATGAGTGCGGACGCACATCAGTCCCCGGGTTGTTCGCCGCCGGGGAAACGGCCTGCACCGGGGTGCATGGCGCCAACCGCCTGGCGAGCAATTCGCTGCTCGAGGGCCTGGTCTTCGGCGCCCGTGCGGCCGACGCGATGCAACTGGCGCCTCGGGCCGCCTCTCCTCGGCCGGACCGCGTCCCGGTTTCGCAGAAGGTGAACCCGCCGGGGACGCCGAAGGTGAGCCCGCTGGACGATGGCGCAACGATCGACAGCGAGCAGATTCGCGACCTCATGTGGCGGTCCGCTGGCCTGTTTCGCACGCGCGAGCGGTTGACGACGGCCGTGTCCCTGCTCGCCGGCGCCTACGCCGCGGCAACGGCCGCCGTTGCAGGAGACGGGCGTCACGACGGTGTGGCATGGAGACAGTTCAATCTGGCGACGGTGGCGCTCCTGGTGGCGAGGGCGGCGCTTCGGCGGGAGGAGAGCCGTGGCGGACACTTCCGCGCCGATTTCCCGGAGCGCGACGATCTACACTGGAGAGTCCACTACGTGGAAAAACGCGAGTAGGCCGATCGCTGATTGCCAGCATCAATTCGCGACTTCGTTAACCGTCAGATCGTTAAATCCTCAAATCGTCAAATCGTCAAATGTCCGAGAAGGCTTCTTTCGTCACCGAAATCACGCCCAGGTCGCAGGACTTCTCCCGCTGGTACCTCGATGTCGTCCGGCGCGCCGAACTCGCCGACTACTCGCCGGTCAAGGGGTGCATGGTCATCCGGCCATACGGCTACGCGATCTGGGAACTGATTCAGCAGACGCTCGACCGCGAGATCAAGCGCACCGGTCACGTGAACGCGTATTTCCCGCTGTTCATTCCTGACAGCCTGCTGACCAAGGAAGCCGAACACGTCGAGGGTTTTTCGCCACAGGTGGCGTATGTGACGCACGCCGGCGGCGAGGAGCTCGAGGAGAAGCTGGTCGTCCGTCCGACATCCGAAGCGATCATCGGCACGATGTACGCCAAGTGGATCCAGTCGTGGCGCGATCTGCCGATCCTCCTCAATCAGTGGGCCAACGTCGTGCGCTGGGAGAAAGTGACGCGGCCGTTCCTGCGGACCACCGAGTTCCTCTGGCAGGAAGGACACACCGCACACGAAACCGCCGAAGAGGCCGAAACCGAAACACGGATGATCCTCGACCTCTACGCCTCCATCTGCGAATCACTGATGGCGATGCCGGTCGTGAAAGGTATCAAGAGCGACAGCGAGAAATTCGCGGGCGCACTGCGCACCTACTCGATCGAGGCGATGATGGGTGACGGCCGCGCGCTGCAGGCCGGCACCTCCCACAACCTTGGACAGAACTTCGCCAAGGCATTCGACATCACGTTCCAGGCGCGCGACAAGTCGGTGCAGCACGTGTGGGGCACGTCATGGGGCGTCACGACGCGGCTCGTCGGGGCCATCATCATGACCCACGGCGACGACAGCGGGCTGGTGCTGCCGCCTGCCGTGGCGCCGTACCAGGTGGTGATCGTGCCGATCGGCCGCGAGAACTGGCGCGAGACGGTGCTGCCGAAGGCACAGGACATCCAGCAGCAGCTGGTTGATGCGGGGGTTCGCGTGACGCTCGACGCTCGCGACGAGCGGCCCGGCTGGAAGTTCTCCGAGTGGGAGATGCGCGGAGTGCCGCTGCGCCTCGAGATCGGGCCCAAGGACATCGAGAAGGGGCAGGTGCTGCTGGCGCGCCGCGACACGCGCGAGAAACTTGGCGTGCCGATGGAGGGCCTCAGCGCGAAGGTGCGCGAACTGCTCGACGACATTCAGCAGTCACTGCTCGCCAAAGCCATCGCCTTCCGCGACGAACATACCCACAGCGCCGACGACTACGACACGTTCAAGGCCACGATGGAAGGTCGGCCCGGTTTCGTGATTGCACCGTGGTGCGGTTCCGCGGAATGCGAAGCGCACATCAAGACCGATACTCAGGCCACGATTCGCAACATGCCGCTCGATCGCGGAGCGCCGGCAGGGAAGACGTGCGTCCGCTGCGACAATCCTGCGGTGGCCGAGGCCTGGTTCGCGAAGTCGTACTAGGGGCGTCGACGCGCGACTAGGCGCCGGCGACGGCGCCCGGCACCCGGGAGCGGCGAACCGGGCGCGGTCGAAGGCCTTCGATCGCCGAGTCGATCACCGAATCGACCACTGCCTTCTGATCGCCCCACGAGAAGTTCGGCATCTGGATGAGCAGCGAGGTCACGCCGTGCGTCGCGGCCCAGATGGCCCGCGTGGTCACCTCCGCGTCGGCCTTCTTGAACTTCCCCGCATCGACACAGGCCGCCACGCTCGCGCGCAGGATGCCAACTGCGCGCATGCCATTCGACTCCGGATCGTTGTAGCGCGCCGCCTCGGCCGGAGACTGCTCGAGAGGCATCGCGACGAATGTGGCGAGGTAGTGCTGCGGATGACGGAGGCCAAACGCCACGTAGCGACGCATGCCCTCGCGAATGCGCGCCACCGGGTCCTTGAACTCGGTTTCGAGCGATTCCAGCTCGTTGACGATCCGGCCGAACGTCTCCTCGCGGACCTGAAACACCAGGTCGGCCTTGTCTTCGAAATGCAGGTAGATCGCGGTCGGGGAGTACTCGATGCGCTCCGCGACTTTGCGCATCGAGAGTTGCTCGTATCCTTCGCGGGCGAGGATGTCGCGCGCCGCGTCGATGATCTCCTGGCGGAGCAGGGCCTTCTGGCGCGTGCGGCTGGTCTGGCTCCTGATCTGGCTTGGCATCGAACTCCGGGGGGATGGCGTCAAACTAGCTCGCCCGTTTCGGTTCGTCAAGGCCAGAGGATGGCCGCCGCCTCCCGCCACCGGCTCGTGATCCGCTTGCCGACGGCGGTGCGTCGGGTGACCTGCTCCCGGGCGGCGATGGACCGGAACACGTCCGTCAGCCGCTGGCGCCACCAGTCGTCGACGCGGCGTCCCGCCTCGATGGCGTGGGCGTAGGCGGCCGCAAGTGGTTCCAGGCACGTGACATCCCCGATCGCTGCGGCGGCCCCCAGGAAGTCCACGGGCAGCGGTTCCCGGGCCGACTCCAGCGACTCCCTGAGGTCGTACAGGGCAAGCCGGCTGCCGCGGTGCGCCAGCGCGCCGTGCGCCGCCGCCCTGAGCGCCAGCCACTCGGCGCGCACCGGCCCGGACTCGGCGCCTTCGCGGAAGCGCACGCGCTCGATGAGCTGCTGCAGCACGGCCAGAGGCACGTGATCGGCAGACTCAGTCAGCGCCAGCCGCAGGGACCCGGGCGCGTCGGGCAGGGCCCCCTCGGCAGCCTCCTTCAGGAGGTACACCGGGTCGGCGGCTGCCTCCGGTCCAAGGCCGGCGGCCATGGCAACGGCCTGGTCCGGATCGGTGCCGAGCGTCTGCAGAAGCGGACCGATCGTCGACACTCCGAGGTCGCGAACGGCCCGTATGGCGGCCAGCCGCAGCAGGCGCGTTCGCCCCTGCTCGAGTGCGAGCGAGGTCAGGCGGTCGAGCGCGTCTACGCCACGTGCCGACCGCAGGAACGTCTGAAGGACGCCGACGGCCGCGACGGCCACGGTCGTGTCTGCATCGTCAACCGCGGCGAGCGCCGGGTCGAACGCGCGCAGATCGCCAATTCCTTCGAGCGCGTGGAGCGCCGAGACCCGCGCCACGGCCGTGGTCTGCGGGTCCGTGACGAGGCCGATCAGCCGCGAGACAGCCCGTTCGCCGATGACCGTCAGCCGCGCCACGGCACCTTCGCGGGTCAATTCTGTTGCCGATCCGAGTTCGGCAATGAGCCCGTCTACCTGCCTGCCGGTCGATGCCCTGATTACCACCGGGGTGATCTTACAGTGCGATTCGGAATGGCGAACGGAGGTGCGGGCCGTCCGATTGCACCTGCTCCTCCAAAACCGGACGACTGCCGAGGGGATCGCCGTACACGAAAAAAGGCGGGCCCTATGGGCCCGCCTTTTCAGTGTGAGATGACCGCTTGCCTGCGGTCGGTCGCCGGAGTAGCTACTGCACCTTGACGATCAGCGCAGCGCGGCGGTTCAGACGACGCGTTTCTTCGCGCGCGTTGTCGAACTTCGGACGCTCCTCGCCGAAGCTCCGGGTTTCGAGCCTGTTCGAGGTCACACCGCGCGAGGCCAGGTAGTCCAGGACGCTGCGCGCGCGACGTTCACCAAGCGCGAGGTTGTATTCCGCCGTGCCGATGTTGCAGGTGTGACCTTCGATGACGATGTTCTTGCCAGGGTTCGCCTGCAGTTTGGTCACCGCGTCGTCGAGCAGTCGCAGCGCTTCGGGACGGAGCGTCGACCGATCGAAGTCGAAGTAGACGTCCTCGAAGGTGATTTCTGCCACGGGCGCGGGGCGGACCACCTGAATCGTCGTATTGGCCGAGGCCGTGCCGCCCTTGCCGTCGTTGACCGTGATGGTCACCTGAACGGGGCCTTCCTGCTGCCCGGCAGTCCAGAGGGTCTGTCGGTCGCTCGGGTTCTGCAGCGTGCCGGACGGCGCAGTCCAGCGGTAGGTGAGCGCGTCACCATCGGGATCCTGGGCCACGGCTGTCACCGTGACGCTCTTGCCGACTTCCACGGTGCACGGTTCGCAGCGGGCCTCCACGGTCGGCGGCCGGTTCTGTGGTGCGGCGGGCGGTGCCGGTGCTTCTGCCGGCGGCGGCGGCGCGACGTACTTGCGGACACCGGGGTGATAGCCCACGCGGAACTGATAGTCGACGAAGTCGCCGGACTGGTCAGCGTCGGTCCTGAACTTCGATCGATCCTCGGTCGGCATCGACCAGGTCATGCCGGCGCCGATGAAGAACCCCTTGCTGTCCTGCCACGTGAGGCCGATCGTCGCGGCGTTGAACGCGCCTTGCGGCGTGGAGAGCGAGGAGATGCTGCCGTCGGCCGCGATGAGTGGCGTCGTCAGGACGACGGTATCGTCGAACGGTGTCTCGCCATTGAACTCTGTGGTGAGCCGGAGCCTGTTGCGCGAGGGGAAGCCGGCGCCGATGCCGTACCGGAATCCGTTCGACTGTGAGGCGTTGTCCGCGCTGCCGCGCATGGAGAAGCCACCGTAACCGGAGACCTCCACCTTCTGGCGCGCTTCCTTGCTGGCGATGACGTCGATGAAGCCGTCAACCTTGCCGGTGCCGGCGCCGCTGTCCTTGTCGCCCGTTGGCAACTTGATCATGCCGCGGACCGCGACAGATGCCGGCTTCTGGTTCACTTCTGACAGGAGGTTGAACTTCACACCCACCAGGAAGTCGCCGAGGTTGTTGCCACTCCAGCCCTGTCGGACCAATGGATACCGTGCCACGACGCCGCCGACGTTGGGGTCGGTGGTGAAGAGCGGCCGGATATCACGATCGATGCGGGTCACGACCTTGAACGAACCGAATACTTCGGCGCGATCGGCCAGACCGACGGCGAAGGTTATCGGGAAATCACCGACGTTGGTGAATCCTTCCCGGTAGTTCAGGCCAACACGGTAGCCGCTCGCGGACCACTTGCCGCGTGCGAGTACGTCGGCGGTGGGCACATACCACAGGCCAGTGTCGCCATCTGCTGTTGTTGTCGAAAGGCGATAGGCAGTCTCAGAGGCTCCGGCAGCGGGCTGTGCCGCGGCGGTCGAAGGGGTCTGAGCGCCCGCCGCAGAGGTCCACAGTGCAGCAAGCACTGCGAACGGAATGGCGCGTCGTAAATTAGTCATAGGGCTGAACCTCCCACGGATCAGCAACTCACATCTATAGTATGGCCCGGCTTAAAGCTCGTCAATCGTTAGATATGAGAGCGTCGTGAAGATTTATCGGCGGGGCGGGACGAGATCAGTCGATATCGTCTGACTTCAGGCGTTTGGGCCCGAAGATCCACGCGATCGCGATGCTCAGCAGGTACAGGCCCAGCATCGGTGCCGCAAAGATCGTCTGCGTCATCATGTCACCGCTCGGCGTGATAACGGCAGCGGCAATGAAGATGATGAGGAGCGCGTACTTGAAGTTCTTGATGAGGAAGCGGGCGCTCACCAGCTTCATTTTCGCCAGGAAGAACACCACGGCGGGCATCTGGAACACCAGGCCCATGCCGATCAGCATCTTCGAGTACAGACCGAAGACGTCCTCGAGTTTCGGCATGAACGCCAGGTCCGGCGTATTGAAGCTGCCGAAGAACACCATCAGATACGGGAACGAGATGTAGTGATTGAACGCCGCGCCGGCCAGGAAGCCGATCGTGGTGAACAGTACGAAGGGAATCGCCAGCCGTTTCTCGTTCGAGTAGAGCCCCGGTGCGATGAAGAGCCACACCTGCAACATGATGAACGGCGAGGCGACGATGGCTCCGGCGATGAGCGCGATGGTGATGTAGAGGGAGAACGCCTCGCCCGGCTGGGTGTAGATCAGCTTGACCCCGGGCGGCAGCGCCGCGCGAGTCGGGGCGAGGATGAAGTTGAAGATCTTGTCGATTTCCCAGAACGTGAGGGCGACCCCGACCGCGATGGCGATGCACGCATTGACAATGCGCCGGCGCAACTCATCGAGATGATCGAGGAACGACATCCTCGCGCCAGAGGATTCGTCGTCCTCCTCTGGCGGCAGGGGAAGAGCGGTGCCCTGCGGTCCTGGAAACGGAACGAGCGCCATCGGGTGCCTCTGGCAGCCTAGGCCGTGTGATCGTGCCGGACAGCGACCGGTTCGCCCGCCGGAGTGCCGACATCGTGCGTGACCGTGGCGGTCGGAGCAGCCACGACGGGCTTGACCGGCTCAGCACGCTGCTGCTGCTCCTCGATGCGGATTTCTTCTTCCAGCGTGCTCTTCAGCTCGTTCGAGGCGCGCTTGAATTCCGCCAGGCTCTTGCCGAGTGAGCGGCCGAGCTCAGGCAGCTTTCGCGGGCCAAAGATGATCAGAGCGATCACGAAGATGATGATCAGCTCTGGCATGCCAATCGAACCAAACATAGCGTTCCTACTTTCAATACAGCCGGGAACCCCCGCCTCCGACAAGGCCGCGGGGAGCCTCGCCTGGCACATGGCGCGAAGGCGGCGCGTCTGGCAATTATGGAACCCCCGGCCGCAGCGGTCAAGGAAATCCCCGGCGATTTGTACCCGGAAGTCGTTGCCCGATAAGGAATTTGTCTGTTACGCTCTTCTCATGCGACGTATGCGTCCCGTTTCGCTCGTCCTGTTCGTCATCGCCGTGTCCGCGCTCGTCGGCGGCTTCTTCGGGCGCAGCGCGCTCGCGGTTGACGACCGGGTGGCTGAACGCTACGCCACGTTCTCTGCGGCGCTGAGCGCCATCGAGGGCCAGTACGTCGACAAGGTCGAGTCCGATAGGGTCGTCTACGGCGCCATTCGCGGCATGCTGTCCACGCTCGACCCGCATTCCAGTTTCTTCGACCCCCGCGAGTACGCGCAGATGCGCGAGCGGCAGGAAGGCCGCTACTACGGCCTCGGCATCACCATCCAGTCGCTCGACGGCGACATCACCGCGGCAAGCGTCTTCGAAGGATCGCCCGCGTATCGCCAGGGCATCCGCCGTGGCGACGTCATCGCGAAGATCGACGGAGACGAAGCGAAAGGGTGGACCACCGAGCAGGCGATGAAGAAACTGCGCGGCGCCAGGGGCACGATCGTCAAGGTCGAAATCCGCCGCCGCGGCTACGAGCTTCCAATTCCCCTTGAAGTGACCCGCGACGAAGTGCAGATCCTCACGGTGCCCGCGCACTTCATGATCGACGCGACGACCGGCTACATCCGCCATCAGGACTGGGGCGAGAACACCGATCGCGAGATGCAGCGCGCGTTGGCCGACCTTCGCTCGAAGGGAATGAAGCGGCTGCTGTATGACATCCGCGGCAACCCGGGCGGTCCGCTCGATCAGGCCATCAAGGTCTCGAACGAGTTCCTGCCCAAGGGCAAGATGATCGTCTACACCCGCGGTCGCATCAGGAATTCCGATCAGGATTACCGTGCAACCGAGGACAGCTCGTTCCTCGACGTGCCGATGGTCGTCCTTGCCAACCGCAACAGCGCGAGCGCGTCCGAGATCTTCACGGGGGCGCTCCAGGATCACGATCGCGCCTACATCGTCGGCGAGACGACCTTCGGCAAGGCGCTCGTGCAGTCGGTCTATCCGATCGCGAACGGCGCGGGCCTCGCACTGACGACGGCGCACTACTTCACGCCGAGCGGGCGCCTGATTCAGCGTCCCTGGGATGAAACCTTCGACGAGTATCTGAGCTACACGCAGAAGGATCAGGACGCATCCAAGCCGCACAACCCGAGCGACCTCAAGCGGACCACATCGGGACGGCCGGTGTACAGCGGCGGCGGCATCGAACCTGACAAATACGTCGCGGGTACGCTCGAGGGCTTCAACCCGTCAGCGTTCGGACGCGCGCTCTATGGCCGGCAGGAGTTCGAGAACTTCGCGCAGAAGTTCATGGCCGCCGGCGACACCCGGATCTCCCAGGCAGCCACCGGGCGCGTCACGGTGAAGCCGAACTTCGTCGTGGACGACCAGATGCTCAAGGAGTTCCGCGATCAACTCGTCGCCAACAAGGTGAGGATGGACGAAGCGGCGTTCCAGAAGGATCTGGTCTTCATCAAGGCCATGCTCCGATTCCGCATCGACGAAGCTGTGTTCGGGATCGCCGAGGCGCGCCGGCACATGGTCGAGGTGGATCCGCAGGCACAAGCTGCCCTCGCCTCGTTCGGAGAGGCCGAGAAACTCGCCGGTGTGGTGCACAGCCCCGACCGCGCCCAGTAGGTCTGGCGCAGCGGGGTCGACAGCCCTTGCGTAGGTCGATCGACCACAATGAGTGGGGTTGTAGTTTGTCCTTGCCCCAATAGATAGGCCTTGTTACACTGACGACCGTTTTGCGGCCCCGGGGCCGTTCTCCTGTTTGGGAGAACGAAAGGGCCACGATTCGGTCCGTGCCATTCTGTAATCCAGCCAGAATCCGTGGCCGTTGTGTCCGGGTCCTCCGGGCATCCCCGTCGGTAGAGTCCGACCGTCGTCGGACTGCGCCATTACTGTGCAAGTGCGCCAACCATGGCGCGGTGGTGTCTTCATGCGTCTCGAACGTCTTGAAATAAACGGCTTCAAGTCCTTTTCGGACCGGTCGGAGCTTGCCTTCGACAAGGGCGTGACCGCCATCGTCGGCCCTAACGGCTGCGGCAAGAGCAACGTCGCCGACGCCATCACCTGGGTGATGGGTGAGCAGAGCGCGAAGAGCCTGCGTGGCGAGAAGATGGAAGACGTCATCTTCAATGGCAGCGATGCGCGCAAGCCGACCGCGACCGCGGAGGTACGTCTGCGCTTCAGCGGAGTGATCAAGTCGGTGTCCGGGCCGGCGTTCCCCGACATGGAGCCGGTGAACGGGCACGGCGCCAACGGGAACGGCGCCAACGGACACGGCACCAACGGACACGGGGTCACGGGACACGCTGAGCAGCGCGCAGGAGCCGGGATCAACGGAAGCGGCACTCATGGCCTCGGGCTGGCCGGGGCATTCGCGGACGAGGGTGGCGTGGCCGTGGCCGAGCGCCCGGTCTTCACGCCTGAAGAGGCCGAGGAACTGATTCAGACGGTTGCGCGGGAGGTCGAGGTGACCCGGCGGCTCTATCGCTCGGGGGAAAGCGAATACCTCATTGACGGTCACTCCTGCCGCCTGCGCGACATCCACGACCTCCTGATGGACACCGGTCTTGGCGCCAAGGCCTACGCCATCATCGAGCAGGGCAAGATCGGACTGATTCTCAGCACACGCCCGACCGACCGTCGACAGTTGATCGAGGAAGCCGCAGGCGTGACGAAGTACAAGGCGCGCCGCCGCTCCGCCGAGCTGAAACTCGAGGCCGCCCAGCAGAACCTGACGCGCATCGACGACATCGTGTTCGAGGTCGAGAAGCAGCGCGGCACGCTGAAACGCCAGGCCGGCAAGGCCCGCCGCTACAAGAAACTTCGTGACGAACTGCGGCGCTGGGAAAAGGTGCTGTTCGCCCGCAAGTATCGGCAGCTGGCCGAGACCATCGAATCCGCGCGAGCCAGGCTTGCCGACGCGCGCGAGCGCGAAGCCGCGGCCGCAGCGCGATTGTCCGAAGTCGAATCCGATTTCGGCCGTGTCGCGCATCGAACTCGCCGAGGCCGAGTCCCGCGCGACTGCTGCGCGGGAAATCGCACACGCGGCGGAGCTGGGAATCAACCGCCTGCAGCAGCAGATCGCCTTCGACACCGGCCAGGCGGATTCGCTGGACGCACGGGCTCGTGTCGTCGAGCAGGAACTCGACACGCTTCACGCCCGCCGCGAACCGGCACGCCTGGAACTCGAGGAGCGCCGCGGCGCCGCCGCGCAGGCACTGGCCGAGCGCGAGCAGACCGCCGCCGCACTGACGTCCGAGTCCACGGCGTACGAAATCGGCCACCGCGAAATCGAAGGGCTCGAGGCAGACGTCGAGGCCGCGCGCAGCGAAGTGTTCTCGGCCATCAACAGCGCCACTGCGCTGCGTCACTCACTCGAGCAGCGCAGCGGCCCAGCGCGATCGCGTCCTCGAGACGCTGTCGAAGCTGCAGGTCGAATTCGAAGACGTGCGGATCGAAGTCGATCGACTCGAGACGGACCGGTCGTCCGCGGCCGATGGCCTGCGTCGCGCACACGAGGCGCTCGACGGCACGCGGATCGCCCGGTCGGCTCGCGAGTCTGAGCTGGCGAGCGCGCGCATCGAGCACGAATGGCGCGCACGTTCGGTGCGTTCGCGGGAGCACGAGCTGGCGGGTCTGGACGCGCGGCTGAAATCGTTGGAGGAACTGGAAGCCGGCCGCGCCGAGTACGGCGACGCCGCACGGACGGTGCTCGCGCGAAGCCAACGGCAAGGTCGAACCCGAAGGGCGCCGTTGCCGACTACCTCGAGGTCGAGGCTGGCCGCGAGCGCGCGGTTGAAGCGCTGCTCGGCGAACTCCTCCAGCACGTCATCGTCGAGCGGCCAGGATCATGCGTTCGCGGGCTTCGAGCTGATTCGGGAAACGTCGGCAGGACGCTGCGGTTTCGTCATCGCTGAGGGCGCCGACGACGCCGGCGCGGACGCTCGTGAGCGCATCGCTTCCGCCAGGGTCTCGTGGCACTGTCGCTCGGTCGTTCGCGTCGACGGACCGTACGGCCACGTCTTGCGCCGGGCGATCGGCGAGGCGTGGCTGACCGACTCGTACGAGCGCGCCGAGGCCACTGCGCCGACGGCGCCGTGTCCCGTGGTCACGGCTGACGGCGAGGTGTTCCGGGGTGCGCACCTCGTCGCCGGCGGACACTCCGAGGAGTCACGTGGCATCCTCGAGACCAAGCGCGAAATCAAGGATCTTCGTGCCCGGATCGAGGGCGAGCGCGAGGCGCTCGCACGGCTCGGCGCTGAGACTGCGGAACTGGAAGGTGTCATCGCGCAGGCGACACAGGCGATTGCTGCGCTGAATGCCGAGCAGCACCGTCAGGAAAAGTCGATCGTCGGTCTCGAGGCGCAGCTGCAGCGCGCATCGGAGGACTCGACCAAGGTCACCCTCAAGGGCGACCAGCTGGCCCGTGAACGGCGCCAGGCGGAGGATGAGCGCAAGACACTGGAGGAGCGGCAGGAGGAAGCGCGCGCCTCGATCATCACCCTGGAGCAGGAACAGCGTATGGCCGACGAGCGCCTCACCGAGGCGCAGCGGAAGCTGTTCGAAGCCAGGGAGACCGTTCAGGAACTGAACCGACGGGCCGCCGAAGCCCGGGCCGTGCACGCCGCGCTCGTTGAACGCGCGTCGGCGTTGGCCAGCGAAGTGCGTCGCCTGGAGGAAGCCAGCCGCGAAATCGAGATGCGCGCCGGGGCACTCTCAGCGGAGCTGGACGAAACAAAGCGTCGCATCGACGAACTGCGCACGGCAGTCGCGCTGGGGGAAGAGCAGCTGGGTTCGCGATATCCGCGCGCTCGACGAACTCCGCGCGGCGGTCGCGTCAGCAGACGATGCCGTGTCGACGCTGCGCATCAGCGCCGACGAGTTGGAGGCGGCGATCCGCGTGGCACGCGCGGAATTCGAGGCGATTCGAACGACCGTCGCTGAGTTCGACGTGGCACGCGCCACCGCCGAGAGCGACCTGACGCACCTCGCCTCGATCTGCGTCGACACGGTGCAGGTCACCCTCGACGAAGTGATGATCGAAGTGGAGGAGCTCGAGCGTGCCGGCGGGGCCGTGCCCGACGCCAGCGTCATCTGTGCGGACGAGCCCGAGGACGGCACCGACGAAGACGGCACCCCGCTCGGCGACGCCCTCGGTGACGCGGTGCCGCCCGCGGCTGTCCATGTGGCCGACGCGGCAGTGGCTGCCGCCGAACAGCGAACGCTCAGCGCCGAGGAGGCCATCTCTACGCTGCGCGGCAAGATCGAGCGCCTCGGACCGGTGAACATGATGGCCATCGAGCAGCACGAGGAGCTCGAAGCGCGCTACCTGTTCCTGTCTACGCAGCGCAAGGACCTGACCGATTCGATTGCGCAGACCACCGAGGCGATCCGGCGGATCGACGAGACGACGCGTGAGCGGTTCGTCGAGGCCTTCGCCGCCATCAACCGCAATTTTCAGGACGTGTTCGCCACACTCTTTGGCGGCGGCAGGGCGGGCCTCACGCTGCTGGACGAGAACGATCCGCTCGAGAGCGGAATCGAGATCGTGGCGCAGCCGCCGGGCAAGCGGCTGCAGAGCGTGCAGCTCCTGTCGGGCGGCGAGAAGGCGCTCACTGCGATCTCGCTGATGTTCGGGCTGTTCAAGTACAAGCCGAGCCCGTTCTGCCTCCTCGATGAAATCGACGCACCGCTCGACGACGCCAACATTGGCCGGTTCGTGGAGATGCTGCGCAGCATGCAGGACCACACGCAGTTCATCCTGATCACGCACCACCGCAAGACGATGGAGATCGCCGATCGGCTCTACGGCGTGACCATGGAGGAGCCCGGCGTGTCCAAGCTGATCTCGGTGCAGATGAACTGACCACGAACGGTCGCCGCGAGCGGGCGCGGCTGACCTATGATCTGGCCCATGGTTTCACCGCGTTCGACTGCCGGCCTCGTATGGGCGGGGCTCGTGTGCCTGGCCGTGGCCGGCTGCGACATGCACCACGGCGCTCCCCTCGAGGGGCGCGCGTCGGACGAGTGGACGCGGACCTACACGCTCGACCCCGGCGGTGAGTTCCAGGTCGTCGGGGCTGTCGGCTCCATTGACGTCAAGGCCGGCTCCGGGTCGACCATCGACGTCCGTGCCGAGAGAATCGTTCGGGCCCGCACCGACGCTGCCGCGCAGCCGATGGTCACGCACGTCCGGATTGGTGAGGACGTCGCATCGGACAAGATCGTGCTCCGCAGCGACGGCCTTGGCGGCATTGTCGTCGGCGCCGAGGTCGAGGTGAATTTCCACATCACCGTGCCCGCAGCCACGCGGCTTCGTCTGCGGGCGACCGGCGGCGACATCACCCTCGCCGACGTGACGGGAGCCGTGGTCGCGTCGAGCACCAACGGCGGGATCGTCGGCAAGGGGCTCGGTGGCGGCGTGGATGCCCGTTCCACGAATGGCCCCATCACGATCGATCTCGCCGCCCTGTCCAGGGACCCGGTCGATCTGCAGGGCCGTCAACGGCGCTGTGACGCTTTCCCTTCCGCCCGCCGCGAACGCCAACATCGAGGCGAACTGTACCGAACGGTGTCGTCGACATCGCCGGCCTGCCCATCGAGATGGTCGGTGAGCAGACGAAGCGACGAACGCGCGGCCGCCTCAACGAGGGTGGAACGCCGGTCGAAGTGACGACCACCAACGGGGATATTCACATCCGTCCACGCCCGTGAACGAAGACAAGGCCACCAGATACAACAGGCTGAAGCGACAGGTTGGCGTTGCCTCCGTGGCGTGGGGACTGGTGTTTCTCCTGGCGCTCACGGTCAGCGGCGGCAGCCTCGTGTTGCGGGACATGGCCGAGCGCCTGGCGTCGCTGCTGGCGCCCGCGTCGTTCGTGCACACCGCGTCGGTCGGCATTTACGTCGTGCTGCTCACTGTGCTCAACGAACTCGGCGCCGTGCCTCTCAGCTTCTACGGCGGATTCGTCCTCGAGCGCCGATATGGCCTGTCGAAGCAGCCCACCAGCGTGTGGCTGGCGGACCAGGCGAAGTCACTGGCGCTGGTCCTCGTGCTTGGCGTCGTGGCCGCAGGCATCTTGTACTTCTTCATCGGTCGGTACCCCGTCGGCTGGTGGCTGCCTGCGGGCGCGGTGTTCGCCCTGCTGATCGTCGGCCTCGCCAACCTGGCACCGCTGCTGCTGCTGCCGCTCTTCTACTCCGTCAAGCCGCTGGCCAGGCAGTCGCTGCGTGACCGCCTCGTGTCGCTCGGCGAACGGGCTGGCGCGCGCGTCCTCGACGCCTACGAGTGGGGACTGGGCGAGAAGACCAGCAGGGCGAATGCGGCGCTGACCGGGATAGGCGGGTCGCGGCGGATTCTCGTGTCCGACACCATGCTCGCAGAGTATTCCGACGACGAGATCGAAGTGGTCCTCGCGCACGAGATCGCGCATCACGTGCACGGCGACATCTGGAAAGGGCTCGTATTCGAGAGCGAGCTTGATCGTCGCAGGCTTCTTCGGTGCGTCGTGGCTGCTGAGGGCCGCGGCGCCGATCGCCGGCCTGCGAGGTCCGGACGATGTTGCAGGCCTGCCGATTCTGCTGCTCGCGGCTGGGGCTGTGTCGCTGGTCATGATGCCGGCTGCGCACGCGCTGTCACGGGAGCACGAGCGCCGGGCGGACCGTTTTGCGCTGACGTTGACGAAGCAACCCGCCGGCCTTCATTTCGGCGATGCGGCGCCTTGCCGCGCAGAACCTGGCGGAAGACGAACCGTCGCAGGTGGTGCAGTGGCTGTTCTACAGCCATCCGCCGATTCGCGAGCGGATCGCCGCCGCTCAGTCCTTCGAACCCTGATCGCATCGCATCAGGGGGTCTGAGCCCGGGGGCAGACCCCCTGTGCAATCTCCTGCATCCATTGCAGGAAATGCGTACCGGGGTCTGACCCCACACGTCGGAAACTGCGCACAAACAGAAAAGGGCCGGCGATTGCTCGCCGGCCCTTTCACATGTCGCGTCGCGAATCTTGCGGCGATTTACGACTTCGGAGCCGCCGCGCCCTCTTCCTGCAGCAGCGCCTTCCGGCTCAGGCGAATCTTTCCGGTCGGGTCGATGTTGATGACCTTCACGAGAATCTGTTCGCCTTCCTTCAGTTCGTCCCGCACATCCTTCACGCGGTGATTCGCGATCTCTGACACGTGGAGCAGACCGTCGGTGCCCGGGCATGATTTCCACGAACGCACCGAAATCGGTGATGCGCTGGATCTTGCCGAGATAGGTCTTGTTGAGCTCGGGTGTTGCCGTGAGTTCCTGGATGATCGAGATGGCCTTCTGCGCTGACGGCGCCGTCGGCCGACGCCACGTTCACGCGGCCATCGTCCTCGACGTCGATCTTGACGCCGGTGCGCTCGATGATGCTGCGGATCATCTTGCCGCCGGGTCCGATGACGTCGCGGATCTTGTCGACCGGGATGCGAATCGTGACGATGCGCGGGGCGAAGTTGGAGATGTTCTGTCGCGGTGTGCGGCGAGCGCATCCTGCATCTTGCCGAGGATGTGCAGGCGACCGAGACGCGCCTGCTCCAGCGCCTTGCCGCATCACTTCGGTCGTGATGCCGCCGATCTTGATGTCCATCTGCAGCGCGGTGATGCCGTCGGCAGTGCCGGCGACCTTGAAGTCCATGTCGCCGTAATGATCCTCGGCGCCGGCGATGTCGCTGAGCACGGCGTACTTGCCGCTCTTCTCGTCCATCACCAGCCCCATCGCGATGCCGGCGACCGGCGCCTTGATCGGCACGCCGGCGTCCATCATCGCCAGCGATCCGCCGCAGACCGACGCCATCGACGACGAGCCGTTCGATTCGAGAATGTCCGACACGACGCGCACCGTGTACGGGAATTGCTCCTCGGTCGGGCATCATCGGCGTGAGCGAGCGTTCCGCCAGCGCGCCGTGGCCGACTTCGCGACGGCCCGGGCCGCGCAGGAACGCGACTTCGCCGACCGAAAACGGCGGGAAGTTGTAGTGGAGCATGAAGCTCTTCCACGTCTCGCCTTCGAAGCTCTCGATCTTCTGCGCGTCGTCGGCCGTGCCGAGCGTGCAGGTGACGAGCGCCTGCGTCTCGCCGCGCGTGAAGACGGCGGAGCCGTGCGTCCGGGGCAGCACGCTGGTTTCGATCCAGATCGGGCGGACTTCGTCGAACTTCCGGCCGTCGAGCCGCACGTTGTGCTCGAGCACTTCGTCGCGGAGGACCTTTTCCTTCAGATCCTTGAAGATCTGCTTCGCCTCGACCTTGCGCTCGACTTCGCCTTCGGGCAGATCGGCGACGAACTCGTCGAGCACCTGATCGACCCGGTCGTAGTTTTCGAGCTTGCCGCGGATGCGCATCGCCTCGGTGAGCGGCACCAGAACCTTCTCCTCGACCTCGCGATAGAAGTCGTGGCCGATCTCCTTCTTCGAGACCGTCTGCTTCGGCTTGCCGGCTTCTTTGGCCAGGTCGTCGATGGTCGCGACGATCTGTTTGATGGCGGCGTGCGCGGCTTCGAGCGCCTCGACGACCTGCGTCTCGGTCACTTCCTTCGCGCCGGCCTCGACCATCACCAGGCCGTCCTTGCTGCCGGCCACGATCAGATCGAGCTTGCTGTTCTTGCGCTGCTCGAAGGTCGGGTTGATGAGGTACTGCCCGTCGACGAGACCGACGCGGACGCCGGCAATCGTCTTCTGAAACGGAATGTCGGAAAGGGCGAGCGCGGCGGAGGCGCCGGTGATCGCGAGCACGTCGGTGTCGTTCTCGGCGTCGGCCGAGAGCACCAGCGCGATGATCTGCGTCTCGAATCGCCACCCGGACGGGAACAGCGGACGGATCGGCCGGTCGATGACGCGGCTGGTGAGCACTTCCTTCTCGGCAGGCTTGCCCTCGCGCTTGAAGAAGCCGCCGGGAATGCGTCCCGACGCGTAGGTGTATTCGCGGTAATCCACGGTGAGCGGAAGGAAGTCGATTCCTTCGCGCGCGTTGTTGGAGCGACAGGCGGTGACGATCACCACCGAGTCGCCGGATCGCACAATGACCGAGCCGCTGGCCTGCTTGGCCAGCTTGCCGGTTTCGAGCCTGATGGAACCCTGGCCGACTGATACTTCGCGCGTTGTCATAGATCGCACATCACTTGTGAAAATGAACAGTGAGAAGGTGGCAGGACCACGCGGCCGCTACTTGCGGATATTCAGCCGCTTGATCAGGTCCGCGTATCGCTGCACGTCCTTCGACTTGAGGTAGTCGAGCAGGCGGCGACGACGGCCGACGAGCATGAGCAGCCCGCGGCGCGAATGGTGATCCTTCGCGTGCGTCTTGAAGTGCTCGGTGAGATAGCTGATTCGTTCGCTGAGAATGGCGACCTGGACTTCCGGAGAGCCGGTGTCTTCGTCGTGTGTCTTGTAGCTGCCGATCAACTCGGTCTTGCGATCTTTCGAAAGTGCCACGGGTCCTCCACGTGCGCCCCAGAGCCCTCGCCGGGTCCGGATGCGCCGTTGTCTGAAAATCTGTTAGTCGAGCAAGATCAATATGTTACATCAGGACAACGGCAGGGTGCAAAAGCCCGGGAGCCTGCGCCGCCTCCGCCATCGCCACCAGTTGGCCGCCCGGATCGAACAGGCGCACGTGACGCGGCTCGGCACCGCCGGCCGCACTCACAGCGGCCGCGAAACCGACCGTGGCGTCGGCTGGTCCCAGGTCGCGGCCGACGCGGACGTGCGAGACGCCGTCGGTGTTCAGCGCCACCGATGGCAGGTCAATCAGCATGCGTTCCAGGGGGATCAGCGCCGCCAGCGCCACCTCCCGCCCGCCTTCGCCCTGGACGACATCGAGTGCAATCGCCTGCTCGATGCGCACGCCGGCGGCTTCGACGCGGCGCAGCGCGATCAGGTGCGCACCCGTGCCGAGCACCGTGCCGAGGTCGTGCGCCAGCGATCGGATGTAGAACCCTGCCGATGAGTGCACCCTCAATCGCACCAGGTCGCCGGCGACCTCCAGAACCTCGATCCGGTGCGCGGTCACGTCCACGGGCGCCGGAAGCGTCGATTCTGTCTCGCCTCCGACCGCCTCCGGCGCGGATGGTGCGGCGCGCCTGGCGAGTTCGTAGCTGCGGCGTCCCGCGATCTTCTTGGCGGAGTACGCCGGAGGCTGCTGCTGGAATGTCCCACGGAAGGCATCGAGGGCGCCGTCGACGGCAGCGCGGTCCGGCCACGGACCAATGAACGTTCCGCCAACCGGCTGGCCAAGGGCGTCGTAGGTGCTGGTGGCCGTGCCGAGCCGGATCGAGGCCTCGTACGTCTTGTCGCCGCTCATGAAACGGGCGAGGCGGGTGGCGCGGCCCACCACGAGCGGCAGCACTCCGCTGGCCATCGGGTCGAGCGTTCCGGTATGACCGATCCGGCGCTCGTGCAGGACGCGGCGGACGCGAGCGACGACGTCGTGAGAGGTCGGGCCGGACGGCTTGTCAACGATCAGCAGGCCGTCCATCGATTGCCCGTTCGATCTTCTCGAGAAACAGCTTCTGCAGAGTGTCGATGGGACCCGTCACGGAGCACCCGGCCGCGTTCTTGTGCCCGCCGCCGCCGAACTCCTTGGCCACAGCGCCGATGTCGATGTCGCCCTTGGACCGCATGCTGACCCGATACTCGTCGCCCTCGTTCTGCTTGAAGAAGACCACCGACTGAATCTCCTTCACCGTGAGCGGCAGGTTGATCAGCCCCTCGGTATCTTCATACGTGCCGCCAGCCTCGCGGGCCATCTCGTGATCGAGATAGACGATGGCGATGCGGCCGGAGGGGTCGATTTGCATGGCGCTCAGCACGGCCCCGAACAGCTTGAGGCGCCCCATGTTGTTGCTGTCGTACACGCTGCGCGCGACCGACACCGGGTCAACGCCCGCTTCGAGCATCTGACGGCAGATGTCAAAGGTACGTGGCGAGATGCTCGAGTAGTGAAACGAACCGGTGTCAGTGAGGATGGCGAGATAGATGTGCGTCGCGATCTCCAGCGACATCGGCACCCCGAGGGCGTTCACCAGATCGAACACCATTTCGCCGCAGGCCGCCGCGGAGGAGTCGAACCAGTTGATGTTGCCGTAGCCGGTGTTGCCCGGATGGTGATCGATGTTGATGAGGAAGTACTTGTCGAGGCCGGCCACCCCGGGCCGGGCGACATCTCCGCACTCCATGATCACCGCGGCGTCGAAATCGCCGCTGATCGAGTCGGCGATACGGATCGTCGGCACCCCCGGGAACGCCATGAGCGGCGGCGGGGCGGCGTCGCGATTCACGACCGTCACCTCCTTGCCAAGCGCGCGAATGGCATAGGCGAAGGCCAGCTGCGATCCGATGGAATCGCCGTCCGGTCGCGAGTGGGAGGAAACGACGAAGCGCTGCTTCTGGTGGATCGCGTCAACGATCCTCTGGAGTTCCGGGCCGTTACTCATCTGAATCCGGATCAGTGGGAGGTTGGGATTGCAGCTCGTGCAGGATCTGCTCGATGCGGTCCTGGCCGGCCACCGACTCATCGTAGACGAACTTCAACTCCGGCGCGCGCTTCAGGCGAAGCCGTGCGCCCAGCTGGCGCCGGAGGAATGGTGAAACCCGCGTCAGGGCGCGAGCGGTGTTCGCGCGGCTCTTGTCGTCGCCAAGCGCGGTGTACATGACCCGTGCCTGCTGCAGGTCCGGGCTGACGTGCACGCGCGTGAGGGTGACAAACCCGATGCCCGGATCGTGCACATCGCGCGCAAGCATCAACGCCAGCTCGCTGCGGAGCTGATCGGCGACGCGATCGGGTCGGGAGCCTTGGGACATTGCTGAAAATGCTAATCGTTAATGACCAATCGCCGAAACGGAATCGGCGGTCGCTGCACATTTGCAATGTGTCCTGCGCGGGTCGCCTGGGTTGAGGCGCCCCGCGCCGAACCGTCGGGGTCGGACTGTTTTGCTGATGGGAGTGGCGGTTACGAGCGAGGAGCGCCCGCGGCGCTCCCCTGTGCAGCTTACGCGGTGACCGCGATGCGTTCCATCGTGAAGACCTCGATCAGGTCGCCGACCTTGAGGTCGTTGTACTTGTCGAAGCCGATGCCGCACTCGAAGCCGGTCTTCACTTCGCTCACATCGTCCTTGAAGCGGCGCAGTGAGCCGATCTTGCCTTCGTAGATCACGACGTTATCGCGAAGCAGGCGTGCCTGCGAGTCGCCGGAGCGCGTGATCCGACCTTCCGTGACCATGCAGCCGGCGATGGTTCCGAATTTCGGAACCTTGAAGATGTCGCGCACCTGCGCCACGCCGAGGCGGACCTCCTTGAAGGTCGGTTCGAGCAGGCCGACCATGGCTTTCTTCATCTCGTCCGTGACGTTGTAGATCACCGAGTGCTGGCGGATGTCGATCCCTTCGCGGTTGGCGATCTCCTCGGCATTCCGATCGGGGCGCACGTTGAAAGCGATGATGATCGCCTTGGATGCGGACCCGAGCAGTACGTCCGATTCGGTCACTGCGCCGACGCCTGAGTGGATGATCCGGATCTTCACCTTTTCATCCGACAGCTTCGTCAAGGTATCCGCGAGCACTTCGGCCGAGCCCTGCACGTCCGCCTTGATGATGATCGGCAGTTCCTTCATGCCGCCTTCGGCGATCTGCGCCTGCAGCGACTCGAGGGTCAAGCGGCCGCCCTTCGCACCCAGCGCCCGATTCTTCGCCTGCTCCTCGCGGAACGCGGCGATCTGGCGGGCCTTGGCGGCTTCGGCGACCTGGAAGACGTCGCCTGGCTGCGGCAGGCCGGTGAGACCGAGCACTTCGACCGGCGTGGACGGGCCGGCGGACTTCGTCGGCCGCCCGCGGTCGTCGATGAGTGCGCGCACGCGGCCAACGACGGGGCCGGCGATGAAGGTATCGCCGACGCTGAGCGTGCCGTCCTGCACGAGCACCGTGGCCACCGGGCCGCGACCCTTGTCGAGCTTCGCTTCGAGCACCGTGCCCGTCGCGTGCTTCTTCGGGTTCGCCTTCAGCTCGCCGATTTCGCTGACGAGCAGGATCATCTCGAGCAGCAGATCGATGTTCTGCTTCTTCTTCGCCGAAACTTCGACGGTGACCGTCTTGCCGCCCCATTCTTCAGGCATGAGGTCGAGCTCGGTCATCTCGCGCTTGACGCGCTCCGGGCTTGCTCCCGGCTTGTCGATCTTGTTGATCGCCACGATGATCGGCACGTTCGCCGCCTTCGCGTGATCGATGGCCTCGCGCGTCTGCGGCATGACGCCGTCGTCCGCGGCGACCACCAGAACCACGATGTCGGTGACCTTCGCGCCGCGCGCGCGCATGAGGGTGAACGCTTCGTGGCCGGGCGTATCGAGGAACACGATGTTCCGGTTGTTGATGGTGACGTGATACGCGCCGATGTGCTGGGTAATGCCACCGGCCTCGCGCTCGGCGACGCGCGCTTCACGGATCGCATCGAGCAGGCTCGTCTTGCCGTGGTCGACGTGACCCATGACCGTGACGACCGGCGCGCGCGTGACGATATCGGCGGCGTTGGCGATGCCCGCATCCGTCTGGATCAGCTCCTCTTCGAAGCTGCGCATCTGGACGTCGGCGCCGAACTCTCGCGCCAGCATCATGGCGGTCTCGGTGTCGAGCGTGGAGTTGATGGTCATCATCAGCCGCTTCATCAGCAGCTTGGCGAGGACATCCTTCACACGCACATCGAGCTTGTCCGCCAAATCCTTCACCGTCATGCCTTCGGCCAGCGTGATGGTGCGGGTCACTGGGGGCGGAGCGACCGGAGCATTGGGCGCCGTCGGACGCGCATCGCGCCGCGGCCCCGACGACGAACGTCCGCCCATTGGACGGCCGAATGGCGGACGCTGCTGCATGCCGGGACGCTGCGGGTACTGTCCCGGTCGAGGTGCCCCACCCGGGGTCTGCGGACGAACCGGCGCCGTGGGCAGCGGTCGCGGGCCGCCGACCGGCGGCCGTTGGGCCGCGCCGGGAAACGGCGGGCGCGCACCGACCGGAGCGCCAGGCCGCGCCGGTGCGGGCGCTGCCGGACGAGCACTTGCCGTACCGGGCTGAGCCGCGCCAGCAGGGCGAGCCGGACTCGGCACTGCTGGACGTTCCGGCGGGCGGACCACCGGACGCTGCGCGATGCGTGGGTTCGGGTTCAGCGGGAGCGGCGGCGTCATGCTGGGACGCTGCTCCTCGATGCGGAGGCGCAGGGTCGGCGGCACGATACGCCCCGGAGTCGAGATTCGGGACGCGGGCGCTGCTGGCGCCTGCGCGGCGGCAGCCTGCGCGTGCGGCGCCGCGGACGTGTCTGCATACGCGGGAGCGGGCTGGGCGGCCTGCGCAGCCGGCGCTTCCAGGGATTCGGTGGTCACAGGTTCTGGCTCCGGCGGGTGTTCGACGACCGGAGCGGGCGGCGCGACCGGTTCAACTGGGGCATGCGCTTCAACGACAGGTTCGGGCTGGACATGCTCCGCGACGGCGGCGTGTTCGACGACAGCCGGCTGATGGGCACGAGCGTCCTGATGGTCGTGCAGCGGCTCGCTGACGTGCGCCTCGGCATGGGCGGCCGGCTCGTGACCGGGCGCTTCGTGAGCGTGCGGCTCGTGGGCGGGCGCCTCATGGCCGTGCGCCTCGTGCGGCTGGCCCTCCTGATACTCGCCCTCCGGCCCGTGACCCGGCTGTGGAATCGGCTTCGCCGACTTTACGAGCCGCGGCGGTGGCAGGGAGGGGACCACCGGCTTGGGCGGCTCCGGTTTCTTCCCGAAGGCGGGCTTCTTGCCCTTCTGCACCGGCGCCTCGGCGAAGATGTCGCCGGTCGGCAACGTGATGTTCCGCTGCTTGGCGAGACGGTCGACGAACTGCCGTGCCACGACCTCTTCGATCGTGCTCGACGCGCTCTTCACCTCGATGCCATGGTCGCGCTTCAGCAGCGCGGTCACTTCCTGGCTCGTGGTCCCGAGAAGCTCCGCAACCTTGTAAATCCTGACAGTTGCCAACGGTTTACCTCAAAATCAAAATGCGACCGTGCTTATTCCGCGCTTTCGCTGGGCGCGGCGTCGGCGGTGTCGCCTTCGCTCGAGTTGCTCTCGCCCCTCGCGGCGGCGAGAATCTTCTCGGCGGTCTTGCCCCCGATTCCCGGGATTTCCGACAACTGCTCGATCGTCGCAGCTGCCACGGTTTCCGCCGTGTCGAACCCGGCTGCCACCAGCTTGCGGACCGTCCGGTCGCCGATCCCTGCGAGCGCGTACGGAGTCGGCGATTCGTCGCCTCCCTCGTCGGTGCCTTCCGGCTCCGCTTCGGTTCCGGCTTCGAGCCCTTCGAACTGGGCCTCGACCTCGCGTCGTTTCTCTTCCTCGCTCTTGATATCGATGCGCCAGCCGGTGAGCTTGGCGGCCAGCCGGACGTTCTGGCCCTTCTTGCCGATCGCGAGCGACAACTGCTTGTCCTCGACGACGACCTCCATCACCCGACCGGCATCGTCCACGATCGAGACGCGCTGCACCTTGGCCGGGCTGAGCGCGTTGGTCACGAACGCGATCGGATCGTCGGAGTACTCGACGATGTCGATCTTCTCGCCGCGAAGCTCGCGGATGATCGCCTGGACGCGCGTGCCCTTCATGCCGACGCACGCGCCCACCGGATCCACGTCGCGCTCGCGGGAGTAGACCGCCACCTTGGCGCGGTCGCCCGATTCCCGGACGGCGCCGCGAATCATCACGGTACCGTCGTAGATCTCGGGGACCTCCTGCTCGAACAGCTTGATGAGCAGGGCGGGATCGGTGCGCGACAGCTCGATCTGCGGTCCCTTGGCGCTGCGGTTCACCCGCTTGATGACGGCGCGAATCCGATCCTGAGGCGAGTAGCTCTCTGCGCGCGACTGCTCCTTGCGCGGCAGCACAGCTTCGATGCGCCCCAGTTCGACGATGATGTCGCCGTTCTCGAACCGCTTGACGATGCCGTTCTTCACGTCGCCGATCTGCTGGTTGAACTCGGCGAACACGTTCTCGCGCTCGGCTTCGCGAACCTTCTGGAAGATCACCTGCTTGGCAGTCTGCGCAGCGATGCGCCCGAGATCCTCGGTGGGTCGCGGGAACTCGACTTCCATGTCCACTTCGGCTTCGTCGCCGTACAGCGTGTGCGCTTCCTCGAGCGACATCTCCGTCGCCGGGTTGGTGACCGCTTCGACGATCCGCTTCACCGCGACGAGTTCCATCTGTCCCGTTTCGGTGTTGAACCGCGCGCGCATGTTCTCGTTCTTGTAACGCTTGCGTGCCGCGGTCTCGATGGCGTCCTGGAGGGCAGTGATGATCACCTCCGGGTCGACGCCCTTTTCCTTCGACAGTGCTTCGATGGTCTGCTGCAGCGGGTTTGCCATGTCTAAAATTCCACTTCCAGATTCGCGCGCGTCACCAGCCCGAGCGGGACGCGGTGCTGTCGGCCATCGTCGCCGTCAATCAGCGCCGCGTCGGCATCGACACCGGCGAGCCGCCCCCTGAAGAACGTCTGCCCGTCAACTGCTTCCCGGATCACGACCTTCGCGCGACGGCCGGAAAAGCGTTCAAAATCGGTTCGACCTCGCAGCGGCCTGTCCAACCCTGGCGATGACACCTCCAGGGTGTAGGCAACCGGCACGATATCCTCGACGTCCAGCAGCGCGCTGAGATCGCGGCTCACGTTCGCGCAATCCGCGACGCTGACGCACTCCTCAGCAGTTGCCGCCGGTCCCGGGCGATCGATCAGCACCCGGAGCACCATGCCGCCCGCCTCTCGCTTGAACTGCACGTCGAAAATTTCCAGGCCGAGGGTCGCCGCGACACGCGCGGCCACAGCTCGAACCTGCTCGACAATGGCGGCTTCGCCCCGCATTCAAGGGTCCTAAAACTAAAAAAGTGGGCACTCCGCCCACTTCGGTCCTGCAACCAAAGCTCCGAACACCAAAGTATAACACGCGAAAACCGGGCAGGCCGGGCTGGCGGCGCGCTCCCATGCGGCGTGGGCTTCAGTCGGGTCACTGAGACGGCGGACTTGCTCCTGCGGACTTGCTCCCGCGGACTTGCTCGATAGCTCCGTCACTGGGCGGCGGACATGCTCGATAGCCTCCCGGCTGTCCGGAGGCGGTCGGCCTATTGAAGAGGCCGCACCATCAGGTCGTAATCCCGAGTCCCGACAACCTCGACGTCCACGAAGTCGCCGGCACGGTAGGCAGACGGGTCGCACTCGGTCAAATACACCGACGCGTCAATGTCCGGCGCCTGCGTTGACAACCGTCCGCGAAGCACGAGCTCATGCTCGGACGCAGGACCGTCGATCACGATCCGGAATCGCTGGCCGATGCGACGCTTTTGTCGAGCTTTGACCAGCTTTTTCTGCAGTTGCATCACGCGGTTTCGACGAGCGGTCTTGACCTTCACCGGGACGTCATCTTCCAGATGGAACGCCGAGGTGCCCTCTTCGTGGGAGTAGGTGAACACCCCGACGTGATCGAACTCATGGTCGGTGATGAACTGGCAGAGCTCGGCGACGTCCGCTTCGGTCTCGCCAGGAAAGCCGACGATGAACGTGGTGCGGAACGAGACTCCGGGAACGCGCTCGCGGATACGGTTCAGCAGCACGTCGTATTTCTGCCGCGTGCCCGGGCGCTTCATCCGCTTCAAGACGGGATTCGACGCATGCTGAAGAGGCAGGTCGATGTACCTGCAGACCTTTTCGCACTCCGCCATCGCGGCGAGCGTATCGTCGTCGATCGTCGTGGGGTAGAGGTACAACAGCCGAATCCACTCGAGCCCCTCGACCTCGTTGAGTTGACGGAGAAGCCTGGCGAGGGCGCCCCGCTCGCGGCGGTCGATGCCGTAGAACGTGGTGTCCTGGGAAATCAGCAGCAGTTCCTTCACGCCGCGGGCCGCGAGTGCGCGCGCCTCGGTCACAATCGACTCCGCGGGGCGGCTGCGATACGCACCTCGCAACGTCGGGATGATGCAGAAGGCACATTTGTAGTCGCAGCCTTCCGCAATCTTCACGTACGCGTAGTGACGGGGCGTGGCGAAGATGCGCGGGGTGTTCGCGTCGTAGATGTAGGTCGGGACGCCGGAAGTGTCGGCGGGCTGCTGTCCCGCTTCGGGCGCCGATTCCAGGACAGCCGCTGCGGACGAGGCGTACGGTTCGCTCAGGGACGCGGAAGCGGAGCGGAAGAAGGTGAGCGGGGCAGACGTACGCGTTCGCATGCCGCCGATCGCCGCCACGATCTCAGGCACTTCGCCGGTGCCGAGCACTGCGTCGATTTCGGGGATCTCCGCCCGGAGTTCGTCGCGATATCGCTCCGCCAGGCAGCCGGTGACGACGAGGCGCTGACAGGAGCCGTCCTTCTTGTGCTGCGCCATCTCGAGGATCGCCTCGATCGACTCTTTCTTCGCGGAGTCGATGAACGCGCACGTGTTCACGACGAGCACGTCGGCATCCGACGGCGTCTGGGTCAACTCGTGCCCCGCCTGCTGCGCGAGCCCGAGCATGACTTCGGAGTCCACCAGGTTCTTGGGACATCCGAGCGAAATCATTCCAATTTTCATTCGGTAAAACTCTGCCGGCGATTAGCTTCAGGCGCTGGCGTTGCGCCGCGTTCCGGTGACAGGACACACACAGGCGGAGACGCCACTTATAAGTATCTCCGACCTGAGCCTGAAGCCCAGAGCCGGAAGCCCGAAGCCTGTTTACGGATATAGACGGTACAGCATGCGGGGATAGGGAATCGTTTCGCGCACGTGCTCGAGCTTGCAGATCCAGGCAACCACGCGCTCGATGCCCATGCCGAACCCGCCGTGCGGCACGCTGCCATACCGACGGAGATCGAGGTACCACTCGAACGATTCCTGTGGGAGGTTGTGCTCCTTGATGCGCTGGAGCATCAGTTCCAGATCGGCCAGGCGTTCGCCGCCACCGATGATCTCGCCGTAACCTTCGGGCGCGAGCACGTCCACTCCGAGCGCCAACTCGGGTCGGAGCGGGTCCGGCTTCATGTAGAACGCCTTCACCGCGGACGGATACCGGTTCACCATCACCGGCCGGTCGTATTGTTCGGAGAGCGTCGTCTCGTCGGGACCTCCGAAATCCCCACCCCATTCGATCGGCTGCCCCTTCGCCTGCAGCGTCTTTACCGCATCGTCGTAGCTGATTCGCGGAAAAGGCTTCTGCACTGATTCGAGCCTGCTGGTGTCGCGCTCGATGACCGTCAACTCACGACGCCGCCGATCGAGCACCCGGGCGACGACGGACACAACCAGATCTTCCGCAAGGTCCATGACATCGTCGAGCCCGGCGTACGCCACCTCGGGCTCCACCATCCAGAATTCCGTCAGGTGACGCCGCGTCTTCGACTTCTCGGCGCGGAACGTCGGCCCGAACGAGTAGACGCGCCCGAGCGCCATTGCCGTGGACTCGAGATAGAGCTGACCACTCTGCGTGAGGTAGGCCTTCTGGTCGTCGAAGTATTCGACGGGGAACAGGGTCGTCGTCCCCTCGCACGCGGCAGGCGTGAAGATCGGCGTGTCGGTCAGGATGAAGCCGCGACTGTTGAAGAAGTCGCGGACCGCATCGATCACTTCGTGGCGGATCCGGAGGATCGCCTGTTGGCGCTCGCTGCGAATCCACAGATGCCGCCGATCGAGCAGGTAGTCGACGCCGTGCTCCTTCGGCGTGATCGGATAATCGTGCGACTCCCCAACCACCTCCAGCCGCTTGACGTCCACCTCGTATCCGCTGGGCGCGCGCGTATCCGCGCGGGCCGTCCCCGTGACGATGACGGAGGTCTCCTGCGAGAGATGATCGGAGGCCTTGAACATCTCGTCGCCGACCGCCGCCTTCGACATCACGCACTGGATGAAACCGCTGCCGTCGCGCACCGTCAGGAAGTGAATCTTCCCGCTCGAGCGGCGGTTGTGCAGCCATCCCTTGATGGTGACCTCTTCTCCCTCGTGCTTGCCGATGTCTTCGATGTAAACCTGCATAGGCGTCTCATTCGCGTGCTGCACACGTCGGCGGCTGGATCACAAATCCGCGAGCAGCCGTTCCATCCGGGCGCGGGCGGTTCGCGCCCGCCCCAGCGTCTCCTTCGTCGACCCGAGCGGCGCAATCTCCAGGATCACCGTTCCGTCGTAACCGACCTTCTGCAACGCGGTCATTGCCGCCGGCCAGTCCATCGTGCCCTCGAACGGCAGCAGGTGGTCGTCGGCGCGTCCGCGGTTGTCGTGTGCGTGCACGGCCGCAATGTGTTCCGACACGGTTTCAATCGTGTCGACCACATCTCCTTCGAGATGCGCATGCCCCAGATCGAGGCAGATCGACGCGGCTCCGGCGTCCAGCACGTCCTCGACGAAGTGCACCAACGAACCCGCTCTGGACAGCTCGTTGGGGATCAGTTCGACGGCGATGTTCACCCCGAGTGGTCTGGCCAGCGTGGCCAGGGCATTGACGCTGCGCCTCGCCGCGTCGCGGTTGTTATCCCCGGGCCGCCTGCTGCTGCGAACGCACCAGACCCGCGTGCACCACGAGCACGCCAAACGGCAATCGCCTCGCAATGTGCAGGGCGCGGGTCGCCTCGTCCAGCGCGCGCTCGCGACGAGCAGCGTCCGGGCTCGCCAGATTCAGCGGTTCGCCCCACCGTCCCGCCGCATAACGCTCGGACACTGGCGCGTGCACCGATCCCAGTACCGAGACCCGCCTCAGCGAGCCACTGCTGAAGGTCAGCGGTGGACGCCTCGTTGTGATAATCGAAGTGCGTTCGAGTGGCGAACAGCTCGACGACGTCGAATCCCGCGCCGCCGATCTCGCGCAGGTGGTCCCGGCTTGAGTCGCTGGCCGTGATACAGATGCGTTGAGATTCCGAACGATCGCGGCACAGCCCTTTGTCAATGTTAGCGCAGCTCCTCCACATGGGTTCCGAGCAGCCCCTGAAGCCGGGAAAACCGGCTGTGTTTCTCCAGGTTGGCGCGCACGCTGTGCAGCGTGCGGGGCATGTACTGGATGTAGGTGGCATTCCCGCGGGCCGCCGCCTGGAACCCGAACGTGCCGAGCGCTTTGAGATTCCGCTGCACGGCCATCAGGTCGAACCGGCGCCTGAACTCCGCGGCGTCCGCGTGACCAGACAGCTCGAGGAAGCAGGCGATCAGCTCATCCACCTCACGGTCGGTGATATCCACATACGAGTCCCGAAGCAGGGACACAAGATCGTAGGTATCAGGACCGAGCCTCGCATCCTGGAAATCGATCATGTAAAGGCGCGCCGGCGTGGAGCATGAGGTTGCGGCTGTGGTAGTCCCGGTGGCAGACGCACACGAGGTTCGCCTGCCAGCTCTTGCGCAATGGCGCTCCATTCCCCGGCGAGCGCCGTCCTCTCGGCATCAGTCAGCCGAGCGCCTCGATAACCCTCCAGGAAATTCCGGGTGAAGAACTCGAGTTCCCACGTGAGCTTCTCGACGTCGAACGCAAGCGTGTAGGGCACGTAGGCGGGGGACGCATGCTCACGTCCGCGCTGCTGAAGCTGATGGATGAGGGCGACCGCCTCCCGATACAGCGCCGCGTGTTCAGTGACGCTGGCCGCACCGACGTGCGCCTGCAGCGTGACGTCGCCAAGGTCCTCCAGCGCGATGATGCCGAGCGGATCCGAATGTCCGAGAATCGCCGGCGACGGAATCGCCATGGTGCGCAGCAGACCAGCGACATTCGCGAAGGGCATCGTCGCAAGCTCGATTGCGCCGGGATAGAGCGCCAGCACGATTGATTCGTTGGTGCCCGACAGGACGCGGAAGTACCGTCGGTCCGACGCATCGCCAGTCAACGGAATGACGGCGCGCCGGTCGCCAGGTGCAAGGCCGCTCGATGTCAGGAACGTTTCGATGCGGTCGCGCGGGTCTGCTGCCGCAGTCTTCTCGTCGTCGTTCATCTCTTCTCCGGGTTGAAGGGCACGGCTACGGCTTCGTCGTGCTGGCCGCGCATCAGGATCATGTTCGTGTGCACGTCGCCAGGCGCGACATGCACACCATCGGTGACAATGCAGCGGGTCACCCGGCAACCCGCGCCCAGCACCACGTCGTCCCACGCGATGGAGTCGATGAAGTGCGCGCCCGGTTCGATCCGGGCCGGCGCCGACACCAGCTGCGACGGCTCGTCGCCCGCAAACGCGCGTGATGTGGTCCAGTAGTCGGCAACGGTTCCGATGTCCCAGAAATGAGCGTCGCAGACGTGTGCACGGATGCTGCCCGGCTTAGAGGCAATCCACGCGGTGTAGACCTCGCCGACCGAGTTCGCGGGACGGCCGAGTGGCAGGTCCGCGAACACCCGTGCGTTGACGGCCTGAACGCCAATGAAGTGAAAGGACGGAATCGCCGACCCACGAGGTTCGACACCGAGCACTGCGCCGTCGGAGGCCAGTCGCAGGCCGCTGTAATGCTGTGGGTCGGTGTTGCGGACGACTGCCATCGTGACGAGTGCGCCGCCCGACGCATGCGCGTCGAACAGCGGCGGCAACGCAACGTCGGTGAGTGTGTCGCCGTTGACAATCAGGAAGGTGTCTTGCCCGACGATGTCGAGAGCCAGGCGCGGTCCGCCGGCCGAGCCGAGCACGACCGGCTGCTCCCATGAATATCGCGCGCGCACGCCGAGATCGCTGGCGTCCCCGACGGCGGACGTGATGGTCTCCGGCAGATGGTGCAGGTTGAGCACGACGTCGGTGATCCCCTCAGCCGCCAGCCAGCGAATGATCCGCCGCGCCATCGGCACGCCGGCTACCGGGAGAGCGGGCTTGGCGCGAACACGGGTGAGCGGACGGAGCCGCGTTCCAAGTCCCGCGGTCAGCAGCAGCGCATGCGTGAGGAGCGGCATCGATTCGAGGTCAGCGGGAGAACACCATGTCGCCAGGCGGGACGCCGAGTGTGGAGCAGTGCTCCACGAACAGCGAACGGTACGAATCGACGATGTAGTTGTCCGGTCCGCGCCCGAGCCTGACGGCGGCCGCTGCAATACCCGCGTCGGTGCCCTCGATCTCGACGAACGTGCCGACTGGCGTCTCGTCGACGGCGACCACTACCCCGTCCATCGCGAACTCTTCGCGGTATTTCTCGTATCTGAACCACACGCGGTAGCCAAGGCGCTCGAACACGGCAAGGACCAGAGGGCCGTCGGCCACCGCGGTTTCCAGTTCCTCGCGCAACTTCATCATCGATGGCTGCGGCGGCCCCTTGTAGGTCAGGAAACAGCGGCCAGGCTCCTCCACGCGCACGCGCAGCGCGCACCGGTTGTTGCGCAGATCGCCAGACGCGGTGTCCAGCAGCGCATCCGCCTGCAGTCGCCGCGGATGTACCTGCGCGCCGCCTGCAGCGACGATCGAATCGCGCGCGGCGGCGGCGGAGTCGAATCGCAGCTTGATCTCTCGTTCGAGCGAAGGGCCCATCGCTGGCCAATGTACTCGATGTCGGTCTGTGTACTCGATGTCAGGCATCGACCTGATTCGCACATGGGCGTGGTGACTCTACGTGAGGCGACTCGCGCCGGAGCAGCCGAGCAGGGTAGGAGTGCCAACGTTGCGAGCGAGCACGAGCACCTTCATCGTGCTTCCCAGACCGCCCGGGAGGATAAGACTTCTGAAGGCCTGGCGCTCTGATTGGTCGAACGAGTCCAGTAGCGGATGTGCGAGTGCCATGAGGAAGTAGGTCTGATCCATCAGGCCCAGCGTGATGCAACCCTCGGCTTCAGCCGCGGCACGCACGCTGGAGAAGTCGACGTGCGCAGTGATGTCCTGCTCGCCGGGATGTGCAAGCCAGGGAGCGCTCTCTTCACCGCCCATATGCTGATGCCCGGTGTAAGTGCTCAGCGTTCCCATGGCTCTGGCCTCCGAGTACAGCGTGGCGGCCTCGTCGCCGTAATCGATCACGATCAGAAAGCCGCGCACGAGCCGCCTCGCTGCGGTGCGGACCCAGTCGATGGCGGTAATCGATACTTCGGCGTGTGCCCCCGGCGTGAGTACAACGCCGACAGACGACAGCTGCCGGGCAACCGCGTCAGAGGAGAGAGGACCTTGCCGTGAGATGAACCGATCCCCGGCAACATCCACGTACACCTCACGCAGTCCGTCGGTCGTCATCACCACCTGATGCACCGGCATCGCATCGAGTAGTTCGTTGGCGACGATGACGCCGTGAAGGGTGTCGGGCAGTTCCTCGCTGCAACTGGCGTGGTCGGGCCAGGGCGAGAGCACCCGGGATTGCGCCTGACGGGCGACCGCGCTGCGTTCGACGAGGAGCAGGCGCGTGCGGGCCGCGATGTGCGGCGAGAACCGTTCGAGGCCAGCCAGCATGGCTTGCGAGAGGCGGCCGTCGCTCGCGCCGGCATCGGCCAGCGTGAAGGGCTCAGTGCTCGAGCCGAGGTGCTCGGCCATTTCAGCGACCTGCACGGCGAGCAGCTTCGCCGAACAGCGGGCCGAGATCGACGCTGGTAAAAAAATCGCCCGCGCGGCCCGAGCGGCGGGCGGCGCGGGCGTAGTAGCCGAAGACAGGGTCGTAGAGCGCCGCTTCCATGAACGCGGCCACCGTCATGGGGCCACGTTCACGGATGCGTTGTTTCAGCAGAGCGCCAGGTGTCACTCCACAGGCCAACGGTGTTACACGCTGGCGTCGGTGCCAGGCTATTCCTTCCTGATCGTCAGGAAGACCTCACCGTCACCACGCCAGACCAGGATGCGGGCGATCCGGCCCGACGCGATCTTCTGCAGCTCGCGACCAGCTTCAGACGCCGAGGTCACCGCCTGGCCGTTGACCGAAAGCAGCACGTCGCCGGCCCGCAGAATCCCGGCCGAGGGGCCATTGTCGTCCACGTCGGTGACCACCGCGCCGCTTTGCCCCGACGGCATCTGTAGCCGGCGTGCCATCTGTGGCGTGAGGTTACCCAGCGTGAGGCCGAAGCTGTCCTGGCCCTGTTCCTCAGGCTGTTCGCGCGGGTTGTTCCGGCTCTGGCCGCCGCCACGTTCCGCGTCGAGATCCAGCTCCTCGACCGTGGCGTGCAGCGTCTGCTCCTTGCCGTTCCGCATGACCTTCATGGCCACCGACGTGCCTGGTTTCGTCGCGGCAACCAGCTTCTGCAGGTCGGTCGTGTTCGCGATCGCCTTGCCGTTGTACTCGAGGATCACGTCGCCAGGCTTGACGCCACCCTTTTCGGCAGGTCCGCCCGGGGCGACGCTCGAGACGAGGGCGCCGGCGCGTGACTTGAGGCCGAAGTCCTGATAGCCCTCGCGCGGGATGGCGGTCATCTGCAGACCGATACGGCCGCGGATGATCTTGCCCTGCTGCAGCTGGGGCAGCAGATCGCGGACGGTGTTGATGGGCACCGCGAAGCCGATGCCGATATTCCCCTCGGCGCGGCCGTTGGTAAAGATCATCGTGTTGATCCCGATGACCTCGCCCCGCAGGTTCAGCAGCGGCCCGCCCGAGTTGCCCGGATTGATGGCGGCGTCGGTCTGAATCATCTCGTTGGTGCGTCCGTCAGTGGTGAACGGCCGCTGAATCGCGCTGACCACGCCGACGGTGACGGTCCACCCCTGGTTGAAGGGGTTACCGATGGCCATCACCCAGTCACCTGCCGCCATCTGGGACGAATCCCCGAACCTGGCTTCCGGCAGCGGATGATTGGGTCGATCCGTCATCTGGATGAGCGCGCTGTCGGTCAGCGCATCCTTGCCCACCAGCTTGGCCGGGTAGGTCTGATCGTCGTCTTCGCCAAACAGCGACACTTCGATCTTGGTGGCGCCCTCGATGACGTGGTTGTTCGTGAGGATCAGCCCATCCTTGCTGATGATGAACCCGGTTCCGGCGGCCACGGTCGTCTGCTCGCGCGGGGCCCGGCGGTTGGGCGCGCCGCCGCCACCACCACGACCGCCGCCACGAGGTGGCGTGTCCTGCTCGTCCGGATCGCCGCCGCCGGGCGGCTGGCCGAAGAAGCGTCGGAAGAGATCGTCGGGAGCCTGTCCGCCCCCGCCGCCGCCACCCCCGAAGAATTCCGAGAGATCCTGCCCGCGCTGTTTCGACTCGGTCCGGATGTTGACCACCATTGGCTGCTGGGCCTTGGCGACGTTCCGGAAGGTCTGTGCGTCGAGGGCGCCGGTCACCGGCGCGCTATTCATGGGCGGCGCCTGGAGCGCGGCCTGTGCGGCCGACGCGGGCGCCATGTCGAAGCGCGACGCGAGCACCATTCCGACCGCGAGCGAAGACACTGCGATCAGCAGCGCATAAAACAGGGTGGTCTTGCGGGTGGACATCGTTCCTCCGTGCTACACGAGAGCGAGAATTGCTGACTGCAGGGGGCCGCTCACCTCGGCGGAACCCGCGCGGACGATCATATTGATCTCGGTCCGAATGCCGAAATCGGGGAAATAGATGCCCGGTTCGATCGTAAACCCCGTGCCGGGCAGCAGGCGGCGGTCGTCGTGGGTTTCGTAATCATCCATGTTGACGCCTGTGCCGTGGACGCTTTCGCCCAGGCTGTGTCCGGTCCGATGCAGGATCTGTGCACCATAGCCGGCGTCGCGCAGCACGGTCGAGGCAGCACGATCCACTTCCCAGCCCCGCACATCGTGGCCGGCTCGGGTCCGCTCCTGCACGAGTGCGACCGCTGCATCTCTCGCACGCGCCGCCGTCGCGAATGCCTGAGCCTGCCGGGGTGGAATCGCCGCTCCGGTATAGCCCACCCAGGTGATATCGGCGTACACAGCTCCAGGCACGTCGAGCTTTCCCCACAAGTCCAGCAGCACGAGCTCGTCGCGCTGGATGACGCCGGCTGTGCTGTGCCGTCGGGAGGTAGTGCGGATTGCCGGCATTCTCCTGCGCGGAGACCATCGGCTCCGCGTCGCTCACGAGCCCTTCATCCCTGAACCAGCCGGCCATCAACTGCTGGATGTCGTACTCGGTGGTGCGGGCGCCCTCCGCCATCCGGTGTGCGACAGCCTCGAAGGCGCGATCCTTGACCCGGTGCAGCGCGCCGGAGGCAGCGAGATGGGTCGCGATTTGGGAGTCGTTCCACACGGCGGAAAACCGCTGGACCAGGTCGCCTGACGAGACCACCTCCACGCCGCACTGGCGGACGCACTCCACGGTCCCGGCATCGACGCGCGACACGTAGGGAATCGCGCATCGCGGCGAGTACTCCATCGCCACACGCCCGAGGCCGGCAAGCAACCGGCGCAGCTCAGCGTCCAGTTGCTCGCGACCGGCATACCGCTGCGTCGTGCCGGGGAGGTGCGCCAGTCCATTCGGCTCGATGGCGTGAACCAGGCCGCGAGGCTCGCCTTCGGCCGGTATGAGGTAGTACCAGCGCCTGGTGGCCATATGGCCACCCTGTCGAAGCACCCCGGTCACATCCGCGGCAATCGGGTTCAACCCGCGGAAGTCGTAGAGAAGCCATCCATCGACCCCGTCCTCTTTGAGGGCGGCGCGGATAGCCGGCAGATCCAGCAACTGGGCCGAGGCAGGATCGCCCGCAGGCATACACGTCCAGTATAGACGTGGTTTCCCTTCCGGGGGCCGTCCGTATCTGCGCGCCTGGCGTCAAAGGAGTGGAGACCGAACGCTATAATCCGTTCAAGGCAGGAATAGTCATGAACGCACGCGTCAGGATTGCCGCAGCCATCGTGCTGCTCGCCGGAGTCGGAGTCGTGGCGCAGCAGGACCAGCCGCAGGCGCCGGTCACCCGACCTTCAAGGCGCAGGTCGAATACGTCGAAGTGGACGCGGTCGTCACCGACGAACAGGGGCAGTTCGTGCGGAACCTGAAGAAGGAAGACTTCCAGGTGTTCGAAGACGGCAAGCCGCAGACGGTCTCGACGTTCTCGCTGGTGGACATCCCGATCGAGCGCGCCGACCGCCCCCTCTTCGCAGAGCGTCCGATCGAGCCGGACGTGAAGTCGAACGAGCGGCCGTTCGACGGCCGCGTCTACGTCATGATCCTCGACGATCTCCACGTGGACGCCACACGCACGCAGCGCGTCCGGCAGAACGCGAGGCAGTTCATCGAGCGCAACCTTGGCGCGAACGACATCATGGCGGTGATCTCGACGGGCGGTCGGTCCGCCGACGCGCAGGAGTTCACCAGCAACAAGCGGCTGCTCCTGAACTCGGTGGACAAGTTCATGGGCCGCAAGCTGCAGTCGCCAACCCTGGCCAAGAACGACCAGTACTTCCGCCAGGCGGACGTCGATCCGACAGCCCGTGTCGACGATCCGTTCGACACCGAGCGCGCCCAGTACGCGCGCAACATGCTCGAGACGCTGCGGCAGGTGGCGGAATGGTTCGGCGGCGTCCATGGCCGCCGCAAGACGATGCTCTTCTTCAGCGAAGGGATCGACTACGACATCAACGACATCATCAGGGCGTACGATGCGCCGCAGAGTTCGGCGCTGTCCATCCAGAACGAGATCCGCGACACCGTCGCGATGACGGCACGTTCGAACGTCAGCATCTACTCGATCGATCCGCGCGGGCTGGCCGCCCCGGGGGAGGACGCGATCGGCGTCTCCAGCTTCGCGAACCAGAACGATGCATCGTCGGGCATCGGCCTGTCGTCGATGAGCAACGATCTGCGGAACTCACAGGACAGCCTGCGCTGGTTGTCCGACGAAAGCGGCGGGTTTGCGGCCGTGAACCGCAACGACACCGCGAACGTGTTCGATCGCATCGTGCGGGACAACAGCTCGTACTACGTCCTCGCCTACTATCCGCCGACCACCAAGCCGGACGGGAAGTTCCACAAGATCGAGGTCAAGGTGAACCGTCCCGGTCTTACGGTGCGGTCGCGCCGCGGCTACGCGATGCCCAAGACCAAGGCCGCGCCGAAGACCACCAAGACCGGCGGCATGCCGGCGGAGATGTTCGAGGCCATCAACAGCCCGCTGCAGGTCAGCGGCCTCACCATGCGCGTGTTCGCCGCGCCGTTCAAGGGACCGAAGCCGAATGCGTCGGTGGTGGTCGGTGTCGAACTGAATGGCCGCGACCTGAGTCTCGGCACGAACAGCAAGGTCGAGATCTCGTTCATGGCGGTCGACAACAAGTCCAAGATCTTCGGCGCACGGAACGACTCGCTGACCTTGAATCTTCGACCCGAGAGCAAGAGCCGCGTGGAGCAGACCGGTGTGCGCGTCCTGAACCGCGTCGAACTGCCGGTCGGGCGCTACCAGCTGCGGGTGGCGGCGCGCGATACGGAGAAGAACCTCGTGGGATCGGTCGTCTACGATCTCGACGTTCCGGACTTCTACAAGCAGCCGATCGCGCTCAGCGGCCTGACCATCACGTCGATGGCTGGAGCAGCGATGATGACGGCACGTCCAGACGAGCAGCTCAAAGCGGTGCTGCCGGCACCGCCCATCGCGCTCCGCACCTTCCCCCAGAACGACGAGCTCGCGCTGTTTGCCGAGGTCTACGACAACTCCGGGAAGAACCCGCACAAGGTGGACATCGTCACCTCGGTCCTCACCGACGAGGGGAAGCCGGTATTCAAGAACGAGGACCAGCGCGACTCGAGCGAACTGCAGGGCGCGACAGGCGGCTATGGCTACTCGACCCGCGTGCCGCTTTCGGACCTGGCTCCGGGCGATTATGTCCTGAGCGTCGAAGCGCGGTCCCGACTCGGCGACAACGTGTCGTCGACTCGCCAGGTGCAGTTCCGGGTGGTGCCGGCGGTCCGCCGGCCGCAGCCGTGACGCTGGCCGCGGCGTTCGTCGCGGCCATGCTGGCGCAATCGGCATCGCTCCCCATCCGCGTCATCGACAGCGGGGCTCAGAGCGGCATCGAGGCTCGGCGGCAGGTGACGATCAGCACCGCCGCGGAGTTCGCCGCGTTGTGGCGCGAACACGCGGCGCGTCCGCTGCCGACGGTGGACTTCGCAACGGAGTCGGTGGTCGGCATCTTTCTCGGCGCCCGTCCTACCGCCGGATACCGGGTGGAAGTCGTCTCCGTCGTGACTGACGCGTCCGGCAGCCTGGTCCGGTATCGAGAGCAGGCGCCTCCGAGCGACGCAGTCACGGCGCAGGTCCTCACCTACCCGTTTGTCGTCGTCTCGGTTCCAACCCTGAGGCCTCCCGTGCGCTTCGAGTCCATTCGCTGACGCCGGTGTTGGGGCGTCATGGCACACGGTACGTGGCGGCGGGTCTTCAGACCGCCGCCGCTTCGTGCGCGGCCAGCACCTCGTAGAACTGGAGGGCGCGCTGTTTTCCGCGCAGCGGTGTGTCCGGCATCGGCCGGCAGTCGAACGTGCCCTTCACGATTTCGAACGTCGTCTCGGTGATCAGAATCGTCGTCCCGAACTGCTTGTTCAGCGCCTGCACCCGCGATGACGTGTTGACGCCGTCGCCGATGACCGTGTATTCCAGTCGCCTCGCCGATCCGATGTTGCCCACTACCACCTCGTCGGTGTGTATGCCGACGCCGATCGCGATGGGCGGCTGCCCCGCTGCAGCCCGTTCACCGTTGATTTTTCCGAGCAGCGCCTTCATCCGCAGCGCGGTGCGCACTGCCCTGAGCGCGTGATCCGGCTGGTCGCCGAGCGATCCGAACACGGCCATCATCCCGTCGCCGAGAAATTTGTCGAGCACGCCGCCCTGCTCGAAGACCGCCTCCACCATCTCCGAGAAGTACGCATTCAGGAACGACACGACCTGCTGGGGCGTCATGTCTTCCGCCATCGACGTGAAATTGCGGATGTCCGAGAACAGGATCGTGACGACGCGCGATTCGCCGCCAAGGCTGATGTCGCCGCTGAGGATTTTCTCGGATACCTGCGTGGCGATGTACCGGCCGAACACGGCCTTCACGCGATCGCGTTCGCGCAGTCCGGCAGCCATGGAGTCGAGTGATGCGGCGAGGGATCCGGCAAGGTCGCGCCCGTGCACGTCGCTGCGGGCCTCGAGATCGCCCTGCCCGAGGCGTGCCGCCAGGTGCTTCAGGGAGGTGAGCGGCCGATCCACCGACGTGGCGATCTGCTGGGCAAGAAGGAAGCTGATGACGAACAGCGCCGCGATTCCGCCGTAGAGTTCGCGCTGCAGGTGGCGGAGGACGGCCAGTTCCTCGCGTTCGTCAACCTCGGTCAGCAGTACCCACGGCTGCGTCGCGGTTGTTGAGGGGTTGGTGATTGGGCGGTAGAAGAACAGACGTTCGACGCCGGCGTCGTTCTTCGCCACCACGGACCCCGAGGTGCGAGTAGCCCAGGCGCGCCGCACCGCATCGTAGTCGCGGACACTCGCGCCAAGCCGTGAGGGATCGGGGTGCGCGATGATGTCGCCGTTGCCGTCCACGATGACGGCAACGCCACTCTGGTTGAAACGGCTGTCCGCCACCAGTTCCGTCAGCATCGCACGCAAATCGAACACGGACGTTACGACGGCGGTCACTTCGCCGGATGTGCCTTTCACCGGGGTGGCCAGCGCGACGACCTCGGTGCCGAACGCCTTTGATGCGAACGCGTCGGAGATGTATGGCGTGCCGTCCAGCGCATAGCCCACCGCCGCGCGGCTCAGCGGCTCGAGGGTGTGGTCGGTGGTCGACGCGAGGACGTCTCCCCGGGCATTCAGCAGCTGCACTACGCGGTAGCGGGGCAGGAACGTGTGGATGGCCTGGAGCCGCTCTGACAGTTCGCCTGGCGAGGCATGATCGACGAGCGGCGCCATGGCGCCGGCCAGACGCTCCAGGGTGCCCTGCATCTGATGGAGGTCAGCGAGCATCTGCGAATCGACGATCGCGGCAACATTTTCGAGCGCCGTGGTCACCTCGCCGTCAACGCTCTGCTTCGCGGCGATGAAGCCCCAGCGGCCGACCACGATGGCCGACATCATCGCGGCGCCGGTCACCGCGATCGCGAGCGACAGGAGAAAGCCGTGCGCATAGCCGCTGAACCAGCGTCTGCGCAGCGCGATGATGAAGACAAGGAACGCGAGTACCCAGGCCAGGATCAAGGCCGTCAGTGTGAGGGCGGCGCTGCTGGTGTGCACGTGGTGGCGGAGGACCCGCTGAGGATTCTATGTGAAAAAGAAAAGGCCGGACACGCAGGGCGGTCCGGCCTTGATGGCGTACGAGATGAACCGGGATTACTTCTTGGGAGCCGCGTCGGCAGCCGGTGCGTCCAGGGTCTTCACCTTGTTCGGCTTGACGGTGCCGTTGGCATGCGTGAAGTTCCAGTTGTTGGACTTCATCTTCGGGCTGTACGGCGTATCGATGGTGATGGTCTGAACTTCGCCGGGCTGCAGAAAGCCGTTGATCACGCCGCGGCCGCCGGCAACGACGGAACCGGACGCGTCGTACCACGTTTCGGCGACCATCAAGCGGGCGATCGGCGCCGCAGATGAGTTCTTCACCTTGATCGTCGTCTGGACCAGGCTCTTGCCGGGAATCGCCTTGGTCACCGGCTGGGTGATATCAATGGTCGCCTCGCCCTTCATTGGCGGGACAACCTTCTTGCCGGCGAGCACGGGCGTCAGCTGCGTGGACTGAGCCGCGACCACGGCGCCGGCAAACATCGTGGTGCTGATGAGCGTCGCGGCGACGGCAAAATGCACGCGATTCATATCTATCCTCCAGAAAGGTTCGGTCGGTCGGAAGAACAAGAAGCCGCGATTATACAGCACGGGACCTTACATTTCCCCGTTCCAGTCTTCCGGTTCGGGGTTGACGGTGCGGACGATTTCCATGTGCCACTTGCCGCCACCCCAGGGCTCGATGACCTCGGCGGCGACGACGTCGACCAGCAGTTCCGAAAAGAGACGGCCTTCGGGATCCCCCTCCAGGTGGTAGGCGGGATCGTCCCACCCGAAGTTGGGGTAGAGCATCAAGGTCAGGAACAGATCGTAACCATCATCGACGACGATGAGCTGCCCACACGGCCGCTTCAGCGTGGAGTGATAGATCAGGTACTTCTCCGCGCTGTGCGCCCGGATGTAACGCTTGAGCGCGAACTCGCGCGCGACGATTTCCTCGACGGCGATCTTCTTGTCCCAGCAGTCCCGGCAGTACTTCTCCTCGCCGCGGGGCTCCGACACTTCCTTGGCGCCGCAGAGTGCGCAGCGCGCCTTGACAACCGTCTTCCGTGGCATCAGTTCAGTCTAGCACTTTGAATTTCGCCGTCAGAAACGGGACGGGCGGGTCGCCAAATCGCCAAATCGCCAAATCGCCAAATCGCCAAATCGTCAAATCGTTAAATCGGCAAATCGTTAAATGGTGTGTCACCTCTGGTAGACGCCGACGATTTCTCCCTGCGCGACAATCTTGCCTTCCATCGCCTTGAGGAGAGCGGCTTTGTCGAGCCCTTCCTTGACGTCGAGCGGCTCGCTCAGCGCATACAGGGTGAAGTGATAGTGATGCGGCTGCCCGGCAGGCGGCGCCGGACCACGATATCCCGGCTCCATCGGCGGCTGCCCCGGACGCTGGAACGCGTTGAAGCCCGACAGGCCGTTGATCGCTCCGGTGATCCCGGCCACGCTCACATTGGCTCCCATCGGGACTGCTTCCGGCAGTCCCCTGGCGGTGCCCGGAATCTTGTAGATCACCCAGTGGACGAACGGGCCGCGCCCGCCGAAGTTGGCGTCGGGATCGTCCAGAATGAGCGCGAACTCCTTTGTGGACGCCGGCGCGCCGGTCCACGCGAGCGGCGGCGAGACGTTCTTGCCATCGCCCGAATAGTCCTTGGGCAGCGCGTCCCCGTTCTTGAAAGCGGTACTGGTCAGCGTCAACGCCGCGGGCGCGCCCTGCGCGTGGACGCGCGGTGCAGCCGTGGCGCCAATCGTGAGGGCGAGCGCCAGCGCCAGCGCGCCTATGTGCATGTGTCGCAATGTCATCTGTCCTCGTGTGGAATTCATCGGCCGACGACCATCCTGTTCTCGAGGGCGGGCGCATACATGCCCTCGACATACTGCTTGACCATGCGCCGGGCGGAGAAGCGCGGCGCCACCGTCCGGATCGACTCCTTGACCACGGCGAGCCAGCGATGCGGTACACCCGCCGCGTCCCGGTCGTAGTACGCCGGCACGATGTGCTCCTCGAGCAGCGTGTAGAGCGCAGCCGCGTCGGCGGCGTCGACCGCTTCCAGGTCGTCGCCCTGGAGTCCGCCGTCGATGAGCCATCCGTTCCGCGAGTTGTAGCCCTCGGCCCACCAGCCATCGCCGATGCTCAGGTGCGGCACGCCGTTGAGGGCCGCTTTCATGCCGCTGGTACCGCTCGCTTCGAGCGGCTTGCGCGGATTGTTCAGCCACACGTCGCATCCCTGCACGAGGAAGTGCGCAACATGCAGGTCGTAGTCGTCCACGAACGCAATGCGCCCGCCGAACGTCGGGTCGAGTGCGCGCTTGTACACGCGCTGCAGGTGATGCTTGCCTGTTTCGTCGGCAGGATGCGACTTGCCGGCGAACACAATCTGCACCGGCCGCTCCGGCGAGGACAGAATGCGCGAGAGCCGCTCGGCGTCATTGAAAATGAGCTCGGGGCGCTTGTACCCGGTGAACCGGCGCGCGAAGCCGATGGTGAGCGCCTCGGGTTCGAGCAGCGTGCCGGCCGCGACGACCCGCGGCGTGCCGACCCGCTCGATCGTCCAGCGCTGTCGTGCGCGCTCCCTCAGGAAGGTGAACAGGTAACGGCGTAGCGACTGACGCACGGCCCAGAGTTCCTCATCGGGAATGTCGAGGATCGCATCCCACTGCGCCGGGTCGTCCTGCCGATCGAGCCATCCCGAGCCGAGGTGCCTGGAAAACAGGTCGCCCAGATCCGCTGCGATCCAGGTGGGCACGTGCACCCCGTTGGTGATGTAGCCGACGGGGATCTCCGCCTCGGGACGGCCCGGCCACATCGGCGACCACATCGAGCGGGTGACCTGGCCGTGCAACTCGCTGACGGCGTTCACCGCACCCGCGGAGCGGAGCGCCAGCGCGGTCATGTTGAACTGCGGCCCGCTGCCGTTGTCGTGCAAACCCAGGGCGAGGAATTGATCGCGGTACTCGCCAAGCGTGCCCCAGCAGCCGGCGAGATGCTGTTCGACCTGCTGAAACGCGAACGCGTCATGGCCGGCGGGAACGGGGGTGTGCGTGGTGAAGACGGTGGTTCGCCGGATCTGCTCGAGCGCATCGTCGAACGTCGCGCCCTCCTCGATCAAATCGCGGATGCGCTGGAGCACGACGAACCCGGCGTGCCCTTCATTGAGGTGGAAGACTGCCGGATCCGAGCCAAGGGCCTTCAGGGTCCGGACGCCGCCGATCCCCAGAATGATTTCCTGCTGGATGCGCGTCTCACGATCCCCTCCGTACAGGCGCGCCGACAGTTCCCGATCCCAGGGAGCATTCTCTTCGAGGTCGGTGTCGAGCAGGTACAGCTTCACGCGCCCGGCATGGACGCGCCACACCTGCACGAGCACGGTCCGTTCGCCGATCGGCACCGCGGTGATGAGCGGACTGCCGTCGCTGGCAGTGGCTTTCTCGATGGCGGTATCGGCCCAGTTCAGCCGCTCGTAACTCTCTTCCTGCCATCCTTCCGCGGAGACGTGCTGATGAAAATACCCCTGCGGGTACATGAAGCCGATGCCGATCAACGGCACCCCCAGGTCGCTGGCCTCCTTGCAGTGATCGCCGGCGAGCACGCCGAGTCCACCCGCGTAGATCGGCAGCGACTGATGCAGCGCGAACTCCGCTGAGAAGTACGCGATCGATCGACCCTGCGCGTGCGGGTGCTTGTTTGCCCACCAGGTGTTGTGCGCGGAGCGCGCCGATTCAAGATTGGCGATCGCCGCGTCGTACGTGGCCAGGAACTGCGGGTCTCGCGCGGCGGCTTCGATTTTCGATCGGGCAATCAGCGAAAGCATCCGCACCGGATTGTGGGCGGTCTCGCGCCACAGGGTGTAGTCAAGGCGGCGGAAAACACTCCGTCCTTCGGCGTTCCAGCTCCACCAGAGGTCGACGGCCAGCTGGTCGAGACGGTTGATGCGATCGGGAAGAGCAGGTAATGCAGCGTAACGGTCCATTCTGGGCATGCATCGTACGTAAGGGAACGGACGACCGTCAAACTTGCGCCTGAGCCGACACCTTCTCACATTCGCGACTGGTACAATGGCCCGGCTTGCGTTCACTGTCGCTCATCGCTGTGGTTGCCGCCGTCGTCGGCCTGTTCGCGCCGATCGCTGCGGCACAGGACGCGCCCCCGAAGATTGGTCCCTTCGTCATCGACGTGCAGGGCATCTTCCCGACGTTTCCCACCGACGATGCGCAGCTCGCGGCGAGCCGGAGCCTGAACGTCAACGAATTACCGGGGCGGGGTCTGGGGCTGCACACTGCGGCGCAGGTGTATCTGCTGCGCTGGAAAGCCGTGACCTTCGGAATCGGCGGCGAACTGACGATGGTGCGCGCGAGCAAGGACTCGCAGGAGGTCTCCGACGGCGTGTTCAGTCGCGCAACCACAGAGCGGTTCATGCACGTGGCGCCGCAGCTCTCGTTCAATTTCGGAGATGGCGACGGCTGGAGTTACATCAGCGGCGGAATCGGGCCCTCCACCTGGTCGCTTGGTCCGACCGGCGAGCCCGCAGCGCCGCCCGACAGCGAACGGCTGAAGACCATCAACTACGGCGGTGGCGCGCGCTGGTTCATCAAGCGGCACCTGGCGTTCAGCCTCGACGTTCGCTTCTATGCAATCAACCCAAGCACCCCGCTTCCGCAGTACCCCAGCAGCCCGCGCACGACCCTGCTGATGATCGGAGCGGGGATTTCGTTGAAGTAAACGGCTCGAAAGGCAAAAAGGCAAAAAGGCAAAAGGCACAAGGCGGAAATGCGGCATGCGCCTCGTGGTGCGTTTTGTGACTTCTTGCGTTCCCAGGTTGAAGTCCGGCTTCGCGCCTTCCGCCTCGTCTGCGTTCTGCCTTTTTTCCACCTTCTTGGCTTTCTGCCTTCTTGCCTTTCGCCTTTCTGCCTTCGTTCTCCCCCACCTCTGCCACCTGGAATGCGTGAATTCCTGCTGAATCCGCGTGTTGGAACGTCGCTGCCACAACTCGCGTAAAACTAACTAGATGGGCTGGCAACAGCCGTCGACGGGTCCCGCGGCCCGCACGGCGCGACTCGCGGGTGCCGGACTGGTTTCGGTGATCGCAGGCATGGGGGCGCTCTATGTCCTCCTGCCGCTTGCGATCCGTGCTGGTGTCCGCGCGCTGACGCTGACGGTGAACGGATGCGTGTGGCTGGCCGCTTCGATGAGCTCGGGCGCCGACCCATGGACCATCGCGTCCGCCGTCGGCCGCGCTGCCGGCGACACGCTGGCGACGAGCGAAGCGTCTGGCGTGCTGCTCGGGCTCGCGGTGGTCGGTGCGCTCGCGTTCTACTGGCTGCAGCGTCTGCTCGGTTCTGATGAGGAGTCTTCGCGATGATCCAGATACGCAGGATGAGCGTCCTCATGGCGCTCGCCATCATGTGCGGCGCATCGACGGCGTGGTCGCAGGACGGGCGCGACGATGCGTTGAAGAGGGAAGTCGAGCGTCGATTCGACGTGCTGCCGCTGCGCGACGGCGTGGCGCTGCATCCGAAGACCGCGGTGCCCGGTGTGCGCTCGATTGAAATCACCTCCGGTACGATCGCGATCGACGGACAGCCCGCCACGGGCGCTGAACTGCGCGCGAAGCTCGGCGCCGGAGCTGATGCGATCCTGCAGCTGTCGTATCTCTCCGAATCAGCTCGCCGCGCACTGTTTGCGGGCTCTCCAGCCGCTCCCGCACCGCCACCCACACCAGCCACACCGCCTTCGTCGGCCGACCTTCCCCAGATCGCACCACCTCCATCGCCCAGTGAACCGGCCCCTCCGGCTCCGCGGACCCGGCGGCGCGGAGTCGATCGGCGCAACGGCGACCGCGTCCGCATCGGCGGCGACGTGACAGTCGAGGACGGTGAGGTGATCGAGGGCGACGTGATCGCCGTCGGCGGCGCGGTGCATGTTGACGGCGAAGTGCAGGGCGACGTCGTGGCAGTCGGTGGGACCGCCACGCTCGGTGCCCACGCCGTCGTTGACGGCGACGTGACGGTGGTCGGTGGCCGGCTGAATCGCGCCGATGGCGCGCAGGTGCGCGGCAAGGCCCAGGAGGTCAGTCTCGGCGGCCTGGAGTTCGGCGACTGGAACTGGCGCCGCAATCCGGTGCCCTTCTGGTGGAATTCCCGTGTGGGCACGGCGTTCCAATTCATCGGCACATTGGCACGCGTTGCCGTGCTGTGCCTGCTGACGCTGCTCGTGGTGCTGTTCGGACGCGACTACATGGAGCGCGCCGGCAGCGTGGCCGCCATGTCTTCACTCAAGGCCGGCGCGGTCGGCTTCCTCGCGCAGATCCTCTTCCTTCCGCTGCTCGTCATCACCATTGTGGTGCTCGTCGTGACGATCGTGGGCATTCCGCTCCTGTTGCTGTTGCCGTTTGCGATTCTGGCGATCGCGGTGGTGGCGCTCGTCGGCTTCACGGGCGTCGCGCACCGGGTGGGCGGCATTGCCGCTGGGCGGCTCGGTTGGCCTGAACGGAGTCCCTACGCCTTGACCGTGATCGGTGTGCTGCTCCTGATGCTGCCGGTCATGCTGGCACGACTCATCAGTCTCGGTGGAAGCGTCATGTTCCCGATGGCAATAGCTTTGGGGATCGGGGGAGCGGTGATCGAGTACCTGGCCTGGACGGTCGGGTTAGGTGCAGTAGCGCTGACGCGCTTCCGGCGGAGGGGTGACAGCCGAACCGGAGAACCGAGCGGAGAACCCAGCCCGGCTGTCTGAGATGCCTACTTGCTCGCCATCTTCATCGGCGTCTTGAGTTCGCCGAGCTTGGCGGCCATGTCTTCGGCCGACGTCGCCAGACGATTGGCCACATCCTTGTCGATGGCCTGGATGCGGCCGTCCTTGCCGATGTAGAAGGTCCAGCGATTGGCGAACCCGCGTTCGGCGAGCACACCGTAGGCCTTCGCGGTTTCCTTGGTGGGATCGCTGAGCAGCGGGAAGTCCGCCTTGTGGGTTTCAGCGAACGCCTTATTGCCCTGTGCGCCGTCCAGCGGGTCAACGCTCGCCATGAAGTACGTGGCGTCGTACTTCCGGATGAGATCGCCATGTTCCGCCAGCGATTTGCACTCGATCGTGCAGCCCTGCGTGAAGGCCTTCGGGAACCATGCGAGCACGACGGCCTGCTTGCCCTTGAAGTCCGAAAGCTTGTAGGTCTTTCCGTCCGTCGCCTGCAGCGTGAAGTCGGGCGCGGGATCGCCGACCTTCAGATCAGCTGCCATCGCTGGCACGGCCGCCAGGCCAGCCATTACCGCCATCGCAAACACCAGTGCTTTCATTGCTCCTCCTGAACCAGTCTGATGCAGCCGCGGACCTTCAGGTCCGCATCTGACGGCCGACCTGAAGGTCGGCAGCTGCACCACGTGCAGATCTTACTGCGTGAGGTATCAGGACGCCGGAGAAGCGCTCGTGGATCCCGTTTCCCATGACTTGGCCCGTTCGACCGCGAGAGTCCAACGCTGACGCAGCGACCGGGCCGCATCGCGCGGCATCCGCGGTTCGAATCGCCGGTCCACCTGCCACTGGCCTGTGAGTTCGCCGGGGGATTTCCAGAACCCTACGCCGAGGCCGGCGAGGTACGCCGCGCCGAGTGCCGTCGTCTCAGTCACGGCGGGCCGGACAACCGGCACGCCCAGCAGGTCGGCCTGAATCTGCATCAGCGTGTCGTTGGCGGCCGCGCCGCCGTCCACGCGCAGCTCCGTTGCGGCGATGCCGCAGTCCGCAGCCATCGCATCCAGGAGATCGGCCACCTGGAACGCGATGCTCTCGAGCGCCGCTCTGGCAATGTGCCCGGAGCTGGTGCCGCGCGTGATGCCGAGGAGTGCGCCGCGCGCGAACGGGTCCCAGTGTGGCGCACCCAGCCCCGCGAACGCCGGCACCAGGTACACGCCGCCGTTGTCGGGAACCGACAGCGCGAGCGGCTCGATGTCGGCTGCCGCGCGAATGAGCCCGAGTCCATCGCGGACCCACTGCACCACCGCGCCGCCGATGAAGACGCTGCCCTCGAGCGCATACTCGGTGCGGCCATTCACCTGCCACGCGATCGTGGTGACGAGCTGATTGCGCGAGGTCGTTGGCGACGTGCCGATGTTCTGCAGCAGGAAGCAGCCGGTGCCGTAGGTGTTCTTCGACATTCCGGGCGCGAGGCACATCTGACCGAACAGGGCGGCCTGCTGATCGCCTGCGACTCCGGCGATCGGCACCTGACCCAGGCCGAGCGATGTGGACGTCTCGCCGTAGACGATGCTGGACGCGCGCACCGTCGGCAGCATCGAGGCGGGCACGTCGAACAACTCCAGCAGCTGGTCGTCCCAGCCCAGCGAGTGGATGTTGAACAGCATCGTGCGCGAGGCATTGCTCACGTCCGTGACATGCTCGCGGCCGCCGGTGAGCTTCCAGATCAGCCAGCTGTCGATGGTCCCGAACGCGAGTCGCCCCGCGCGCGCCCGGTCCTGTGCGCCGGCGACGTTGTCCAGCAGCCAGCGAATCTTGCTGGCGGAGAAGTACGCGTCGATGAGCAGCCCGGTCTTTTCCTGGACCATCGGCCCCGCACCGTCCGCCTTGAGCCGTTCGCAGAACTCCGCGGTCCTCCGGTCCTGCCACACGATCGCGTTGTGGATCGGCTCACCCGTGTCCCGATCCCAGACCACCGTCGTCTCGCGCTGGTTCGTGATGCCGACCGCGGCGATGTCGCGTGCGCTCAGCTTCGCGCGCCCGAGCGCTTCGATGGCGACGCCGATCTGCGAGGCCCAGATCTCCTGTGGGTCGTGTTCGACCCACCCGGCGCGCGGAAACAGCTGCGTGAATTCCTTCTGGGCCACTGCGCGGATGCTGCCGTCGGCGGCGAAGACGATTGCGCGGGAACTCGTCGTTCCCTGATCGAGCGCCAGGATGTAAGGCATGGCGGAAGAGTCTACAATGAGCAACGTTTTTCCGAGAGGAGGCCGGATGTCACGGGGTGTGGTTCGCGAGATGCTCGCGGAGTTTCTGGGCACGCTGGTGCTGCTCGTATTCGGCCTGGGTGTGGTGGCGCAGACGGTGCTCAGCCGACAGACCGCGGGCTCGATGCTGTCGATCAACATCTGCTGGGGCATCGCGGTCGCGATGGGCTGTTACGTGTCTGCCGGCGTGACAGGAGCACACCTGAATCCGGCCGTGACCATTGCGCTGGCCGTGCATCGCCGATTTCCGTGGTCGAAGGTCGGCGCCTACATCGTCGCGCAAATGGCGGGGGCGCTGGTCGCGTCCGCGGTGGTCTTTGCGGCGTACTTCGATGCGCTTGCCGCGTTCGACGGCGGCGTCCGGCACGTCACTGGCGAACTGGGGACGGCGGGCATCTGGGCGACCTATCCGCAGCCGTTCATGAGCATCGGAATCGGTTTCCTGAATCGAAGCGCTCGGGACTGCGCTGCTGATGGGGGCCATTCTCGGCATCACCGATACCCGCAACTCTCCTCCGCCCAACGGTCTCACGCCCGTCATCGTCGGCCTGCTGGTGGTGGCGATTGGCGCGAGCTTCGGGTTCAACACCGGCTATGCGATCAATCCGGCGCGCGACTTCGGCCCGCGCCTCTTCACGTCGATCGCCGGGTGGGGCGGCGAGGTGTTCACCGCGGCGCACGGCTGGTGGTGGGTGCCGGTTGTCGCGCCGTGTGTCGGCGCGGTGTTCGGTGGCTGGGTGTACGACCTCTGCGTCGGCCACCAGTTTCCGGGCGCCGAGGTCACCGCTGTGGAAATTGTCTGAGGTCCTATGACTCACATAGCGTTTCTGGGAACGGGGCTGCTCGGCAGCGGGATGGTGGAATCGATGCTTCGCCGCGATCTGTCGGTCACGGTGTGGAACCGGACGGCATCGAAGGCGAAGGCGCTGCAATCGGCAGGCGCCTCGATTGCCGACACACCGGAGCAGGCGGTCGCTGCCGCCGATGAAATCCACATGACGCTGTCCGACGACGCCGCCGTGGACGCGCTGCTCGAGCGCATCGTCCCGCACGTCCGCTCGTCGGCCACGATCGTCGATCACACCACCACGTCCCCGGTGGGTACGGGTGCGCGTCTCAAACGCATGGCTTCGAGCGGCATCCGATTCCTGCACGCGCCGGTGTTCATGGGACCGGCGATGGCGAAGGAGTCCAAAGGGCGTGATGATGGTGTCGGGACCGGCCGCGGTGTTCGAGGGCGTCCAGCCGACGCTTGCGGGCATGGCGACGGATCTCTGGTATCTCGGCGAACGCGAGGACCTCGCGGCGGCACTCAAGATTTTCGGTAACTCCATGCTGTTCGCGATGACCGGCGGCATCGCCGACATCCTGGCGATGGCAAAGAACCTCGGCGTCTCGCCGACGGATGCGATCGGCGTGTTCAGCCGCTTCAACGCCGCCGGCGCACTGAGCGCCCGGGCTCAGAAGATCGCACACGGCGACTTCAGCGCGAGCTTCGAGCTGACCATGGCGCGCAAGGACATGCGGCTGATGCTCGAGGCCGCGGGCAACGAGCCGCTCACGGCGTTGCCGGCGATTGCGAAGCGCATGGACGAGGCGATCGCCCAGGGGCACGGCAGTGACGACCTGGGTGCGATCGCCGCCGCAAGCATTCCGAACCGGGGATAGATCGCGATGGCGCGAACGGGATGGAGCCGCGCACGATGTTGTTCGTGGTACGCGCGAGCTTTCGCACACGTCATGCTCGCGCTTGTGCTGATCGCGTGCGTCGCACCTGGAACCGCGCGTGCACAGGTCGAGCGCGGCGAAATCCGTCTCGTTGTGACCGATCAGACCGGCCTGGCGATCGGCGCCACGGGAACGCTGGCGAGCGAGGCGCCGCAGTTGCGGCGGCAGTTCTCGATTGACGAGAGCGGCCGGTTCACCCTGCAGGACCTTCCGTTCGGTGTCTTCCGTCTGATCGTCGAGCGCAGCGGGTTTACGCCGTACTCCGACCTCATCGAAGTTCGCACCACCGTGCCGCGCACGCTGATCGTGCAGCTCTCGCTCGCCGCTGTGTCCAGCGACGTGACGGTGACCAGCGAGACGCCGCTCGTGGACACGGCTCGCGCGGGGATCTCCTTCTCGATTGGCGCGCCGCAGATCCAGGACGCGCTGCCGGCGGTGCCGGGGCGCCGGATGCTCGAACTGGTCGATTCGCAGCCCGGCTGGTTGATGGAGGCCAACGGCGTCCTGCATCCGCGCGGCTCCGAGTACCAGACGCTGTTCGTCGATCGACGGCGTGCCGATGGACGAAAATCGCTCGCCCGCATTCGCGCCCGACCTGCAGGAAGGCGAACTCCAGGGTATGGCGGTGCTGACCGGCAACTTTCCGGCCGAGTACGGACGCAAGCTCGGAGGCGTCGTCGAGGTGACGACCGCGCGCGACATCGAGGGCGGGTTTCACGGGATGATCGATGCGGGGGCGGCAGCTTCGGCACCGCGTCGGCGGGCGCGACGGGCCGCTACGGCTGGAACCGGCGAGCGCTGTCGATCAGTGCGTCCGCGGCTCGCACGGATCGCTATCTCGATCCGCCGGTCGAAGACAACTTCACCAATCACGGCGCGCTCGACGGGCGTCACTGCGGCGTACGACGCCCAGTTGACCGACGTCGATCGGCTTGCGATTCACCTGGCACCGCCGCGCCACCGATTTTCTCGTCCCCAACGAGCAGTTGCAGGAAGCCGCCGGCCAGCGGCAGGAGCGCACCGGGGGCGAGCACCTCGCGCAGGCCTCGTGGATGCGGCTCTTCCACTCCCGGTACGTGTTGAACATCCGCGGCATGGCCGAGCGCATCGACGCCACGCTCACGTCCAACGACGCCTCCACACCGGTGATCGTCGCGCAGGACCGCTCGCTTACGCGTGGCTTCGTCAATGCGAGCGTCGCCGCCGACTTCGGCGCGTCACCAGGTGAAGTTCGGCGGCGACGCCGTTCACACGCCAGTCCGCGAGGCGCTCGACTACGCGATCACCGATCCGGCGCGTTCTCGACCAGGCACCGCGCCGACCTTCGCGTTCAGCGAGCAACGGACCGACAAGGAGCAGTCGCTGTTCGCGCAGGACACGATGCGTCTCGGTTCCGCTGACCGTCAGCGCCGGGCTGCGCTGGGATCGCTATGCGTTCGTCGTGGACGACAACGCCTTCAGCCCTCGCCTCGGCATCGCCTGGTCGCGGCCCGACGCCGACCTGGTGTTGCGTGCGTCGTACGATCGCGCCTTCCAGACTCCGGCCGTCGAGAACCTGCTGCTGGCCAGTTCCAGTCAGACGGGGTCCGCGAGCGACACCGGTCGCGCAACTGCCGGTGCTGCCCTCGCGCGGCGACTTCATCGACGCCGGCCTGACCGCCGGCGCTCGCGCGGCGTCTGCCGCGTGGACCTCACGGCCTACCGCCGCATCGTTCTCGCAATTCGCCGACGACGATGTGTTCCTGAACACCGGAGTCAGCTTCCCGGTGGCGTTCGAGTCGGCGCACATCCGCGGCGCTGGATGCCAAGCTGACGCTGCTGCCCGTCCGGCGCGTCAGCGGGTTCGTCAGCTATTCGCTGCTGAAGGGCACGGCGCGGCTGCCCGTTGTCGGCGGGCTGTTCGTCGGCGAGGATGCGCTCGAGGACACTCGACGCTGAAGGAGAGGTGCCCATCACCCAGGATCAGCGTCACACGATCCGCGGGCAGCTGCGTTTCACGCCGAACGATCGGCTGGTGGCTGGCGACGACGATGCGCTACGGCAGCGGCCTTCCGGTGGAACTCGAAGGAGAGGTCGACGAGGAGGAACTCGCCGAGCAATTCGGCGAGGACACGGTGGCGATGGTCGACTTCGAGGCCGGACGCGTGCGCGCGAACTTCGGCGTCGATGTCGGTGCGGGCCTGAGCCTCTGGCGGAACGCCGAACGTCGCCTGAACCTGCGCATCGAGGTGGCGAACGTCACCAATCGGCTCAACGTGATCAACTTCGCGGGCCTGTTCTCGGGGACGGCGCTCGGTCCGCCGCGGAGCGCCGCGGTTCGCGTGCAGTATCAGTTCTGAGCGACTGCGACCGAGCCGCGGAGCCTCGCCGGGTTAGCGTCTGGCGCGGCGGTCGGCGCGACCCCGCCGCCCTGGTGCGCACCGCGACTCAGTGCGTCATCGCGTACAGCACGGCGTTGACGCCGATGGCGTAGCCTCGCGGCGAGAAGAGATCGAAGTACTCGCGGTTTTCGCCCTCCCGCTCCCACGTGTCGGCGACATCGGTGTTGTGCGTCATGAACACCATCAGACGGCCATCACGATCCTGGATGCCGCGGTAGTGGACCTGCGCGCTGTCGTATCCGCGTTCCGAGGTGGACCCGCTGCTCTGATACCAGAACTGGATCGACGGCACCTGCAGGTAGTCCTTCACGTCGTAGAGCGTGTGCATGATCGGGTGGTCCAGCGGCACGTCCACGACCGGAAACTCTCCTGGCGGGAGGACCCGGGCCATCTGCTGAGACCAGTGGTCCCATGCGAAGCTTCCCCAGAAATCGTCCACCCAGAGAAACCCGCCCTTGAGGAAGTAGGCGCGCAGCGCCTGCACTTCGGCGTCAGAGAACTCGAGCGTGCCGACGTCCTCCATGAACAGGATCGGGCAGCGATAGAGCAGCGGATCCGTCAGTGACACGACGCCGTAGTTGGGCTGTCGATTCTCGTTGAGCTTCACGTGAACCCGCGTCAGCTCTGCGAGCCGTACGGAGAAGTTGTTGTCGGCGCCAGGATAATCGGTGCTCCATCCCTGGCCGCCGGCCTCGCGTGACACGCTGGTGTAGAAGCCACGGCAGTAGAGGAACGAGCCGTCGAAGTCCGCCTCCTTCACCCATTTCGGCGGCTCGCGATAGAACCGCCCGCCGCCGGTCCAGATGCGCTGGGCGAAGGCGGCAGAGCCGACGGCCAAGATGGCCAGGATCGTCCAGGCGAGTACGCGGACCGGCCGCATCACCGATGTGCTCCACCAGGCCGTGTCGGGCCCGCGTTCATGGTGCAAGTATGGGGACGGCGGGCACGGTGGATCAAGTCCGAAACGTGGCTCTCGCGGGCCTGCGAGCCGGTGTAGTCTGTAGACCATGCGCCGCGTCGCGTTGATCACTGCGCTGCTGTTCGCGACCCTCACCGTTGTCGGCCGCGCCCAGAAAGCGCCGGCGTTCGACGTCTCGAACGTCATGTCCCGCGCTCGCCGACTCGATCGTCGCGTATTACGCGCGCGCGCAGAGCATCATCTGCGACGAGACCGTCCTGCTGCAGTCGCTCGGCTCCGACCTGATGACGAACGGGTCTCCTGCCCGGCGGCTGCTCTACGAACTGCGCGTGTCGTGGGAACCGCCCGGCGACGGTGGAGTCCCGGAGGCGAACGTGCTCCGGACGCTGGTGCGCGTCAACAGCCGTGCGCCGCGCGAGAAGGACAGGGATGCGTGCATGGACCCGAAGGCCATCTCGCCCGAGCCGCTGGCGATGTTCCTTCCGGACAATCAGGTCGACTACATCTTCACGGCAGCTGGACGAGGGAAGGTTGGCAACGAGCCTGCCCTGATGATCGACTATCGGTCCAGAGAGGTCGGCGCGATTTCAGCCACCCGCAAGGACGACTGCTTCTCGATCGAATTGCCGGGCCGCACCCGTGGACGCGTGTGGGTGGACGAGGACACCGCGGAGGTGCTGCGCCTCGACGAACGGCTGACCGGAATGGTCGACGTCAGGCTGCCGCCCGATCCGAAGCGGCGCCACGACTTGCCCGAGCTGATGACGGTCGAGCGTCTCGATTCGTCGATCGTGTACCGGCGCGTCGATTTCATGGATCCGGATGAGTCGGTGATGCTTCCGGTGTCCAAGGAGACGGTTACCGTGGTTCGCAACGCGGGGACGCCCCGACTGCGCACCTCCCAGAGCTTTCGCAACTATCGCCGTTTCATCACCGGCGGCAGAATCGTCGAGTAGCCTCACCATCAAATCCTCTGTGGAAAAGGCTGGCGTCGATATCACGCCTCCGGAATGATGCCGAGCTCGACGTATCGCGGCCGCACCACGCGGCGTATCTCCGGCAATTGCTTCCAGAACCACAGCGCAGCCAGCCCGCACGCGATGCCGCTGACGATGAAGGTCGGCTGGACGCCGATGCGCGCGGCCAGCGCACCGCCCAGCAGGCTCCCGATCGGCGCGGACCCAAGCAGCGCGATCGTGTAGAAGGACATGACGCGACCACGCTTGTCGTCCTCGACGATGGTCTGCACGATGGTGTTGGTGGCGACGATCTGATACATCAGGCCGTAGCCGGTAATCGCCATCAGCGCCATCGAGATCCAGAACCAGTGCGAGATGCCGAGCAGGATGCAGGCGCCGCCGAACATCGCCACCGCGATGGCCATCAGCCGGCCGAGGCCGACGACCGTCGTCCTCAGCACCAGCCTCACGGCGCACACCAGCGCACCAATCCCTGACGCCGCCATCAGAAATCCGAGCGTGTGAGGTCCACCGCCGAGCGACTCTCCGGCGATCATCGGCGTGAGCACCGTGTACGGTGCCCCGACGATGCCGATCAGGGCGAGGAAGATCAGGATGCTGCGGATGGCTGCCGACCCGGCGACGTATTTCCAGCCTTCTGCCAGCTCGTGCCACACGTGTTTGTTGGTGCGCGGCCGGTCGTCCCTTTTCAGCTTCATCGCGAAGAGGCCGGCGATCACGGCGATGTAACTGAGCCCGTCGATCAGAAAGCAGTAGCCCTCACCAACCGCGGCCACCAGCCCTCCCGCGATGGCCGGGCCAACCAGACGCGCCGCGTTGAAGTTCGACGAGTTGAGCGCGATCGCGTTGCTCAGATTGGCGCGGTCCTCGATCATCAGCACCACGAACGACTGGCGGGTCGGGATCTCGACCGCGTTGATGACACCCTGAAAGAGCGTCAAACCGATGATCCACGGCATGGTGATGTGCCCGCTCAGCGTCAGTGCCGCAAGGGCAAGCGACTGCACCATCGCGAGCACCTGTGTGGCAATCAGCACCTTGTGGCGATCCCACCGGTCCACCCACACGCCTGCCAGTGGCGGAATGAAGAACGAGGGGATCTGGCCGGCGAAGCTGACGGCACCAAGCAGGAACGCCGAGTCGGTGAGGCGGTAGACCAGCCACCCGGTGGCCAGCCGCGTCATCCAGGTGCCAATCAGCGAGATGCCCTGGCCGATGAAGAACAGGCGGTAGTTGCGCGAGCGGAGCGCGCGGAACGGAGAACTCAAGTCGCCGATCGTAGTCCAGCTCCGGCGTTCTTCATCGACGGGCGGCGGTGCTGGTTCACGATTGGTCGCGGCTGATGTTGCTGGTCTCTATTCGGATAGAATCCGCATCCTTCATGACGTTTCACTCGCAAACCTGCGCGGCGGCTAACGAGCATCCGAGGACGTGATGACGAAAACACGAAATGCCGGGGCAACGGGGTTCAGCCGTCGCGACGCGCTCAGGCTGGGTGCCGGGGCCGGCCTCGGAGCGCTGTCGTTTTTGAGTCGCGGCGTTGGCAACCCGGGGCTCTCCGCGCAGACGCAGTCGGCGGGCGGACCGCCTGCGCGCAATCCCAACTATCCTCAAGTCCCGAGCTGGAACACCGAGCTCCGGGAACTTGCCCCGAATGTGTACGCCTACATCCAGGCGGGGGGACCGGGCCGGGACAACGTCAGCGTCAGCAACGCCGGCATCATCGTCGGAGACGAGGGTGTCATGGTGATCGACACGCTGACGGCACCCATGCATGCGAAGAGCTTCATTGCGGCAGTTCGGAAGATCACCAACAAGCCGTTTCGCCACGTCATCAACACGCATCACCATGCGGACCATGTGAACGGCAACCAGTACTTCATGCCGGCGGAAATCGTGGCGCATCCCTACTGCCGGGACGAGGTGCTGAAGATGGTACCGGGTCCCGCGCTGTGGCCGAAACGCGAAGGGTGGGCGGACGGCACCGAGCCGCGGCAGATCGTGCCGCCGGTCACCACGTTCGACAACCGGATGACGTATTACTACGGCCAGACCGTCGTCGAACTGATCTTCATGGGCCCGGCGCACACCTACGGGGACATCGTCGCCTACCTGCCGCAACACCGCCTGCTGTTCGCCGGCGATATCGCGTTCTACTACGTGGCGCCGTTTGCGCAGAACGCGCACGTCAGCAAGTGGCTCGAGACCATCGACCGGATCATGGCGATGGACGTGCAGACGATCGTCCCTGGTCACGGACCGATCGGCGGCAAGACCGAGCTGGCCGAGATGGGGGAATACTTCGTCGTGCTGAAGCGCGAGGCGAGGAAGCGCTTCGATGCGCGTATGTCGCCCGGGCGTGCCGCGGCGGATATCCCGATGGGCAAGTTCGAGAACTGGATTGGACCGGAGCGCATCGTGATGGACACGGTGCGGCTGTACGCCGAGTTCAGTGGCACGCTCGTGCCTTCGGTCGACGTGGAAGGTAACCGGAAGGCGACGGAGGAGTACGACGCGATCAAAGCGGCGAGGCGCTGAGGTGTCCGGCGGCCTCGTGTGAGAGCAGTGGGCCTGATGGGCCGGAGGGCTGCGCCCGCTTGTTCTTGACATCCAGCCGCCAGGGTCGAAGATAGGGCTTCGCACGTGCACGCGCAGTCTGTTGCGCGGGAGGTGGACGATGAGAGGGCGCGTCATCTGGTGTGCCTGTACGGCTCTCACGCTTGCCGTGGTCGTCACGGCGCAGAGCCCGCCGCCGTCCGTATTGCGCACAGCGGACGGACATCCTGACCTGCAGGGCACCTGGTACTTCGGGTCCGCGACGCCCCTTGAACGCCCGAAGGAGTTCGAAGGCAAGGCGTTCCTCACCCCCGAAGAAGCCGCCGCATTCGAACGGCGCACGGCCGAGCGCCGCCGCGACGTGGTCGCGGTTCATGGACCTGAATGGCTCGATTACGGCAGCCATGTGGGCACCGACCGACGAACGTCGATCGTCGTGGACCCGCCTGACGGGCGCGTACCGCCGCTGACGCCTGCGGCGCGCGCGAAGGAGGTTGCGCGGCGCGCGGTGGAGCAGAGCGGGATTGCCGACAACCCGGAGGAGCGCATCCCGCAGGAACGATGCCTCGTGTTCGGCGCGGGACCGCCTCTTCTGCCGGGTCCGTACAACAACAACATGCAGTTGGTGCAGGCGGGTGGTGCGGTGCTCGTCTTCAGCGAGATGATTCACGACGCGCGCATCATTTCGCTCGACGGGCGTGGCGCGCCCCCGGAGTCGATGCGTTTCTGGCTGGGTTCATCCCGGGGACATTGGGACCACGACACGCTCGTCGTGGAAACCACGAACTTCGCGCCGCTCGTCAGCTTTCGCGGCTCCGACGAGCATCTGCGCGTCGTCGAGCGTTTCACATCGGGTGGGCCCGATGCGCTGCGCTATGAATTCACGATCGACGATCCGACCGCATTCACGAGGCCGTGGAGCGGCGCCTTCACGATGACGCGTACCACCGATCAGCTGTACGAGTACGCCTGTCACGAGGGCAACTTCGGGCTGATGAACATCCTCAGCCAGGCGCGTGCGGTGGAGCGGCAGGCCGGGTCGCAGCGTTGATTCGATATCGGCCGGCTATTTCGAACGTGCAGCACGCTTCTGTCGAATGCGCTCGGCCGCCTGGCGCAACAGCACTGCGGCGTCGTGTTCAGTCGTGACCGGTCTGGCATGATCCAGTTCGGTCACGCGGTCGTTGGCGAGCATCGGCGCGGACTGCGCGGCTTGCACCAGGCTCATCTGCAATGCATTCACAGGGACCGACGATGTCTTGCCCTGGAACACCTGGGCCTGCATGTCCGACGGGCCAGCCAGTTCATCGCCCCATTCGTCCCGTGGTGCTGTCGGCGCTGGTGCAAGGTTTGAGAGATCCGTCGGCGCGTCCGTGCGCGGCGTACTGCGTGTGAACACGTGCTCGAACGTATTGGCGGCGGCGTCACGCTTCGTGAGGAATTTCGGGAGCCCGAACGTCTTCTTGGCCATTGCGGGGATTGAAGTGTGATCGAAGACGGTGTCAACGATTGTCCCTGCGTCGATGTAGGGCGAAATGAGCACCGCCGGGACGCGTACGCCGTACCGGTCGAACGCGAACTGCGTGGTGTGGCCGTCCGGTGGCATCGCTGACGGCGGGAACTCGTGATCGAACAGGCCGCCATGCTCGTCGTACACCACAATCAGCAAGGTGTCGGCCCACGCAGGTGACGTGCGGACCGCGTCGTAGACCTCAGCGATGAGACGTTCGCCCGCCTGGACGTTGTGCGGTGGGTGCTGGTCGTTCGCTTCACCGAGGAACGTCGTGTACTTCGGTTCGATGAACGCGTAGTTCGGCAGGGTGTTGTTCGCGCAATCACGCGTGAAGCCGCGAATCGAGTCCCAGTTGCCATCGAACTCGGGCGCGTTGATGCCAGTCAGCACCTGCGCCTGCGGAAAGTCGTGGCTGTAAATCTTCCATGTTCCGCCGTTCACGGCCGAGAGGTTCTCGAAAATGGTCCGCATGTCGTAGTTGTGGAACGCACTGTTGTCGATGAATCCCTTCGACGTCGCGCAGTGAACGAAGAAACGATTGGGCCACGTCGGTCCCGGCACGGACGAATACCAGTGCGTGCACAGTGCGAACTGCCGCGCGAGCGTCGTCAGGACTGGTAGCGCTTCTGGCGCGAAGCACTGCATCACGAGTGGCGCCGTCGACGCGCTCACGCCGGGCTGCTGCGAGTAGCTATAGACGAATCCTTTGTTCGGGGGCCCGCTGGCCGGCGGCCCCTCGACGCGGAAGTACAGCTGGAGGTTGACGGCCGGAATGGAATGGCCGGCATCGAATGCCAGCACGTCGGGTGCGTTCGCGGCCGTGGGCACAAGGCTCGGGTCGTGCGGACTCAGCGGGTTCGTGGGAGGGGCGCTCGCATCAATGCCGTCAATCGCGTACGTTGGCGACTGCAGATAGCCGACCATGTGGTCGAACGCTCGGTTCTCGAGCATCAACACGACGATGTGCTTCAGGGCAGGCATCGGCATGGCTTTTATCTCCAACGAACGTCGCGCTGGAACGTGTGAGTGTCGGTCGAGCTTGGCCGCGCCACCGTCTGTCGCGTCGCGGTCGCATCATACTCCGCTGCTTCGCGAGACCACCATCGGAGGACCGAAGATGCACTCCGTCCAGCAGCGCATCTCCGGAGAACAATATGGGGAGTTGAGGAGCGACGAAGACTCATGGCGGAGACAGTCAGAAATCAGGAACTCGCGCCGGGCGCGATTCATCTGCCCGCGTTCCTGGCCGTGGAGGCGCAGCAGGAACTTGTCGAGCAGTGTCGGGTGCTGATGGACGGCGAGACGCCTGCGTACGTGCCCACCGTCCGAGGCGGAGGCCAGATGCACGTGCGGATGCTGTGCCTGGGTCGTCACTGGAACGGCCAGAAGTATGCGTACGAGGCAGAGCGGAGCGATTTTGATGGCCGCCCCGCACCACCGCTCCCCGACGATCTGCGCGGGCTGGCAGAACGCGTGGCACGTGCGGCGGGCATGCCGTTCACCCCGGACCTCTGCATCCTGAACTACTACCCGGTGGACGGTCGCATGGGGTTGCATCAGGACAAGGACGAGAGTCCGGCATCGATTGCGGCCGGAGACCCGGTCGTCTCGATCTCGATCGGCGACACGGCCCGCTTCCTGTTCGGGGGGCTGAAGCGACGTGATCCGGTGCAAGTGGTTTGGCTGGCATCGGGTGATGCCTTTGTGTTCGGCGGGCCTGCGCGACTGCGGCATCACGGGGTCACGCGCATCCTGCCCGACACCGCGCCTTCGCAACTCGGGTTGACCGGCCGCTTCAACTTGACCTTCCGGCGGTATTGAACTGCACAGACGAGAGCCAGGCAACAGAACCCGAATCGCGCCGACGAAGCACCCCTATGCGTCGGCCCTGAACTGTCGGGGACGCGAGACCGACGAGTGAGGGCGTGTGCTCCTCCGCGCCTGGTTCGAATAGAGTCGGGTAAAGTCGCCGCTTCATTCGACGGTTCGGCTGCGACGCGGCGCAGTCTGGTCCGACGGTCGCCGATCACCGAGCAGGACGTGGCGTTCACGTTGCGAACGTTCGGCCGCGGTGGCCTGTCTTGACATAGCCATATAGCCATGGCTACATTGGTCCGATGAAGACGGTCGCAGCCGGACAATTCAAGAACCACTGTCTGCGAATACTCGATGAAGTGGACGAGAGCCGCGAGCCGGTCCTGATTACCAAGCGCGGACGCGCCGTGGCCAGGCTGGTTCCGGTGACGCCTGCCACGACCCGGCACGGGCTGGCAGGAAGCATCCTCGACGAGCAGGGCGATCCTTTCAGCACCGGCGAAGCGTGGGATGATCCTGCTTGATACGCATGCGTGGCTCTGGTGGGTGGCCGAAGACCGGAGGCTCACCAAGCGCGCGCGAGCCGCCATTGATCGCGCGAGCCGCGGCGGAGAGGCGCGGCTGTCGGCCATCTCGATCTGGGAAGTCGCGAAGAAGGTCGAGAAGGGCCAGCTGACGCTCGATCGTCCGCTGGACGAGTGGCTCGACGCGGCGCTCGCACACGGGGAACTGCAGGTATTCGAGACGGGCCGCGCTGTCCTTGTCGAGAGTTGCCGTCTCCCCGGCACCTTCCACGGCGACCCTGCCGATCAAATCATTGTGGCAACAGCCCGTCGTCATGGCGCGGTACTGGTCACCGCCGACACTCGTATCCGCCAGTACCTCACACGTGCGGACGCTCTGGTAAGCGACGACGCCTGCCTGACACGCTTCTCCTGGGCAACCCGAACAGCGTTCTCCTCAACGTGGCTCCGACGAGTGACATTTACGCCGAAAGGGGCCGGTTAGTTTTGGATGAGACGCGACCCTCGTCCGAGTCGAGCGCCAGTCGAACACGACGACCAACACCGTGAATGTTGCGAAGTCGAACCGAACGCTTGGAGTGGGGTAAAGGCCGTCGGGACGGGCCTTTGTGGGTGGTGCGGAAGAGAGGCGAAGAGAGGATTTGAACCTCCACTGGGTTGCCCCAACTAGCTCCTGAGGCTAGCGCGTCTGCCGTTCCGCCACTTCCGCACGTGGTGAGACTGTCGCTGGCAGGAACGCTCAGTATACCGCAAACATCACGGCAACCCGAAGCACGACCCACCCACGCCCGACCGGCTCCGACCCGACGGCTATACTCGACGCATGGTCAAACGGGGACTCACGTTCGTGCTGACGGTGATCGGCGGCGTGGTGGTGCTGTCCATCGCACTGCTGTTCGCCACGTACCTGCTGTTCGGACGTGCGCCGGCGCTGCCCTCCGATGCGCTGCTCGTGCTCGAGGTCGGCGGCGAACTCTCCGAGAACGCCCCGACCGACATCGTCACCTATCTGCGCGGCGGCAGGAACCCGACGGTTCGATCGGTGGTCGACACCCTTCGAAAGGCCAAGGTCGATCGCCGCGTGCGCGCCGTGCTGCTGAAACCCACCGGCTTCTCGTCGCCGTACTGGGGCAAGGTTCAGGAACTGCGGGATGCGGTTACCGATTTCCGCTTGTCCGGCAAGCCGGTGTTCGCCTATCTCGAATACGCCGACGACAGGAACTACTACCTTGCCACCGCCGCCGACCGCATCTTGCTCATGCCCTCGGCAACGCTCGACCTGAGCGGCGTCGCGACCTACGCTCTCTTCCTCCGCGGCACGTTCGACAAGTTCGGCGTCGTGCCCGACATGCACCACATCGGCGAGTACAAGACCGCCATCAACACCTACACCGAAAAGACCTATACCCCCGCGCATCGCGAGATGGATCAATCGCTGAACCGGGATCTGTTCGAGCAGATCGTCCACACGGTCGCCGAATCACGGAAGAAGACCGACGCCGACGTGCGCGCGCTGGTGGACGATGGGCCGTTTCTGGCCGAGGCTGCGCTCGGTGCCGGGCTCGTCGACGAACTGGGCTACGAGGATCAGGCCGTAGAGACGCTGCGCCGCGAGCACGGCAAGGACATGGTTCGCCTGAACGCGGCCGAGTACGGGCGCGTCAGCCTGCCGTCGCTGGGGCTGAACCGCGGCCCGCGTGTCGCTGTGATCTACGCGTCGGGTGCGATCACCGGCGGACGCGGCGGCTTCGATCCACTCAACGGCGAGATGGTCGGCTCCGAGACGCTGATCGACGCGATTCGTGCGGCCCGCAGCGACGCCTCGTTGCGCGCGATCGTCCTGCGCATCGACAGTCCCGGCGGTTCGGCCACGGCGAGCGATGCGATCTGGCGCGAGCTGATGCTCGCCCGCCAGGAGAAGCCCGATCGTCCCCTCATCGTCTCGATGTCGGATCTCGCAGCGTCGGGCGGCTACTACATCGCGATGCCGGGGCAGGTGATCGTCGCGCAGCCCTCGACCCTGACCGGCTCGATAGGCATCTACGGCGGCAAGCTCGTGATGGGCGGCGTCTACCAGAAGCTCGGCGCGAACATCGAGGCGACGAGCATCGGCCGCAATGCGGAAATGGATTCTCCCGCCCGTCCATTCAACGCGTCGGAACTGCAGAAGGTGGAGGCGCAGCTGCGTGCGTTCTACGGGGACTTCGTTCGCAAGGCAGCGGAATCGCGGAAGACCACACCCGAGGAGATCGACCGCCTCGCGCAGGGCCGGGTGTGGACGGGTCGCCAGGCCAAAGAGAACGGTCTGGTGGACGAACTTGGCGGGCTGGACCGCGCAATCGAGATCGCCAAGCAGCGCGCGAACATTCCGGCCGAGAGCGACGTGGAACTGATCGACTTCCCGCGCCCGAAGAGTTTTTACGAGATGGTCAGCGAAACGCTCTCGGGGAGTTCGGAAGCGGCTGTCCGCGGATGGATGTCGACGAATCTCTCGGCTGACGAAGTGACGATGCTTCGCGCTCTGCGCGGCGGCACGGCGATGTTCCGCCGAGGCGAGCCGCTGGCGCTGATGCCGTTCACTTACGTGCGCTAGCGCGCACGGGCTCTGGGCTTCAGACGTGGGGCTCTTGGCTTGAGGCGTCGGCGTCAGGAATGCCGGCGATAGACGATAGGCGACCGGCGATAGGCGACCGGCGATAGGCGGCAAGCCCGGGGACGAACGGCTACAGGCTTCCGGCTCGGGGCTCTGGGCAGCGTCGGCTCCACGTTATCGATTCTGGCGATGGGCGATTGGCGGCAGGCGTAGAAAAGAAAAAGGCGCGGGATGATTCCCGCGCCCTTTAGCGTCACAGCGTGACTGCGCCGAGAGCCTAACGCCTAAAGCCCAGCGCCCCGTTTATGCGCCGAGAGCCTGCGCCTGAAGCTAGAGCCCTCGTTGACCGCCCGCGCTCGCTACCCCACGACCCGTGCGAGCGCCTCGCGATTCACTTCGATCTTCATCTTCTGCTTCGCCTTGACCATGTAGGCGCTGAAGAATCGATTGCGGCGATCGTCGAGAATCTCGGTGCGGAACGCGTCCCGGTTGGACGCGAAGTCGGCGTCGGTGGTCGCCGCTTTCTCGACCACCTTGATGATCGCGGCGCCATTGGCCGTGGCGAGCACGTCGCTCACCGCGCCCTGATCGAGCTTGAACGCCGCCGCGGTGATCTCCGGCGACACGCCGAGATCCGGAATCGGCGCATCGCGTGTGATCAGTTCGGTGGTCTTCGGCTCGAGGTTGGCAGCCTTCGCGGCCTTCTCGAAGTCCGGCGCCGTCTTCAGCTTGGCCGCGGCTTCAGCCGCCTTCTGCTTGGCCATCTCCACCGCCCGCTGTTTCACGACCGCCTCGCGGACGCGGTCCTTCACTTCATCGAGCTTGGGGATGTACGAGTCCTGCTTGCCGGTGACCGTCTCGAAGACGAAGCCGCGCCCGGTGCGCAGGGCGCCCGATACCTCGCCGTCGTTGAGCGCGAACGCGCGCGAGGTCATCTCCGGCGCCGCGCCGACCCCGAGGATCGGCTCGTCCTTGGCGAAGAAACCGGTCTCCTGGACGGTGAACCCCTGCGCCTTCGCCGCCGTCTCGAGATCGGCTGGCGTCTTGATTTGCGCCGAGAGCTTCTGCGCGATGTCGCTCGCCTGCGCCTGCGCGCGCTCGGACTGGATCTGGTCGGTCAGCTGCTGCTTCACTTCTTCGAGCGGCCTGGTGGTGCCCGGCTTCTTGTCGGTCACCTTGATGATGTGATAACCGAACTGGGACTTGACCAGATCGCTGATCTGGCCCGGTTCCATGCTGAACGCCGCGGCGTCAAACTCCTGCACCATGCGCCCGCGGCCGAAGTAGTCCAGGTCGCCGCCGTTCTTGGCGTTCGAATCGTCCTCGGAATACTTCTTTGCGAGTTCGCCGAAGTCGGCGCCGCTCTTCGCCTGCTTCAGGACGTCTTCGGCTCGCGCCTTCACCGCCGCATCGTCCTTGCCCTCGGTCTTGAAGAGGATGTGGCTGGCGCGCAACTGCTCGGGGCTGGTGAACTGCGCCGCATTGTCGTTGTAGGCGCGCGTGAGATCGGCGGGCGAGACGGTCACCTTCGCGCGCAGCGCGTCGATGTCCACGAGCAGGTACTTGACCTTGCGCTTGTCAGGAATGCGGAAGTCGGCCTGGTGCGCCTCGAAGTAGCTGGCGACGTCCGGATCGGCCACGGACACGTCAAGGCGGTAGCTGTCGGCGTTGAACGCGATCACCGCGAGCTTCACCTTGTCGTTGCGCCGCCGGTACTCCTCCTGCAGTTCCTTGTCGGACACCGACAGCCAGTCGGTGACCGATGCCCGAAGCTTCTCCATCACGAGAGAGCGGCGGACGCTCTCCTCGAATTCGGACGTGCTCAGAGGCGGACTCTGCGAGTTGAGGAGCTGCTGGTAGCGCGTCTGGCCGATGAACGCGCCGTTTTCCTGGAATGCCGGAATCGCGTAAATCCGCTGCGCGACTTCGGCGTCCGTCACCTTCACGCCAACCCGATCGGCTTCGGCGATGGCGGCACGCTCGTCAACGAGCTGCTGGAGAATCTGCTGGTCGACGCCAAGCTGCTTCAGCAGCGGCTCGCTCATCTGACCGCCGTACGCCGACCGGTACGCCTGCATCTGCGCCTGGTAGGCGCGGCGGAATTCGTCACCGCGAATCTCGCGGCCGTTCACCACCGCCACCGAATCGGACGCCGCGGCGTCAGCACCGGACGCTCCGCGCAGGAAGTCCGGTATGTAGAACAGAACAAACGCCAGGCAAACGAGCGCCAGGCTCCATTTGAGCCAGTTACGGTGCCGGCGCATCCGGTCGAGCATCGTCATCGGGAATCCTCGGAAACACTCAATGGTATGCCATGAGCTTCGGATGTGGCAAGGGTCCGTCTCGGACGGCTGTGGTATATTTGCCGTGAATAGAAGAACTTAGCGTCCGGGCACAGCCCGACGCTGCGACTGATGAGTTCAGCAGGTCGAGCGACGGGAGTACCCGCCCGCGGGCGGCGAGTGGCGGGTGCAGAACACCCGCCCATTCGGCTGTACGACGAGGCCGTCCCGCTGGATTCCCGCATGCGTGGCCGGGGCCGGGAACTGCAGACCGTCCTGAGCCGTCGCGAAACCCTCCTGGACATGGTTGGGGCCGTCCACGCGACACTCGAACCCGAGCTCATCGCCGAAGCCCTTGTCAATCGGGCGTCATCCTGGATTCCTCTGACCTGCTGGGCGATTGTGGCGGCTGACCTTCAGCAACAGCTCTCCGTGCTCGCCGACAATGGGCTCGAGCCCGCCTTCGGTCCAGCGCTCTACGGCGTCGCGGGATGGGTCATCCGTCATGACGACCTGTTCCTGTCGGGCGATCTGCGCCTCGCCGAGGGCGTCGCCCCCGACCAGTCGCTCGCCGCCGTGGCGTTTCCGTTGCGCGGACGCGAGCAGGTGATCGGCGCGTTGGTCGGCGTGGATCGCGCCATCTCGACGCGGTCTCCGTTGCTCGCACCCACCGTTCGCCGTTCGTTCGACGTGCTGCTGAGTCCTGCCGGTTTCGCCCTGGATGCTGCGCTCCTGCTGAAGCGAGCGGAGGCGCTCTCGGTCACCGACGACCTGACCCGCCTGTACAACGCGCGTTACCTCAACGTGGCGCTGCGGCGCGAAACGCGCCTCGCCAATCGAAACCGCCGTCCACTTTCTCTGCTATTCATCGATCTGGATGGGTTCAAATCGATCAACGATAGCCATGGACATCTTGCCGGCAGCCGTGCGCTGGTCGAAGCCGGTGCGATCATCCGCGGCAGCGCGAGGGAAACCGACATCGTTGCCCGCTTTGGAGGCGACGAGTTCGCGCTGATCCTGCCTGACACCGGCGCGCCTGGCGCGCTGGCTGTTGCGGAGCGCATCCGGGAACGGATCGCCCGCCACGGCTTTCTGGCCACCGAGGGCCTCAACATTCACCTCACGGCGTCTGTCGGGGTGGCCACGCTTCCGGACGTCGCGACCGCGGCGGACGAGCTGGTTCAGGCAGCCGACGCCGCCATGTACCGTGTCAAAGATCGCGGGAAGAACGGTGTTCAGGCCGCCGCGTCGAGCCGATAACCAGCAGACCGGTTCTCCCGAAGGAGTTAGCGTTTGAGTCTTCGTTCGATGCTGTCGTTGTTTTCGAGTGACCTGGCGATCGACCTCGGCACCGCCAACACCTGCGTGTACGCACGCGGGAAGGGCATCGTGGTGAACGAGCCTTCGATTGTCGCCATCAACAAGGTGAACGGCCGCGTCGAGGCCGTCGGCAAGGACGCGAAGGACATGCTGGGCCGCACGCCCGGCAATATCGTCGCGATCAAGCCGATGAAGGACGGCGTCATCGCCGACTTCGAGGTCACCGAGAAGATGCTGACCTACTTCATCAAGAAGGCGCACAACCGGAACGTCTGGGTTCGCCCGCGCATCGTCATCGGTGTGCCGTCGGAAATCACCCAGGTCGAGAAGCGCGCCGTCAAGGACAGCGCCTATCGCGCCAAGGCCAGCGAAGTGCATCTCGTCGAGGAGGCGATGGCCGCCGCAATCGGGGCGGGCATGCCGATCACCGAGCCCTCAGGCAACATGATCGTCGACATCGGCGGCGGCACCACCGACATCGCCGTCATCTCGCTGGCGGGCATCGTCTACAGCAAGGCCGTTCGCGTCGCCGGCAACGAGATGGACGAGGCGATCATCGCCTACATCAAGAAGGCGTACAACCTGCTGATCGGCGAGCGGACCGCAGAGGCGATCAAGATGGAAATCGGATCGGCCTTCCCGCTCGACGAGAAGATCACCATGGAAATCAAGGGACGCCATCTCATCGAAGGCGTGCCGAAGACGATCACCATCAGCGACGCGGAAATCCGGGAGGCGCTGGCCGAGACGGTCAACGTGATCGTGGACGCGGTGCGCGTCGCGCTCGAACGCACCCCGCCCGAACTGTCCGCTGATATCGTCGATCGAGGGATCGTGCTGACCGGCGGGGGATCGCTGCTGAAGAACCTCGACAAGCGTCTGCGCGAGGAAACAGGGTTGCCGCTCGCCATGGCCGAGGATCCGCTCTCCTCTGTCGTGCTCGGCGCGGGCAAGATGCTGTCCGACTTCAACCTGCTGCGGAAGATCTCCATCGACTGACCGGACGGGAACGTTCGACAGTCGTCACTGCCTATGGCGCTTCTCGATGTCCGGCTCCGTGCCGGCTACCTGTTTCTCGCGGTGGTGATCGGCCATGTGGTGCTGATCTCGGCGCAGGTGAACGCGAAAACCGGTGTGCCGATCCTGGAAACGGTCACCTTCGGTGCGTTCGCGGAGGTACAGCGCGCCACCTCGGCGGTGCTCAACGGTGTGCGGGACGTGTGGACCGGCTACGTGGGGCTTCGCGGCGTCAGGGCCGAGAACGAGGCGCTGCGTCGCGACCTCGCCAGCGCGCAGGTCGAAATCCAGCAGCAGCGGGCACTGGCCGACCGCACGCGCAGCCTCGAGGACATCCTCCAGCTCGGGAACAGCATCGCGCTGCAGACGACGGCCGCGCAGATCATCGGCGCAGCGGCGAGTCCGGACTTCCGGACCGTGACGATCGACAAGGGCACGGCGCAGGGCCTTCGAACCGACATGGCCGTGCTCGCGCCAAAGGGCGTCGTCGGTCGGGTCGTCGTCTCGGCGCGGCGTGCCTCGAGAGTTCAGCTGCTGGTCGATCGGAATGCGGCAGCAGGCGCCCTGATCGAGCGGTCGCGTGCGCAAGGGGTTGTCGTGGGCGCGGGAGACGACCGGTTGCGCCTCGAGTACGTGTCCGAAATCTCCGACGTCGAGGTGGGGGACACGGTTGTCACCTCAGGGATCGATGGCATCTATCCCAAGGGATTCGTCATCGGCCGCGTGGACAGCGTCGATAAGAGTGGCGTCTCGTATCGCACGATCGGCATCCGTCCGGCGGTCGACTTTTCGGCGCTGGAGGACGTGCTGGTCGGTACTGACGCCAACCAAGGGGCAGCAGCCGGGGGCGGAGAAGCCGGAGTGAAGGCAGCGTGGGTGCTGCTCGCGACGGCAGTCGCTGTTGCCCTGCAGACGACCATCGATCGCTGGTTCAGTACCGGCATCGTGGACCTGGTGCTGGTCGTTGTGGTGTACAACTCGCTCGCGTCCGGTCGCATCACGGGACTCTTCACCGGCTCGATGGCTGGGCTGGTGCAGGACGTGATGTCGGGCGGAGTCATCGGGATGGCCGGGCTATCGAAGACCGTCGTCGGCTATTTCACGGGTATCGTCGGGACGCAGTTCATCGTGGCGCATTCGGCCTCGCGTTTCGTGGTGTTCTTCCTGGCGACGATCGTAAATGCCGCGGTGTTCATGGGGCTGTATGAGCTGCTGGGCTTGCGACACTTCGGCACACCGTACGCGGCCGTTGCCGCGCAGGGGCTCGGCAATGCCATCGTCGGTGTGCTGGCCTTCAAATTCATCGAGTTCCTCCCTGGCGCGGTTGAACGGCGCCGGATGGGTCGAATGGGGATTCGCCGATGAGGTCAGGTGTGTGGGTGCCTGCGTCGATTTCGCAATCGCGTTGAGGCGGATCGTGAATTCGACCCAATCCGTGCGAGTATTTTCCTGATGGCTTTCCACGAGGAACGGCGGCGCGTCGGAGTCCGGTTGAGCGTGCTCCAGTACCTCACCATCGTGCTGTTTTCCGTGCTGGCGGTCAGCTTCTGGGTGCTGCAGGTCGTGAAGCACGACAAGTTCCAGGAGATGGCCGACAACAACCACCAGCGGACGCTTCCGCTTCGTGCGCCGCGAGGCGTGCTCTTCGACCGCGACGGGCGAGTGCTGGTCGAGAACCGCCACTCGTACAGCATCTCGATCGTCCGCGAACAGACCAAGGACATCAATCGCACGATCGCGATGCTCGCCTCGGTGCTCGGCCTTGAAGAGGGCTCGGTCCGCGACATCGTCGAACGTCACAGGCGGGAGCCGTCGTATCGACCGATCACCATCGTGCAGGACGCCTCGCTGGCGCAGGTCGCTGCCGTCACGGCGCGCCGCCTCGGCAGCGAACTGCCGGACGTGGTGGTGCAGCAGGTGCCCACGCGCCAATATCCCGAAACGCTCGCCGCCCATCTCTTCGGCTATGTCGGCGAAGTCAGCGACACGCAGGTCGCCGGAACGGCCGACCTCAAAAGCGGCGACATCATCGGGCAGTCCGGCGTCGAGAAGATCTACAACGCCATGCTGATGGGCGAGGACGGCGCCAAACGCGTGGTCGTGAACAGCACCGGACGCGAAGTGCGGACACTCGAGGAGGTTCAGCCGAGTGAAGGCAAACGGCTGCAGCTCACGATCGACTACGACGTGCAGCGGGCGATCGAGGACGGTTTCGATGCGATCGGGGAGTTCAACGGCGCGGCGGTCGTGCTCGATCCGAGCAACGGCGACGTGCTCGGGTTCACCAGCCGGCCGGCGTACGATCCGAACGCCTTTTCGTCGGGAATCGATCGCGCCACATGGGCGGCCCTGACCACTGACGAGGATCGTCCGCTCAACGACCGCGCCATCCAGGGTCGGTATTCGCCCGGTTCCACCTTCAAGATGGCGGTGGCGCTGGCTGGACTCGAAGAAGGCATCATCACGCCCGACTTTCGCGCGTCCTGCGCCGGACATGCGACCTTCTACGGCCACACGTTCGCCTGCTGGCAGAAGCGGGGCCACGGCTCGATTGACCTGCGACATGCCATCGAGCAGTCCTGCGACGTGTACTTCTACACCGTGGCCAACATGGTTGGCGTCGACAAGATCAACAAGTGGGCAACGGCGCTCGGGCTCGGGGTGAAGAGCGGCATTGACCTTCCCAACGAGGTCGAGGGGCTCGTCCCCTCCACCGAGTGGAAGCGGCGTGTCAAGAAAGAGAAGTGGTACGCCGGTGAAACGATTTCCGTCGGAATCGGGCAGGGCGCGGTGGCGGTGACGCCGGTGTCGATGGCCGTGTATATGGCCACCCTGGCGAACGGCGGCACCCGGGTCACGCCGCACCTGCTCAAGGCGGTGGATGACGGGGAAGGCTGGAAGCCGGTGCCGCCACCAGCACCTCAGTCGATAATCGATGTCGCGCCGGAGAAGCTTCAGGCGATCCGCGACGGACTGTGGATGGTGGTCAACGCCGCCGGCACCGGACACAACGCCCAGATCAAAGGCTACGATGTCGCCGGAAAGACCGGAACCGCCCAGGTGATTTCCAACGCCGGCAAGCTGGCGGCGGCCGGGAACACCACGCGGGATCTGCGCGACAACGGCTGGTTCATCTTTTTCGCTCCGCGCGACAATCCGAAGATTGCGGGCGTGGTCTTCCTCGAGCATGGCGTTCATGGCTCGAACGCGGCCGCCATCGCGCGGCACATCATGGACACGTTCTTCGCCAAGCAGGAGGGACGTCCCGTGCCGCCCAAACCTGTCATCGTCCCCAACCTCAAGCCGTAAGCGCCGAGATTCCGCACGTGTTCGAACGACGCCTTTATCACCACATCGACTGGGCCCTGCTCATCGCGATCTTCGCGCTGTGTGCCCTCGGTGTGGCGATGATTCTCAGCACCACCTCTGATCCGACGCGAGGGAACTCGCACCTCTACGTCACGCAGCTGTACGCCATCGGCCTGGGCTCGATCGCGATGGTCTTCACGCTGACGCTGGATTACCGCACCTTCACCGACAAGTCACATCTCATCTACATTGCCTTGCTCGCGATCCTGCTGTACGTGCTCTTCCTGGGCACCGTGCAGATGGGCGCGCGGCGGTGGATTCCGATCGGCGGGTTCAACCTGCAGCCCTCGGAATTCGCCAAGGTCGGCGTGGCGCTCGTTCTGGCCAAGTACTTCGGCGAGAATCGCGGCGAACCGGCCTGGACCGACCTGGCCATTGCCGGCGGGCTCACCTGTCTGCCGCTGGCCCTGATTGCCAAGGAGCCGGATCTCGGCACCGCCGTGACCCTGCTTCCAGTGTTTCTCGCTATCGCGTATCTCGCGGGCATGCAGATGCGCATTCTCGGGTACATGGCGCTCAGCCTTCTGCTGATTTCGCCCGTGGCGTGGAAGTTCGCCCTCAAGGATTACCAGAAGAGTCGTATTTCAACGTTCATCGATCCCTCGCAGGACGCGAGAGGCGCCGGATATCAGCAGATCCAGGCGCGCATCACGGTGGGATCGGGCGGATTGACCGGCAAGGGGTACATGCAGGGGACGCAAGGGCAGTTGCGGTTTCTCCCCGTGGCCCACAACGATTTCATTTTCTCGGTGCTGGCCGAGGAACAGGGTTTTGCCGGCGTCATCGTGGCGCTCGGCCTGTATTTGTTCGTGATTCTGCGCGCGCTCGAGGCGGCCCGTCTCGCCAAGGATCGCCTCGGCTCCTATCTCGTGCTCGGCGTGCTGGCCAGCTTTACCTTCCAGGTGGTCTACAACATCACCATGTCCGCAGGACTGGCACCGGTGAAGGGGCTCACGCTACCGCTCATGAGCTACGGAGGCTCCTCGATGATCGCCACGCTCGCCGGGTTCGGGCTGGTGCTCAACGTGAGAATGCGCAGATTCACGAACTGACGCATTTCAGGCTTCGGACTTCAGGCTCCTGGGCTTTGGGCGATGCCCTGCAGCCCGCCGAGCCCAGAGCCCGAAGCCGAGACCCAGGGAGTTCGTGAATGACCAAGGAGATGATCATCTCCTCCAATGGCCACGAGACAGTGGTGGCCATCCTCGAAGACGACCTCGTCGCAGAAGTCTTCGTCGAGCGTGAACGCCATCGCGGCGTCGTCGGCAACGTCTACAAGGGCCGGGTCTCGAAAGTGCTGCCCGGCATGCAGTCGTCCTTCATCGACCTCGGCCTCGAACGCGACGGCTTTCTCTACGTCGCGGAAGTCGTCGACACCATGGAGGAGTTCGAGCGCCTCGAAGGCGGCGACGAGGACGAGAAGGACAAAGGCGAGGACGGTAAGGGCCGCAAGGACAGGGAGGAGCCGAAGGCGCAGCCGCGCATCGAGGACCTGCTGAAGGAAGGCCAGGAGATCCTCGTGCAGGTGGTGAAGGAACCGCTCGGGACCAAGGGCGCCCGCCTCACCTCCCACGTGACGATGCCGGGCCGATTCCTGGTGTTCATGCCGACCGTCGACCACGTCGGCGTCTCGCGCAAGATCGAGTCGCGCGAGGAGCGCGCCCGCCTTCGCGGCATCGTCAAGGAGTTCCGCGACTCGCACGGTTTCACCGGCGGCGTGATCATCCGCACCGCCGCCTCGGGCCGCCCCAAGGAAGACATCATCAGCGACCTCGAGGCGTTCCACGCCATCTGGACGGACATCCGCCAGCGGATGGAATCGTCGCGGGCGCCAGCGGTCGTCTATCGCGAGCAGAGCCTGGTCGGCAAACTGCTGCGCGACCTGCTCACCGAGGACTTCCAGGCGATCCGCATCGATCACCCGCAGGAATATCAGCGCGTCCTCGATCTGGTGCAGCGCATCCTGCCCAACCTCGCGCCGAAGGTGAAGCTCTACTCGAAGCCGTATCCGATTTTCGACGAGTACGGCGTGCAGGCGGAGATCGACAAGGCGCTCAAGAGCAAGGTCTGGCTCAAGTCAGGCGGCTCGATCGTGATCAACCAGACCGAGGCGCTGGTGGCGATCGACGTCAACACCGGCCGCTACGTCGGCAAGAAGAACAGCCAGGGCCGGCTCGAGGACACCATCGTCAAGACGAACCTCGAGGCGGTGAAGGAGATTGTCCGTCAGGTCCGTCTGCGCGACCTCGGCGGCATCATCGTCCTCGACTTCATCGACATGGAGGAGAAGAAGAACCGGCAGAAGGTGCTTCAGGCGGTGGAACTGGAACTGAAGAAGGACCGGTCGCCATCCAAGGCACTTCAGGTGTCGGACTTCGGTCTGATCATCATCACGCGCAAGCGCGTGAAGCAGAGCCTCGAGCGGGTGATGACCGAACCGTGTCCGTATTGTTCGGGCACCGGCACCATCAAGAACACCTCGACCATCTGCTACGAGATTCTGTCGGAGGTGAAGAAGATCGGGCCCGACCTGAACGGACACCGCCTCATGCTGCGGGTGAACCCGGAGATTGCGCGCGCACTGAAGGAAGAAGAGCGCGACGTGCTGCGCGACCTGACCTCGTCACTCGGCAAGGATGTGACGCTCAAGGCCGACTTCCAGCTCCATCACGAGCAGTTCGACGTGATGGCGGTGTAACTGGGGTGAGGCTGGTGGGCAGGGGAGGCAGGTTGGTCTGTCGGTACCGAGCGCCGGGTCTTCAGACCCGGCGTTCGTTTCTTCAGAGACGTAGCGACGGACCTGAAGGTCCCGTCGCTACGCATATCGTGCGTCGACGCTATGCCGCGGGTGGCAGATGGATGATGTAGTTGTTCCCGCCGCGATTGATCCAGACACGCACGTAGTCGTTGCCTTTCAGCATGTCGACCCGTGAGCCGCCCTTGGCCGGCTGCGGTCCCTTGGCGATCGTCTTCACGTCAGCGTCGGATACGACGGTGGCCACTTCGCGGGCGACGACCTTGCCGCCTTTCAGAAACTCGACGTAGCGTTCACTCTCCGGGGTCTGACCCACCGCGGGCTTCGGCTCGTCGGTGCTCAGGCGGACCTGATACGTGCCGGCAGCAAGAGGCTGCCCGTCAGCAGTCACCTTGTGTGCGAGCGTGACACTGCCAAGCGAAGTGTTCGCCGGACGGGTCTGTGCCGAAACGGACGCGATTGGCGTCATCAGCCCCAGAACCAGTGCAGCCGCGAATATTCCCTGCTTCATTGCGCCTCCTAATGAACGGTCGACCTCAACAGTACCTAATATTATAGGCGTATTTCACGGTTTCACGATTTGACGATTGAGCGAGTGGGCGAGTCGACGACTCGGACTCACCGACTTTGCGACTTGCGACTTGCCGACCTTGCGACTGGATCGTTGCCATCGACAGTCCTCGATCGCAACCCGGGTACCGCGCATCCGGACCCCTTCTGCCATCAGCAGTGCGCGTTTCAGCTGTTCATGGCCGCCGTACCCGCCGAGTCTGCCCCCCGCCGCAATCACCCGGTGGGCCGGGACATCCGGCCGGCCTCCCTCGCTCATGATGTTGCCGACCGCTCGCGCTGCCCCGGGACGTCCGGCCATTTCGGCGACGTCGCCGTAGGTGGCGACACGCCCGGGCGGGATGCGTCGGACAATCGACAGGACCCGCGCCTTGAATGTATCGGCAGGGGTCTGCGTCCTGCGCGCGGGTCGCCTCGTCAGCGCAGCGCCTCCTTCAGCGGCCGTCCTTCCGCCTTCGGCAGCGGAATGCCAACGAGCGTGGCCAGCGTAGGCGCCACGTCGGCGGGCGACGCGGTGCCGTCGTAGCGTCCCGATTTCACGCCCTTTCCGAAGAGCACCACCGGCACCCGCTGGTCGTCCGCACTGGTGCTGCCGTGCGTGGTGCCTCTGCCGGCGAACATCCATCCGGACTTGAGGGAGATGCTCAGGTCGCCGCTGCGGCCGGCCACGTAGCTCAGTGCCGCCGCGCGAAGCTGCGGGTCGGAGGCACTCGCGGCATTCGCGAGTTCGTCGGACGTGTAAATGCGCCGCACGCCGGCCTGCTTCGACATCGCGCCGAGCATGTCCTTCAGCGCTTTCGGCTTCCCCTTGATCTTCTCGTACATGCCCGGTTCGAAATAGATCTCATTGCCGTTGATGCGCGACAGGTACTTGCCCATGCCGAGGTCGGCTTCCAGCCGCGATTCTCCGGCATTCAGGATCGCGCTGGCACTGGCGCGACCGCCGTCGCGGCCCGCGGCGGTCAACTGCTCGGGAATGTCGGTCACGCCGTGATCCGCACTGAGGGCAACGACGTACTCGCCGGCACCGACGATGGTATCGAGTTGATTGAGCAGGCCGCCGATCGAGCGATCGAGGTTCGCGTACATGTCCTGAATTTCCTGACTGTGCGGCCCGAACGAGTGGCCGACCAGGTCGGGGCTCGAGAAGCTGACGCCGAGAAAATCGGTACCCGCATGCTTGCCGATCTGCATCGTCTCGACGAGTGAGGCGGCCATGCGCGCGACGTACGCGTCGGCGAACGGGCTGTGCTGCCATTGGTCGTAATAGTTCGTATCCGGTCTGTGTGCCTTCGCCTTTGAGGACATGCGGGAAGCTCGACGTCCATCCTCTCGACGGATCTTCACCGAGGCCGGCGTCGGCGTCGCGATAGCGGGACGCCGGCAGCAGCCGAGTCCAGGTCTGGCCGTAATCGGCGTCGATCGGGTGTGCGGCGGTGAAGGCTTTCACCTGGGGAACGGGCTCCTGCGCGAACGCAGTGGAGGTTTCCCAGCCGTCCAGCGACTCCGAGATCCAGGTAACCGCGTCGCCGCCATGGCCCGCCAGCATCATCGCGCTGCGTGCCTTGAGCGCGAGCGTCACGACATGCGAACCCTGGGCGCGCATCTCGTCGGCCAGCGTCGGCACCATCAGCGCCGACGGTCCTGTGCGGCTGTTTCCCGGCTTGCCGTACGGCACGGCCCTCGCCTTCTGATCGTCGGTGCACGGGATGACGGCGCTGCGTTCGCGGTCGAACCACGTGTTGGCGAAGATGCCATGCGTGTGTGGGTAGGCGCCGGTTCCGATCGTCGCGTGGCCCGCGCAGGTCACGGTGGTCAAGTACGGGTAGGCGGCCCGCGTGAACCACGCGCCCTCATCCACCAGCCGTCGCAGGCCCGACGACCAGTCATCGTGGAAGCGTTCGATGTAGTCGGCCCGCATCTGGTCGATGACGATCACGACCACGAGCTTGGGCGCCCCGTCGGCAGCCGCCAGCAGGACGGAAACGGCTGATGCCAGGGCAGCCGCGGTCAGCAATCGACGCATACGTCAGTTATAGCAGCGACAGGGGGTCTACGCCGAAGCTTAGATGGTCCCCGCCGCCCCATCGGCATGTCTCTCTATCTCGGCGCGGAGTGTCGCACCCAGGCTGGGCGAGCACGTCCACCATTGGCGGCGTTGTAGCCCAGGTTGGATATACTGCCGCCCGGATGCGTACCGTAGACATCATCATGAAGAAGCGCGACGGCCTCGCGCTCGAGCGCGACGAAATCGTCGCATTCGTCACCGGTGTCACCTCCGGCGCGCTGCCCGACTACCAGGCCTCCGCGCTGCTGATGGCCATTCTGCTGCGAGGGCATGACGCCGCAGGAAACCGCGTGGCTCACCGACGCGATGGTGCACTCAGGCATCCGCGTCGACCTCGGCGATCTGCCGGGCGTGAAGGTCGACAAGCACAGCACCGGCGGCGTCGGCGACAAGACGTCGCTCGTCCTCGCGCCGATTGCTGCGGCGTGCGGCGTGCCGGTGCCGATGATGTCGGGCCGCGGCCTGGGACACACCGGCGGCACGCTGGACAAGCTCGAGTCGATCCCGGGCTTTCGCACCGCGCTGTCGCTCGAGGAAATGCGCGCCGCGCTGGTTCGCGTCGGCTGCGCCATGCTCGGTCAGACCGCGCAGATCGCCCCGGCCGACAAGAAGCTCTACGCGCTCCGCGACGTGACCGGCACCGTCGAGAGCATTCCCCTCATCAGCGCGTCGATCATGAGCAAGAAGATCGCCGAGGGGATTGATGCGCTCGTGCTCGACGTGAAGACCGGCAGCGGCGCGTTCATGAAGACCGAGGCCGACTCGCGCCGCCTTGCCGAGATGCTGGTGTCGATCGGCAACGCGTCGGGCGTCCGCACCGAAGCGATCATCACCGACATGGACATGCCGCTCGGCGTCGCCGTCGGCAACGCGCTCGAGGTGATCGAGTGCCTCGACATCCTCAAGGGCGGCGGGTCGCGCGACCTGGTCGACGTGTCGATCGAGCTGACCGTGCGCATGCTCCTGCTCGGCAAGGTCGCGTCCGACCGCGACGATGCCGGGGCGGCGAGTGCGCGCGGCGATCGCCTCCGGCGAGGCGCTGGATCGCTTCCGCCGCATCATCGAGGGGCAGGGCGGCGATCCGCGCGTGGTCGACGACTACAGCCGGCTGCCGACCGCGCCCGCGCGCCACATGGTCACCGCGACCGCGAGCCGGCTATCTCGCCGGGCTCGACGCCGAGCTGATCGGCCGCGCGTCGGTCGTGCTCGGCGCCGGCCGCGACCGCGTCGACGACGCGGTCGATCCGGCGGTCGGCATCATCGTCAAGGCGAAGCCGGGCGACCGAGTGTCGCGGCCGGCGATCCGATTCTGGAAGTGCACTACCGGGAGCAGGCGAAGCTCGACGCCGCGCTCGTTCTGGCCAGCCGCGCCGTCACCATCGGCGACGAGCCTCCCGTCGCTTCGCGCGATCATCGTTGGTGAGGTCCGTTGATGCATTACGTCCAGCCGCTCATCGGGGCGGCCGTCATCCTGGGTATCGGCTATGTCTTCTCGAACAACCGGCGCGCGATCAACTGGAAGACCGTGGCGTGGGGCCTGGGGCTCCAGCTCGTCTTCGCCTTCATCGTGCTCAAGACCACGATCGGTCAGGCGGTGTTCGAAACGGTCGGCGGCTACATCACGAGGCTGCTCGGGCTTCTCCAGGTCGGCGCGGCCTTCGTGTTCGGTCCGCTCGGCGACGCGACCGTGTGGGGCAGGGCGATGACCGGCGCGATCGGGCCCGAGGGCGCGCAGTATGCGGTCATCTTCGCCTTTCAGGTGCTGCCGACGATCATCTTCATCGCGGCGCTCTTCGCCATCCTCTATTACTTCGGCGTCATGCAGTTCGTCGTCCGCCTGTTCGCCGTCGTGATGCATCGGGTCATGAAGGCGAGCGGCGCCGAGTCGCTGAACGTCGCGGCGAGCATCTTCATGGGGCAGACGGAAGCGCCGCTCACCATCCGGCCGTACCTGCCCGAGATGACGCAGTCCGAGCTGATGACGGTGATGACCTCCGGGATGGCGCACATCTCCGGCGGCATCATGGCGGCGTACATTGCGTTCGGCATCGAGGCCCGCCACCTGCTCACCGCGGTGATCATGACGGCGCCCGGCACGATCATGATGGCGAAGATGCTGGTCCCCGAAACCGAGATTCCCAAGACGATGGGGTCGGTCACACTGAAGGTGGAGCGGACCGACGTCAACGTCATCGACGCGGCGGGGCGCGGCACGCACGAGGGGCTGCACCTTGCGCTGAACGTCGGCGCGATGCTGATCTCGTTCCTGGCGCTGATCGCGCTGCTGAATGCGATTCTCGGCCACGTCCCGTCGCCGGCGGCGGGTACCTGAGCCTCGAACGGATCTTCGGCTGGGTGTTCGCGCCGATCGCCTGGGCGATGGGCGTTCCCTGGCGCGACGCGCCGACGATCGGCAACCTGCTCGGCACCCGCATGGCGCTCAACGAGTTCGTCGCCTACTCGCAGCTCGGGCCGCTCAAGGCGGCGCTCGATCCGAAGTCGTTCACGATCGCGACCTTCGCGCTCTGCGGCTTCGCGAACTTCAGCTCGATCGGCATGCAGATCGGCGGCATCGGCGGGCTCGCGCCGAACCGCCGGCACGATCTGGCCCGGCTGGGCCTGCGCGCGATGTTCGCCGGCACGCTGGCCAACTTCATGACCGCGACGATCGCCGGGTTCCTGCTGTGATGGCCTATTACGACGACGTCAAGCAGGCGGCGGACGACATCCGCGGCCGCATCGCCGTACGTTCCCGACCTCGCCATCGTTCTCGGATCGGGCCTCGGCGATTTCGCCGGCACGCTGGAGCGACGCGGTGTCGATGCCGTACGGCAAGCTGCCGCACTGGCCGGCGTCGAACGTGATCGGCCACGAGGGCCGGCTGGTCGTCGGCACGGTCGGCGGGCGCACCATCGCCGCGCTGGCGGGTCGCTGCCACGCTGTACGAAGGCCACGACCTGCGCGACGGTGACGTTTGCCGTGCGTGCGCTCGGTCTGCTCGGTGTGAAGACGCTCGTGCTCACCAACGCCGCCGGCGGAATCAACACCGGCTTCTCGCAGGGCGCGCTGATGGTGATCGACGATCACATCAACCTGATCGGGCAGCAACCCGCTGGTCGGGCCGAACGACGAGCGGTTCGGTGCCGCGCTTTCCCGGACATGTCGGAGGTCTACTCGCGTCGTCTCCGCGGGCATCGCCGACGAGGCAGGACGGCGCTGGGTATCGCGCTGCCGCACGGCGTGTACGTCGGACTGCTCGGCCCGAGCTACGAGACGCCGGCCGAAATCCGCTACCTGCGGACGATCGGCGCCGATGCGGTCGGCATGTCCACCGTGCCGGAGGCGATTGCGGCACGGCACATGGGGATCGAAGTGCTCGGCATCTCGTGCATCACCAACATGGCCGCAGGCGTGCTGCCGCAGCCGCTCGATCACCACGAGGTGATGGAAACGGCGCGACGGGTGCGCGGCCAGTTCATCGGCCTGCTGAAGGAAGTGATCGCTCGCGCGTACGAGCGGTGAGCAGGCACGTGCGACGGTGCGCCAGATCGATGCCTGACAGGGATCGGCTCGTCGCTGCCGCGCGCGCGGCGCGCGAGCACGCCGTCGCGGGGTTTTCGGGGTTCAAGGTCGGTGCGGCGCTCGAAACCGCGGACGGGACGATCGTCACCGGCTGCAACGTGGAGAACGCGACCTACGGCCTGACGATCTGCGCCGAGCGCGTCGCCATGTTCAAGGCGCTGTCGGAAGGACACCGGTCGTTCCGCAGCGTGGCGGTCGTCGCCGACACGGCCGACCCGACGCCGCCATGCGGCGCGTGCCGGCAGATCCTGTGGGAATTCGGCGGCGACCTCGAGGTGTATCCTCGCCAACCTCACCGAACACAAGGGCACCTACCGCATGACAGGACCTGCTGCCGCTGCCGTTCGATGCGACGGCTACTCTGAACACATTTAACGATTTGACGATTTGACGATTTGACGATTTGACGATCTCGCGAGTCAGCGATTGCGCTGGTCGCATGACACGTGGTGGAGATCATTCGATCTGACGATTGGCATTGTTTCGAGAGTCAACTCCGGTCTCAGACCCGCGGCGAACGTTCAGGGCGCCGCGGAGACGCCGAGCACACAGAGATTTCATCCGACGAACCTTCGCTAAAGTCGCGAATCCGCGAAACGCCGAATCGTTAAGTCGTGAATTCGTGAATTCGTCAAATGCGATCGTTAGAATGTCGGGGTGCTTCCGACAATCGCTCGCGACAACGACGCCGTGGTCATGATCGACCAGCGCAAGCTGCCGGCGCAGGAGATCTACGTGCGCTGCAGAACCGCTGCCGAGGTGGCGAAGGCCATCAAGACGATGGTGATTCGCGGCGCCCCGGCGATCGGCGTGGCTGCCGCGCTGGGCATCGCTCTGGGCATGCGCCGCAGCACCGCCACCGGCACACAGAAGTTCGCCACCGAGTTCTTACGGACCTGCGAGCTGATGGCCGGCACGCGTCCGACCGCCGTCAACCTGTTCTGGGCAATCGATCGGATGAAGCGGACGTTCGCAGCTGGTGCCGCGCTTGGCGAGTCGGTCGATCAACTGAAGGATCGGCTCGATCAGGAGGCGGACCTGATTCACGACGAGGACGTTGCCAGCTGCCGGGCGATGGGCGCGTTCGGTGCCGAAGTGGTGCCCGGGGACGCAAAGATCCTGACGCACTGCAACGCCGGCGCACTGGCCACGGCCGGCTACGGCACGGCGCTCGGCGTCATCCGCGGAGCGGTCGAGGCGGGCAAGCAGGTGGCCGTGTTCGCTGACGAAACGCGGCCGTTTCTCCAGGGAGCCCGCCTGACCGCCTGGGAACTCGTGCGCGACGGCATCAACACGACCGTGATCACCGACAACATGTCTGGCGCGCTCATGCGCCAGGGCAAGGTCAACTTCGTCGTCGTGGGCGCGGATCGCATCGCGGCCAACGGCGACACCGCGAACAAGATCGGCACCTACACGGTGGCCGTGCTCGCGCGGGAACACCGGATTCCGTTCTACGTCGCGGCGCCGCTCTCCACGATCGACCTGCAGACCGCTGGACGGCTCCGGCATTCCGATCGAGGAGCGCAACAGCCGCGAGGTGACGCACGTCGGCGGCACGCAGGTCGCGCCGGAAGGCGCGCACGTCTGGAATCCTGCGTTCGACGTCACGCCGCACCACCTGATCGACGGCATCATCACCGAGCGCGGCATTTTCAGGGCGCCGTACACGGAGTCGCTCCAGCGCGCGTTCCAGATCGCGGCAGCGGTCTGACGCGCTCCGCGTCTCTGCGATGGTCAGCATGGCATGTCCACACCAGCCTCCGCACCACGCCTTCCGAACGTAGTCTGCAACAGGCGAGACGCTGATTGATGTTGATGCTGGGTATCGAGACGTCGTGCGACGAAACGTCCGCCGCGGTAGTCGAGGAGACCGGCGACCCGCAACGGCCCTGGACGATTCGCTCGAACGTCATCGCCTCGCAGGTCGCCATACACCGCGACTGGGGCGGCGTCGTGCCCGAGCTCGCGTCGCGGCAGCACGTGCGCGACATCTGCGGTGTCGTCGAGCGCGCCCTGGACGACGCGCACGTCACGTGGCCCGATCTTGGCGCCCTCGCCGTCACGCAGGGTCCGGGTCTGGTCGGATCGCTTCTCGTCGGGCTCTCGTTCGCGAAGGCCGCCGCAGCCGCAGCGTCCCTGCCGCTCATCGGCGTGCACCACCTGGCCGGGCACATCGAGTCGGTGGTGCTGCACAACGGCGAGATTCCATTGCCGGCGATCATGCTCGTCGTGTCGGGCGGTCATACCAGCCTCTATCTCGTGAAGACACCCGGGTCGTACGAGCCGCTCAGCCGGACTCGCGACGATGCGGCCGGCGAGGCGTATGACAAGGTCGCCAAGCTGCTGGGACTGGGCTATCCCGGTGGACCCGTAATCGACCGGCTCGCCAGGAATGGCAACGACCGCGCAATCCCATTGCCGACCACGCGGCTGACCCATGCTGATCGAAATGCGCCGGACCTGAAGGGCGACCTCGATTTCAGCTTCAGCGGCCTCAAAACGGCAGTGCTGCGTCACGTCACCCTCAAGCGCGAACGAGGTGAGGAAATGACGGACGGGGAAGTCGCGGATATCTGCGCCAGCTTCCAGCGGGTCGTCGTGACGGCGCTGGTCGAGCGGACCTTCAATGCGCGCCCGTCGTCACGGCGCCAGGAGCGTGGGTGTGGCCGGCGGCGTGTCCGCCAACAGTCGGCTGCGCGCGGACATCAAGGCCTACGGCGATGCGCGTGAAATTCCGACCTTCGTACCGAGCCTGCAGCTCTCGACCGACAACGCAGCGATGATTGCGGCCGCCGGGCTCCGGAAACTGCGTGCCGGCTTCACGTCAGGACTCGACATGAATGCGGATGCAGCCCTGCCTCTCGGCTAAGGGCTCGCCAGGCCGCGAGCGGCATAATGGTCGCATGACCGATCCTTCGAAATCCTCCCACCGTCAGCGTGTCGAATCGGCCACGACGAGCGTCTTTACCGATTACCTGTGGTTCAACACCACGAAGCGGCAGGAGTTCATCCGCATTACGGATCAGATTGCGGATATCGTCGCCCGCTCCGGTATCAACGACGGTATGGTCCTGGTGTCAGCGATGCACATCACGGCCGGCGTGTACGTGAACGACTGGGAAGAGGGACTGATCGACGATTTTCAGGTGTGGCTCGAAAAGCTCGCGCCCGCTGGACTGGATTACCGTCACCACCAGACCGGCGAGGACAACGCGGATGCGCACCTGAAGCGTACGCTCATGGGGCACCAGGTCATGCTGCCGATCACTGCAGGCAAGCTGGATCTCGGACCCTGGGAGCAGGTGTTCTACGCAGAGTTCGACGGGCAGCGCCGCAAGCGGGTCGTAGTCAAGGTGATCGGTACCATTTAGCGATTTGACGGCCGATTTGGCGATTTGGCGAATTGACCGCACTAGTGACCTTGCCGACTGGCCTTGCGACTTGGACTCACGAGTGACTTGCCGACTTGCTGACTCTGCGACCTGCGACCTGCGACTGATGACTGACGACCGCCGCTCCTATCCCTCACGCCCCATCGTTGGCGTTGGCGCCGTCATCGTCGATGACGGCCGCGTGCTGCTGGTGAAGCGTGGGCGAGCGCCACTCAAGGGCGAGTGGAGCCTGCCCGGCGGCGCGGTGGAGGTTGGCGAAACCCTCTCCGCCGCTATTCAGCGCGAAGTGCTGGAAGAGACCGGGCTCGTCGTGTCGGTCGGACCGGTGGTCGAAGTCCTCGATCGGATTCACACCGACGGCGACGGCCGCGTCGAGTACCACTACGTCCTCATCGACTACGCGTGCACCGTTGTCGGCGGCTGGCTGGCGGCGCAGTCCGACGCCGCGGACGCGAAGTGGGCGTCGCGCGATCAGCTGCATGAGTGCGGCCTCCATCTTCACACGCGCGCGGTGATCGACAAGGCTCTCGACCTCGCGTCCCGTCCGGCGTAACCTCCCAATCATGATCCGCGCGTCGGCGGCGCTGCTGCTGGTGCTGCTGGTGGCGGCCCTCTCCGCCGGTAATACTGCCGGTCAGTTGCGCCAGTCGCCCCTCGAAGGCGATTTCGTCGAGATCGACGCAGTGGTGGTCGATGGGAAGGGCAAACCGGTGCACGGACTGCATCAGTCCGACTTCACGATCCGCGAGGACGGCAAGCCGGTCACCATCACCACGTTCAGTGAAATCAGCGGCGCCGTGCGCGACGATCCCGATACCGCACGCACGGTGGTCCTGCTCCTCGACGATACCGGTGTCGCGCCGGTCGGCACACAATCCATCCAGACCATCGCGCGTGCGTTCGTCTCGGGCGCGGCAGCGGTGGATGATGTGACCGTGGTGAGGCTGCACGTCGAGGCAGACGAGCCCTTCGGCGACCGCATCGCCGCAGAGTCGAGGATCAGTCAATACCGCGGCGGAGCGTATCCGTTCGTCTCCTGGTCCACCGTCGGGGATGCGCTGAAGCGGGTGACCGACATTTCGCGGCAGGTCGCCTCCAACGCGAGCCGGCGGAAGATCATCGTCTGCGTGGGCTCACCATACGTCTGCAATATCCGGGAGCCGCAGCCCTCGGCGCCCCGTTCGTTCGAGTCGGCCTGGGTTGGCGCGCTCGTCGAGTCCGCCAAGGCGAACGTGTCGGTGTATGGGCTCATCCCTGGGCGAGCGGGAATGCGCCTCGATGGCCTCGCGGAATACACCGGCGGGGAGATCTTCGCATCGAGCTATGACGTTGGCCCGCCCATCGATCGCATCCTGCAGGACGCCGCCAACTACTACGTGCTCGGCTACTGGCCGGCGAGTGCGCCGAAAAATCTTCACCACGTTGACGTGAAGGTGGCCACGCACGGTCTGAGGGTCCACGCCAGAAAATTCAGGTAGTCGGCAGGCGCGCTACCGCCGCGACCACGCGAAGTACGCCGGCACGCCCAGCAGCACAATCACCAGTCCCGGCCAGGTGGTTGACGCCCGATACGCGAACAGCACCACCAGAATCGTCGTGCGCTCCGACGATGTACAGCGCGGGCACGACCGGGTAGCCGATTGCCTTGTACGGGCGATCCGCATCCGGTCGCCGCTTCCTCAGGCGGAACACGCCGATGATAGTGAGGATGTAGAAGATCAGCGCCGCCGATACGACGTAGTCCAGCAGGTTGCTGTACAGGTTCCCATACGCGCCGGTGCCGGTGTTGTAGGTGCGCGGCAGCACCAGAGCCGCGGACCAGACGCCCTGAAGGATCAGCCCCCATGCCGGAACCCTGGCCTCGTTCAACTCGCCGGCCCGCTGGAAGAACAGGCCGTCTCGCGCCATCGCATAGTAGGCGCGCGCTCCGGCCAGGATGAGCCCGTTGTTGCAGCCGAAGGTGGACACCATGATCCCGATCGCCATGATCGTCGTGCCCAGCGCCCGGGAAGATGACCTCGAGGGTAGCTGTGGCCACGCGGTCGGAGGGCGCGTGCTGGACGGCATCGAAGGGCAGCGTCACCAGGTACGCCACATTCGCGAGCAGGTACAACCCGATGACGATCATCGTGCCGAGTGCCAGCGACAGCGGAATATTGCGCCGCGGGTCCTTCACTTCGCCGGCCGTGAACGTGATGTTGTTCCACGCGTCGGCCGAGAACAGCGATCCGGTCTGGGCGACGCAGATGGCCACGAACAGGCCGAACGTCGTCACAGCGGCGAGCCCCGGCACGATCTCGACGCCGCCCCGGAGCTGCCACAATGCGCCAAAGTTGTCCGACACCGCCGCGGTTTTGCCGACCGGCAATCAGGCCGACCAGAATGAGCGCCGCCAGGGCGCCGCCCTTCGCCGTCGTGAAGACGTTCTGGATGATCCGCCCGTACTCGAGGCCGCGCGTGTTCGTCCACGTGAGCAGCGCGATCAGCAGCACGCCCACCAGCTGCGTCGTCGACAGCGACAGCGCGTATCCCGGTCGTCAGGTGCACTGGCGCGCACCAGGTAGTGGTCGTCGGCAATCCACGGCACCATCGCGCCCGAAGTAGCGCGCAAAGCCGACAGCGACCGCCGCGATCGTGCCGGTCTGGATCACCAGGAACAGCGTCCACCCGTAGAGAAAGCCCCACAGCGGTGAGAAGGCTTCACGCAAGTAGACGTACTGGCCGCCGGCGCGCGGCATCATCGCCGCGAGTTCGCCGTACGACAGCGCGCCGACGACCGTCAGCACGCCGGCGATCAGCCAGGCGACGAGCAGCCAGCCGGGGCTGCCGATCGTGCGAGCCATGTCGGCGGACACGATGAAGATGCCCGAGCCGATCATCGAGCCGACCACCACCATCGTGGAGTCGAAGAGCCCGAGACCGCGGGTGAACTCGGTGTCGAGCCCGGTTGCGCCAGGCGATGATGGACGCTGAGTCTGACGTCACGTGTGGTCGGCCCTTGGATTAAGATGCGGACCGGTTATATCCCATGTTGACGCTCGACTTCATCAACACCGTCGCGTTCGCCGGACTCGTCCTGTTCGGCGGGCACGCGCGTCCGCCGCATGGCGCCGTTGCTGTCGCGATACAACGTGCCGGCGCCGGTGATCGGCGGGCTCATCGTTGCCGCGGCCGTGACCATCGTCCGGGCGCAGGGTGTGACGCTCGTGACGTTCGACACCCGGCTGCAGACGCCGTTGATGATCGCCTTCTTCACGACCATCGGGTTCGGTGCGAGCCTCTCGCTGCTCCGGGTCGGCGGACCGCAGGTGCTGATCTTCACCGTGCTGTGCACGCTGCTGGCGGTGCTGCAGAACGGGCTCGGCGCGCTGGTGGCGTGGACTCATGGGGCAGCATCCGCTCTTCGGCGTGCTCAACGGCTCGGTGACGCTGACCGGGGGGCCCGCAACGGGTCTCGCGTTCGCGCCGCTGTTCGAGTCGGCCGGCATCACCGGGTGCATCCACGGTCGCCGTGGCTGCGGCGATGGCCGGCATCATCTCCGGAGGGCTGATCGGCGGTCCGATCGGCACGTTGCTGGTGCGTCGCCACAGGCTGGCGAACCTGCACGAGCGTCACGCGGCACCGGCTCCGCCGATCGCGGCGCAGATCGTCGAGGACCAGATGCCCGACAGGCGAGCGGTCAGCCCCCGGCCGGGGAGGACAAGGAGTCCTACGCGCTGCTGAAGGCGCTGGTCGTCATCCTGGCAGCCATGTGGATGGGCTCGATCGTGAGCGGCCGCCTCGAGGCCTGGGGACTGACGCTGCCGGCCTACATCGGTGCCATGCTCGTCGCGGCGGTGATCAGGAACGTGGACGATGCCACGCGGACTGATCGGGCTGTCGCAGCGCACGATCGACGACCTCGGCAACGTGGCGCTGTCGCTCTTCCTCGTGCTCGCGCTGATGACGTTGCGTCTGTGGGAACTCGCCGGCCTGGCACTGCCGATCGTGGTCATCCTGATCTTCCAGGTCGGACTGATCGCCGCGGTCTGTTTCTGGCCGGTGTTCCCCTGCGATGGGACGGGACTATGATGCGGCGGTGATGAGCGGCGGGATGTGCGGCTTCATGCTGGGGACCACCGCCAACGCGATGGCGAACATGGAAGCCCTGGTCGACCGCTATGGTCCGGCGCCGCGCGCCTTCCTGGTGGTGCCGATGGTCGGCGCCTTTTTCATCGACTTCATCAACGCAGTTCTCATCACGGTGTGCCTGAACATATGGAGCTGACGCGAGACGCAGGCCTGGGCGCTGCTGAACCGAATACACGCGTGGCGACAGCCTCCTGAAGCACGCGCTGGCGGTCGAAGCCGCCGTGCGCGGCTACGCGCGCGCGTTCGGCGACGACGAAACGGCGTGGGGCGTCGTCGCGCTGCTGCACGACTTCGACTACGAACGCTGGCCGTCCGCCGAGGAGCACCCGTACAAGGGCGTCGCGATCCTGAAAGACGCTGGGCTACCCGGACTGGGTGACACGTGCGATCCTGTCGCATGCGGACTACAGCGGCGTGCCGCGCGAGAGCCTGCTCGAGAAGACGCTCTTTGCGTGCGACGAGATGGCGGGGTTCGTCACCGCGGCGTCACTGGTCCGTCCGAGCCGAAGCATTCTCGATCTCGAAGCCGCGTCGGTCATCAAGCGGATGAAGGACAAGGCATTTGCGCGTGCCGTGAGCCGCGACGACCTGCGCGCCGGAGCCGAATTGCTCGGACTGCCGCTCGACCGGCACATCGGCAACGTCATCGGATTCATGCGCGAAGCAGGCCGACGCCCTCGGCCTGCGCGGAAACCTCTGATGGGACGACCGCTCGCGGCGCCGGACCTTTTGCGGGTGGTGTTCGTCTATGACTCAGTGCCCGTATCTGACTCCAGTGCCCCAATCTGAGGCCGATGACTGAGCCCGGACCGGTTGTCACGCTCGAGGGCGTCACGGTCATGTACGGCGCGCAGCCGGCCCTGCGGGATGTCACCAGTTCGTTCGCCGCCGGAGCGGTGGGGCTGCTCGGACCCAACGGTGCCGGCAAGAGCACGATGATCAAGGCGCTGCTCGGCTTCATCGTGCCGGACGGAGGGCGCATGCGGGTGCTCGGGCTCGACGTGGCGTCCGCCGCGATGGACATCCGCGCGCGGGTCGGTTACATGCCGGAGAACGACGCGCACATTCCGGGCATGAACGCTGTCAGCTTCGTCGCGCTACTGCGCGGAACTCTCCGGGCTGCCCCGCGTCGACGCGATGCAGCGTGCCCACGAGGTGCTCTTCTATGTCGGTCTCGGTGAGGCGCGCTATCGCAACGTCGAAACCTATTCCACCGGCATGAAGCAGCGCATCAAGCTGGCCCAGGCCCTCGTCCACGATCCCGATCTGCTCTTTCTCGACGAGCCGACCAACGGCATGGACCCGAAGGGGCGCGACGAGATGCTGGAACTGGTCCGCGATCTCGCGCTCAACAAGGGCGTCAACGTCATCGTCTCGTCGCATCTGCTTCCCGACATCGAATACACCTGCCGCGAAATCGTCGTCATGGACAAGGGTCGCGTCGTCGCGTCGGGCCCGATCGACGGGCTGAAGCAGCCGCGCGGGCAGGTGTTCGAACTGCGGGTGAAGGCGCCCGGCGGACCTGCGGCGTTCGTGGAGACCCTGCGGGCCGCCGGCCTCGAGTGTCACGCCACAGACGATGACGTGATGCGGGTGTTCGTGCCGGGCGACGGCGGCGCGCAGCGTCTGTTCGCACTGGCCGCTGCAGACGCGCAAGTGCAGGTGCGCCACTTGCGTCCGAGCGTGCCGACGCTCGAGGACGTGTTCGCGCAGGCGGTCGGGGAAGAGTAGGCGCGATGCCGATCCACGACCAGGGATATCGCCGCTATGCCGGCACGCGCGCCCGGGCGGGCCGCGCATGGTCGGTCATCGCCAAAGCCGGTGTCCGCACGCTGTTCGCCAGGCGCGCGTTCATCGGCCTGCTGCTGCTGTCGTGGGTACCCTTCGTGGTCCGCGCCGTGCAGCTCTACGCCGCCACCAACCTGCCGCAGGCCCAGTTCCTGGCGCCGGACGCGCGGATGTTCCGCCAGTTCCTCGAGCAGCAGGAAATCTTGCTCTTCTTCATCACCGTCTACGCCGGCACGGGCCTCATCGCCAACGACCGTCGCGCCAACGCGCTGCAGATCTATCTGTCGAAGCCGCTCACCCGGGTCGAGTACATCTTCGGGAAGTTCGCCATCCTGTTTACGTTGCTGCTGCTCGTCACCTGGGTTCCCGCCGTGCTGCTGGTGCTGATTCAGGTGATGTTCTCCGGCAGCTTTACGTTCGTCCTGAACAATCTGTTCCTGCTTCCGGCGATCACGATCTTCTCGCTCGTCCAGGTGGTCTCCGTGGCGCTGGCGATGCTCGCGCTGTCGTCGCTGTCGCAAGAGCAGCCGCTACGTCGGCGTGCTGTATGCCGGGCTCATCTTCTTCTCGCAGGCGATCTACGGTGTCGTGCGCGGCATGACCCGCGACTCGACGCTCGCGTGGCTGTCCATCCCGCTCGACCTGCAGCAGATCGGCGACGTGGTGTTCAGGCTCGAACCGCGATTCAACATGCCGGTGCTGGAGCGCGTTCCTGATGATCGCGCTGCTGATCGTGGCGTCGATCGTGGTGCTCGAACGGCGGGTGCGCGGAATCGAGGTGGTCGCGTGAACGTCGTGGCCGCCGAACACGTGTCGAAGTGGTACGGGCAGGTCATCGGCCTCAACGACGTCACGCTCACCGTGCCATCCGGCATCACCGGCCTGCTCGGCCCGAACGGCGCCGGCAAGTCGACGTTCATGAAGCTGATCACCGGTCAGCTGAAGCCGAGCAAGGGCGCAATCACGGTGCTCGGTGAGTCGATCTGGCAGAACCCTGACCTCTACTTCCGGATCGGATTCTGCCCGGAGCAGGACGCGTTCTACGAGCGGATGACCGGCCTCGAGTGGGTGACGGCGCTGGTCCGCCTGAACGGCGACACCGAGAGCGCCGCGGCGGCCGCGGCGGCGCGCGCGCTCGACCTCGTGGACCTTGCCGACGCCGCACACAAGAAGATCGGCGCCTACAGCAAGGGCATGCGTCAGCGCGTGAAGATGGCCCAGGCGCTGGCGCACGATCCTGAACTGCTGATCCTCGACGAGCCGCTCTCGGGGATGGATCCCATTGCCCGGCGAAAGACCATCAAGCTGATTCGCGAGTGGGGCCGCTCGGGCAGGAGCGTCATCGTCTCGAGTCACATCCTGCACGAAATCGAGTCGATGACGTCGAACATCCTGCTGATCAACCAGGGGCGCATCCTCGCCGAAGGGGATGTGCACCAGATCCGCGATCTGATCGACGAGCATCCGCACACCGTCCACATCAAGGCGGAACAGCCGCGGGCGCTTGCGCGGGAGTTCCTCGCCGCGGAGCACGTCCTCAGCCTGCGCTTCGAGGACGCTGCCGTGATCGTGCAGACGGGACGCCCTGACGCGTTCTACACACAGCTCACCGCACTGGCCGCGTCGAACGAGTTCGGAGCCATTCACGAGGTGACGTCGCCGGACGACAACCTCCAGGCTGTCTTCCAGTACCTGGTGAAATGATGGCGGCTTCACCCGAGCGTCCCCGGCCGACGTACGCAGGCGCCGTCCTCCGGATCTTCGACCTGTCGCTCGGAGAGATGCTCTGGTCGCGACGGTCGGTGTTCCTGGGGCTGCTCGTCGGTGGTCCGGTGGTGCTGGCGCTGATCAGCCGCCTGATCTGGATGATCGTCGCCGTCCGAGTCGTTCCGCGATCAACGGGCAGGCAGTGAGTGGTGCCGGGATTTTCGGACTGATGATGTGGCTCCTCTACGTCCGCTTCATCGTGCCGATTCTCGGCGTGTTCTACGGCACGGCGCTGATCGCCGACGAGGTGGACGACCGCACCATCACCTACCTCTTCACACGTCCGATCGCTCGCGGGGCTGTCGTGCTGGGGAAATATCTGGCCTACCTGGCCTGCACGGTTCTGCTCATCCTCCCGTCGGTGGTTGTCGTGTTCTTGCTGATGGTGCCGATGGGCGGCGGCGCAATGGCCGCGGCCTTCCCGTCGCTGCTGGCCGACCTCGGCATGCTGGCTGCTGGCCTGGCTGCGTACGGCGCCGTGTTTGCCTGGGTTGGGGCGAGGGTCAAGCGGCCGCTGGTGGCCGGTCTGGTGTTCGTTCTGGGATGGGAACCGGCAGTGCTGCTGTTCCCGGGCTATCTCAAACGGCTGACGGTGGCCTATTATCTTCAGGCGCTGGTGCCCCATGCGATGCCTGACGACTCGACGATCAGCGTGCTGCTTCAGGCCTTCACCGAGGTGCCCGGGATTCTGTCGAGCCTGGTCGGCGCTGCTCGTCCTGACGGCCGGCGCGCTGTGGGTTGCCGCCCGAACCGTCGAATCGCGCGAGTACGTGCTGGAACAGTGAGCCGCCGTTGTCCGTATAAGTGGAAGAGGACTGCATGACGACGAAAACCCGATACTTCGTGGTTGGTTCGCTCCTGACCCTTGCGGTCGGGCTCGGCGTGGGGCTCGTCGCCTACTCGGTGGGCTTTTCCACCAGCGCCCTTGCGCGGGCGGGCGGACCCGACGAGTTGCAGTTCATTCCTTCCAACGCCTCGCTCGTCGCCTACGCGGACGTGCACGACATCATGACCTCGGACCTGCGCCAGAAGGTGCGCTCGGCCTTTCCGATGAAGGAGAACGGGCAGCAGGAGTTCCAGACGCAGACCGGCATCAACATCGAGACCGACATCGACCACGTGGTTACCGCCCTCGTGCCGATGGGCGAGCAGACAGGGCGGATGCCGGGGTCGGCCATCGTGCTGGCGCGCGGACGCTTCGACCAGGTGAAGATCGAAGCGCTGATGCGGGAGCACGGGGCGCAGGTCGAGGACTACAAAGGCAGCCGCCTGGTCGTCGGAGACGCCGCGCAGGGCCACGAGGTTTCGCTGGCGTTTCTCGAGCCGGGCCTGGTTGCGGTGGGCACGAGCGCACTCATTCGCGGCGCGGTGGACCTGAAGAGCGGCGGCGCGAGCATCTCGACCAACGACGAGATGATGGGTCTGATTAAGGACATGGATTCGGGTAACGCGTGGGCCGCCGGTCGCTTCGACGCCCTCACCTCACAAGCCCACCTTCCTGCCGGCGTCGCGCAGCAACTCCCGACCATCACCTTGTTCTCGGCGTCAGCCACTGTCGACAGCGGCATTCGCGGCACCCTCAGGGCCGAGTCGCGCGACGACGTGTCGGCCGACAGCCTCCGCGACGTCGTCCGCGGATTCCTCGCGCTGGCCAGGCTCCAGGCGTCCTCTCATCCTGAACTCGCCACTGTCCTTCAATCGCTGCAACTCGGCGGGACGGGTAAAACGGTCTCGTTGTCCTTCGATCTCCCCGCCACCGCGCTCGATGCGCTGTCCAACCTCCGACATCTCGAAAACGCTGACACCGATCGCACGGTAAGAGCCGCGCCCGCCGGTTCCTTTCAGGTAAACGGATCCGGTAAGCTGGCCGTATTTTCTGTTGATCTGTCCCGGCCTCGCCTTACCCATGACCGACCTGGTGTTCTTCTACGGCACGTTGATGAGCGGCTTCAAGCGCGCGGGCCGGGCGAAGCTCGATCGGGCGCTCAAGCCCATTGGTCGCGGTCGGATCAGCGCGGCGCTGTTTGATCTGGGCATCTATCCGGCCGCCATTCCGGCGGGCGACGGTCACGTCTGGGGAGAGGTGCACCAGATGCTCGAGCCGGACGAAGCGCTCAAAACGCTCGACGAGATCGAGGGATACAGCGCGAAGGCGCCCGACGCCAGCCTTTATCACCGCGTCGCAGATACCAGTCACCCTTGAGGACGGCCACTCGGCGGAGGCGTGGGTCTACTTCTACAATGCGCCGCTCGGTCGCGCAGAGCGGATCGCCTCCGGCGACTATCTTCAGCACCTCAAGATGAAGTAGCGCTATCGGAAACCCTGGTAGCCCGAGTCACCGCGCCAGCCGGCCGCTGCGAATCCCTTCGATGAACCGGACAATCACCGTTCTGACGCCATCGCTGAGCTGGACGAATTCAAGGCCGCAGCGATAGGCCACGAGATCCCCATCGACCTCGGCGACGCGGCAATGAGCGACCCGTCCCTTGACGACCACGGCGGCGTCGCCGAGTTCGAGGCGAAGGTCGTGCAGTGAGTTCAGCTGAAGGGGGAAGGTCGTTTCGATCTGGGCGCCGGTCGCGCTGATTTCGCGGATGGTCATGGGCTGGAACACCATGACTTCTCCGCGAAGATCTCCGAGAATTTCCGTGCGTTCGCTCGCCCGCCGCTCCGCGTCGCCGGCCGCGCCGTCCTGGTCCGCCGTCATGCGGCGCGGCTGATCATCATGTCAGTTCATCAGGAATGCCGGCCGCGAGGTGAAGAGGGGCGGCTCCGACTCGTCTTCTTCCTCTTCGGGCTCTTCGTCCGCCGGAGAGGTGTAGGTGACCACCGGGATGTTCCTGGTTTCGGCATCGAGTTTCAGCATGGACAGCACGTGTAGTCCTTCCACGTCGTCCAACTGCACGCAGAGAATGACAAGGTCGGGCTGCACGCGCCTGATCTGCGAGTAGGCGTGACCGCTCGATTCGACGAACACCACGTCGTAATTTCCGGCCTCGAGGACCGGTTCGAGCACCTCGAGCACGTCGCTGCTGCCATTGACGATCAGAACCTTCTGGCTGGCGCTGGCGCGCGGAACCGAGATCCTGTTGGTCGCCGCGGCCGTGCTCGCTGCCATCCCGTGTGTCTGCATCGTCTCTGTCTCCAGCCTGTCCGTGGAGAATTCACGTATCGTGCCACCGCTGACGAGGTCCAGTTGGCCTTGTAATCTGCGCGTCTAATCCCGTAACTGGCCTCTGGCAGTGGCGTCGAAACTCCGAAAGCCTCGATATTCGTAAGGACGCGGATCGTGGTGGACGAGATTCGCGGCGCTGAACGGGCCATGCCACAGTCGGCGGGGCCGCTGATCTTATCGGCGCATTCGGGAAGCCGCGTCGTCTGCCGCGTGTAGACACTTCACATGCTGCCGCATGACGGCGTGCAAAAGTTTGCTGCGTCAGCGAAGCCTGGCGAGAAGCGCGGCTGCTTTCTGCTTGTACTCACGGTCTTCAGGTGCCCACTCGTCGCTGAGGGGCGCGTCGATCACGTGCTGCAGCTCGGCCCGCGCCTCGGCGGTGCGTTTCTGGTCGATGAGCAGTTCCGCCAGGAAGTAGCGTGAGATCGTGCTGTCCGCGTTGTATGCGAGCGACGCGCGCAGATGCTGTTCCGCGCGGCTCTTGCTGCCGCCGAACAGGCCGGGCACCTTGAAGTAGTAGCGGCCCAGCGCGCGGTCGGCCGATCCCTGCATGAACGCCGCGTCGATCCGCAGGACCGTTTCGAGTTCCTCGCGAATCGGCTTTCGATACTTGAGACCGGCGCGCAGACCGAACGTCTCCGCCAGGGCGCCCATGTCCGCGGCGGCCAGAAATGACCCTCGGGCCGGCCGGGTTCAAGGCGCGACGCCTGCTGTGCCGCGGCAATACCCTTTTCGAGGTACGCCACGGCGTTCGGCCTCTGGCGCGTGGCTCCGAGCCAGTAGCAGACCCGTGCCAGCTTCCACGCGGGCTCGAACGCTGACGGGTCGTGCTGTGACGCCGTCGCCCACAGGTCCGCCGCGCGCCTGGCGCTGGCGAGGTTGTTCGCGGTCGGCGTACAGCGCGTCCGGCGACTGCGCGGCAGCAGTGTGTCACCAGCAGCGTGCAGATGAGCGGGATGTACAATAGACGGATGCAGGATCTGGTGAGAAACCTCCTCGCAGAGCTCGGCGAGGACCCCGATCGCGAGGGGCTGGTGAACACGCCGAAGCGCGTGGAAAAGGCGCTGACAGTTCCTGACCAGCGGGTACGACGCGGACATCGACGAGGTGCTGAACAATGCGCTGTTCACCGTCGATTATAGCGAGATGGTGATCGTCAAGGACATCGACTTCTACAGTCTCTGCGAGCATCACCTGCTGCCGTTCTTCGGCAAATGTCACGTCGCCTACCTGCCCAGCACCAAGGTCATCGGTCTCAGCAAGATTCCTCGGCTCGTCGACGTGTTCAGCCGCCGTCTCCAGGTGCAGGAGCGGCTGACCAGCCAGATTGCCGAAACCATCCGCGAGAAGATCGCGCCGCTCGGCGTCGCCGTCGTGGTCGAGGCGACGCACCTGTGCATGTCGATGCGCGGCGTCGAGAAGCAGAACTCGTTCGCCGTCACCAGCTCCATGCTCGGCACCTTCCGATCCGACGCGCGCACGCGCATGGAGTTCCTCGAGCTGATCAAGCTGCGCAGCGGCGTCCGGCGCTGCGCGAGCAGTGCCGCAGGCGCAAGCCTCGCCTGCGTCGACGAGTAGACCATCACCGCCCTGATCTTCATCGCGGCCTACGCGGCGATCGCCGCCGGCCGCGTGCCCCTGCTCCGCATCGATCGCACCGGCGTCGCGATCGTCGGCGCCATCCTGATGGTGGTCACCGGCGCCATCGGCTTCGATCGAGGCTGTGCGCGCCGTTGACTTCCGCACCATCGTCCTGCTGTTCAGCATGATGATCATCGTCGCCCATCTGCGGCTGGCTGGCGGCCTGGCGGCGATCGCACGGCTCGACCGGCGCGCGCGTCGCCAGTCCCGCCGCGCTGCTGATCGCTGCTGGTGTTTGCGTCCGGCATTCTGTCGGCGCTGTTCGTGAACGACACGATCTGCCTCGTGTTCACGCCGCTGGTGCTGGACATCGTCGCCGAGCGCCAGCTGCGTCCGCTGCCGTTCCTGCTGGCGCTGGCCACGGCGTCGAACATCGGCAGTGCGGCGACGATCACCGGCAACCCGCAGAACATTCTGATCGGCAGCGTTTCCGGGCTCGGCTTCACGCGCTTCGTTGCCGCGATCGGGCCCGATCTCGCTCGTGGGGCTTGCTGATCGACGCGCTGCTCCTGTGTGTGGTGTTCAGGCGCGATCTGCGTGCGACCACGGCCGTCGTGACGGCGACTCGCGGCCTGCGGCCGCACCGCGCCGCTGCTGTGGAAGACGCTGGTCGTCACCGCGCTGGTCGCTCGGCGGGTTCCTCGCCGGCTACAACACGGCGCTCGTCGCGGCCGCGGGCGCTGCGGCGCTCCTCGTCACGCGGCGCGTCCGGCCGCGCAAGGTCTACGCGGCGATCGACTGGGATCTGCTCATGCTGTTCGTCGGCCTCTTCGTCATCGTCGGTGCGGGCGAACGGGCGGGGTTCGACCGGCGCGTCTTCGGCTGGCTGGCGTCCGCTGGGTATCACCACGCTGACCGGTCTGAGCGCGACGACGGCCGTCCTTTCGAATGCCATCAGCAACGTGCCGGCCGTGATGCTCTTCACCAAAATCATTCCGCGGCTACCTGACCCCGTCGACGTCATGGCTGGCGCTTGCGATGTCGAGCACGCTCGCCGGCAACCTGACCATCCTCGGATCGATTGCGAACCTGATCGTGGTCGAGGGCGCGCGGCGCCGTGGTGTGTCGATCAGCTTCATGGACTACGCGGCGGTCGGCGTTCCGCTGACGCTGATCACGCTCGGCTTCGGCGTGTGGTGGCTGTCGCTGCGGCTATACTGACCGCATGCGTGTTGTGTCAGCCCTGCTGATCAGCTGCGCGATCGTGGCGTCAGAGCCGGCATCGGCGCAGACGCGTCGCGCGGCCCCTGCGACGCGGCCGGCACCGCCGGCCCCTCCGAAGATCGAAGCGCCGGAGATGAAGTGCCCGACGCCGCTCGGCACCGGCGTCACCTCGAAGCGAGGCTATCTGCGACGTGCTTGCCGGGCGAGATCCGGCGGCCGGAATCGTCATCACGATCCCGCCGCATCGGGGCGACGTGAAGCTGACGTTCGACCTGCACAACCGTCACACCTACTCAGAAGAGCAGATGAAGGATCCAGCGCGCGGCCTTTGCGCGCTACACCGCGGTGGTCGGCGCGCTGACCGCCGACAACACGCTCATCAGCCGGGCGGTCGTGCAGAACGAGTTCCGGACGCGTCGCGACCTCGTCGATCGCGTGTCGGGAGGCGCCGGACCCGCAGGCGTCAAGGCGGTTGCGCCGACCGGCTCGGAGTCGATCACGATCGTCGTGCCCGAGGCCGAGAACGAGGTGTCGATCCTTGGCGAGAAGCTGATCGTCGATCGTGCGGACGGGAGTGCGACGTACACGTCCGAGGGACGCCCGATCGCGATCGTCAGCAACGTGATGATCGAGTACCGTCCCGCGCCGCCGAAGCCGGCTCCGAAAGCGCCGGCTCCGAAAGCGCCGGCCCGGAAAACGCCGCCTGCCTCCAGCAAGAGCCCGGCGCGGTAGGCAGTGGCTCGGCTGGTCCAGCAATTCCGGGAAGATCCGCACGCCTGCCCCTATCTGCCGGACGCGTCCGCGTCGATGGACGTACGCGTGATGCTCGAGGTCACACCCTCTGAACTCGGCGGACTCCTGGCGCGGGGGTGGCGCCGCTTCGGAGCCAGCTACTTCCGTCCGGCGTGTCCGTCCTGCACGCAGTGCATCTCCACGCGCATCCCCGCCGGGCAGTTCGTCCCGACTCGCAGCCAGCGCCGTGCGCGCCGCCTCGCATCGAAGCTGACACGCGTCGTGTCCGCACCAGTGGTGGACGATGAGCGGCTGGCGTTGTACGAACGGTGGCATACGCAGCGCGAGTCGCGCCGCGGGTGGGCGGAGAGTCCGCTGGACGCGGAGCGCTACGCGTTCGACTTCGCTTTCGCGCATCCATCGGTTCGCGAAGTCGGCTTTCGCGATCCGGCAAACCACGATCGGCTCGTCGGGCTCGGCATCGTCGACGTCGTCCCGGGCGCGCTGTCAGCCGTGTACTTTTTCTGGGATCCCGAGCACGCGCCGCCCTCGCTTGGCGTCGCGCACATCGTGTGGTTGATCGAGGACGCGGCGAGGCTCGGGCACGACCATGTGTATCTGGGCTACCGCGTGGACGCGTGCCCGTCGCTGGCCTACAAGGCGCGCTACCTTCCGCAGGAGTTGCTCGAGGGGCGGCCGGCGCTGGGCGATGTTCCGGTGTGGAGACGTTCCGCGGCGACTGGCGAGCCGGTCCGCTGACTCGAGAGGAGCCGCTCCGGTCAGAACGCGGCGATGGCCAGGGCGATCCAGCCGATCAGGAATGCCACTCCGCCGAGGGGCGTGACTGCACCGAGGATGGTGACACCCGTCAGTGCGAGCGCGTAGAGGCTGCCGGAAAAAATCAGAATCCCCGCCGTGAAGCTCCAGCCCGCGACCATGACGGCGCGCCCTTCGCTGCGTGACATCAGTGCTGCCGTCGCGAGCAACGCGAGCGCGTGATACATGTGGTAGCGAACCCCGGTCTCGAACACCGCCAGCATCTCTGGCGACAAACGACCGCGGAGCCCGTGCGCGCCGAACGCACCCAGTCCCACCCCGACGAATCCCATCAGCGCTCCGACGAACATGAACGTGCGGTCCATGACGGGATCTTACAGGGATCGCCGGAGCAGGTGCTCCGGGTGGAGACGATGGGGCAGTCAGCCAGGGACGCCGGGCGGGTTAGGCGGGCACGGCTGGTAAGGCAGGAGGGCAAGGCAGGACGGCAGGCAAGGCCGGAGGGCAGGAAGGCAGGAAGGCAGGAAGGCAGGAAGGCAGGAAGGCAGGAAGGCAGCGAGGGCAGGAAGGCTGGAGGGAGGCACGACGGAGTCGGTCTTCAGCGCGTGCGAAGAATCGAGAGGTAGGCTCGCCATGGCCCGACGGCGTCGGCGTACTGATGTGCCATCGTCCGGACGATCTGAGCGATGTGGGTGAGATCGTGAGCGACCCACGTCGCGAGATGTTGTTGCAGTGTGACGGCGCCAAACTCTGGATGCGTGCCGCGTCTCGCGAGGTCGTTGTCGGAGAACCCGAAGGCATCGAGCCGTGCAAGGCTCTCCTCGCGAAGGCGAGCGAAGGTGTCGAGCAGGTGGTCGATTCGTTCTTCGCCCGGTCCCGTCAACATCGCTTCACGATCGAACGGCGGGAACACAACCGCCTCTCCGTGCCGCAGGATGTGTTCGACCCGAGGGATCCAGTCGGTCCGTTCTCCATGTATCAGATGGCCGACGACATCGTACGGGCTCCAGGTGCCGGGTCCTTCGTTGGCGCGGAGCCAGTCCTCAGGCAAACCCAGGAGGAGGGCGCGCAGCGCAGCCGGCGTGCGCCGAAGGATGGCGACGGCGTCATCGAGGCGATAGTTCATGGGATCAGCCAAGCCCCGGCATGAAGTTCGGACGCTTGTAGGCGATCTGGAACCCTGCTCGAACCATATTGCGGAACGATGAGTTCGGGCGCTCCGGCAGGTCTTCGCCCGTCTCGGTCACGAACCAGCGGCAGCCTTCCGCGGCTCCGTCGATGAGGCGGCGTGCCATCAGCGCGGTCTGGGCACCGCGCCTGCGCGCGGCCGGAACGGTGCCGGCGATACCGAGCCAGCCGATGTCATGGTGCACGAACATTGCCGCCGTGCCGACCGGGTCGTCGTCGTCCCAGGCGAGATAGTGGCGCCAGCCCGGACGATCGACGAGCGCTTCCAGCCAGCTCGAAACATGAAGGGACATCCCGAAGGCGACGCACGCGATGCGCGCCGCAATCGCCGCCTGCGCCGGCCCGGCGCGTTCGACGCGCAGCACGCCTGCGGTTTCAACGACCGGTTCGGCAGCACGATACACCTTGGTCCAGCTGTCATGCCGCCGCAGCCCTTCCTGCACCAGCAGCTGCGTCGCCGACGCGGGCTGCAATGCGGGTGACACCTGCACGCCATAACTGTGAACGCCGGCCGCCTTGTAGCGCTCCAGCCACGAACTGATGTCGGTGCGGGTGACCGGCTGGTCGAGCCCGCAGCACAGCACACGATTGAAGAGCAGCGTATCGATCCTCGGTGTCAGCAGGAACCATCCCGCGGGCGTCCGTTCCTCGATGCAGCTCCAGGGTTTCGGAGTGGCCCTGAGCATGTCCGCATATGCCGCCGCCTCGGTGAACTCCACGAGCCGCGCGATATCAGTGGACGTCATGACGTTGCGTGCCTGCATCGGCGTCACCCTCTTGCGCGAGCGGCGCTCGAGTGAAAGGGAGATCGCTCGAGTCCCGCTCCAGTGGCGGGATGATCGTAACGCAGCACCAGCCGTTCGTGCGCCGGTGTGTCAGCTCCGCTGAGTTTGCTCGCGTGCGTCGCGCGGGAAGACACCAGCGTAATGCCCGCCAGCACTCCGGCTGAGCGAATGGTTGCCCTCGTGGCTAGTGCGTCCTGTCGTTCCACGCAAACGACCCCATCGGTCCCGTCGCGAGTTCTCGAGAGCCTGAGATACGTGCCAGCGCGGTGAAGAGTTCCTTTGCTGACTGGATTCGACCGGTCGGCTGGGGATGCATCGCCTCCGCAATCACGCTCGCGAGCGGCGGCCGGAGGCGGCTCGCAATGACCCACGGATCGGGGAACTCGCCGTCGCGCACGAACCGCTCCTGGGCGCCCGGTGTCAGAGCGTCCACCGCACGACCGCCGGTCGCGAGTTCGAACATCACCGCGCCTGCACTCCAGATGTCCGACCGCACGTCGCCCCACGCACCATGCAGCTGCTCAGGCGACATGTAGGGCACGGTGCCCGCCACCAGACCCGAACGTGCGGTATCGGTCCCGAGGAGCGCGGTGTGAGCGACGCCGAGGTCCAGTATCTTGAGCACGCCGCTGCTCGTGAAACGCAGGTTGGACGGCTTGATGTCACCGTGCACGATGCCGGCGCTGTGGAGTGCATCCAGCCCGCGTGCGAGCTGCGTGCCTATCATCGAGACCTGTGCGGTCGACAGGTTCCCACGGCGACAGAGTGACTCCAGGGTTGGGCCGCTCACCAGTTCCATGACCAGCACATCGGCATCGGCGCCGTCAACCAGATCGTAGAGTCGAACCACATTGGGATCGGTAACCCGGGAGAGAAGCTGCGCTTCGCGTCGGGCCGGCCTGATGGAGCCATCGTCGGAGTCGGGCACGGCGATCGCCTTCAGGGCCACATCCCGCCCGAGAAGGGTGTCCACGCCGTGGTAGACGACGGCGTACCCTCCGCGGCCGATTTCGCGCGCCACCCGGAAGCGGCCGATGACACCTCCCGGGGCGAATTCACGGTAACGCCGCTCGCTGTGGGCGGCGTGGCGGCGTGGGCGACGGGCTGGTGTTCGGGTCGAGGCGGTCATGGCGTTTCCCTCTAACCAGACACGCGGAAAGTGCCCCCCGAACTGGCTCATCGCGATGCCAACCGTGTATAGTTGCCGCTCCGACGCGCTCTACAAGACACCGCATGGCTGACTCTGCCTCTCGGCCGCAGGTTACGGGCTTCCTCCGAGCCTGGAGTGCGGGCCAGCCTGAAGCGCTGGACCAGCTCATCCCCCTGGTACACACAGAACTGAAGAAGATCGCCGTCGGCTACATGCGGCGCGAGCGGCAGAACCACACCCTGCAGGTGACCGGCCTGGTGAACGAGGCGTATCTCCGCCTCGTCGAACAGAAGAACGTGACCTGGCAGGACCGGCGGCACTTCTTCGGGATTGCGGCAAGCTGCATGCGGCGGGTCCTGGTCGATTACGCCCGTCAGCGGCTGGCGGACAAACGTGGGGGCGACAAGACGTTTGTCTCGCTGGACGATGCCGGCGAGCTGGCCACCCCGTCCGGCATAGAGCTGATCGCCCTCGACGACGCGCTGACGTCACTGGCTGCGCTGGACGAGCGCCAGGCGCATGTCGTCGAACTGCGGTATTTCGGCGGGCTGTCCATTGCCGAAACCGCGGCGCACCTCGGCATCTCGCCCGCTACCGTGAAACGCGATTGGGAAAGCGCCAGGGTCTGGCTCACCTGCCAGCTCGCTGGGGGATAGCCATGCCGGTGATGGATCTGGACCGCGACCAGTGGCAACAGCTCAAGGCGGTGCTGACGACCGCCCTGAAGCTGCCGCTCTCGGAACGCGTAGCCATGCTCGAGCAAGCGCTCAAGAACGATCCCGCCCTGAAGGACTGCGCCGTAGAGATGCTGCAGTACTACGACACTGCGACCCGCCAGTTCGACACGATCGGCGGGACCACCACAACCGCCGCCATGGACGACATCCCCGACAATCGGCCTCGTCCTCGCCTGGCCGTCGGCGATTCGTTCGGTCATTACCGCCTGCTTCGCAAGCTCGGTGAGGGCGGCATGGGCGTGGTGTATCTGGCGCAGGACGAACGGCTCGGGCGTCAGGTCGCGTTGAAGTTCCTGTCCGGCGGCATGCACGGCGCGTTCGCCGACTCCAAGGCGCAGCTGCTCGCCGAATCGCGGTCCGCCGCCATCCTGAATCACCCGGCCATCGTCACGCTCCACGATGTGCTGGACATCGGCGATGAACTGGTCACGGTGATGGAGTTCGTCGAGGGGCGGCCGCTGACCGACGTGATCCGAGGGCAGCCGCTGCCGCTTGGCTATGCCCTGCGACTGACCTGCCAGCTGGCCGACGCTCTGTCATACGCACACGGCCGCGGCATTGCGCACTGCGACCTGAAGCCGGCGAACATCCACGTGCTGCCAGGCGGGTCGCCGAAGATCCTGGACTTCGGCCTCGCGAAAGTACTCGCCTCGACGTCTGGTGCGATGGGCGGGCCCAATCACGGGCCGATATTCGGCACGCCCGGCTATCTGGCCCCCGAGCAGTTGCTCGGACGCGAGGCGACGGCGGCCGCCGACGTCTATGCGCTCGGCGTGATCCTCTACCAGATGCTGACCGGCGGACCGCCGTTCCAGTTCGGCGACAACAGCCAGCTGCTGTTCGACACCATCACCGAGGCGCCGCTGCCGCCGTCGCAGATCGTGCCGGCGATTCCGGCGGCGGTGGACGACGTGGCGCTGCGCTGCCTCGCGAAGAACCCGCGGCAGCGGCTGCAGCCGCACGAGATCACGCGTGCGCTGAGCAACGCGTTGCTGCAGCTCGATACGACCCCGCTGTATGACGCGGGCGGCAGCACCACGGCAACCCCACGGTCATCGGGAGAAGTCAGCCTGCCGGCGCTCGACGCGATTCAGGACGTGGCGCGCTGGCAGCGTCGCGTCGGGGCAGCGGTCGCCGGTGTTGCCCTCACCATGCTGTGGTTCACGGTCGCCGGGCTCGTCGCGTCGGTCAGTTACAACCAGCCGCTCGGGCGCGCGGGCGCATTTGCCGATGAATCGCCGCTGCTGTGGCCGGTCTGGGGAATGCGCGCGATGTTCGCACCCGTTGGCTGGAGCGTTATCCTCGCCGTGGGTCTGTTGGCGGCAACCAGCGTGCTGCGTGCGTTGGCGATGGCGATACCGCCGTTTCGACGCATGTACCAGGGCGCCGTTGAACGTGCAGGTCGCGTGGGCGCGCCCGGATCCGTCCTGTCGTTCGTGAACGTCGCTTCGCTTCTGCTGGTCGCCCAGGTGGCCGTGGTCGGCGGTATCTGGTGGTACTTCCGCGAGGTGATGAACGGACTGGACAGCTTTGTGACGGCCGACTACGCGGCGCTTCAGGCACTGAGTCCTGCGCACGGAGACCTGCACGGGCTGCTCGGGAAGGCCACCGCCACCGAAGCGTTCGTCTTCGCCCTGGGCTGGATCGTGCTCTGGCGAGCGGCACTTGCGGCGTCGGACCGCACCCCCCGCCGGCACGTGTGGGCTGGCGCGATGCTGACGATCGGCAGCCTCGTGCTGTTTCAGGCGTTTCCGTTTCGCATCCTGTATCACAACGAGGAAGAGCGGGTCTCGTATCAGTCCGAACGGTGCTATCGGACCGGCCAGCGTGGTGATGACATCCTGCTGTTCTGTCCGCATCGGGCGGCGCCCTGGACGCAAGTCGTCAAGCAGAACGACCCGGCCCTCCACGTCGAAGGCACGGTGGAGAGCATCTTTTCCGGGTTCGATCGACCGTAGTTCAACGTCAGCCGGCAACTCGTCTCAGTCGAAAGGCGACTCCATGAAGCGAGGGTTCATCGTCGGGATACTGGTGTCGGCGGCGCTGCTGCTGCCGCCCAGGGCGGTGCAGGCGGCGGGATTGTGGGACTGGATGCAGGAGTGGAGCGGCCCTGGGCCGTTCAAGTTCGATGGGAATGCCGGTCCGCTGTTCGTTCACGTGTGTGCACCACATGAATTCCCTCAGCGTGGCGCACTGCGATGTTTCTTCTACGATCACCGCACCTTCGCAGCGGTAGAGAACGACAACTTTCCGGTCGGCGTGAAAGTCGACATGAACGACGTCGGAGTGACGACGGCTGCGGTCATCGGGAGGTTACATGATTCCGTTCACGTGGGGTTCGGCATCGGCGTGATGACCACCACCTCCGAGTTCGGAACGTCCGCTACCGGAGCCGCGATCGGGGGAGAGACGTTCAACAGGATGACTCTGACCCTGCCGCGGGTGATGTTGAAACCAGGTTTGGCGGTTGCCGAGCTGATCGTGAACACGGGGGGTGGTGACGGGACAGGCGATCTCAAGTACTGGCGCAACGTGCTGAGCGTCTTCAAGGTGCATGTCGGGGGAAACCTGGTGATAGGTCACATGCAGTCAGAAGATTTTGGCGTGCCGAGCAGCGTGCACCAGTTCTCCGAGGGGTGGGAGTACATCCTGTCGCGAGGGATGTTCATAGACCTCGGAGAACTGCTTCCTGAAAGTTTCACTGGGAAGATCTTCTGAGGATTCGATTCGGGCTACCCCGCTCGACGAGGCGGGCGAGCTCGTCGCATCCCGGTTGAAAGACAGTCGCGGGCCACGATGTTGTGGCCCGCTTCTCGCTCTGTCACATCTGACTACGCCGTCCGGCGCAGTGTCTGGCCGTGTCGCGTGGAGCGGCGCCGGTGAGAGTCGGCCCCGACTTCTCGGGGCCGATCATAACAATGGGATCGATGCGCCTGTGAGGACGTTACTGCGCCGGTTTCGCGCGGCCCACGTAAGCCCCGCGAGCCACGATCTTGCCTTCCATCGCCTTCTCGATATCCGCCCGTGTCGCAGTGGCCGGGAGTTCCAGCGGGGCGTTCAGCGCGTAGACCTGAAAGATGTAGTGGTGATACGGATGCCCGGCGGGCGGCGCAGGACCCATGTACTGCGGCCCCCGCATGCTGATCTGATTCGCCCCCGACGGGACAGGGCCACTTTCGGGAATGGAGGTGACGCTGGCCGGAATGTTCCAGACAACCCAGTGCGTGATGTCGTTATTCAGATTCCCTGCCGGGATCGCCACATCGACGTCGTGCATGATGAGCACAAAACTCGTCGTGCTCATCGGAGCGCCGCTCCAGCTCAGTTGCGGTGAGACGCCCTGTCCTCCGGCGTATTTCGCCGGGATCTCCGCACCGTCCGGGAACGACGTGGACGTGACGGTGAGCATCGCGAGGCCGCCGCCGCCCCTCCCTCCGCGCCCGGCCGCCTGGGCGCCGCCGGGGGCAGGGGCAGCTCCCCGATCCTGAGCCGACGCGACACCCGCAGTCAGTATTCCGACCACCACCAACAACATCAACAGCTGTCCAGCCAAACGTGTTCGCATGATTTCGCCTCCTCGTTACGCGGTGGATCACTGTAGCAGAGCGAAGCCGCCGCAATGAAAAAAGGGCCGGCAGTGTCTCCACTGCCGGCCCTCAGCGTGATCTTGCAGAGCCCAGAGCCTAAAGCCCAGAGCCCATAGCCTGTGTAGGTCCTCGCGGAAGCGCTCGGAGCTACACCTGCGGCTTGTGCAGGACTTCCTGCACGGTCTGCTTCTTCTTCCCGCCCCGAGACCCTGGATCTGAAGCGTCGGCTGCTCCTTGAGCACGTGCTGCGCGTAGAGCTTGGCCATCTCGGCGTGGTACTTCGGATCCTGTTCCTTCTTGCGCGCCGCGAGCTTCTCGTCGCGCGCGTTCTTCGCGATGCCCAGCTCGTCGAGGTCGGTCTGCGCGCCCTTGGCGACCGCCTCGGCGTTGAGCACCAGCGAGTGCTCGGTGCTGGCGCAGCGGCACCGGCTTGTTGCCGGCGAAGATCTCGTGACGGCCGTGCTCCTCGTACCACTTCGTGAGCGTGGCCGTCATGTGCATCTTCTCGATGATGTTGCGCCAGCCGATGCCGGTGTTGTAGGCGCAGAAGGAGATTTCCCCCTGCTGCGTGGCATACGGGATGATGCACATCTCGGTGCGGCGGAAGTCGTAGTTGAACAGGTCCTGGAACCACATGCCGGCGATGAACAGGAAGTTCCAGCGATCCGCGCGGCGCTTCGCGATGTCGTCCTTGGTGATCTGGCCGCTGGTCCTGCCGTACTTGCCCTTCTCGGCCGCCTTGGTCGCGCCGAAGGTCTTGTCGAACTTCTTCAGCAGGTCGGTCATCTTGAAGTGCGTGGGCGACTTGAACGAGTCGTAGTTGCGCGCCAGCGCCAGCGCCATCCCGAACACTGACAGGCCGCGGCTGCGACCGGCATCGGTCACCTGCGGCGACGTCCTTCGCGAGCTGCTCGGCGTCCAGGAATGCCGTGACCGGCACCGCTTCCTTCGTTTCCTTGTCGATCATCAGCGCCATGCCGACGCCGCAGTTCGGATGGCAGCCGCAGGTGAGCTGGCCCCAGTCCTTGTCCGGCCCGTGGACCACGTCGGCCCAGTCGGTGAACGTGGACATGAACGAGATCGGGAACCAGTCGCGCACCGGCTCGCCCAGCCCGGTCTGGTTCTTCACGTCGTGCGCCAGGTGCGACAGCGTGTAGCGCTGTGCGGCGCGGCGCTCCGGCGTCACTTCCTCGTCGCGGCCCGTGAACGACACCGGCTGGAACGACAGGAAGTTGATCTTCTTCGGGTTGTCGAGCGCGAACTCGATGATGCGCCCGACCTGCTCGTTGTTCACGCCGTTGACGATCGTCACGACCGGGACGATGTCGACGCCGGCGCTGTGCAGATTCTCGATGGCGCGCAGCTTGACGTCGAACAGGTTGCCGACACGGCGGTGCGCGTTGGCGGCGTTGCCGATACCGTCGAACTGGAGGTAGGCGTAGCGCAGACCCGCTTCGGCCGCGGCCTTGGCGAATTCCGGATCCTTCGCGAACTCGATGCCGTTGGTGGCCGCCTGCACGCTGGAGTAGCCGACCTTGCGCGCGTAGCGCACCGCGTCGAGGAAGTACGGCGAGATCGTCGGTTCGCCACCCGAGAACTGGACCGACATCTGCCGCTTCGGCTTGATGGTGATCGCGTTGTCGAGCACCTGCTTGATGTCGTCCCACGTCAGCTCATGGACGAACCCGACCTGGTTCGCGTCCATGAAGCAGGGGTCGCACATCATGTTGCAGCGGTTCGTCAGGTCGACCGTCAGCACCGACCCGCGGCCGTGCAGCACCGTGCTGCTGCCGTGGTTGTGCAGCTTGTCGTCGTTGTGGGCGCGGATGTCGCGGCCGGGGAAGACCTGCTCGAGGTGCTTGAAGAAGTCGGTATCGATCGCCATCACGTCTTCGAAGTGGCCGTGAATGGGGCAATCCTTCACCATCAGGATCTGGCCGTCGCGCTCGAGGATGGTCGCCTTGATCTCGCCGACCTTCTCGTTCAGCAGGACGCTGACGTCCTTCTTGCCGTCGAGAATCTCCTGGCGAGCCTCGCGCGTGCACGATCGGGCACAGCGAGTCGGTCTCGCGCGGCCAGCCGAGCGGCGGCTTGGTCTTCTGATACGACTTCTGCAGCGGCTTGTCCGACCACTTCGGGGTAAACGCGGGGTTCTGGCTGATCTTGTTCAGCGTGTTGAACACCCCCCAGGCGCCGTTGGCGGCGATGGACAGCCCCTTCTCGAAGTACTTGATAGGCGCGTGCATTCGTGTCGTCTCCTGTAAAAGCGGTTCGGTCCCGTTGGACCCGTCGAATTACGGTAAATATTAGGGGAAAAGAGGGTTGTCGCTCAGAGGATTCAGTGAGCTGGCCGCTGGATGGGTTGAACGGGCAGATTGGCCAGCCGGCGGGCACAAGGCGACGCCGACGGGCACGGTTTCGAACCGGCGGTTGTGGCGGCGGACGGCCTCTCCGGCAGGTAAACCGTTGCCGCCATCTAGAATTGAAAGCTATGTCCGTCCGCGACCTGCTGATTATCGGCGCCGGCCCGGCCGGTCTCGCCGTCGCCATTGCTGCCTCCGAAGCGCAACTCGACTACGAGATCATCGAGAAGGGCACGCTCGTCAACTCGATCTTCCACTTCCCGCCCGGGATGACGTTCTTCACCACGCCCGACCTGCTCGAGATCGGGCGGTTGCCGTTCGTGACGCCGTACGAGAAACCGACCCGCCACGAGGCGCTCCGCTACTACCGGCGTGTCGCGGATGCGTTCCAGCTCCGAATAGCATTCGGCGAAGAGGTGGAGGCGATCACGCGCGACACCGAGGCGGGCGCACCAGTGTTCATCGTCGACAGCCGATCGGAGCGCGGCGTGCGGCGCGGTCGCCATGCACGGGCGGTGGTGTTCGCGATCGGCTACTACGACCATCCGAACATCCTCGGCATTCCCGGCGAGGACCTGCCTCACGTGCAGCACTATTATGGCGACCCGCATGCGCACTATCGGCGAGCGGGTGCTGGTAGTCGGCGGCAAGAACTCGGCGGCGATCGCGTCGCTCGAACTGTATCGCGCCGGCGCTCAGGTGACGCTCGTTCATCGCGGGGCGACGCTGTCGGATCGCATCAAGTACTGGATCCGGCCGGATATCGACAACCGGATCAAGGAAGGCTCCGTCAACGCGCATTTCCAATCGCGCGTCGAGGAGATCCGGCCGACGTCGGCCATCGTCGTTCACGTGCCTTCGGGCCAACGAACGGAGATTCCCACCGACACGGTCCTGCTGTTGACCGGCTATCACCCGGACTTCGGCCTGCTGGAGAGTGCGGGCGTCTCGCTGGGCCCGCGGCGGGAACCGCAGTTCAATCCCGAAACGATGGAGACGAACGTGCCTGGATTGTTCGTCGCCGGTGGTCTGATCGGCGGACTCGACACCGGTGCGATCTTCATCGAGAACGGGCGCTTCCATGGGGAGAAGATCGTGGGGGAACTCCAAAAGAAATTTGCGATTTGACGATCTGACGATTCAACGAATTGACGATGGGATGATTTGAAGACTGCCACGGTGGACCGGCGATCTGACGAGCTGGTCGGCAACTCGCATCTGTGGCCTTGGCTATAATTCTTTCAGTGACGCTGGAAGCAAATCCTTCAGTAGCGCGCAGGGCACCCCACTGCATGAGCTGCTGTTCAGACGCCGTCCCCCTCGACCACACCCGCCTGGAAGACCTGGACGCGTCCATGCACATACCGGGTTATGCGCGTGCTTGATACTGAGCAGCAGGTCAGGGCCGAGCTGCTCGCGCGATATCAGCGCAACCGCGAGCGGTCCGCCGCTCTGTTCGCGCTGCTGTCGGATGAGGCGTACTACAGCCAGCCGATCGCGCTGCGGCACCCCATCGTGTTCTACGAGGGTCATCTTCCGGGTTTCAGCTTCAACACGCTGGTGAAGAAGGCGCTGGGACGACCGGGCATTGACGCCGCGCTCGAAGCCCTGTTCGCGCGGGGCATCGATCCGCACGAGTCCACGGCCGACGGTGCCGGTGCGCGCCTACCTGAGTGGCCGGCCCGGCAGACCGTTCGCGCGTTTGCGGACGAGGCCGATCGCCTCGTCGCCGATGCGTTGACCAACGCGCCGATCGATCAGCCAGGCAACCCGCTGCTCGAGCGGATGGAAGCCGCCTTCGCGATTCTCGAGCACGAGGAAATGCACCAGGAGACGTTGCTGTACATCTGGCATCGCCTTCCGTTCGACAGAAGACGGCCCCGGCCGGGTATGTGCCTCGCACTGACGGAAAGGTGCCCGCGGTGGAGTGGATCGACATTCCGGAGGGGATCACCACGCTCGGAGTTCCGCGCGATGCGCTCCGCTTCGGGTGGGACAACGAGCATCCCGCGTTTGCCGCCAGCGTGCCAGCCTTCGCGATCGAACGTCACGATGTGACGAACGCGCGCTTCATGGAGTTTGTCGACGCCGGTGGCTATCGCGATCCGCAGTGGTGGACACCCGAGGACTGGCACTGGATCCAGCACGAAGGGCGCGAGCATCCACTGTTCTGGGAGCACGAGGACGATACCTGGTACTGGCGTGGCATGTTCATGCGTCTTCCACTGCCCGCGTCGTGGCCCGTGTATGTCAGCCTCGCCGAAGCATCGGCCTTTGCCCGGTGGCGGGGCGTACAGCTCCCGAGCGAAGCGGAGTTTCAGCGTGCAGCGTACGGCAGTCCGTCCGGCGAGCGGCTGCACCCGTGGGGCGGCGATGCACCGCAGCCCCGGTACGGCGTCTTCGATTTCCACAGTTGGGATCCCGAACCATGTGGCAGCCACCCCGCGGGTGCCAGCGCGTGGGGTGTCGAGGACATGGTTGGCAACGGATGGGAGTGGACCAGCACGCCGTTCGCGCCGTTTCCTGGGTTCCGCGCCAGCGCGAGCTATCCCGAATACTCCGCGGACTTCTTCGACGGCGAGCATTTCGTGATCAAGGGCGCATCGCCCGTCACCGCGCACGAACTGCTGCGACCGAGTTTTCGCAACTGGTTTCGCGCGCGCTATCCCTATGTCTATGCAACCTTCCGCTGCGTCAAGCGCTGAACGCGCATCCGCGACTTTCGCTGAAGACGTCGCGCGCTTTCTCGCGCTGACGCCGCGCCAACTGCCGTCGCATTACCTGTACGACCCGTTGGGGTCGGCGCTCTTCGAAGCCATCTGTCGCCTGCCCTGGTACCGCATCGCCACCATCGAATTGGGCCTTCTCCGCGCGCACGCCGAGGACATCTTCGGCCTGATGCAGCCGGTGGCGAACGTCGTGGAGCTGGGCCCGGGCAGTGGCGAGAAGCTGATCACGCTGCTCGAGGCACGCATGCAGCCGAACCTCGCCGTCCATCTCATCGATGTTTCGGCCGAGGCCCTCGATCGCGCGACCCACACCCTCGCCGTTGCACCCGAACTCTCGGTTATCGCGCACCAGGCGACCTACGAAGAGGGCCTGTCCGCGATTGGGCGGCGCGCCTCCGAGTCGGGGCCGACACTGGTGCTGTTTCTCGGCTCGAACATCGGCAATTTCGATCGTGCCGGTGCCGACGCGCTGCTGCACGGAATCCGCGGCGCCGTGCGCGCCGGCGATGCCCTTCTTCTCGGCACCGATCTGGTGAAGCCCGAGCCAGACCTGCTTCTGGCGTACGACGATCCGCTCGGCGTGACCGCGGCCTTCAACCGAAACCTGCTCGTGCGCATGAACAGGGAACTGGGCGCCGATTTCAACGTCGCGCAGTTCGTCCATCGTGCCACCTGGAACGCCGCCTGTTCGCGGATGGAAATGCACCTGGTGAGCACCGGGCGGCAGCGGGTGCGGGTGCCTGCGTCCGACCTGGACATCACATTCGAGGCGGGCGAGTCGATCTGGACGGAACGCTCCTACAAGTACCGCGCCGACGACCTCGCGCCCACGCTGGCGCGCGCCGGTTTCCGCACGACGGAGCAGTGGGTGGAGAGCGGCTTCGCGCTCACGCTTGCCGAAGCCGAGTAGCTCAAACCATCGCCAGATACTCGTGGGCGAACCGCACCACCATCGAGCCGTCGCCGACGGCCGAGGCGACGCGGTTCATGGCAGACGCGCGGATGTCGCCCGCGGCAAAGATTCCTGGCGTGCTGGTCTCCAGCAGGAATGGATCCCGCCGTTCTTTCCATACACGCGGGAAGGCTTCGTCCGCCATCAGTTCACGCCCGGTGAGCACGAACCCCTTCGGATCGCGCAGGACGGACGAGGGCAGCCACTCGCTCTTCGGCTTCGTTCCGATGAACACGAAGACGGCATCCACCTCCTCGACACACGAGGTTCCGTCGGTGACTGATGCGAGCGTGACCCGCTCGACATGGTCGGTGCCGTCCACGCGCACCAGATCCGTGCAGAGACGCGTTCGGATGTTCGGTGTCTTGTCGATCTGCTCGATCAGGTAGTGCGACATCGTGTCGTGCAGCGACGGACGACGAATGACGATCTGCACGTCGCTGGCGTAGCGGGCCAGGTACAGCGCACCCTGCCCCGCGGAATTGCCCCCGCCGACCACCAGTACGCGCTTGCCCCCGAGATGCGCAGCCTCTGTCGTGCAGGCACCGTAGTAGACGCCCGCGCCGGCATGTTTGGCGATGCCCTCCGCGGGATGTTCACGGTACGCCATGCCCGTCCCAGCCATGATCGTCTTCGTGACGATCTGGCGACCATCCGACAAGGTGACCTGCTTGTAGCCCGCGTCGATGGTGACGCTCGCGACCTCGAGCGGAACGAGAAACTCCGCACCAAGGCGCTCCGCCTGCGCGACCGCGCGCCGGGTCAGCTCACTCCCGCTGACCCCGTTCGGAAACCCGAGGTAGTTCTCGATTCTCGAGCTGCTGCCGGCCTGCCCGCCAGGTCCGTGGCGGTCGAGCAGCAGCGTCTTGAGCCCTTCCGATGCGCCGTACACCGCTGCGGCGAGCCCTGCGGGACCGGCGCCAACGATCACCAGGTCGTACAGTTCTGAGGCAGCCGAGAGCGATCGCCCGAGGCGCTCGGCGACCTGGCGCGGATCAGGATCGCGGAGCACGGACCCATCCTCGAAGAACAGCGCAGGCAATTCGCTCGAAGCCACACCCTGCGATTCCAGCAAGCGGTGCGCGTCGGGGCTGAGCGCCGCGTCCAGCCAACGGTAGGGTAGTACGTTGCTCGACAGGAAATCCTTGATGGCGTGCGAGCGAGGCGACCATTGATGGCCCACCAGCCGCAGGCCCGCGGCCTCCGGCAGGTACTCTGCTTTCCAGTCGTCCAGCAGGTCGTCGATCACCGGGTAGAGGCACTCCTCAGGAGGATCCCACGGCTTCGAGAGGTAGTGATTGACGTGAGCTCTGTTGATGCCCTGTACCGCGGCGTTGATGTCCGAATAGGCGGTCAGGAGGACGCGGCGAGCGACCGGATAGATGGCCAGCGTCTCGGCGAGCAGCTCGGTGCCCTGAAGTCCCGGCATCCGTTGATCGCTGATCACGATCGCCAGCGAATCGCCCCGTGCTTTCAGTTCGCGAACCGTGGCGAGCGCCTCCTCGCCAGAGGTCGCACTCATGATCAAGTACGTTTCGCGATAGTGCTTGCGCAAGTCGCGGCGCACGGCGGCGAGCACCTGCGGGTCGTCGTCGACGACGAGCATGACCGGTTTGTTCATGCGCGAACTCCCTGCGGCGCCGCAGGCTCGGCAATGGGCAACGCCACCGCGAATTCCGTGCGGCCCGGCCTCGATTCGACATCCATGTGCGCGTCGTTGTGAGCAAGCAGCCGTCGCACGATATCGAGACCCTGACCGGTCCCCTTGCCGACCGGCTTGGTGGTGAAGAACGGTTCGAAGATGCGCTCGCGCAACTCCTGCGGAATGCCGGGTCCATCGTCCACCACGCGAACCACAACCTTGTTGTGCTCGCACGTGGCTGTCACCTGGATATGTCCGGACTCTGGTGCGGCGTCGAGCGCGTTGTCGATCAGGTTGCCCCAGATCTGATTGAGTTCGCCGACAAAGCCGCGGACGCACGGAAGTCCGGCTGCCACGTCGAGGGTCACCTCGATGGACCTGTCGCGTGCTTTCGACCTGAAGAGGGCGATCGTACTGCCCAGGGCCGTGGCGAGGTTGACCGGTTCGGCCGCCGAGCCCTGATCCATGTGCGTGTAACCCTTGACCGCCGAGACCAGCCCGGAGATGCGCATCGCCGCATCCTGGATTTCGGAGGAGAGGCCCCGCACCGAACTTCCTGCTGCCGCCCAGCGCAGCACTGACTGGAGCGAGGGTCCGTCCACTGCGGCTGCGATCCGGTTCAGCGCGTCGAGTGTCACGGCGGTTTCCGATAGCGTGGCGGCGATGTCGGACTCCATTCCGTGGTCTTCGAGCCAGTCCGAGATTGCATCCTCTCGTTCGGCCTGTTGAATCGGAGAGAGCACGGCACGCACCTGCGCCACCATGCAGGAGGTGCGAATCGCCTCGACCGCGGCGAGCTGCGCATCACTCAGGCGCGCGGCGCCGAGTGAGAGTGTGGCCTTCTCCGCCTGATCGAGCAGATCCTCCAGCTGCGCCGCGCTGCGCTCGATGGCCGCCGCCGGGTTGTTCAGTTCGTGCGCGAGCCGGGCGGTGAGCCGTCCGAGCGACGCCATCTTCTCAACCTGCAGATCGCTCGACTTGAACTGCCGCGCCCGGTCGACCATCTTGTGCACCAGAATGCCTGTGACCTGGTGGCACTCGCGGCTCATCTCGCGGAGGTCGTCGCGGTGGATCATCAGCGTCGTGGTCAGCTCGAGCGCTTCCGTATTTCCGGGCGGCGTGACCATGCGCGAATAGGGGAGCATGCCGGTGACGTCGCCGGCTTTCCACTCCATCACCTTCTCGAGCCCGCCGCCGCGATTGACGAAGATCACGATGTGGCCCGACAGGATGATGAACATCCCATCGACTGTCGCGCCCTTGTGGGTCATCACATCGCCCTCGGCAAACGTGCGAAGCGTGCCGTGGGCGGCCAGCCATTCGAGCTCCTCGCGCGGCGCGGAGCCGACCGTCTGGTGGGCGGAAAGCAGATCGACGATTTCGGTGGTGGTCATCGTTGTCTGGCTCGACCGGGTGGAAGGGGTTCATCATAACGCCGCTGCCCGCCAGCGCGGGAGCCTTGGCTATGCGGAGCTTCCAGGCAAGGCTGTGACGCTTCCGAGACAGACGTATGGGATTTTTGTGGCGGTCAGTGCGCGAGCGAGGACGTGGACGGGTGTTTGGCGAGCAGCGTCTTCATTTCGAGCAGTTCGACCAGCGCACGGGCCCGATCGGGCAGAGCGGGTTGTTCGAGCAGGGCCTGCTTTTCGATCGCCTCGAGATCGAGGTACTGCGCAAGCGCGTTGACCAGGTCCTCATCGCCCATCGCGGCGGCCGCACGCGGGTCGATTCCACCACCGTGCGCCGACGGGGCAATCAGTGCTTCGATGCGGGATCGCTGCTGCCGCAGCACGGCCCGGTCGGCTGCGCTGAGTTTCGGCTCCGGGACGGGCTCGGTCAGCGCGCGCCGGTACGGCCGTGAGTGGTCCTCGCTCAGAATGCGAACGCGATCCAGCCCGCGCAGGACGACGTTGTACCGGCCGTCGGGCAGCTTTTCACAGTGCGTGATCAGTCCGATGCACCCGACGCCGTACACGGGAGGGCACCCGTCGTACGCGCCTTCCCACCCTTCGCGCAGCAGCGTCATCCCGATCAGCCGATCGGTGGACAGCGCATCAGCGATCATCTCCCGATACCGCGGCTCGAAGATATGCAGCGGCAGGAACACTCCCGGGAAGAGGACGACGGTAGGGAGCGGGAAGATGGGCAGGAGATCGGACATACAGATCGATTGCTAATTGCCAATTGCTGATTGCGAATTGGCACGCATCTCACCTGCCGAACTGCGCTACAGCGTGTGGCACTTTCCAATCAGCCATTAGATTAGCAATTGGCATTCAGCATATTCAGTGAATGGTCTTCGTCTTCTTGTCCATGTAGTCCATCAGCACGTACTGCCCGAGTGTGTAGGGCGTGGTGAAGTACGCCTTGCCCTTGCAGATGTCGGCGACGCGGCGAACGAAGCTCATGAGGTCGTAGTCGCGCGCGAGCATGAAGGTGTTGATCATGATGTTGCTCTTGCGGCAGGCGGCGACTTCCCGCAGCGTCTCGGTCACGACGAACGGATCGAGGCCGAAGGCATTCTTGTAGATGCGGCCGTCAGGCTGGGTCAGCGCCGACGGTTTGCCGTCGGTAATCATGATGATCTGGCGCATGTCCTTGCGTTGCCGATCGAGAATGCGTCGTGCCAGCCGAAGTCCCTCGCGCGTGTTCGTGTAATACGGTCCGACGCGCACTCGACCCAGTTCCGAGAGCGGGATCTCCTCCGCCGAGTCGTGGAACAGCACGACATTCAGCGCATCCCCTGGGTACTGGTTCTTGATCAACTGAGCCAGCGCGAGCGCCACCCGCTTGGCCGGCGTGAAGCGATCCTCACCGTAGAGGATCATGCTGTGGCTGCAATCGAGCATCAGCACCGTGGCGCACGAACTCTGATACTCGCCCTGGGCCACCATCAGATCCTCGTGCCGGACGTTGATGCGGCCGGTCCGGCCGGGCCGGCCAGCGGCGGCTGCGTCGCGCGCCTCACGTTGCACGGCGTTGAGCAGCGTGCTGGCCGGATCCAGGTTCAGCGTGTCGCCGAACTCGTACGGCTTGGGCGCGGCGGTGGTCTCCACCCCGGTCGCCTGCTCGCGCGTATCGTGCCGCCCATAGCTGCTCTTGCCCAGCGAGCCGAGCAGATCGCGCAGGGCGCGGTAGCCGAGGAAGTCCAGCGTCTTGTCGGTCACTTCGAAGGTGGTCGGCGGCTGGTCTGGCCCGCGGCCGCCCCCCTGCCCGCGACGCTGCCGTTCAGGCTCGAGATCCGGCGGCATGGTGATGTAACCCTGCTCGCCCATCTTCTCGATGATCTGCTGAATCAATTCCTCGAGCTTCGACCGCGCGCCCTCCGCGTCGCCGTCGGCCGGGTCGCCCATGAGCTGCTCGATGGTCTCTTCCGGCAGCACCCCGCCGTTGAACAGCGCGTCGAGAATCGCATCGTGGAGCGCCTGCATCGTGCGCTCCTCCGCATCCATGTCGCGCGGGCTGCCGAAGCCGCTCGAGAGCAGCAGATCCGACAGCTTCGATACGAGGTCCTCGAGATCGAGTTCGTCGAGCAGGTCGCCGGTGAACTTGGTGTAACGGTATTTCATCTCAGGCTCTGGGCTTCGGGCTCTCGGCTTCGGAGGTGTCGCGCATCCCGTCAGTTGTAGTACTTCTTCTTCCGCCCGCCCGGCATCTGAATCTCGTCGTCCTGCTCCGGTTCCTCGTGACGCTGCGGACGCCGCGCCGTGGTCTGTTCGCCGGCGGAGTAGCCGCGTTCGTCGCTCCGGCTGATCTTGCGCTGCGCGGTCAGCCCTTCCAGCACGAAGTCGATCGCCGACGCGACCGATGGAGCCGCGGCTCCTGCAGCAACGCCAGCCTTTTCAGCCAGCTCGCGCAAACCCTGGACGGCCTTGGTCTGTTGAATCACCTCGTCGGCCGAACTGCTGTCGCTGAGTGGCAGCGAGCCGCCGAGATCGAACCACTCGATGACCTTCTTCGTGTTCACCCCGTCGAAGACGCCCATGAACACCGAGCCGATTGCCGACCTGATGAGATCGCGTGCGACCGTTTCAGCGCCTTTCAACTCGCCTTCGTATTCGAGTTCGAACTTGCCGGTAATCGACGGCAGCGCGGCGTAGAGGTCGGTGACCCGTGGCACGACCACCTTTTCACCATTGGTCAGGGCGCGCCGCTCAGCGTTGGAGACGACCAGTTCGAGCGTCGTGATCGGCAGGCGCTGGCTGACACCGGAGCGCTTGTCGACCTTGCGATCCGCGCGCGCCTGGAAGGCGACCTCCTCGACCACCTCGCGCACGTAGTCGGGAATCTCCAGGCGCATGCCGCCGGGCCTGTCGGTCCAGGCTTCCTGCGCCGTGATCGCCACGGCGTTCAGACGCGACGTCGGATAGTGCGTGCGGATCTCCGACCCGATGCGGTCCTTGAGCGGCGTGATGATCTTGCCGCGCGCCGTGTAGTCCTCCGGGTTCGCCGTGAACACGAGCATCACGTCGAGGCGCAGGCGGATCGGATAGCCCTTAATCTGGACGTCGCCCTCCTGCAGGATGTTGAACAGGCCGACCTGGATCTTGCCGGCGAGGTCGGGCAATTCGTTGATGGCGAAGATGCCGCGATTGGCGCGCGGCAGCAGGCCGTAATGCATCGTGAGTTCGTCGGCAAGGTTCAGCCCCGCCTGCGCCGCCTTGATCGGATCGATGTCACCGACCATGTCGGCAATGGTCACGTCCGGCGTGGCCAGCTTCTCCACGAAGCGCTCCTCGCGCGGCCGCCACGCGATCGGCAGCGAGTCGCCTTCCGCGGCCACTCGCGCACGGCACGCGCCGCAGATCGGGGCCAGAGGGTTGTCGTGAATTTCGCAGCCGGGAATCACCGCGATCTCCTCGTCCAGCAGATCGACGAGGCTGCGCAGAATGCGGCTCTTGGCCTGGCCGCGAAGGCCGAGCAGGATGAAATTGTGACGCGACAGCACGGCGTTCACGAGCTGCGGGATGACGGTGTCGTCATAGCCGATGACGCCGGGGAACAGCCGTTCGCCCGCCTGCAGCTTGCGCACGAGATTGTCGCGGATCTCTTCTTTGACGGTCCGTGGTTGCGAGCCGTACTGTCTGCGCAGCTCGCCGAGGGTATGAATGGTTGCGGACATGTCAGGATCATATCCGAACTAGACTGACGCTCTGACGTGCGGCATCCCTTCTTTGCCTCGACTCGTCCGCTCGTATTCGCGCACCGCGGCGGAGCGGCGCTGGCCCGGGAGAACACGCTGGATGCGTTCGAGCACGCAGTGGCGCTGGGCGCAGACGGCGTGGAGTTGGATGTGCGGGTGTCGCGGGATGGACGTGTCGTGGTCCATCACGATCAGACGCTGGATCGCACGACGACGTTGCGCGGCCCGGTGAATCGCGTCGAAGCGGACGAGCTGTCGCGCGCTGGCGTGCCGGAACTCGCCGCGGTGCTGCGTGTCTGCCGCGCCGTGCGCGTCATCGTGGAGCTCAAAGTCAACGACCCGGAGTTCGGCAGGCTCGTGGTGAACGAACTGCGCAGGGCAAACGCGATCGATCGGGCCTGTGTCGGCGGTTTCCGCCGGGCGGTGCTGAGCGCCGTGCGCACCGAGGAGCCGTCGCTGGCCACCAGCGCCGCACGCGAGGAAGTGCGGTTTGCGCTGTACCGCTCCTGGCTGCGCTGGCCCGTGACGCACGCCCCAGTACTCGGGATATCAGGTTCCGGAAAGGTCAGGCCGTACGCGAGTCGTCTCGCCTCGGTTCGTGGCCGACTCCCACCGCGCCGGGCTCGGCGTCCAGGTCTGGACCGTTGACGACGAGTCTGACGCGCGCCGCCTGCTCGACTGGAACGTTGACGCCCTCATCACCGACCGTCCGGATCTGATGGTTCCGCTCGTGCGCCGATTCGCGACGGAGGCCAGGCCGTAGGCCCGAACCGCTGAATCCTGTGTGCCCGCAGGAACGATCGGATCTGCCGGACCGCGAGAGGGATCCGCTCTTTCGGCTCCTTCCACGGGAACATGCTGACCTCGGCGTTCGGTGCCAGCATGGCCGCTTCCATCGCGACCTTGTACGGGTGCGCGGGAATGTCGTCTGGCAGGATCAGCACCGGCGTCTTGCACTGGCGTACGAAGTCGCGAGTCACCGTCCAGACGAAGTCCGGGTTGGACTTGTACATCTTCGTGAGGAACGCCTCGACCTGCGCCATTGTCACTTCGGGGTGGCGCTTGACGTACTCGGGGCCCCAGCCCTGGATGTTCGTGTCGAACATCAGCGTCGGCGCCTCCTCGCGAAACCCGCTTGGTTGTGCAAGCACGGCCGCGACGATTCGTGCCGGTGCGCGCTCGAGAAGATTCCAGATCAACGGCCCGCCGATGCAGAAGCCCATGACCATGAACTTGTCGATGCGCAGGTGATCCATCAGGCCGATCTGATCGTCGGCAATCATGTCCCACGGCCGATCGAGGTCGAGGGGTCCGCTCGACAGTCCGGTGGCGGTGCGAAGGTCGGCGGCGATGCAGCGGTATTCTCCCTTGAACTCGCCGACCGCATCGAACGGGCTCGTGAGCCCTTCGATCTTCGAGCCGCCAAGGCCGCCGCCGGAGATGAGCATCAGCGGAAACCCCGAGCCCCACTCCTGGTAGTGAATGCGGACCTTGCCGTTTTCGTAGAACGTGCCGGCTGGCGCGTTCTGGGGGCTCTGCTGCGCGAACGCGGGCGGGACGGCAGCCATCGCAGCAGCCGCGGCGCCGGTTTTCAGGATCTTGCGACGCGTTTCATCGACCATGGCTTCCTCCTTGACGAGGTTCACGCAAGCAGCAGCTGCCCGCTCGGGCGCCGTCGCTCGGGTTCCCCTCATCGCTGGCAGATCTTGCCACGCGCCAACACTGCGGGTAAGAACAAATCTGAACACCCGCAGCACGAAAACGTTGGATCTGCCGGGAATTTCGCGGGCACCTCGGCGGCCCACCCCTTGCGCAGACGACGGTAGAATGAGCGCATGGCTGGGAGCGATGCAGTGAACCCCTCCGCCGCCCGCGTGAAGCTCACCTACGACGACTTCATGCTGTTTCCCGATGACGGGAAGCGGCACGAACTGATCGACGGAGAGCACTACGTGACGCCTTCGCCGAACATCGGGCATCAGGAGATTCTGGGCCGGCTCCATCTGCTGGTTGGTAACTGGCTCGTCGAGCACCCGATCGGCCGCGTCTACTTTGCTCCACTCGACGTCGTCTTCTCTCCGTTCGACGTCGTCGAGCCCGACCTGCTGTACATGTCCAACGAGCGGGCCGCAGAAATCATCACGCCAATGCACGTGCACGGTGTGCCGGAACTCGTCGTCGAGATCGGTTCGAAGGGGACACGCCGGCGCGACGAGACAATCAAGCGGCGTCTGTACGAACGAGCAGGCGTATCAGAGTACTGGTTCGCCGATCCAGAGGCGGAGATCGTCCGCGTCTATCGCCGGGAAGCCGATCGGTTCAGCCGCGCAACCGAGTTCTCACGCAAGGCTGGCGATGTGCTGACGACATCGCTTCTCCCTGGTCTCGATCTCGAGCTTGTCCGGATCTTTCGCGCACGTTGACATCATCCGAGTCGGCGCTTCGCCGCGCGAAAGACGGCGTCCAGCATACGCGCCGTGAGCCGGCCGGTATTGGTGTTCTGCCGGCTTGGGTGGTAACAGCCAAGCAGCGTCTGGCCGTTCGGCAACTTCGCAACGCTGCCGTGCCCGAACTCCGGCTTCGGCTTGACCACCATCCCCCTGGCTTTCAGCATCTGCAGATAGGCGTCGAAGCCGATGCGCCCCAGGGCCACGACAATCGCAACGTTGGGCAGCGCGGTCAGTTCCGCGTCGAGGTGCGGCAGGCACCTGGCGATTTCCTCCGGCGTTGGCTTGTTGTCGGGCGGAGCACAGCGGACCGCAGCTGCAATGTAGGCATCCATCAGCACCAGACCATCGTCGGGGCGCTGAGAGGTGGGGAGGCTGGCAAATCCTGCCCGATGGAGCGCGGCCATAAGAAAATCACCCGATCCGCCGACGCCATCCCCCGTGAAGACGCGGCCGGTGCGGTTCGCCCCGTGAGCCGCCGGCGCGAGGCCGACGATCAGCAGCCGCGCGGCAGGGTCGCCGTATCCGGGCACCGGTCTGGCCCAGTAGGTGTCATAACGGTAGGCGCGCTTCTTCTCCAGGCCGATGCGCTGACAATAGCTGCGGAGACGAGGGCACCGCTCGCACGTCACAATCTGCTCGCGGATGAGCGTCAGAGCAGTCACAATGCACCCTTTGCTCGCCTTCGATAGCGGCGGGCGGCAGAAAAGCGAAAACGCGCGCGTTCGACAGCAGCTCGGCCCCGGTGTTCATCCGCGCGGGTGTCGTGGTTACAATAAGGGATTGGCCCGGAGGCCGACTTCGCTCACCCTGACCAGTCCGAGGAGCTTGGAGTTCCAGTGAGAAACATCGCCCCGAAGGATGCTGTCGAGCTTGATGCCGTCGAACGGCGTGAATGGCTCGATTCTCTCGATTATGTGCTGCAGAGTGGCGGACCGGTCAAAGTCCAGCGCCTGCTGCGCGATCTCGCCCAGCACGCGACCGAAAACGGCGTGAAGATCCCCTTCACCGCCAACACGCCCTACGTCAATACCATCTCCGCCGACGATGAAGCGCTGATGCCCGGCAGCCGCGAGATGGAGCGGCGCATCAAGAGCCTCGTTCGGTGGAACGCAGCAGCGATGGTGGTGCGGGCCAACAAGGCCGACGATGGCATTGGCGGTCACATTTCGACGTTCGCGTCGGCCGCCACGCTCTACGAAGTGGGGTTCAATCACTTCTTCCGCGGCCACGACAGCGCCGATGCGGACGTGATCTACTTCCAGGGCCACGCATCCCCTGGCATCTACGCGCGCGCGTATCTCGAGGGACGGTTCGACGAGCGTCACCTCGACAACTTCCGCCGCGAGATGAAGGAGGGCGGCGGTCTGTCGTCGTACCCGCATCCGTGGCTGATGCCGGAGTTCTGGGAATACCCGACGGTCTCGATGGGCCTCGGTCCGATTCAGGCCATCTACCAGGCGCGCTTCATGCGCTACCTGGAGGATCGTGGGCTGAAGCCGAAATCCAATTCGAAGGTCTGGGCCTTCCTCGGCGACGGCGAAACCGACGAACCCGAATCGCTCGGTGCCATCACCCTTCCTTCCCGCGAAAAGCTCGACAATCTCATATTCGTCATCAACTGCAATCTTCAGCGTCTCGACGGGCCGGTCCGCGGCAACGGGCAGATCATCCAGGAACTCGAGGCAGCATTCCGCGGCGCGGGCTGGAACGTCATCAAGGTGCTGTGGGGCCGCGACTGGGATCCGCTGCTGGCGAAAGACCGCGACGGGCTGCTGGTCAAGCGCATGGGCGAGATCGTCGACGGGCAGTATCAGAAGTACGCCGTCGAGTCGGGAGCGTACGTTCGCGAGCACTTCTGGGGCGCCGATCCGCGGCTGCTCGATATGGTCAAGCACCTCACTGACGATCAGTTGAAGATGCTGACACTCGGCGGGCACGATCCGATCAAGATCTACAACGCCTACAAGGCAGCGTCCGAGCACAAGGGTGGCCCGACGGTCATCCTGGCGCGAACCATCAAGGGTTACGGCCTCGGCGAAGCGGGGGAAGGCAAGAACATCACGCACCAGCAGAAGAAGATGAATGACGAGGAACTGCGGGCCTTCCGCACGCGCTTCGCCATTCCGGTCTCCGACGCCGAGATCGCCAAGACCCCGTTCTACCGCCCCACACCCGACAGCGAAGAAGCGAAGTATCTCCAGGAACGTCGACAGGCGCTCGGCGGGTTCGTGCCGACCCGACGTGTGCAGGTCGAACCGTTCAAGCCTGTCGCCCAGGACGTGTTCCAGGAGTTCTTCGGCGGCACCGATGGCCGCAAGGCGTCCACCACGATGGTGTTCGTGCGGCTGTTGTCAAAACTGCTGCGCGACAAGGAAATCGGCAAGCTCGTGGTGCCGATCGTTCCCGACGAGGCGCGGACGTTCGGTATGGAAGCGCTGTTCCGCCAGGTCGGCATCTACTCGCACGCAGGACAGGTGTACGAGCCGGTCGACATGGACACGCTTCTCTACTACAAGGAAGCGTCGGACGGTCAGATTCTCGAGGAAGGGATCAACGAAGCTGGATCGCTGTCGTCGTTCATCGCCGCCGGAACGGCCTACGCGACCTACAGTGTCAGCACCATCCCGTTCTTCATCTTCTATTCGATGTTCGGTTTCCAGCGGGTTGGCGACCTGATCTGGGCGGCTGCCGACAGCCGCACGCGCGGGTTCCTGCTCGGCGGAACCGCTGGCCGCACGACGCTCGCAGGCGAAGGACTCCAGCACCAGGATGGCAACAGCCACGTGCTCGCGCTGCCGGTGCCGAATTGTCTCAGCTACGATCCCGCGTTCGCGTTCGAACTCGCCGTCATCATCCAGGACGGGATCCGTCGGATGTATGTGAACGGCGAGAGCATCTTCTACTACCTCACGGTGATGAACGAGCAGTACGCGATGCCGGCGATGCCGGAGGGCGCGGCTGACGGCATTCTGAAGGGGCTGTACAGGTTCCGGGGCACCGGGCTGCCGAAAGCGAAGGCCCGCGCGCAGCTGTTTGGCAGCGGCGCAATCCTGCCCGAGGTGATCAAGGCGCAGGAAGTACTCGAGTCGCAGTTCGGGGTCGGTGCCGATGTGTGGAGCGTCACCAGCTACACGGAGCTCTACCGGGAGGGGCATGCGTGCGATCGGTGGAACATGCTGCACCCTGCTGAATCGCCGCGCACGCCGTACGTCACCCAGTGCCTGAAGGATGCGCCGGGCGTGTTCGTCGCCGCATCGGACTACCTGAAGGTGCTCCCCGATTCGATCGATCGGTGGTTGCCGCGGCCGCTCGTGGCGCTTGGCACCGATGGGTTCGGCCGCAGCGAGAACCGAGCGGGCCTGCGTGAATTCTTCGAGGTCGATCATCGCTACGTGGTCGTTGCCACGCTGTCGGCGCTTGCCCGCGAGAAGAAGATCGATGCGAAGGTTGCCCAGGACGCCATCGCAGCGTTCAACATCAACCCGGAGAAAGCGAACCCCGCGATTTCGTAACACCACCCGAACTCGCCATCGCGAAGGCACACGAGTCATCACACCGAACGCCTGTGGTGATCTCGGTGGGCTCCGTGGTGGCGCTTTCAGCTGTGGACGGGCCACTGATACGGTGGCCGTTCACAGCGGAGATCCCCTAACTTGCCGACAGACTTCCTACTGCCTGAACTCGGAGAGCAGGTCCCGGGTGGCGACGTCCTCCGCATCATGGTGAAGGCCGGAGACACGATCGCGAAGGACCAACCGGTCGTCGAACTCGAGACCGACAAGGCCACCATCGAAGTGCCGTCGTCGGTGGCCGGCACGATCACCTCCGTCAATGTGAAGCTCGGGGAGAAGGTGAAGGTCGGTCAGTCCATCCTGACGGTGGAGTCCGGCGCGCCGGCGACTGCGGCTCCGGCTGCGGCATCGGCCGCGGCCCCGCCGCAGGCTGCGGCGCCCCCCGCCCCTGCCGGCGAGGCGGCCACGTCGGCCAACAGCAGGCAGAAGGTTGCCGGCGACGAGCCTGGCTTCGAGCAGCATGTCGAAGGACAGCGGCGCGATCAGGACGCCGACAAATCGGGGGTAATCGAAGGCGGACAGCCGGCACCGGCGCCAGCCCCGCGGGCGGCCGCGCAGGTAGTGGACATCAATCGTGGCGCCACGCGACAGGCCGCGGAGCCGCGACCCGCCGATCATCCCGCCGCACCGGCGTCGCCGTCAGTACGCCGCCTTGCGCGAGAGCTTGGTGTCGACGTCAACCAGGTCTCCGGCAGCGGACCCAAGGGACGGATCTCCGACGATGATGTGAAGGAGCACGCCAAGAGGATCATCACCGCGGCGCAGGCGGGTGGTACGAGCGCCGGCAGCGGCATACCGACTGAGCCGCTTCCCGACTTCAGCAAGTGGGGCGAAGTCGAGCGCGTGCCGATGCGTGCGGTGCGTCGCAAGACCGCCGAGCACCTCAGTGCCGCCTGGCTCAACGTCCCCCATGTCACGCAGCAGGAATACGCGGACATCACCGGGCTCGAGGACCTGCGACGTCGTTACCGTAAGGTCGTGGAGGCCGCCGGCGGCAATCTGACGGTGACCGCGGTGGCGGTGAAGATCGTTGCTGCCGCGCTGAAGCATTTCCCGCAGTTCAACACGTCGATCGACATCGCCTCTGGCGAGATCATCCAGAAGAAGTACGTGAACATCGGCGTCGCTGTGGACACCGACCGGGGACTGCTCGTGCCGGTCATCCGTGACGCTGACAAGAAGAGCCTCATTCAAATCGCGGTGGACCTCTCGCACTTGTCCGAAAAAGCACGGACGCGCAAGATCACCGCAGACGAGATGCAGGGCGGCTGCTTCAGCATCTCGAACCTGGGCGGCATCGGCGGCAGCTTCTTCACGCCCATCGTCAACATACCGGAAGTGGCCATCCTCGGCATCTCGCGCGGCCGCTTCACGCCGGTGTACGACGAGGAGTCCGGCGAATTCACGGCGCGGCAGCTGCTGCCGCTGTCGCTCTCGTACGACCACCGCGTCATCGACGGCGCCGACGGTATCCGCTTCCTGCGCTGGGTGGCGGAGGCGTTCGAGCAGCCGTTCATCATGGCGCTTCACGGGTAGTTTTTCAGGGCAGGTCAGGCAGGTCGGGCAGGTCAGGCAGGTCGGGACGAGCGCGTAAGACACGCAGAGTTCCTAACCGCCCTACCCGGCCCACCTGGCCACCCGCCCACATCCTCCCTATGACTTCAACTCAACTCGTGGTGGTGGGCGGCGGACCCGGTGGGTACGCAGCCGCGTTCTATGCGGCCGACCTTGGCCTCAGCGTCGCTCTGGTCGATACCGAACCGAACCCTGGCGGCGTCTGCGTGTATCGCGGATGCATCCCGTCGAAGGCGCTGCTGCATGTCGCCAAGCTGATCGAGGAGTCGCGGCACGCGAAAGCGTGGGGCGTCGACTTCGGAGAGCCGAAGGTCGATCTGGACAAGCTGCGCGAGTTCAAGAACGGCGTCGTGAAGCGGCTCACCACCGGCACCGGTCAGCTGGGCAAGGCGCGAAAGGTGAACTACATCCAGGGCTTCGCTGAAATCGTGGACGCCCGCACGATCAAGGTGAAGCGGGTGAACGGCACCGAGGACACGCTCAATTTCGAGCACCTCATCCTGGCCACCGGTTCGACGCCTGCGATTCCGCCGATGTTGAAGGTGGACGACCCGCGCGTGATGGACTCGACCGGCGCGCTCGATCTGCCCGACGTTCCGAAATCCCTCCTCGTTGTCGGCGGCGGCTATATCGGGCTCGAACTCGGCTCCGTGTACGCGACGCTGGGGAGCGCGGTGACGGTCGTCGAAATGACGTCGGGGCTCCTGCCCGGTGCCGACCGCGACATGGTGGACATCCTCGCGCGGCGCATCAACGGGCTGATGAAGTCGGTGCTGCTCAACACGCGCGTCGTGAAGATGGCTGCCGAGAAGGCGGGTATCCGCGTCACCTTCGAAGGCGAAGGCGCGAAGGACAACGCCGAACAGGTGTTCGACCGCGTGCTCGTGTCGGTCGGCCGCCGCCCGAACGCGACAATTCCGGGGCTCGATCGGACACGCGTCAAGGTGAACGATCGCGGCTTCATCGAGGTGGACGAACAGCTGCGCACGGCCGAACCGTCGATCTTCGCCATCGGCGACGTGGTTGGCGAGCCGATGCTCGCGCACAAGGCGTCCCACGAAGGCCGGGTTGCCGTCGAAGTGATCTCGGGCGAGAACGTGGCGTTTGAAGCCAGGGCGATTCCGGCCGTCGTGTTCACGGATCCGGAGTTGGCGTGGGCCGGCCTCACCGAGGCGCAGGCAGAAAAGGAAGGCCGCAAGGTCATCGTCGCCAAGTTCCCGTGGGGGGCTTCTGGCCGCGCGGTGACGCTCGACCGCACGGATGGCCTGACCAAGCTGATTTTCGATCCCACGACTGAGCGCGTGCTCGGCGTCGGGCTCGTCGGCCCAGGGGCAGGCGAGCTGATCGCCGAGGGGGTGCTGGCTATCGAAATGGGCGCGAACGCCACCGACCTCAAGCTGGCCATTCACCCGCACCCGACGCTCACCGAGACGGTGATGGAGTCGGCCGAAGTGTTCTTCGGACACGCCACTCACGTCTTCCGCCCGAAGCGCTAGGCCGTTCACGGCCGGCGCGACGGACCGGAACCGCGGCTACGTGGCCACGCCACCCTACTGCGCGGCGCGGGCCAGCGCGCCGCCGCTGGTCCATCGCAGATGCGCCGTTCCCACCAGCCGCTCCATCACCGATCGCGTCATCTCGTGATCAAGGCCGAAGAAGCGCGATGCCTGCTGCAGCGTCAGCACGAGTTCCGGCATCTCGTCGAACTCCGCTCGAATACGTTCCGCGAGTTTCTCCACACTCATCCGCCTGCTACCTCCGTGTCCTGAATTGGAGCAAGAACACCGCCGTTGCCAATGCGAACTCGATATCGAGGGCAAACGCGTGGAGTTGCTAGGAATTGGGTGCATTCTGTCGCACGGCGACTAGTCGAACGGCGGTTGGTCCGACCATACAAAAACGTTGAGAATCAGCAAGGCCATGACATTCGCGTCGACAGCGCCGGTATTTACTTCGCGCCACCCTCTGAGGCATAACTCAGGGGCCGTGCATCTCACTCCCCGTGAAGTCGACAAGCTCCTGATCTTCTCCGCCGGCGAACTCGCCCGGAAGCGCCTCGCGCGCGGCCTGAAGCTGAATCACCCCGAAGCGGTCGCGCTCATCACGTCCGAGATCCTCGAGATGATCCGCGATGGCCGCACCGTCGCGGAGATCATGAGCATCGGCTCGACGATACTGGCCGCCGACGCCGTCATGGATGGCGTCCCCGGGATGATTCCGGAGATTCAGATCGAAGGCACCTTTCCCGACGGAACCAAACTGGTCACCGTCCATCAGCCAATCCGGTGACGCGATGATCCCTGGTGAGTACCTGCTCGAACGCGACGACATCGAAATCAACCAGGGACGCCGCACGATCAGGGTCGCGGTCACCAACAGCGGCGATCGCCCCATCCAGGTCGGATCGCACTGCCACTTCTTCGAGACGAATCGCGCGCTGCGGTTCGACCGCCGATCGTCGTACGGCATGCGGCTGAATATCGCCGCAGGTACAGCTGTTCGGTTCGAACCAGGCGACTCGCGAGAAGTCGAGCTGGTGGCGCTGGGCGGAACGCGTGTCGTGGTCGGCATCAACGGTCTCGTCGACGGCGCGCTGGACGACGAGCAGACCCGAACGGCGGCGCTGGCGAAGATTGCCGCCTTCGACCGGCAGGCGCGATGAGGCTCTCCCGACGTACCTACGCCGACCACTACGGCCCGACGACAGGCGACCGCATCCGCCTCGCCGATACGGATCTGCTGATTCGGATCGAACGCGATTTCGCCGTCCCGGGCGACGAGTCGAAATTCGGCGGCGGCAAGGTGATTCGCGATGGCATGGGACAGTCGCCGACTGCCACGCGCGCGGCAGGAGCGCCCGACCTGGTCATCACCTCCGCCGTCGTGCTCGACAGCACCGGCATCTACAAGGCGGACATCGGCATTCGCGACGGACGTATTGCCGCCATCGGCAAGAGCGGCAACCCCGGCATCCAGGACGGTGTCACGCCGGGTCTCGAGATCGGCGCCTCGACCGAGATCCTGGCCGGTGAAGGGCACATCCTGACCGCCGGCGGCATCGACGCCCACGTCCACTTCATCTCGCCGAACCAGATCCCCGATGCGTTTCATTCCGGTATCACCACGCTGATCGGCGGCGGAACGGGACCGGCGACCGGCACCAACGCGACGACATGCACGCCTGGTGCGTGGAACCTGCGCCGCATGTATGAAGCCGTCCAGAGCTTTCCGCTCAACTTCGGCTTTCTTGGCAAGGGCAACGCCGCGTCTCCCGAGCCGTTACGCGAGCAGATCCGCGCCGGCGCCATCGGGTTGAAGCTGCACGAGGACTGGGGGACCACGCCCGCGGCGATCGACTGCTGCCTGTCTGTCGCCGACGAGTTCGATGTGCAGGTGGCGATCCATACCGACACCCTGAACGAGACCGGGTTCGTCGAGGACACCATCGCCGCATTCAAGGGCCGCACGATTCACACCTATCACACCGAAGGCGCGGGCGGTGGCCATGCGCCCGACATCATCCGCTTGTGCGGCGAAGCGAATGTCCTCCCTTCGTCCACGAACCCGACCATGCCGTTCACCAGAAACACCCTGGACGAGCACCTGGACATGCTGATGGTGTGCCACCACCTCTCACCGAAGGTGCCGGAGGATGTGGCGTTTGCCGATTCGCGGATCAGGCCAGAAACGATTGCCGCCGAAGACATCCTGCACGACCTCGGCGCGATCAGCATGATGTCGTCGGACTCGCAGGCGATGGGCCGCATCGGCGAAGTGATCTGCCGCACCTGGCAGACCGCCGACAAGATGAAGAAGCAGCGCGGTCCGCTGCCCGGCGACGGACCGGGCGACGACAACAGCCGCGCGCGTCGCTACATCGCCAAGTACACGATCAATCCTGCGATCACCCACGGCATCTCCCGCGAGGTCGGCTCGATCGAGGTCGGCAAGCTGGCCGATCTGGTGTTGTGGAAGCCGGCGTTCTTCGGCGTCAAGCCGGAACTGATCATCAAGGGCGGGTTGATCGCCGGCGCCATGATGGGCGACGGCAACGCCTCGATTCCGACGCCGCAGCCGGTGATCGCCCGGACGATGTTCGGCGGCTACGGAGCGGCGCTGCACTCCTGCAGCGTGCATTTCGTGAGCGCCGCCGGCATCGCAAGCGGGGCACTTGGCGGCCTGGCCCGCCCGTTATCCGCAGTCGCCGGATGCCGCAACATCTCGAAGCACGATCTGGTCTGGAACAACGCGCTGCCTCAGATCAGTGTCAACCCCGATACGTACGAGGTGCGAGCGGACGGCGAGCTGCTCGCCTGCGAACCAGCGATGGTGCTGCCCATGGCGCAGCGCTATTTCCTCTTCTGATCGGCCGTGGTGCTGTTCAAGAGCGTGCCGATCGCCGACGCGGTGTTCCGCGTCGATCGTCTGCCAGCCGGACTCCTCGAACATCCGCGCGACTCGATCGCCCTCGGCTGGGAAGAGCGCCTGAAGGCGCGTGCCAGGCGGCGCACCAACAACGGCGTCGAGTTCGGGACCGCACTGCCGCGCGGGACGGTGCTTCGCGAGGGCGACTGCTTCGCCCTCGAGAATCCGCGGCTGGTCATCGTCGTCCGCGAGTTGCCGGAGGCCGTGCTGGTGGTGCGGCCCGCCTCGCCTCGTGAGTGGGCGTTGTGGGGCTACTGCATCGGCAACAGTCACCAGCCGCTGATGATTGCCGACGACGCGCTGGTCTGCGCCGAACTGCCGGGGATGGAACAGGTGCTCAGCTACCACGCCATTCCGTTCACGCGCGATGTCCGGCCGTTCACACCGGTCTCGCAGGCCCCGGGCCACCATGAGGCGCTGACGTGAGCGACGACCGCCTGGCCCTGCTGCATCTCTGCGACAGCCTGTTTCCGATCGGCTCGTTCGCACACTCCGACGGCCTCGAGAGCGCGGTGGCCTCCGGCCGGCTGGTGTCTCCTGCGGATTTGCGTCAGTGGCTGCAGGCGACGCTCTCGGTCACGCTCGGCGACACCGAGGGTCCCGCGGTTCGCGACGCTGTTGTCGCGGCGCGGGCAGGCGATTGGCCAGCCCTGGCCCGGCTGGACGACGAAGTCGATGCGATGCGCCCGTCCGCCGCAGGCAGGGCAGGCGACACGAACGATGGGCACCAGGCTGCTGAAGACCTGGCAGCACATCAGGCCGTCCGATGTCGTGAAGGCCGCGAGCGATGCGCGCTCGCGCTGCACGCTTCCGGTTGCGTTCGGCATCGTCTGCGCGGCGTCGGGTGTTGGTGTCCAGGACGCGCTCGAGGCTTACTGCTACACGCGGCTTGCCGCCACGGTCTCTGCGGCAATGCGTCTGATGTCGATCGGACAACATGAGGCCCATGGTCTGCTGAGCGCCGTGCTGCGTGACGTTCCGGCATGCGCCGCACGATTGCCGCGAGCAGCGCGCCGCCGCGTTCCTTCACTCCGCTGATGGACATCGCCGCGATGAGTCATCAGTACGTGCATTCGAGGCTGTTCCGCTCGTGAGCCGCGCCGCTGTTCGCCTGGGAATCGGCGGTCCGGTCGGCTCGGGCAAGACCGCGCTGGTGGACACGTTGTGCAAGCGTCTGCGCGACCGCTTCGAACTCGCCGTGGTGACGAACGACATCTTCACGCGGGAAGACATGGAGTTCCTCGTGCGCAGCGAGGCACTTCCCGCCGACCGCATCGTCGGCGTGCAGACGGGCGGCTGTCCGCATACTGCAATTCGAGAGGACGCGTCGATGAACCTCGACGCGCTCGATGGACTGGCGCGGCGTTTTCCGGATCTCGACCTGTTGTTCCTCGAGAGCGGGGGAGACAACCTCGCCGCCAGCTTCAGTCCTGAACTCGTCGACGCCTCGATCTATGTCATCGACGTCGCCGGCGGCGACAAGGTGCCACGAAAAGGCGGACCGGGCGTCACCCGGTCGGATCTGCTGGTCATCAACAAGATCGATCTGGCGCCGCATGTCGGGGCCGACCTCGACGTCATGGCGCGCGACGCGTCCGCGGTGCGGGGCGCGCGCCCGTTCGTGTTCGCCAATCTCAAGAGCGGCGACGGCGTCGCGGAGATCATCGCGTGGATCGAGCGGGAACTGCTGTTCGACCGATGACGGCGCGGGCCGATGATCGAGCGGCAACCGAGGTCGGGCGCAACGCGAGGCTCGAGCTGGCCTTCGAAGTCCGCAACGGACGCACTGTGCTGGCGCATGGATATGCGGAGCCGCCACTGCGGATTGGCCGCACCTTCGAGGAGGGGCGCGGCGTCCACCTGATTCTCGCGTCGTCCTCGCCCGGCGTGTTCGACCGCGACCGGATGCAGCACGTGGTCCGACTCGGTGCCGGCGCGGTGGTCCGGCTGACGTCGCAATCGGCGATGCAGCTGCACGCGTCGCCGCCTGGCGGACCGGCAGTCCTCTCGAGTCATTACGAGATTGCGCCAGGTGCCGCGTTGACATGCGAATGGCACCCGTCAATTCCGTTCGCCAACGCGTCCATCGATGAGCAGATCGATATCGACGTCGCGGCCGGTGGACGGCTCTCGTGGAGCGACGCGATGATGTGCGGACGCGAGGGAAGCGGAGAGCGCTGGCGGTTCAACACGCTCGCGCGCCAGCTTCGTCTCCGCCGCAACGGGGCGCTGGCGTATCTGGAGCGATACCGTGTCGAACCCGGCGCTCGCCCGGTATCGACTGCATGGGTTGCCGGAGATGCCGCGTACCTCGGTACGATGCTGCGTGTCGGGATGAACGACGATGCCGACGTGGCGCAGCGTGTTCACGGGCAGATCAATGCGATTGCCGGCGTCAGAGGCGCGGCCGACCTGCTCGACGAAGATCTGCTGCTGGTCAGGATAGCGGCGGCCGAGGGTGTGCCGTTTCACCGCGCGCGTCGCGTGGTGGCGGAAGCACTTGCTGCGGCAGAGTGGTGCGACGAACTCAGAAGCGGTAGCTGACCCCGCCGCCAAACCGGCCGATGTTGCGGCTGCTATTGCCCGTCAGGTGCAGCACGCCGAGGTTCGCATCAACCGCGAGGTGGTCGTTCAGCAGGAAGCTGGCGCCGCCGCTCAGCGTCAGCGCCATGCTCGTCGTCGTGTTCTCGAACTTCTGCGGCCCAGGCAACACTGAGATCCCTGGTGGAATCAGATCCGCCAGCGCCGCATACACGACGCCGTACGAGTCGGTGACGCTGCCGACCCCGCCTCCGCCCACGACGAACGGGATGATGCGGGTCGACGTAGTCGGAATCTCGAGGCGGACGTTGGTGGTGAAAACGGTGGCGCGTCCATCCGACTGACCATCGCGTGCGGGCAAGGAGTACAGGCGAGGGAAGTCCGTCTCGAGCGAGGAGAGATGATTCAGCTCCACGCCAAGGCCGAGCCATCGATTGAAGCGGTAGGTGACGCCGCCACCGAACGATGGCGAGGTCGTCCCGTTCGATACCGCGGCGGCGACGGAGCCATGCACGAGCGCGCCCTGCGCGTGAGCCACCCCAGGGACGGCAGCGAGCGCGGCACCCATGAGAGCGATGGTCGAGGCGAGTGTGCGCATGATCACCCGTGTGCAGCTGCCTGCGCGTAGGCGTCGGCGGTTTCGTGCGCGTGATACGAGCTCCGCACCAGCGGCCCGGACTCCACGTGCACGAATCCCATGTCGAGCGCAGTCCGTTTGAGATCCGTGAATTCGTCGGGCGAGTAGTAGCGGGTCATCGGCGTGTGCGCCTCTGTCGGCCGCAGATATTGTCCGATCGTGAGAATCTGACAGCCGACGTCGCGCAGATCCTTGAAGGTGGCGAGCAGTTCCTCGCGCTCTTCGCCAAGGCCGACCATCAGCCCACTCTTGGTAGGGATGTGGGGAGCGATCGTCCGTGAGCGATCGAGCAGTTCAAGGGTTCGCGAATATCGTCCGCCCGACCGGGCCATGCGGTAGAGACGGGGAACCGTTTCGGTGTTGTGATTCAACACGTCCGGACCAGCCGCGAGCACGGTCCGCAGCGGCTCCTCTTTTCCCTGGAAGTCGGGAATGAGAACCTCGATCCGGCAGCCAGCGAGGCGCTTCCGTGTCTCCGTGATCGTGTTGGCGAAGATGGACGCTCCGCCGTCCTTCAGGTCGTCACGATCGACCGAGGTGATGACGACATAGTTCAGGTCCAGCTGCTGAATGGCATGCGCGACCCGCTCGGGCTCGGCGGTGTCGACCGCACCGGGGCGTCCGTGCGCGACGGCACAGTACGAACAGGCGCGCGTGCAGACGTCGCCGAGGATCATGAACGTCGCCGTTCCGTGATTCCAGCACTCGCCGATGTTCGGACAGCGCGCTTCCTCGCACACGGTGTGCAGATTGAGGTCGCGCATGATCGATTTCAGCCGGAGATAGCTTGGCGAGCCGGGCGCCCGCACCTTCAGCCAGTCGGGTTTGGGCAGACGTGGCTGTGCAGGCGTGAGCTGGATGACGCGAGGCATTCCTTCGATTATATCGCTGCCACGCGGGGACAATCGCCCACCGCCCACCGCCCACCGCCCACCGCCCAGCCGCCTATCCTGCGGCCTATTTGCGATACGTGATGCGGTAGATCGCGCCGGCCGTGTCGTCCGACACGAGCAGCGAGCCGTCCGGCATCTGCAGGAGATCGACCGGGCGTCCCCATGCCTGCCGTCCCTGCAGGAACCCTTCGGCGAACGGTTCATATTTCACGACCCGCCCGCCTTCTATCGTTGCGGTCATGATGCGATAGCCGATCGGGCCGGCCTGCGCCGTGCGATTCCACGACCCGTGCTGCGCGATGAACAGGCGATTGCGGTACTCGGGGGGAAACATGCTGCCGGTGTAGAACTTGAGGCCAAGCGCCGCGACGTGGGGGCCGAGCTTCTGCGCCGGCGGTTCGTAGTTCGAGCACGGGTGGGCAGCACCGAATTCCGGGTCCGCGATGGTGCCCTCGTGGCAGTACGGGTAGCCGAAGTGCAGGCCCGGCTTCGCCGCGTGGTTCAGCTCGTCGTTCGGCTGCTCGTCACCGAGCATGTCACGGCCGTTCTCGGTGAACCACAGCTCCTTCGTGTCGGGATGCCACGCCATACCGACCGAATTGCGCACACCGCGCGCGTAGACTTCGTTGCCGGTGCCATCGGGCTTGACGCGCCAGATCGAGGCGAATGGCTCGCCGCGATCGCAGATATTGCACGGCGCGCCAATCTGATAGTAGAGGTAACCGTCAGGGCCGAACGCGATGTACTTCCAGCCGTGCATCGTTTCCGAGGGCAGGCCATCGAGCACGACCTTCGGCGTGAGTCCGCTGCCGCTGCCGGCCTTCACGGCGTCGAGCACGCTGTCGAAACGCACGATCCGGTTCAGCTCACCGACGTACAGCGCTCCATCCTTGAACGCGAGTCCGTTGGGAGTGCGCAGGTTGCTCGCCAGTTCCACCACCTTCTCGGCAACGTGGTCGTTGTCGGCATCCGTCACCGCGTAGAGCTTGTTGCCGCGCGTCCCGACGAAGAGCGTGCCGTCGGGAGCGAGCGCCATGGACCTGGCCCCCTGCACACCCTGGGCAAACACCGCCGCGGTGAACCCGGGTGGGAGTGTCAGCTTGCTCAGCTGAGGGACGGCGCCGGCCATTCCTCCGCCGGTGCGCGGTGCAGTCTGCGCCGCTGCCGACGGTGAAGAACCCTGTGTCTGCGCATGGACGCGGCCAATCACCAGCGCAGTGCCTGCCAACAGCATGACCACGAGTGCAATCCGCGCAACGTGTCGCGCGGCCTGCTCTGCGGAAATCTTCTCGATCATGAACCACCTCCGATGCGACGATCATACCGTCTTGACTGGATGCCGAAAGCCGCCGAACGCACACAGCTGATGCGACCGGCGCGACGGATGAGTGCCGTGGTCGAGATGCGATCGAGTTCACGTGCGAAGAGCACGCCCGTGGCTATAGCATCCAGGTCAGCAGCGTAAACCGCGTGCATTTGTCATGACGCTCCAGCAACTGCTCGGGATCGCTCTTCCGATCATCCAGGCCCCCATGGCTGGCGTGCAGGGGAGTGCGCTTGCCGCGGCGGTCTCGAACGCCGGCGGTCTTGGCTCTCTCCCGTGCGCGATGCTCGCGCCCGACGCGCTCCGCACCGAACTCGCCGCCCTCGCAGCGAACACCTCCAGGCCCTACAACGTGAACTTCTTCTGTCACGCGTCGCCGAAGCCTGACGAACAGCGCGAGTCGGTCTGGCGTGCGCGGCTGTCGCCATATTTCACCGAACTCGGAATCGATCCGGCGACCATCGCCGACGCGCCGGCGCGGCTGCCCTTCAACGATGCCGCTGCCGACGTGCTGAGCGAGTTTCGCCCAACGGTGGTGAGCTTTCATTTCGGCTTGCCGTCTTCGGAATTGCTGGACAAGGTTCGACGCTGGGGTGCGCGCATTCTGTCGACCGCCACGACCGTCGACGAGGCCCGGTGGCTGGAAGCGCATGGCGTCGATGCGGTCATTGCGCAGGGACTCGAAGCAGGCGGCCACCGCGGCATGTTCCTGTCGGAGGACCTGCAGACGCAGGTCGGCACGTTCGCGCTGGTGCCGCAGATCGTCAAGGCAGTCAACGTGCCGGTCATTGCCGCGGGCGGCATCTGCGACGCCGATGGCGTCCGTGCGGCTCTGGCTCTCGGTGCAGCCGGCGTCCAGGTCGGTACCGCGTACCTGTTGTGTTCTGAGGCGACCACCAGCCGCCTGCATCGGGCTGCCCTGACAGTCCCGGCGCCCGTGACCGCGCTCACGAACCTGTTCACCGGGCGTCCTGCGCGAGGAATCATGAACCGCCTGATGCGCGACGTCGGTCCAATCAGTGCCGCCGCGCCGCCGTTTCCGCTGGCTGCGTCCGCCGTCGCGCCCCTGCGCGCGAAAGCAGAGAGCCTGGGCAGCAGTGACTTCTCGCCGTTGTGGGCCGGGCAGAACACGAGTGGATGCAGGGAGGTGACGGCAGGCGTGCTGACCCGAGAACTGGCAGGTGACTTGGTGGAAGACCTCTGATCTCAGGCGTCCAGTCGACGTCGCCGCGTATCCACTGCGGTCAGCGGGTGGCGGCGGAGGCGCTCCCTGGAGGGAGGCCGCGCGTCCGGGCAGGTGTTTGTGACGCGGCGACCGGAAGAGGGCGCCGCCGTCGTCCGGCCCGCCCCGCCGCGGCCTATCGATGCGTCACGAGCATCGCCAGCGTGAGGCCGATCATCGTCACCACGGTGGCCCAGGCGACGATGTTGAAGCCACGGGAGTTCACGTGATCGCCCATCAACTCGCGATCGTTCGTCAGCAGGAGCATGAACACCAGCACGAACGGCAGCACGACACCGTTGACGACCTGTGACAGCACCATGATGTGAATGAGCGGAAAGCCGGGAAGCAGCAGCACCCCCGCTCCGGTCACGATCAGTGCGGTGTAGAGCCAGTAGAACACCGGCGCCTCATGAAACTTCTTGTCCAGCCCCGACTCGAACCCCAGCCCCTCGCACACGGCGTAGGACGTTGAGATCGGCAGGATCGATGCCGCGAACAACGACGCATTGAACAGCCCGGCCGCGAACAACAGCGCCGCGTATTCTCCCGCCAGCGGGCGCAACGCCTGCGCCGCGTCAGCCGCGCTCGCAATGTCTGTCTTGCCGTTGGCGTAGAGCGTGGCGGCGCACGCGACGATGATGAACCAGGCAACGACGTCGGTGAACAGGCAACCGAGAATCACGTCCCAGCGCGACGTGCGGTACTGCTTGACCGTGACGCCCTTCTCCACGATCGACGCCTGCAGGTAGAACTGCATCCACGGCGCGATGGTCGTGCCCACCAGACCGATCACCATGAACAGATACCCGTAATTGCGGATGCCGACGCCGGACGGCCGGCTGACCGTCGCAAGAGCGGCAGCCTTCCAGTCGGGATGCGCCAGCAGCCCCGCGACGATATACGACACATAGAACAGCGAGGCCGCCAGGAAGATCTTTTCGACGCTGTCGTACGTGCCCTGCACCACGAGAACCCAGACGGCGGCGGCGGCGAGCGGCACGACGATGTAACGTGAGATGCCGAAGATCTCGAGGCTGCTCGCCACCCCTGCGAAGTTGGCGACCACGTTGCCGAAGTTGGTGACGACCAGCGCCAGCATCAGGAAGAACGTCAGCCTGAAGCCGAACTCCTCGCGAATGAGATCGCTGAGACCCTTGCCGGTGACCGCGCCCATCCGCGCGACCATCTCCTGCACGACCACCAGCGCGATCGTGATCGGAATCATCGTCCACAGGAGGGAATAGCCGAACTGAGCGCCCGCCAGCGAGTAGGTGTAGATGCCGCCGGCGTCGTTGTCGACGTTCGCGGTGATGAACCCGGGACCGACCACCGAGAGAAACAGCACGATGCGCGCGCGGTAATGTTTGAGCGTCGAAGTCACGTCAGCGGTTCCGCAGCATCGAGATGACGTCGTCGGCGGTGATGATGCCGGAGAGGCGGCCGTGTTCATCGGCGACCGCGAGCGTGATGAGGTTGTACTTGTCGAACAGTTCCGCAACCTCACGCTCGGGTGTGTCTGGCGCGCAGGTGGTGTGAGGCTCGCTGAGCGAACTGAGCAGCATGTCCGCCGGAGAGATGGCGATGCGCACGAGCGGCACCGCACCCGACAGAACGTTGCCGGCGCCGGTGAGATAGATCGTCGCGACTGCTTCGCTGCTGCCCTCGAACTGCCGCAGCGCCTCGATCGCGTCTGCGACGGTTCCAGTGTCGGACACGGCGATGTACTCGGTGGTCATGCGCCCGGCGGCCGTGTGCTCGCCGAATTCGAGGAGCTGCGTGACCTCCTGCCGTTCTTCGGGCTGCATCTCCTTGAGGATTTCGTCGGACCGGTCCTCGGTGAGATCGCCGAGCAGGTCGGCGGCTGCGTCGGGGTCCATCTCCTCGACGATGTCGGCGGCCCGGTTGCTGTCGAGCGATTCGACGATCGAGACCTGAACGTCCGGGTCGATCTCCTCGAGCGTTTCGGCGGCGACCTCTTCGTCGAGCGCCTCGAACACCGCCTTCTGCTCGGCGGGCGCCAGATCCTCGACGATGTCGGCGATGTCCGCCGGATGCATCCTCGACAGGCCCTCGTAGGCGATCTTGAGCTTCACCCGCCTCGCCGGGTCCGTTTCGATCAGGTCGACGTATTGCCACGGGATGACGCGCGGCGGAACTTTCTCGAGCAGCGCCCGCAGCGTGAATGACGGCACCAGGCCCTTGACCAGCCTGCGGATGGCGCCACGCGCGCCGACGTCCACGGCGAGGACGTCGAGGACGATGTGGCCATTGACAGGATTCGAGTACAGCTCGACATCGTTGACCCGCACGACCTTGCGCCCGTGCACGTCGATGATCTGCTGATCGAGGAGGTCGCGTTTGAGCAGGAGGACGCCGTCGAATCCCGTGAACGGATGCCAGCCCGCCGACTCGCTCGCGGTTCGCACGGTCGCTCCGTAGGAACGGACGCCCACCGCCGGAAGCATGCGATCGCCTTCCGGTGTGCGCACCACCAGGAATGCGACGCGCGTCGGATGATCCTGCGGCGCCACGGCGATTTCGCGCACACGCCCGCGCACCGAGCCGCTTCCGTCGCGGACCGCGGCGCCAAGTATCTCGGACAGGGCAACGACCGACATGCAGTTCCAGTCTGGCTGAGTCGTGTGACAACGGGAGACCCGAGGAGGAGGGAGAGCGTGCCGTTCCTCGTGGCCGCGTCGGGAAATGTGACCCAGTGTCACGGCTGGCGCCGGTACGTGTCAAGGCGGAATCGCCATGCTATTCTCGCGAAATGAGCATGCGGGCGGCTCGTGTCCTCGCTCGTCCGTGCCGCCCGTGCTGCTGGATGCTCCGCGTCCAGCTCGGCGATGCTGCGGGGGAGAACGTCACCATGAACGTTCGGCATTCACGGATGGTGTGTGTTGCCGCGATTGTGCTGTCGTCGGTCGGCGCTCAAAGGTGCGCCGACATCGCCGCTGACCCTTGCGGTGCCGGGTCGGGCGAACGCGAACGTGTCCCTTGCGGCGAGTGGTGCGTTCGTCGCCGCGGTCTGGTCAGCAGCCGCGCCGTCCGGCGACACCGACGTATTCGCTGCGGCAAGTCGCGATGCGGGGCGCACGTTCTCAGCGCCGGCGCGCGTGAACTCCACGCCAGGCGACGCACGGGTCAATGGCGAACAGCCGCCTCGTCTCGCTCTCAAGGATCGGCCAGGCGGGACGCCCGAGATCGTTGTGGTGTGGACCACGAAGGGAACGGCGGGGACGAAGCTGCTGTCGGCGACGTCGACCGACGGTGCGCGAACCTTCTCGACCTCCGCGCTGGTTCCGGGCACCGACGCCCCGGGTAATCGTGGATGGGAAGCTGTCGGCGCTGGCCCCGGGTGGGCGATTCTTCACCGTGTGGCTCGACCACCGAAAGCTGGCCCAGCCACAGCAGATGCAGATGGCGGGCGAACATCACCACGAGGCCGGCGCCCCGGCGAAACCGACGCAGCCGGCGGCGCCTGCCGCCGACGGCGTGGCCATGGCGCAGTTGTCGCAGCTCTATGTGGCCTCGCTCGATGGGGCTGTGGCACCGCAGGGCGTCACCGGCGGCGTGTGCTATTGCTGCAAAACGGCGATTGCGGCGGGGCCGGCCGACAGCCTCTATCTCGCCTGGCGCCATGTCTATCCGGGCAACATGCGCGACATGGCGTTTACCGTGTCTCGCGATGGCGGTAAGACCTTCTCTCCGCCCGGTACGTGTCAGCGAGGACAAGTGGCAGATCGAAGGCTGTCCCGACGATGGGCCCGCGATGGCGGTGGATCGCCAGGGCGTCGTCCATGTGATCTGGCCCTCGGTGGTCACCGAAGGTGGCGGGCCGGTGAAGGCGCTCTTTCACGCGATGACGCGCGATGGCCGGACATTCTCGGCCGTGAACGGATTCCCACCAAGGGGCACGCCAATCATCCGCAGTTGGCCATCGACGCCGCCGGGACGCTCGCGGCCACGTGGGATGAGTCGGGAAGCGGCACGCGTGTCCTGGCGTCGGCCACGGGCCGACTCGACGGCGAGGGTCGCGTGAGGTTTGTCCGCACCACTGGCAGCCTCGAAGTCGGGACCTATCCGGTCGTGGTATCCACCCAGACCGGTGTCTGGCTCAGAGCCTGGACTACCGGGCAGCCGAATTCGTCCGCGATCAGAGTGGCTCCTCTGTCTAGTCGGCTTTGCAAGGGCACCGACCACTCTGAGCGGATTAGGCCCCAGACCTGATCGAGGTCAGGCCCTCTCACGCGCCTCCTCGTGCCGCTCAGCTCCACGTCGACGCTGACGCTCACCGGCGGATACCGCGCGCGCGACTCACTCTCACTAAGCTTGCAGGATTCTGGCGAGCCTGCGCGGCGCACGTTGCTGCCAGCGAAAGGCGACTTGACAGGTCCTATTTTGAAATAATAAGCTCTGTTCACTACTTGAGACTGAGTCTCAATATCGAAACAGAGGCTTCATGTATCGGCTCGGCAGTGCCTTTTTCCTGGGATTCCTCCTCTTCTCGGTCACCGTTCAGGGCCAGACCACCTCTGTCCGCGCACGCGCTCACGACCCCCTCAGGGCGAATCACCGGTGTGGTCCTCGACCCATCCGGGGGCGCGATACCCGGAGCGGAGGTGACGATCACGAACTCGACCGGCGGTCGAACGGTGCTGACCACCGATGCCACGGGCCGGTTCGCGCACCGCGCCATTCGGTTCAGGTCCGTTCACCGTTGCCGTCGTGGTGCACGGCTTCGCTCCCGCCATCGAAGCGGACGTGGAGCCGTCGGTGCCGCTGACGGTCAGGGTGACGCCAGCGGGAATCGAAGAGCACGTCGACGTGGTATCGGCGATGCGGCCTGCCACGGTCACCTCGACCGCCACCCGCACCTCCACGCCGCTGCTCCAGGTTCCGCAGACGATCAACGTCGTCGGGGCGGCCGTGCTCCAGGAGCAGGCGGCGACGTCGCTGGGCGACGCGCTGAGGAATGTGCCTGGCGTGAACACCAGCCTTGGCGAAGGGCGCCGCGATCAGTTTCTGATTCGCGGCTTCTCCGCGCAGAACGACACGCTGCTGGACGGCACCCGCGACGATGCGCCGTACTACAGGGACGTGTCCACCGTCGAACGGATCGAGGTGGTGAAAGGACCGGCAGCCGCGCTCTTCGGCCGAGGCTCCTCGGGCGGCGTGATCAATCGCGTCCTCAAGGCTCCGGTTCCGAATGCATCCATCGCTGAAGGTTCGGTCAGCCTCGGCTCGGGTGGCGAGCGGCGGCTGACCGGCGACGTCGGACGCTCGCTGGGACAATCCTTTTCGTTCCGCACCGCGGCGGCCGCAGAGAACTCCACATCGTTTCGTGACGACTACCTGTTGAAGCGCGTGACCGTGGCGCCGTCGCTGCTGTGGAGCGGCCAGGCGACCACCGCCCTCGCGCAAGTCGAGTTCCTCGACGATCGTCGCATTCCCGATCGCGGCCTGCCGTCCGTGAACGGACGACCAGCGGATGTTCGTCTCGGTCAGACCTACGGATATCCCAGCCGACGATTACGTCGACACCACCGTCGTGTCCGGAAGTATTCGCCTCGAGCGGCGATTCGCTGGAGGTTGGCTGCTGCGCGAAGTGGCGCGGCTCGGCACGTACGACACGTCGTTCAGCAACACGGCGCCATCGGGCAGCACGCTCGTGGGCGACAGCTGGCGTGTGTCGCGGCAGCAGTACAACGCCGAATCAATCGCAGCAGAACCTGTTCTCTCAGACGGAAGGCCTGGTCGCAACCCGCTTTGGCGGAGCGGATCACGTGCTGCTCGCCGGGGTCGAGCTTGGCGCGCAGCAGCGGGACACGATGCGGTTCAACGGTACGGCCGCCGCGGTTCCGCTGATCGATCCCGTGCTCTCGCAGGCCTGTGTATTCGACCATCGCAGCCACCAACAACCGGTTCACGGGAACGACGGCCGCCGTCTATGCGCAGGATCAACTCTCGTTCGGGAGCCGCTGGAAAGCGCTCGCGGGGGTGCGCGGCGATCGCTATGCGCAGGAACTCGACGACCGTCGCGCGGAAAACGTCGACCTGTCGCGAACCGACGTGAACTGGAGCCCTCGCGCGGGCGCCGTGTTCCAGCCGACGCAGGCGCAGTTCGCTGTACGCCACCGTGAGTCGATCGTTTCAGCCGTCCGGCGAGGGGCTTGTCGCTCGCCGCGAACGCGGCCGAGTTGAAGCCCGAGTCGTCGCTGAACATCGAGGGCGGCGCGAAAGCGGAGCTGTTCGATGGCCACGCGTCGGCGACGCTGTCCGTGTTCCAGCTCGATCGCACCAACATCAAGACCACCGATCCGATCGATCCGACGAAGCTTGTGCTCGTCGGACAGCAGCGTACGTCCGGGGTGGAGGTCGCCTTCGAAGGGCAGATCTTCGATCGACTGCGCGCGCAGGCCGGGTACGCGTATCTCGACGCCGCCGTGCGCCGGTCGAACTCGGTCACGAGCGGCGTTCGCATCGAGGGCAATCGTCCTGGCCTCGTTCCAACCCACGGCGCGAACCTCTGGCTGCACTACGTCGCTCACGGCGAAACTGTCGGTGGGTGGTGGGCTGACCGCCAACGGTCTGCGCTACACGTCCAACGACAACCTCGTACAGCTTCCCGGCTACGCCCGCGCCGATGCCGCGGTCGCTTACCGAACCGGTCCTGTCGAACTTGCCGTCAACGCGCGGAACCTGTTCGGGACGCGTTACTACGAAACGGCGTCGTCGAATTTCCAGATTTTCCCCGGCACGCCGCGCGACGTTGTGCTCACCCTGCGCGTGTCGCGCTGACTGTCCGCGACGGGAATTCCTGTGATGCCGACGTTGAGGACCGGTCTGTTCTGGCTGCATCTCGCCGCGGGCGTGATCGGCGGGCATCGCGATTGCGACGATGTCGGCGACTGGAGCGCTGCTCGCGCTGCAGCCGCAGATTCTCGAGCGGCTCGAACACGGGCAGAGGACTCGTCGCCGTGCCGCCCAACCCGCAGCGGCTCGCGCCGAGCATTCTGCTCGATGCCGCCGTGCATCAAGAGTGGCCCGAGGCCGTCACGCTGACGATGTTCGCTGATCCCGACGCCGTCGGCCCTCGTCTCCGTCGGCCGCGGCGATGTCCGCTACATCGATCCGTACAGCGGAGCCGTGCTTGGCGACGGTGCGCGTGGCGCGCGACGGCCGTTCCAATGGATAACCGAGTTCCATCGCTGGTTCGCCGCGCCAGTTGAATGGCGCGCGAGCGCAAGAGCGGTCACGGGCTGGAGCACGGTTGCGTTCGTGGTGCTCATCGCGAGCGGTGTCGTGCTGTGGATCCCCAGGCGGATCACCGGTGCGCTGATCGTCCGCAGCGTCACTCCGCGATGGCCGTCAACCGCGCAGGCCCGGCACTTCAACTGGCATACGGTCGCCGGCTTCTGGTGTGCGCCGGTGTTGATGGTGCTGGCGCTGAGCGGCGTGGTGCTCGGGTTCCCGTGGGCCAATCGCCTGCTCAATACGATGGCGGGCACTCCGCTGCCGCCGGTGGCCGCGCGGGCGGAGCCGAGCCGCGGCGATCGCGGAGCGGTCGAGAGTCCAGCCCGCCGACCGGGCGGCGGTGCCGGATTACCGGCGGGTGGATGCAGCCTGGGACTTCGCCGCACGGCAGATGCCGTCGTGGTCGTCCATTGCCTGCGCATTCAGGCGCGCACCAGCGGGGCCGCTGTCGTTTACCATTACAGACGCCACCCACTGGAATCGCTTTGCCCGATCGCAGCTCTCCATCGCGAGTGCGACAGGCGAGGTGTTGCGATGGGAGCCCTACAGCGCCATCACGAGAGGTCAGCGTTGGCGAGGCTGGGCACGGTTCGCGCACACGGGCGAACTCGGAGGCCTGACGGGGCAGGTGCTTGCGGGGCAGCATCGGTCGGAGCGACACTGCTGGCGTGGACCGGTCTGTCCCTCGCCATCAGGCGGATCGCCCGCACCCGGCACGTGAAACGCGCCTCCGCTCGCGCTGCGTGAAACGCAGAGCGGTGCAGCGGACGAGGCGACTCGGTTCTCTTTCTCAGCAGAGCAGGCGTTCATGATAGTCATCGACTCACTCGGCGGACTGGCGACCTGGATCAACGCGCACGCGATCTGGCCCAACCTTCCATTCTGGGCGTATGTCGATCATCACAGCCGTCGACACGCACATCACGACCACCTGCGTGACGCTGTACCTGCACCGCTGCCAGACGCACCGATCGATCGCCTTCGCCGCACCGATCGAACACCTCATGCGCTTCTGGCTGTGGGTGCGGACGGCGATGCCGACCCGCGAGTGGGTCGCCGTGCACCGCTGCCATCACGCCAACGTCGAGACCGACAAGGATCCGCACAGCCCGATCGTGTACGGCATCTGGCGCGTGGTCCTCTTCGGTACCGGGCTCTACCACAGGGCGGCGCACAACAAGGACATCGTCGAGCAGTACGGGAAGGGCACGCCTGACGATTTCCTCGAGCTGTTCTACGATCGCCTGAGCATCACGGGGCCGGTGGTCACGCTCGTGACCAACGTCTGGCTGTTCGGCACCGCCGGCCTCGCGATGTGGCTCGTGGAGATGGCATGGATCCCGTTCTTTGCCGCAGGTGTCATCAACGGCCTCGGCCACTTCTGGGGCTACCGCAACTTCGAGACGCCGGATGCGTCGACGCAACCTGCCGGGGCCGCACTGGTCGCTGCTGACCGCCGGCGAGGCGCTGCACAACAACCACCATCACATCCAGAACGCAGCGCGCTTTTCGATGAAGAAGGGCGAGATCGACCCGGGCTACCTGTACTTCAGCATCCTCAAGGCCGTCGGGCTGGCAAGCCAGCGGCGCGACACGGTCGGTGTGTAGAGGGGGCTGCTGATTCGCGCGTCACTGGATGACGATCGAGCCCTGGAGCGCCGCGTTGTTCGGGCGCATCGTGATCGTGATACCCGCAGGTCCGCGCCGTGTTCAGGTTTCCGGTCTGGCGGCTCTGGTTCGGTGCTCAGGAATCCAACCGCGTTGATCTCGGGGCAGTCGGTATGTTCCGGATGAGGGTTGGAACTCACGTCGTGCGGGACTCGATCGCTGTTGACGAACTGCACCTGGCTTCCCCGCGGCACGGTCACGCTTTTCGGGCTGACTCCGCTGCTGGTGATGGTGATGGTGGCTGCTGGCGTGGCCGACGGCCCGGATGGGTCGGAACTCGAGTGCCGCCGCAACCGGTCAGGAAAGCCGCGGCACAGAGGAACACGACACGTCTCATCAGCATCAGTCGATCCGGTACTTGGCGAGGTAATACGACAGCGCGCGCTGGCTGATGCCCATCAGCTCGGCGGCATCCTTCTTCACACCTTTCGAGCTCTCGAGCGCCCGGCGGATCGTTTCCTTCTCAACCCACTCGATGTTCTGCCGCAGGCGCAGCGACGGCAGGCCGCTGGCCTGCGAGGAAGCCGCGCCGAGCACCGACACCGAATCGGCGGTCAGCACCGGGCCGCGCGACAGCACGACGGCCCGCTCGATCGTGTTCTCCAGTTCGCGCACGTTGCCGGGCCATTCATACTGCTGCAGCGCCTGCACGATCCCTTCATCGACCCGATCGATGCGACGGCCAGTCCTCTGGGCGTGCTTGCCGACGAAGTGATCGATGAGCGCGGGGATGTCGTCGCGGCGTTCGCGCAACGGCGGAATTTCAATCGGAATCACGTTCAAACGGTAGAACAGATCTTCCTGGAACTTGCCCTCGGCAACCATCTGCCGAAGATCACGATTGGTCGCCGCGATCACGCGGACGTCGACCTTCTCCGTGCGTTCAGCGCCAAGCGGCTCGAACTCGCGCTCCTGCAGCACCCGCAGCAGCTTGGCCTGCAGTGCCGGACTCATCGTGCCGATCTCGTCGAGGAAAATGCTGCCGCCGTCGGCCAGCGCGAACTTGCCCTTCTTGGACGTCGCCGCGCCGGTGAACGCGCCGCGGACGTGGCCGAACAGCTCGGACTCGAGCAGCGTCTCCGGGATCGCCGCGCAGTTGACCTTGATGAGCGGCATGTCGCGCTGCGCGCTGCGGTTGTGAATCGCCCGCGCCACCAGCTCCTTGCCGGTTCCCGTCTCGCCGGTGATCAGCACCGTGCTCTTCGTCTGCGCGACCCGCTCCGCCCGTTCGATGATTTCCTGCATCGGCCGGCTGCGTCCGATGACGCCGTAGTTGCCGAACTGCTCGTCGCGTTCGGTACGGAGGTAGCGGTACTCGCTCGTCAGCCGCTGATGATCGAGGGCACGGCGGGCGACGACCAGCAGTTCATCGATCTCGAACGGCTTCTGCAGGTAGTCGAGCGCGCCGAGCTTCATCGCTTCGATGGCACTTTCCACCGTCGCGTGCGCGGTCATCATCAGAATCTGCGACCGCTCGTTCTCCGGGGTGGAGGCCACATACTCGCGAATCAGCTCCAGGCCGCTCAGTTGCGGCATCACGTTGTCGACGACCAGCAGGTCGAACGATCGCTCGGCCAGCAGACGCTGCGCCTCCCTGGGGCTCGTCGTTTCCACCACGCCGTGCCCGGCGTCGCGCAGCGCACGACCCAGCGCCTTGAGAATCTTGACCTCGTCGTCGACGAGGAGAATCGAACCGCGGTGTGTGGTCATCAGACGAGCGACCTGTCCCTGCTGGAATTGGCGACGAACGTCGGCGCTTCGGCCATCGGCAGGGTGATGCGGATCTCGGTGCCGCGTCCGAGCTCGCTGTCGACGGCGATGGAGCCGCCAAGCCCCTCGATGATGTTCTTGGTAATCGGGAGGCCGAGGCCGGTTCCGCCCCGTTTGGTCGTGAAATAGGGATCGAAGACTCGCGAGATGTCCGGCCGCTCGATTCCGGCTCCGGTGTCGGTCACGCTCATCATAACGGTTCCGCCGTCGCGCCGCGTCTTGAGGGTGACGCGCTGCGTCTGACGTCCGTCAACCGCATGGCGCGCGTTCACCATCACATTGACGAGTGCCGCGCGCAGCCGCTCGGCGTCGGTGACGATGGTGCCGACCGTTGGATCGAGGTCGAGCGCCACGGGCACACCCGGCGTGGCCTGCGCCGCGATCGCCGACTCCCGACACACGGCGTTGAGGTCCGCCGGCGCCAGGTCGAAGGCGATCGGCCGTGCGAAATCGAGCACGTCGTTCACCACGCGGTTCAGCCGAGCCACCTCACCGTCGATATCCGCGGCCACCTCCCGCACCTCCTCCGGCGTGGCAGTCGGCCGCCGCAGCGTGTGCAGGGCGGCCTTGATGATCATCAGCGGATTGCGCACTTCGTGCGCGATCACCGTAGACAGCCGGCCGAGCGACGAGAGCCGTTCGCGCTGCGACATCTTCCGCTGCGCGCGGGCCACAGATTCGGTCAGTGTGTTGAATGCAGCCGCCAGCAGCCGTGCATCCTCGTCGTCCCACCGCTCGTTCGAGCGGAGGACGATCTTGCGCGTCAGGTCGCCGGTGGCCGCCACGTCGCGCATCACCGCGGTAATGGCGGCAAGCGGCCGCGTGATGGTCCGCGCGACCGCGAAACTCAGAAGCGTCGCCAGCAGGACGGCCACGATCGCCGTGACCGCAAGCTCGGTGTGAATCTCGCTCAGGAAACGCAGCTGCTCGGTCCGCGACCGCAGGATCAGCGCCACCGGTCCGCCTCCCTCTGGCAGGGCCTCTCCAGAGGCGAGCTGCATCGGCAGCGCCACGAACTGCTCGCCCTGCAGCAGCACGTTGGCCATCGATGCACCCTGGCGCAGCACCCCCGAGAGTGCGTCCCGATCGGCGCGCGGCAGGGTGGAGGAGAGCACCTGTCCATCCATGCCGAATGCGATATCGCTGCCGGTGAGCTGCTTCAGCTGATTCGCGAAGGCGTCGTCGATCAGGAAACCCACGCTGAGCGTCCCGAGGATGTCAGGACGGGTCAGGCCGACCGACATCGGGACGGTCACCAGGTGCAGGATGCCATCGGGCTGCGGCAGCAGGCTGACGCTTTCGTGTCCGGTCAACGCGGTCTTCACGGCGGGTTGGCTGGCGACGACGTCGGCGGTGCGGGGCGAGGCACCGACCGAGGCGAGCACCTTGCCGGCCTTGTTGGTGATGAGGAGAACAGTGGAGTTGAGCTGTCCCTGATAGTCGTCGGCCGTGTCCTGCACCGTCGGCGGGTCGTCCGTGTCGACCGCGGCCTTCAGCTTCGGCGCGTCGGCAATGAGCCGCGCCATCATCGTGAAGCTCTCGGTGCGCGAGGTTCTGAATTGCTCGACCAGCGTGCTGGTGGTCGCAATCTCCCGCCGCAGCGAGTTCTCGGCCTCACGCGTCACGCGCACGCTGACCAGGTAGATGGCGAGTCCGATCGACAGGACGGTCAGCGTCGCGCTGGCGACAAAGATCCGTCCGCGGAGCGACAGGAGCAGTCTCATCGAAGCGCGAAGTCCGCTTCCGTCAAGCCGCCATCGGACACCGTCACACCACGCGACTCGGCGGCCACTCCCTCGTTCCAGGCGACCAGCGTGTAGCTGCCGGGCGGGACGTTGTCGATCCGATAGCGGCCCTCGGCGTCGGTCACCGAGAAGAAGGGATGGCTGAAGACGAGAATGAACGCATTCATGTGCGAGTGGATGTCGCAGAACACCCGCACGATGCCAGGTCGGTCGAAGCGGATCGACTTGGACCGGCCGACCGCGTAGCGACCCAGATCGAACGGTCGCGTCTTGGAGAGGGAGAACACATTGTGATAGATGCGGTCGCTGTTCGGAAAATCGACCGTCGTGCCCGTCGTGATCGCCAGCACGTGAGGGAGGAACGTTTCGTTGCGCTGATCCATCACCGCCGGGGCCGGCTCGTCCTGTTCGAAGGCGCCACGCGGCGCCGTCTCGAGGTAAACGACCGACATCTGGCGTTCGGCCATCAGCTCCGTCGAGGACATGCCCAGGTCCGCGACACCCGGTCGCCGGCTCTGGGGCATCGGTGCCCGACGCAATTCAACACGTCCCGCGATCGCACCATTGCGTGCGGCGCCCGCGCTCGGCGCGCCGGCAGTAGCCAGGCACAGGATGCCGGCAACAAGGGCCGCGACAAGCGAACGAGAGCTCACCATCTCAGAACCAGTACAGGAGCTGGGCCGCCAGCGCCGTGAGGGTCCGTACGCGGCCGCCGTCGCGCGTATTGTGCTGCACCGACAGCCGTCCCTGCAGGTTGCGCTGCAGAGCGTACCCGCCCCCCACCTCCCAGCGTGTCACCGGCGCTTCCCAGGTCGCGGTGCGCGTCGCCCCCGCGATCGAGTTGAACCCGAGGTGATCGAAACGCGCCGCGACGTGCATCCGCGGCGTCAGCTTGTAGCGGCCTTCGACTAAGGTGCCAATCGCGTGGAGCCGCGGCTCGATGGTGGCGAGATCGTAGACGCTCGACACGGTCTCGAACCGCACGATGTAGTGATCGCGCGAGTACTCCAGGTCGGCGCCGAGCACGCGTTGCGTGAACGCATCGGCGCTGGCGTGTGCCTGGAGGGCCGCCACTGACGCGGCGTACGGCGCGCGCGATGCGGAGATGCCGGCGACGAGACCGGCAACAGGCCTGGCGACGATCCGCGCGGCTACCTGTTTGCCGCTGTTGTCGTCGAAGAACAGCGGGTGTGACGGCGATCCCGCAGTGAACGAGGCCCCTGCCTCCAGCCAGGCGACCGATCCGTGCGCCTGAATGCCCGTATCCCATCGGAAGGCGTCGACCAGCGGCACGCCCGCCGCCGGCGTCTGATCGCCGATCGGAAAGCTCGACAACCAGCCACGCCCGCGCATTCGCAGCAGATCGTCGGCTCGCGCCGGGAGTGCGTCGGGACGAAGCGAAATCAGATACTGATAGGCGAGCGGGTAACCGATGAGCGGGTTGTCTGTGCTGTAGGCGCGGCGCGGGAAGGAGCCGAAGATGGACGGAATGCGGCCGGCCTGAACGTCGAAATCCCGACCCTCGAACGGTCGATAGCGAAGATAGAGCCCGTACGGCCGCGGGGGTTCCGCATTCTCGAGCCGGACCTCGCCGAGTGCCGACAACGTCCGGCCGATCTGCACCGACGCCGCTACTCCGAGACGCATCATGCGCAAGGTCGAGTGATCGTAGTCGGCGTAATTGAAGAATCCGGTGTCGGCAGTGCAGAGGTCGCCATCGGCGGGGTGCGAGCAGCTGCCGGTGATCGAGACGTCGCCTCCAACGGCAACGCGACCGCCGCCGAAGACAATCGGCTCGGAGGGGAGTCCCTGCGCACCGAGCGGCAGTGCTGCGCTGAGGAGCCACGCGGCGATCCAACCGGCCCGAGCGTGCGGGGAACTGCGCGGAATGCTCACGGGTATCGAGAATTATAGGTCGGTCGGCGCACCGGAGCGTGTCCGGCTGAGCCAGGGGGCGGCCACCCGGCATCCGGGCGAATGTTTGACACCCCCTGCACCGGCAGCTACATTTGCAAAGTCAGTCCTCGTAATAACTTACCGGTACATGGCCTACATCATCTGCGAGCCTTGCGTCGACATCAAGGATACGGCGTGCGTTGACGTGTGCCCGGTGGATTGCATCCATCCGCGCAAGGACGAACCGACGTTTGCGTCCGCCGCCATGCTCTACATCCATCCAGACGAATGCATCGACTGCGGCGCGTGCGTCCCCGCCTGTCCGGTGGACGCCATCTTCGCGCTCGAGGAGACGCCGCAGCAGTGGACCGAGTACATCGACAGGAACCGCGACTACTTCGCTGACGCGCGGCAGACCTGAGGGCTGCACGCCATGGGACTCATCGAGCACCGCTTCGAGGACAACGTCATCACCACCACGATCGACCGGGTGCTCACGTGGGCACGCGAGTCCTCGATCTGGCCGATGGGGTTTGGCCTGGCGTGCTGTGCGATCGAGATGATGGCGGCATCCGCATCGCGCTATGACATCGCCCGCTTCGGCGCCGAGGTCTTCCGCGCCTCGCCGCGACAGTCCGATCTGATGATCGTCGCCGGGACCGTGACGAAGAAGATGGCGCCGGTGCTGCGCCGGCTCTACGACCAGATGCCCGAACCCAAGTGGGTGATCTCGATGGGCAGCTGTTCGAACGCGGGCGGCCCGTTTCCCACCTACAGCGTGCTGCAGGGCGTGGACAAGGTCGTACCGGTCGACGTCTACGTGTCGGGCTGTCCGCCTCGTCCCGAGGCGCTGCTCTACGGACTGATGCGGTTGCAGGACAAGATCCGCAAGGAAGGGTCGGTGCTCCGGCGCGAGCGCACGATCATGATGGGCGACACGGAGCCGACCATTGTCGGTGCGTCGGGCGGCTCTGAACTCGCCCGGGCGTTGCCCACCAGGGACCGGGGCTGATGCAGACCGTCGTGCGGTTCCTCAAGACGGTGTTGCTCGTGGATATCCTCAAGGGGCTCTGGGTGACGCTGAAGTACACGCCTCAGGCGGCCTTCACGTTCCAGTACCCGGCCGAGCGTCGGCCCACGTCGCCGCGATTCCGGGGCGTGCTGCGGCTGCAGGTGGAACCGGCCACCGGTGCGCAGACCTGCATCGTCTGTGACCAGTGCGCCAAGGTGTGCCCCGACGACCTGATTGCCCTTGGCGGGCACCGCGAACCAGGACAGAAGATCAAGGTGCTCGATTATTTCGACTTCAATCTCTCGCGCTGCAGCTTCTGCGGTCTCTGCGCCGAGGTCTGTCCGACCAGGCCGATCAAGGCGCTGATCATGAGCGAAGACTATGAACTCGGCTCGTACAGTCGCGATGCGCAGGTGCTGCGCGTCGACCAGATGTACGACGGTGTGGAGATAGAACAGTACACGCGGTGAGTTTCGGGAATGGGCGAGACTTTCGCGTCGCGTAACACGGACGACCGGTGGAGACGGAAATAAGTGGCGTTCTTGCGGCCTTCTTCTTGAATCCAGGGTCGGGTTCAGTCATTCTGTGATGCCTTTCGGTCGGGAGGGGTTCATGTCCGGTCGTGTGATCCGCATTGCCGTTGCGGCGGCAGTGGTCGCGGCGGCGTCCTTCGTCATTCATGCGGAAGTGACACCGCAGTCGCAATCGCCCGAGATCCAGTTGCAGCTGGGGAACGAGTTCCTCGCAGAGGGTCGCTATCAGGACTCTCTCGACGCGTTCCAGCGTGCCCTGGCGATTGTGCCTCCCGACCAGGTGCGGACCGCCCGTTCCGGCGTCATCCAGGCGGCGCTTCGCGTCGCGGCGTTCGATCTCGCCCGCATCGAGGCCGAGAAGCTCGTGGCCAGCGCCCCGCTGTCGCCCGATGTCATCGCGCTCCATGGCGATGCGCTGTGGACGTCGGGTCTGTTCCAGGAAGCCGAGAGCCGCTACAAGGACGCGCTGGCGCTCGCGCCCGACCTGGCGCGCGGCCACCACGGCATGGCCCGCGCCCTTGCCGCCCAGAGCCAGCTGGACCTCGCGATGGCCGAAGCGCAGATGGCGCTGCGGCTGTCGCCGCGCGACCTCGAAATCCACCACACCGTGGGCGCCATCTACGAGCGCATGCACAAGTACGAGGAGGCCGCCGGCGCCTTCAGCAACTACGTCAACCTGCTCCCGAACAAGGACCACAGCGAGAAGGCCGACTGGTCGCGATCGGAAATCAAGTTCCTCCGCTCATTCGGCCAGCGCGTGCCCTTCGAGATGGATGCCGGCACCGAGGAGCAGCTCTACACCATCGATTTCCGGCTGGTGAACGACAAGGTGATGGTGCGCGCCAAGGTGAATGACGGGTCGTTCCAGGACTTCGTGGTAGACACCGGGGCCGAAAACACCGTGCTGTCGCGTCCGACCGCGCAACGCCTCGGCGTGACGCCGATCACCTATACGCTGAGCGCCGGGGTGGGCGACGTCGGGCTGCGCGGCCTGCAACTGGCGCGGATCAACACACTCGAACTCGGACCCCTGAAGCTGCGCAACGTGCCGTGCCTGATCAAGGACCCGCCGCTGCGTGAGCTCCCGGTCCGTGAGATGGAGAGCCTGTCTCCGCTGGCGCTCGGCTTTTCGATGATCATCGATTACCGGACGAAGAAGATCACGTTCGGCAAGCACATCCCGCCTGAAGCGGGCGACTTCGAATTGCCGTTGCGGTTGCACCGGCTGGCGACCGTGCGCGGCACCGTTGACGGCACGCACCCGGCGAACTTCGTCGTCGATACCGGTGGAGAGGTGATCTCGATCAGCCGTTCGACGGCCGTGGCGATCGGCAAGCAGGAGCCGGCGCGCAGAATCCAGCTGAAGGTCTTCGGGTCCTCGGGCTGGGACCGTGACGCCTTCCTGCTGCCCGGGGTGAGCCTGTCGTTCAACGAGATCCGCTACACGAACTTTCCCGTCGTGGTCCTCAACCTGGAAACACCCAGCGCGCTGCTCGGGTTTCAGGTGGGGGGCATCGTTGGCCACAAGTTCCTGAGCAAGTACCGCGTCGGCATCGACCTGGAACACTCCATACTCAGGCTCAAACAAATTTAGCGATTTAGCGATTTAGCGAGTTTAGCGATTTGCCGAGGATTGACGGCAGCGGGCGTGTGTGCGTTCCATGCCGCCAATCGCCAATCGCCAATCGCCAATCGCCAATCGCCAATCCGCCAATCGCCAATCGCCTGTCACCGCCAATCGTCAGATCGTTAAATCGTACAATCGTCAAATGGATGCGAGGCCGGCTTCCGATTCCGCCACCGAGATGGTGCAGGTGGTGCTTCCCAACGACGCGAACCCGCTCGGGTTCATCCTGGGCGGCACGGTGATGCACCTGATTGACATCGCCGGAGCGATCGCCTGTCACCGTCACTCGCGGCGGCGCGTGGTGACGGCCGCTGTGGACGACCTCGTGTTCCTGCACCCGATCAAGGTGGGCGACCTGATTATCCTGAACGCCCGGGTGACCTGCACGTTCACGACGTCGATGGAAGTGCGCGTCGACGTGTTCTCAGAGGAGGCGCTCACCGGGAACCGTCAGCTCACGAGCCGCGCGTTCCTCACGTTCGTCGCCATCGATTCGCAGGGCGCACGCGTTGCGGTGCCACCGCTGCGAATCGACACGGCGGCGGAGCGGCAGGTCTGCGAACAGGCGCGCGCGCGTCGGGAGCAGCGGCTCAAGCGGCGCGTCGAGCAGGTGGAGTAGCGGCAGGGTCGATCAGGGATCGGGGATCGGGGATCGGGGATCGACGGGAAACGACAAGGGCCTGGTGGGCTGATGCCCCCAGGCCCTTTTGTGGTTCCGGCGACGTCTGAGCTGCGCCCGACGTCGTCCGACTCGCGACTTGCCGACTTGCGACTCTTTAGAAGTCGTACCCCATCCACACGGCAAAGCGGACCTTGCGGAATTCGGAACTGCCGCCCGCGGCTGCGAACGCCTGGTCTTCCCAATCCCTGTTCATCAGCGTCCGCCACGACCAGTCGAAGTGCAGCGGGAATCCGAGCGCGAACGTTTCGAGCCCGAAGCCGTACGACGCGCGGCCGTCCTTCAGACGAAACCCGTCGATCAGCCTGGGCGCGCCGTAGATGGGGATCGGATTGCCGTCAGCGTCGGGCACCAGATTGCCGGCCGGATCGGTCTGGTAGCCGAGCAGCGGCGTCACGACTTCGGATTTCGTCGTCGCGAAGGTGAAGTTCTGCCCCTCGAACGATCCGCCGCCGATGTTCGCGAAGAACACGCCGCGGACGCCGCCGATGACCCCGATCGGTGTGAGTGCGGCCTCGATCAGCGGAAAGCGGATCTCGGCGTTCGCGAACACGACATTCTGGCCCGACGAACTGGAGATAGTCGTACCCGCGCATCTCGGAGTTGCCGCCGAAATACAGGAAGTTCGGCGCTCCGCCGATGCTCCTGAAGCCGCGCAGGCGCAGGGCAAGCACGCCGCTGCTGGCCAGCCGCTGGTAGTAGCGCACGTCGCCGTCGAGGGTCTGGTTCGACAGCGTGTTGCCGATCTTCGGCGCGACGTCGTAGGCCAGGCGCATCGTGCTGCCGGCGAGTGGGCCGAACTCGCGGAACACCGTGGTCTCCTGGATGAAGGCGACTGTCAGTGGCACCATCGTGCCGCTGCGGAACACCGGCTGCCCGTAGGTCTGCTGCTGGTACTGCTCGGCGTAGGCCTGCAGCAGCGGGTCGTTGTAGGACTCCGAGAGCTGGACGAGCCCGCCCGACACCTCGAGGCGGCGATAGCGGTTGAGCGGATAGATGCCGAACGCGGTGCCGCCGCGCACGGTGCGCGTGGCCTGTGCCAGGTCGCGGCTGACCAGCGGCGCGAGCGCCGGATCGTAGAAGACCCCTTCGTTCTGCCCGTAGAAGAACTGGGTCTGCGAGTAGCCCTGCAGCGCGTACTGGAACCGTTTGCCGAGGTTCACGTACCCGACCGAGAAGGTGCGGTACTGGGCGATGGAGGCGATGGAGACGTTCACCTGCTTGTCGCCGAGCACGTCGCCGAAGCTGATCTCGGTGCCGCCGAACACGTCGCCGCTGTTGGTCACGCCGACGTTCACCGGCGGCCGTCCCTCGAGGAACATCTTCTCGAACGGCTTCTTCCGCCGCTGGTTCGACGCGACGAGCGTATGCTGCAGCGGCGCCTGGAAGTCGATGATCGGGCCGGGCGTGCCGAAGTCGGAGCTCGCCACCGTGTTCAGCGGTTCCTTGCGCTCGAGCGTGTGGAGACCGTAGTCGCCCTTGTAGTAGCTGATGAAGCCGAACCTGCTCCCGGACGCCTCGTTCAGCACGATCGGCGAGAGGATGCCGCCGAGCGTGTCGGTGTACTGCTTCAGCTCACCGCTCTTCAGATCGAGCGTCCAGGCGTTGTAGATGTTGGCGTTCTTCGCGACCTCGGGATCGAGCGGCTGATTCGGGTTGGTCGCCGTCGACGAGAAGAGCAGCGTGTTCTCGTCGATGAACTGCGCCGCCGTCTCGTCGTTGGTGCCGAAGGTGAGCTGCGTCTTCTTCCTGGTGTCGAGATCGAGCCGGAACAGCTTCTGGTTCCCGCTCACCCGCGCGTTGTAGACCAGATACTTGCCGTCGGGCGCGTAGGTGGGACCGTAGTCGAAGAAATCGTCCGTCGTGAGGTTCACGATTTCCTGCGTCTCGACGTCGACCGTGAAGATGTCGCCGGTGCCGCCCCGCAGGCCCGCGAAGGCAATCGTGCGCCCGTCGGGCGAGAAACTCGGTGACTCCGGTTCGTCCACCGACTTCATCGGAATGCGGATCTCGATCTTCTTCGTGAGCACGTTCTGGACGATCAGCGTGCGCTCCTTCTCGGTGCGCACGAAGTACGCCAGCCGATCGCCCTTCGGGGACCACGACATCCACGGCATCGTGTTCCAGCGCTCGCCGAGCATCACCAGGTTGGTGAAGCCGTAATCCTTGTCGAAGCCGGCGGTGAGGTTGCGCACCATCGATCCGTCTTTCGCCGACAGCAGCACGATGTCGGCCTCGCCATCCTTGCGGTTCACCGTCACGACGGCGAGCAGATCGCCGGACGGAGAGGGGGCGATCGACAGCGCCTGCGGCGTACTTGGTCTTCTCCTGGTTCGGCGCGAGGTCGCGGCCGTAGTCGGCCGGACGTTCCTTGTCGCGGAACGGCTTGAAGCGTTCCTTCAGGTAGCGCTCGAACGCCTGATCGAATTCATCCGGCGTCATCTTGAGGGCTTCTTCGTAGGCGTCCTCGCCGCCGCCGATGACGCTCTTGCGCAGCGCGAACAGGAACTGGCGGATGCCCTCCTTGCCGTACTTGGCTTCGATGAACTCGAACACCGCGTGCCCGAGGTTGTAGATGAGGCGCGGGTTGCCGCTGTTGCCGTAGCCCTCGAGGTTGCTCATCTTCGGGACGATGTCGGCGACGGCCGCGTCGCGGATCATCATCAGGTCGAGCGGCGCCCACTGTCCGCGTTCGTAGTCCGAGAGCCCCTCGTTCACCCACAGCGGCACGCTGCGGCGAATCAGGCCCTGCGGGATGATGTCGAACTCGAAGATGTGCGTGAGTTCGTGCGCGATCAGGCCGTAGAGCCGGTCGGGTGGATCGTCGATCGGCAGCAGCATGCGATCGCGATACGGTTCGGCGAACGCGCCGACGCCTTCCTGCGCGGCGCCGGGCGCCACGTTCTGCTGCTCGAACTCGCTGTGCGTCTTGAACAGGATCAGCGGCACCTTGAACGAGAGGTCGTGCTTCAGGTCCGAACTGACCTGCTGGTAGGCGCCCTCCGCGTAGCCGGCAACCCGCTCGAGGTGCTTCTCGAGATCCGTGTAGTAGTAGATCTCGAAATGGTCGGTGGTGTAGATGTGCCAGTCGAAGTTGTCGTAATGAATGTTGTTCTTGCCGAAATAGGGCACGAACGGCGTCTGCGCCGACGCCAGTGACGCGGCACCGGCGAGCATCACAACAACGGACACCGCGAGAGCGACCAGCGGGCCTCGAGCCGGGAGCCAGCCCGAGGGGACGCGCATGCGCATAAGCATTACCTCGAAGGGGTGCAGTTCAGGAACTGCGCAGATCTTACAGTGACGTTTCGCGCACCTGCAAACGGCAGTCCCGGCTGAACAGCCGGTTCTTTCCACCGCTGTCCTCCCGGCGGTGCACCGGGCCGACACCTGCAGGCGACAGCGGCGCCCCTGCCGAACTACCATAACGGAATAAATCGCCCGGCGCCGGGGTTTACTCCTCAGGCGCGCAGGTGGGATGCGCATGGGAGAGGCCAGAATCGGATTGCCCGGCGCGGACTCGGACGACCGGGCAACGTTCGAGGCCGAAGCCCTCGAGTTCGTGGACAGCCTTTACAGGACTGCCCTGCGGCTGACGCGGGTACCGTCCGATGCGGAAGATCTGGTGCAGGATACGTATCTCAAGGCGTTCAGGGCGGCGGGCAGCTTCGAGCCGGGCACCAACCTGCGCGCCTGGCTGTTCACGATCCTCCACAACACCGCCAGGAACCGCGCGCGCGATCGCTCGCGCGACTGGGTGACCGTCGACAGCGAAGTCGTCGACCAGGCTGCCGAGACGCCGGCGTTTGGCGCCGCCGGCACGGTGGACACCCCGGAAACGCTGCTGCTGAAAAGCACGCTGACACCGGAGCTTCAGACCGCCGTCGACGAACTGCCGCCGAACTTCCGCGAGGCGGTCTGGCTTCGAGACGTGGAAGAGTTTTCGTACGCCGAAATCGCGGCGATGCTGAACATCCCGGTCGGCACGGTGATGTCGCGCATCTCACGGGGCCGACGTATGCTGTTCAGCCGCCTTCAACACCTGAGACCCGTCAATGCCTGAGTGTTCTCACATCGATTCGCTCGTGACGCCGTTCGTCGACGGCGAGCTGCCGACCGGCGAACAGCAGCGGGTGGCCGCGCACATCACCAGATGCCAGCCGTGTCGGGCGAAGGTCGCGGCGGAGCGGGCGGTCCGCAGTCTCGTCCGGGCGTGTCGCAGCGAATTGAGCCCGACCGCCGCCCCATCCGAGCTGAAAGCGCGCTGTTCCCTGCTTCGCTCCTCCCGGCCTCCCGCCGCCAACATCACCCCGTTCCCGACCGACACGCGAGCCGGCAAGCTGCCGCCCGCGGCGACCTGGCGGGCGCGGCTCGCGCCGTTCGCGCTGGCCGCCACGCTGGTGTTCGCGGTCGGCGGCGCGTTCATCTACCAGGCCACCCGCAGTTCCTCGCGCGTGCTCGCGGCCGAACTCGCGCTGGATCACGAGAAGTGCTTCCGCCTGAACCGCGGTCCTCGGCACGCAGCAGTCACCCGAGACGGTGGAGTCGGCGATGGCCGCCGGCTTCGGCTGGAACCTGCGTCTGCCCGACACGTCGTCTCACGAGGATGTCGCACTCGTCGGGTCGCGTCCCTGCCTGTATGGTGAAGGCAAGGTCGCGCACATCATGTACACGCACAACGGTAAGCCGGTCTCGCTGTTCATGCTGCCGCGGGAAGCGCGCGCAGACCAGCTCGTCGAAGTGTTCGGCCATCGGTGCCGCATCTGGTCGGAGGGCGATCGGACGTTCGTGCTCGTCGCGCGCGAGTCGGTATCCGAGATGGACCAGATGGCCGCCCTGGTGCGGACCACGGTCAGGTAGCAGGGCAGAAGGAGTCAGAGTTTCATGCGTACCCGTTGGGCCATCGCCGTTCTCGGCGTCATCGCGCTCGCCGCACTGACCATCACCACGCAGATGCCGTGGCTGACCGAGCCGCACCCCGCGATGGTGGAGCAGCCGGTCGTTCAGACCTCCAGCAACACGGAACCGACCCTGGCCTGTCCGGCGGATGCGAAGCCGGCGAAGATGGACTTCACGATGAAGGACGTCGAGGGCCGCGACGTATCGCTCGACAGCTTCAAAGGCAAGGTCGTCATCCTCGACTTCTGGGCGACGTGGTGCGGCCCCTGCAAGGTCGAGATTCCGCACTTCATCGAGTTCCAGGAGAAGTACGGTCCGAAGGGACTGCAGATCGTCGGCGTCTCGGTTGACGATCACGGTCGACAAGCTGGTGCCCTACGTCAAGGAGATGGGCATGAACTATCCGGTCCTCCAGGGGCTTGGCCACGACGATGTGCAGGATGCGTACGGTCCGATCATGGGCATACCCGTGAGCGTGATGATCTCGCGCGACGGCAAGGTGTGCGCGACGCACACCGGGCTCACCGGCAAGGATGTCTTCGAACGCGAGATCGAGTCGCTGCTGTGATCGGTGCATGCGCGGCTGCGTCTTTCGCAGACGCCGCAGCATCGCGGGACGTAACGTCCCGCTGCAACCGGCCCGCGTCCTGTCCCGCTGCTCCATCCGTGGCCTGCGTGATATGATGAACACCTGATGTTGAAGGGATTCACGCACGCGCGGCTCGCTTGTGGGTGCCGAATCGCATTCCGCGAAGGTGTCGAAGGCAGCCCGGTCACGGTCGTGGTCGATGAGAAGTCGCCAGGGTGCACGCTGTCGCTGCACGTGCGCGATCTGCCGCTCTACGATTACCGCGAAGCGCTGCGCCCGTCCACGCGCCTCGGCCCACCCGAAGAAGAAGAATACGAAGAGGAAGGCTAGGGGCGCCGATAGCGCCGCCGGGCCTCTCGCCATTCCCATCCGTGCTGCCTCATCTCTGTGAACGGCCGGCGTTCGCCGGTTTCCCGATCCTGCTGCGTTCTGCAGCGCTGAGATTCAATCGTCGATGATCATTCTCACGCAGATAGTGTTCTGGATCGTCCAGGCATCGGCGCTCCTCGTGTTTGCGGTGCCGTTCTCGGCCGGCTTCGTGGCGCTGTGGGCGCTCTCGCACTTCCTGCGCGCGATCGGCCTCACGCTGGCGTTCCACCGCTACTTCGCGCATCGCGCGTTCCAGATGAACAGGGTGGCCCGTTTCGTGTGGGCGTTCATCGGCACGGCCGCGATGCAGAAGGGACCGCTGTGGTGGGCGGGCCATCACGTGAACCATCATCGCTTCGCCGATCGCGACGGCGATCCGCACAGCCCGATGGTCAGCGGCATCTACTACGCGCACATCGGCTGGTTCCTGAACGACGCGAAGAACGACACGCTCGAGCCGACCAACCCGGTGATCCGCGACTTCTCGAAGTTCTGGGAAATCCGCTTCCTGAGCACGTACTTCTTCGTGCCGCCGCTGCTGCTGGCGGTGGCGATGTACCTGATCGGCGGCCTGCCGTGGCTCGTCTGGGGATTCTGCCTGCCGACAGTCACGCTCGCGCACTCCACGTTCGCCATCAACACCGTGAACCACCTGTTCGGGTCGCGCCGGTTCGACACGATCGACGAATCGCGCAACAACCCGCTCACCGCCTTCTTTGCCGTCGGCGAGGGCTGGCACAACAACCATCACCGCTATCAGCGCGCCGCGCGCAACGGGTTCTACTGGTGGGAATTCGACCCGACCTGGTACGTCATCCGGCTGATGCAGATGGTCGGTCTCGCGTGGGATGTGCAGCGGGTGCCGGAGCGGATCTACGCCGAGGCGCGTGCCACCAGAGATCGGCGCGCGCAAGCACAAACCGGTCAGCGTCGTCGAGGACATCGGTCCGATCGGCCTCGAACTCGCCGAAGACATCGAGTAGCGTCTGTCAGATTCGGATATCGGCCACGAGCGGCAGGTGATCGGACGCGACCAGCGACAGCCGGGTGCGCGGCACCTCGATGTCGACGATTTCGAGCGGGCCGTCGTAGTAGATGTGATCGAGATGCAGGATCGGGAACAGGCCCGGATAGGTGCGGCGCCGGCGCATGTACTTCTGCAGGTCGACGCTCTTCAGCCGCGCGCTCAGCAGCGTCGTCGTCAGCCCGCGCATCCACTCGTTGAAGTCGCCGAGCACGATCTTCGGCGCCGGTCACGTGCCGGTCCGACGACGATCGTGGCGAGCCGCTGGGCCTGGTGGCGGCGCTCGAGAATCGCGGTGCCGAGATGCACGTTGTAGACGTGCAGCGTGTCGCCCGTTGACGTCGATGTCGACGCGCTGCATGCAGCGCTCTTCGCAGGTCTTCCACGTCAGATCGTGCTGCGTGTGGTTGGCGATCGGGAACCGGCTGAGCACGACGTTGCCGAACTGATGGCCGCGCAGCTGCGCGTGCCGACGCCATCACCCAGCCCATGCCGAGCGCGGCGCCGATCTCCTCGATGTGGCTGCCGCCGTTGGGTCCGGCGCCGATCACTTCCTGCAGCGCGATGACGTCGGCGTCGATCTCGCGGAGCACGGCGGCGACGCGCTCGGGTCGCGTCCGGCGATCCATGCCGCGGGAGCGGTGAATGTTGTAGGTGACGATGCGGAGCGTCGTCCGGGGGGCGTCGGTCACTACGCTATGATAGTCCGTGCCGCGCGCCCTCGTGGCCGCGCGGATATCCTGGAAGGACTACCGACTGATGGCGCGCCTCAAGTCGGAACTCGAAGTCACCTGCCCCTGCTGTCAGTCGACGCTGGTGATCGATCTGAACCTCGGTCGCGTCATCTCGCATCACGAGCCGGAGCGCGGCAACAAGCCCGAACTGAACGACGCGCAGCGGATCCTCGCGGAAGAAGCCGCACGGCGCGAGGCGATCTTCCAGCAGTCGGTCGACGCCGAGAAGACGCGCGGCGACGCGCTGTCGCGGCGGTTCGAGGAAGCGCTGCGGCAGGCGCACAAGGAACCGATCACCAAGCCGACCCGGGACTTCGATCTGGATTGACGCGGGTCGCGACTTGGCAATTGGCGAATTGGTGATCAGTGATTGGTGAGTTGCGACTCGCGCGATTGCGTCGACTTGCGACGTGCCGACTTACTGCACGTGCACCTGCATTCGTGAACTACCCGGCCAGCCCCGATCCTTCGGCAGCGGCGTCCACCGGTCGCGGTTCGCGTAGTAGATCGGCTTCCGGTCGTCGTGCGCGGCGCGATACGCCTTGTATCTGGCGTGCAGCCGCTCGTAGCGCGCGTCGGTCGTCGCGAGTTCCGTGTGCGGGTAGTCGAGCAGCATCCGCTCGACCTTCCAGACGTTCGGCTCCGACAGGCGCCAGTCGTAGTTGCCCATCTCCGGTCCAGATCGACCACCGCGTAGCCGGTGACCCGTCCGGTGTAGTCCACGTACGGATCGACGTAGCTCGAGCGCCAGCGCGCGCGGCGTCGCGAAGACCGGCTGGCGGCCGTGCAGGCCCGGATCGCGCGATCGCGCGACCGATCCCCAGCGCCCGTTGCTGCTGGTACACGAAGATCACGTGATCGAGCTCGTCGATCGACTCGAAGCTGAGGACGAGCGGCGGATAGCCGTGCTGCTCGAGGACGACGGCGGCGAAGAGCGCCGCCTCGAGGCAGTGCGCGCGAGCCGTGCTGGACCACGCCGCGAAAGCTGCGCAGCGTCGCGCCGTCCGTGCGGCTCGTTGTTGTACGGCAGGCGATTGAGATAGCGCTGGACCGCGAGCGGGCGTCCGCAGCCGCGCGATCAGACGCCGCTCGCGCGGCGTGAACCGGCGTAGTCGACACCCGACCATCACGACGCACGTCGGCGAGCAGCCTGTTCGGGCGTCCACTCGTTGCCGGTGTAGACCTGCACGAGGTTGCCCTGGCGATCGACGATGGCGGTGCGCAGGTTGTGGGTGATGTCGCGCGGGTCGTTCATCGCGCGCGAGACGGACGACGCCGAAGCGGGACGCCCACTTGTCGATCTCGTCGCGATCGCCGGTCACGAACGTCCAGAGACGCGGATCGGCGCCCAGCTTCTCCGCGTGCTTCTTCAGGACCGGCGGCGTATCGATCGCCGGGTCGAAGCTGACGCTCAGCAGGTGCAGCCTTCAGGTGGTTGTTCTGTTCCTTCAGCTTCGCCTGCATCGTCGCGAAGTTCCGATCCATCAGCGGACAGAACGTCGGCATCGGACAGCTCGTGTAGATGAACGTGACGACGACCGCGTCGCCCCGGAACGACGCGAGGCTGACCGACTTGCCGTCCTGGTCGACGAACGTCCGGTTCGGCACCGGTGCGCCGGTCTTGAGCAGCTCGAATCCCGAGGCGCGCGGCGGCGTCGGTGTCGGCGGCTGCTTCCGAGCGGCGCGTTCCCGACCTTCTTGACGTCCTTCAGATACGCGTCGTTGCTGACGACGACCAGCGTCGCGGTGATGAGATCGCCGGGCGCGAGGTTCTCGTACTCCTTCGCGTCCCGAACCGTGTACGGCATCGTCATCGCCGACATGAAGCCCTTGATCTCTTCGTGCTTGATGGTGGCTTCCTTGTGGTCCGGCTGAACCGACAGGATCTGCCCCTGCAGCGTGTACTCGCGGCGGTCGGCCGAACGCGCCGCCGCAGCCGCAGGCGGCGCAGGAGCGCCAGCGCCAGAGAAGAAAGCAGTACCAATGCGCATGACCCTGTAGTTTACAGTTGAGTCTCCATGATCTGGATCGGCACCTCCGGCTACAACTACCCCGAATGGAAGGGCAGCTTCTATCCGGCCAATCTGCCGGCGGCGAAGATGCTGCCGTACTACGCCGCGCGGTTTCCGACCGTCGAAATCAACTACACCTTCTACCGGATGCCGAACGAAAAGCTGGTCGCCGGCTGGGCGGCGCAGACGCCGTCGCCGTACAAGCTGACGCTGAAGGCGCCGCGGCGGATTACGCACGACAGCCGGCTGAAGAACAGCGGCGACCTCGTCCAGGGCTTCTGCCGGGTGGCGGCAACGCTCGGCGACAAGCTCGGCGCGCTGCTGTTCCAGCTGCCGCCGAACCTGAAGAAGGACCTCGCGCTGTTCGACGCGTTCCTCGACGATCTGCCGCCGCGCGTCTGCGCCGCGTTCGAGTTCCGCCACCCGTCGTGGCTCGACGACGAGGTGCTTCGAGCGGCTGCGGCGCGGAACCTCGCGCTCTGTGCGTCGCCGACAGCGAGAAGATGTCCGACGCCGGTGCGGGTGACCGCCGACTACGCCTATTTCCGGCTGCGCGACGAGGGCTACACGCCGGACGACATCGCGCGCTGGGCCGAGACCATCGCGACGCGAAACCGCGGCGTGCCGCGACGTGTTCGTCTACTTCAAGCACGAGGAAGAGGGAAAGGGTCCCGAGTTCGCGCGGCTGCTGATGGCCGCGCCTCGGGCTCGCCTAGACGGCGACCTCGCTGCGCAACTCGGCGTCGGCGCTGCGCGTCGCGTGCTTCTGCTCGACGAAATCGACGATCTGGTTCTCCGCCCAGTAGCCGTCGTCGTCGCCGGAGCGCGCGGCCGACGAAGCCGCAGTGTCCGCCGTGTCGGCACAGCATGCAGGGTGATGTGCGGATTGGCCGCGCGACCTTCGGATCGCGGAACGGCGTCGGACGGCACGAACGGATCGTCCTCGGCCGTGATGATCAGCGCCGGCACGCGGATCCGATCGATGACGCGCATCGCGCTGGCGCGGTGGTAGTAGTCCTCGGCGTCGGCGAAGCCGAAGTGCGGCGCCGTGTAGACCTCGTCGAAGTCGCGGACCGTGCGGATCGCGTTCAAGCTTCGACAGATCGAAGCGGCCCGGGCCGAAGCTGTTCCTTGCGCCGCATCCGCCGTCTTCAGATCGCGCACGAAATTCCACTCGTAGAGCAAGTTCTGCCGGCCGCTCGAGCGCGTGCACGCACTCGCTGATCTCGAGAATCGGTGAGACCGCAGCGACCGCGCGTGAGCGCCGCGGGCGGACGATCGCCGTACTCGCCGGCCAGCTTCAGCGCGAGATTGCCGCCGAGCGAGTAGCCGGCCACCGCGATCGAGCCGAATGCCGTCGACCGCTGACAGTTCGTCGATGACGTGCCTGGCGTCGGCGGTCAGGCCCGAGTGGAACAGACCGGCCGACAGATGCTCGGTGTCGCCGCAGTTGCGCTGATTCAGCCGCACGACGTTCATGCCGCGCGCGAACGCCTTGGCGGCGATGCCGCGCATGTAGTGCGCGTCGCTCGAACCGTTCAGGCCGTGCAGCGCGATCAGCGTCGGCCGCTCCCACGGCATCCGGCTGCCAGTGGCAGTGCGCCAGCACGCGCGCATCGGCGCGACGTCGAAATAGCGGACCGTCGGCGCCGGCAGCCGCGGAAAGTAGCGCGGATTGCCCCAGCCGTACAGCGTCATCCGGTGGCCGCCGCGCAGCGGCCGGGCGCGGAACAAACTCATTCATCCGCTTCGATCATACCGCTATCATTACGCGCATGCCGAAGCGGCCGTTCTACTCGAACCTGTATGTCCAGGTGCTCGTCGCCATCGCGCTCGGCGTCGTCTTCGGCATTCGTCGTCGCCCGAGCACGGCGGCCGCGATGAAGCCGCTCGGCGACGGCTTCATCAAGCTCGTGAAGATGCTGATCGCGCCGATCGTCTTCACGACGGTCGTCGTCGGCATCGCGCACATGGGCGCGATGAAGGATGTCGGGCGCATCGGCCTGCGGGCGCTCATCTACTTCGAGGTCGTCTCGACGATCGCGCTGGTCATCGGCCTGGTCGTCGTCACGGTCCTGCAGCCGGGCGGCGGCGTCGGCTTCGATCCGGCGACCGCCGACGTCAGCTCGGTCGCGGCGTACACCACCGCGTCGCAGCACCTCAGCACCGTCGACTTCCTGCTCAACGTCATCCCCGACACGATCGTCGGCGCGTTCGCGCGCGGCGAAGTGCTGCAGGTGCTGCTGTTCTCGGTGCTGTTCGGCCTGGCGCTGCTGCGGCTCGGGCCACGCGTGCGACCGCCTCGTCGAGGTCATCGCGATGGCGTCGGACGGCGCTGTTCGACGTCGTCGGCATCATCATGCGGCTGGCGCCGGTCGGCGCGTTCGGCGCGATGGCGTTCACCGTCGGCCGCTACGGCCTCGGGTCGCTGGTCGCGCTCGGCAAGCTGATGGTCGGCGTCTACGTGACCTGCGCGCTTCTTCGTCTTCGTCGTGCTCGGCGCGATTGCGCGCGGCGACCGGCTTCAGCCTGCATCAAGTTCCTGCAGGTACATCGGCGAGGAGATTCTCATCGTGCTCGGCACGTCGTCGTCCGAGTCGGCGCTGCCGCGGATCATGGCCAAGCTCGAACACCTCGGGCTGCGCGAAGCCGGTGGTCGGCCTCGTCGTGCCGACCGGCTACTCGTTCAACCTCGACGGCACCTCGATCTACATGACGATGGCGGCGATCTTCGTCGCGCAGGCGAGCGGCGTGCACCTGTCGCTCGGCGCAGGAACTCGGGCATCCTCGGCGTGCTGCTGCTGACGTCGAAGGGCGCGGCCGCGGTCACCGGCAGCGGCTTCGTCACGCTGGCGGCGACGCTCGCGGCGTTCCCGACGATTCCGGTCGCCGGGCTGACGCTGCTGCTCGGCGTCGACCGCTTCATGTCCGAAGCGCGCGCGATCACCAATCTCATCGGCAACGCCGTGGCGACGATGGTCATCGCGAGGTGGGACGGCGCGCTCGATCTCGAGCGCGCCCGCGCCATCCTGGCTGGTCGCGACGTCGATGCGCTCGCCGAGCCGATTGCCGGCGCCGTGCCCGCCGACCGCCGACTGACAGCGTGCGATAGGATCTCAGCACCAGCCGCATGACCTTGCCCGAAGCCCCTCCGTCCGCTCCGAGCCTGATCAGGCACATCCTTCCGGTGCTCGCCGGCGGGTTCGTGACGCTGGTGCTCACGGTGGTCACCGACAACACGCTCAGCGCGCACGAGGTGCTGCCCGCGCCAGATCACCCGGTGTTTGCAACCGGGCCGCTGCTGCTGACGGCGGGATACCAGGGGTCTGTTCGCGATTCTGGGATGTCATCTGGCCGCCCGCCTGGCGCCGGCCGGCAACCCGCGGATCCGCTACGCCATGGCGCTCGGCGCCGTGATGTTCGTCCTGAATGTGGTGGGCGCCTCGACGCTCTGGGGACAGGTGCCAATGTGGTACTCGTTGTCGGGCATTGCGCTGACCGTGCCCTACGCCATCATCGGCGGCGCGACCGCCGCGCGCGTGATGGCACGCACGCGCGCACGGGCCGTTACGAGGTGAATGCCGATCGATTCTGGAGGTCCCGCGTGAACATCCCCGACAACCATCACGACAAAATCATCTATTGGCACCGCGAACTGCCTCCGCTCGACGCCGAGGTGATGGCCGAACACACCCTCGAGGCGACCAGCAGCCGCGTGCCCGGGACCATCAGCCACAGGGACGACCTCTGGCACCGCTGCTACCTGGAACTGATGGAGAGCGCCCAGAGCAGATTGGCGCAGGAGGTCACTCGCCTCGGCGGCCACTACGCGCACGTGCACGACGAAGCCATCGACATCCGCCATGACGACAAGGCTGGCGACGCGTGGCTCCACGGGTGCTTTACTTACGTGTTGTACCGTCGCCCTCCGGCATCACCGTAGAGCGTTGCTCTCGGGCCGCGATCCTGGTGGGATTGCCTCGCCTCCACGTTGAAAGACGGCACGCGCTGAGGAACTTCGCGAGGCGACTTTTGACCCCGCCCTGCCCTGGGCCAATCGGGGATCGAGTTACCGCGGGCGCAGGAAACTGATCCATGATGCGGACCCGACCAACTACGAGCCGTGGAGGCTGAGACGTGTCCGAACATCTGACGCCGGAAAGAATTCTGCAAACGGGCCTTGGTTTCTGGGCCTCGAAAACGCTTCTGAGTGCGATCGAACTCGAGCCTCTTCACGGAACTGGCCCGCGGACCCGAACACCTCGAAGAACTCAGGGGGCGTCTCGGCCTTCATCCCCGATCGGCGCGCGACTTCCTCGACGCGCTCGTCGCACTCGGGTTCCTGACCCGCACCGGCGACCAGTACGCGAATACGAAAGAATGCGACCTGTTTCTGGATCGGAAAAAACCGTCGTACGTCGGCGGCATTCTCGAGATGGCGAATCATCGGCTCTATCCGTTCTGGGGACATCTGACCGAGGCGCTGCGGACCGGCGCACCACAGAATGAAGCGAAGAGCGGCGGACCAGGCCTGTTCGAAACGCTCTACGCGGACCCGGCGCGCCTGAAGCAGTTTCTCGCCGCGATGACCGGCATCAGCCACGGCGCGAACATGACCATCGCGCGGGCCTTCCCCTGGAACGGCTACCACACCTTTGCCGATGTCGGCACGGCACAGGGCGATCTCGCGTCACAGGTGGCGCTCGCCAATCCCCACCTGACCGGGACGGGATTCGACCTGCCCGAAGTCGCGCCGATTTTCGAGGAGTACGTGGCGACGGTCGGCGTCGCCGACCGCGTCCAGTTCCAGGCCGGCAGCTTCTTCGACCACGATCTTCCGACGGCGGACGTGATCATGATGGGACACATCCTCCACGACTGGGATCTTCCAACCAAGAAGATGCTGATCGGGAAGGCGTTCGATGCCATTCCAGCGGGCGGAGCGCTGGTCGTGTACGAATCGATCATCGACAACGATCGTTCGAGGAACGCATTCGGCTTGATGATGAGCCTCAACATGCTCATCGAGACACCTGGCGGCTTCGACTACACGGGCGCAGACTGCGAGGGCTGGATGAAAGAAGCGGGGTTCGCTTCCACCCGCGTCGAGCCGCTCGTCGGGCCCGACTCGATGGTGATCGGCATCAAATAGGGATGCGGAAGTCAAAGGCAGGCAGGCGGTAATGCGGGAAGGCAAGAAGGCAAGAACGGCGGGGATGGAGTTGTCCATGAAACTCAGGTTCTGCGCCGCCGCACTCATCCTGGCAGCATCGACTACTGCCTCAGCCCAGAACGCCGACCAACGCGTACAGGCGATTGTCTCGAGTTCATCGTTCCGCGACGCGAAAACATTCCTGGAGTCGGACCACGAGCGATTCGTCCGTGAGTTGATCACGCTGACCGAGATTCCGGCGCCGCCGTTCAAGGAGCAGAAGCGCGGCGCAGCGTATCTGGAGATGCTGCGCGCCGCGAAACTCGCCGACGTCGAGACGGATGCTGAAGGCAACGTGATGGGCGTGCGAAAGGGCACCGGCAGCGGACCGATGCTTGCGGTGCTCGCGCACCTGGACACCGTGTTTCCGGAGGGCACCGAGGTCACGGTCAAGCGCAACGGCAATCGCGTGCTCGCGCCGGGCGCCGGCGACGACACCGGGGCGCTGGCGCTGATGCTGAGCGTCATCCGCGCGATGGACGCGGCGAAGGTCGAGACGGCGGCCGACATCCTCTTCGTCGGCAATGTCGGTGAAGAAGGGGAAGGCGACCTGCGCGGTGCGAAGTATCTGCTGCAGAAGGGCAAGTACAAGGACCGGATCAAGAGCTTCATCTCGATCGATGGCGGTACGCAGAGCGCCATCGTGACCGGCGGCCTCGGCAGCCGGAGGTACCGCGTGACATTCAAGGGCCCCGGCGGCCACAGCTACGGCGCGTTCGGCCTGGTGAGCCCTGCGTTCGCGATGGGCAACGCGATGACGAAGTTCTCGCACCTGCAGGTGCCGGCCGCGCCACGGACGACATTCAACGTCGGTGTGGTGGGTGGCGGGACGTCGGTGAACTCGATTCCCGTAGACATGTACATGCTGGTTGACATGCGTTCGGAGTCGCCGGAGGAACTGAAGAAAGTGGATGAGGCGTTCCAGCGGGTCGTCCGCGAAGCCGTTGACGAAGAGAATCGGACCCGAGACACCGGCGAAGGGAAGATCGTGGCGGACGTGAAGCTCATCGGCGATCGCCCTTCGGGCACGACGCCGACATCCGCGTACCTGGTGCAGGCGGCGGCTGCGGTCAGCCGATCGTTCGGTTTCAGCCCGACGTTCCAGATCGGCAGCACGGACGCGAACGTCCCGATCAGCATGGGCATTCCGGCGATCACCATCGGCCGCGGCGCCGGCGGCAGGTCGCATTCCCTCGACGAGTGGATGGACGTGAGCAAGGAAAAGAACGTGCAGGCTGGAGAAGTGGTGCTGGCCACGATACTGGCAGCCGCAGACGCCCGGTAGCATCGCGCGGTGCCCTGCGCTTCGAGAATTGTCCCGCTGCATCGTTGCATCGCTGCATTTGTGCATTCCTGCATCCGCGCATTGTTAGAATTAGCTGTTCTCATCCCCACTCTTCATCAGTAGCCGGAAAGACCCAGAGGGACGAAAGTCGATGGACACGATCAATTTCACTCGCGGTGTGCCTGCCAACGAATCCTTTCCGCTCGACGAGGTCGCTTCGGCGGCCATCGACGCCCTGAAGGCCCGCGGCGCCGCGATGCTTCAATACGGCCCCTCGGCCGGCTTCCAGCCGCTGCGCGAGTGGATCGCCCAGTGGCAGGGTGTGACCGCCGACCGCGTGCTGACCGGCAACGGTTCGCTGCAGCTGGTCGAGTTCCTGTGCCTCGGCCTGCTTCGGCCCGGCGACGTGGTGTTCACCGAGAACCCGACCTACGACCGCACGATCACGATGTTGCGGCGGCACGGCATCCAGGTCGTCGGCATCCCGCTCGACGCGGACGGACCGAACATCCCGGCTCTCGAGGCGGCGCTCGCCCGGCAGGTGCCGAAGGTCTTCTACCTGATACCGGATTTCCAGAATCCGTCGGGCTCCACGTGCTCCGGCGAGAAGCGTCGTCGTCTGACCCAGCTGGCAGCGCAGCACGACTTCCTGATTGTGGAGGACGCGCCGTACCGGCCGCTTCGGTACCGCGGCCAGGAAGAGCCGTCGATCTACTCGCTCGCGCCGGAGCGCACGCTGTTCATGTGCTCGTTCACCAAGCTGATCGCCCCGGGCGTTCGTACCGGGTTCATGATCGGGCGGCCGGACATCATCCAGACGCTCGCCAAGGTCGCGGAGGATACCTACATCTCCCCCGGGTATCTCGCGCAGGGTATTACCTACGAGTGGTGTCAGCGCGGGTTGCTGCAGCCGCAGATCGAACGTCTGAAGGCGCTGTACCTGCCGCGCCTCGACGCGTGCCTTGCGGCCCTGGACAGATACATGCCCGGCGCGGTGGCCGCACGTCCCGACGGCGGCTTCTTCGTGTCGCTGACGCTCCCCGACGGCGTGCTGACCAGTGCGGTGCGCGGCGAAGCCGCGAAACGGGCGCTGAACCTGTCCGACGGGCTTGCGTTCTTTCCGAACGGCGGCGGCGAGCGTTTTCTGCGCCTGCCGTTCTGCGCGCTGTCGCCTGCGGAAATCGAAGAAGGCGTGCGACGACTGGCTGACAGCGTCGAAGCGAGTCGGATGCAGGCGACGGCATAAAGCACGCGAGCACGAAGGCACGAAGGCACGAAGGCGCGAAGGCACGAAGGCAAAAACGCACGGACGCACGTGGGGACGCGGGGGACGCACGAACGGCAGCAGATACGGTAGGGCAGCGATGCGGGGAGTCGACAACCCACGGAGTCGTCGTGCCGTGGCGCGCGTGGCGTTCGTGCATTCCAGCGTGTCTGCGTGCGGACGTTCTTGCATTCTTCTTCGTCGTTCCTCCTCTCTGCCTGCGGCAGGTCAGCCCCGCCCGCATCACCCGCGCCCCGACCGCCGCAAACGTCGGGCACGCTGCGAGTCCCCGGGCTGACGGCGAGCGTCACCGTGGTGCGCGACGCGTCGGGCATCCCGCACATCAGCGCCGGCACGACCGACGATCTGTTCTTCGCCCAGGGGTTCGTGCAGGCGCAGGATCGGCTGTTCCAGATGGATCTCTGGAAGCGATCCACGCAGGGACGGCTGTCGGAGGTCCTCGGCGCCAACTTCATCCAGCGCGACTCGATGACGCGGCGCATCCAGTTCCGCGGCGACCTCGATCGCGAATGGGACAGTTACGGACCGGACACGCGGCGCATTGCCGTCGCGTTCACCAACGGCATCAACGCCTGGGTGCGAATGGCGCGGCAGGATCTTCCGGAGGAGTTCGCACTCGCCGGGTGGGCGCCGGAGTTCTGGCGACCGGAGGACCTGCTGAACCGGACCGACGCGTTTCTGGCCAGCGGCAACGCCCTCGACGAATTATTCCGGGCGCGTCTGGTGGCGGCACTCGGCGCACAGCGCGTCGATCAGTTGCTGCCGTTGCCGGACGGCCGCCGGACCACGCTCGACTCCCGACGTCGATCTGGCAGCAATCACCTATGTGGTGCCGGACGCACTGCGCCGGATCGGGACGCCTCCGTTCTTCCTGACACTGCACGGACGGGTCAGCGACGAGCCGCGACCGGACCAACGGTCTGGCCCACCAGGAGGACACGAGGCGACGCCACCACCTCCGTCCGCGCCAGGCGGCGCAGTCACGCCTGCCGCACCGGAGCGCCGGCTTTCGAGTGGTGTCGCCTGGGCCATCAGCGGCGCCAAGAGCGCGACTGGTGCGCCGATGCTGGCGGTCTCGTCTTACGGTCGCTTTGACATACCGTCCGCCCGCTACCTGGTGCATCTGTCGGCGCCCGGCTGGAACGTCGCCGGCGCGACGTCGCCGTGGCTGCCAGGTGTCGTCATCGGCCACAACGACCGGATTGCGTGGGCGATGGTTGGTTCGCTCGCCGACACGCAGGACATCTTCATCGAGCGGGTGAACCCTCGCGACACGCGCCAGGTTCAGCGTGGTGGCCGCTGGGTTGATATGGCCGTGGACCACGAACGGGTGGATGTCCTGGGACGCGCGACGCCCGTGGAGTTCGATCGCCTCTATACGGCGAACGGCGTGGTGATCGCCCAGGACAGGGAACGCAACCTCGTCTATACGTTGCGGTGGAGCGGCACGGAACCGGGTGGTGCCGGCGAACTGGCGGCGCTCGCGGTCGGCCGCGCCACCTCGTGGAGCGGGTTTCGCGCGGCGCTCTCCCACTGGAAGACTCCGGTCGAGTTCGTCTACGCCGACGTTGACGGCCATATCGGTCGGCAGCAGGCGGGGCTGGCGCCCGTGCGACCATCTCGCGCGGGCAGTCTTCCGACATCGGGCTGGTCTTCAGACCAAACGTGGGCGGGGTTTACAGACCTCAGTGCTTCGGCAGGTGTCCTGGATCCGTCGGTGGGTTTCGTCCTCGCCTCGGGAACTGCGTCGGCCCAGCGGGCTCGCATCAACGAGGTCCTGACGCCACCGGGTGCACGGTCGGCGACGGATACGATCCGGTTACTGAACGATATCCGCGCGTGGAATGCATCCCAGTTGGTCCCGCTGCTCAAGAACATCAGGGCTTTGCCCAACAATCTTGAATCGATCCGGAAGCGGCTGGACGCGATGGGATGGGACCGTTGATGCGGAGTCGGCCGACTCGGCGCTCTACATCACGTGGGAGGAGGCCATTCGCCGGCTGCTCGCGGACAAAGCTGGGGTCCCTGCCCAATTATTCGAAGAGTTCGTTGCTCTCCTTGACCCTGTCATTCTGATGACCCACCCGACAGCAGCGTTGTTTCCGGGTGATGTCGTTCGCGGTCGGGACATGTTGCTGGTAGATGCCCTATCGAGGGCAAGTGCATCGCCAGAATCAGGACAGCGGTTGCCGAGGACAGCCTCGTTCGAGCATCCGCTGGCCGTGTTCGAGCCGGCGAAGCGCCGCTTCAATATCGGTCCGTTTCCTCAGCCTGGCTACGCCGGGACGGTCTTCGCGACAGGCCGTCACCGAGGCCCGTTCTTCAGCGCAGTGTTCGATCTGAGTCACTGGGACGGGTCGCTGGTGGTCAACCTGCCGGGACAATCAGGGTCACCGGCGAGCCTCCACTACGGCGATTTAGCGGCCAGACGGGTGTCCGGCGACTCGGTTGTTCTGGCATTCACCAGAAATCAGGATAGTTCAACGTCAGAGACCATGACGTTGTCGCCTTGAGACGCCCGGGTTCTGAGCAGATACCTATCTCGTTGAGCGCTCCGCTCTAGCGAGAACTCGGCGGGCATCACGGCAGCCTGATCGCCAACGTCACAGGACGCGCGAAGCACGCCCGGTCAACGGCACGCCGCCCTATTTCGACTGGCCGAAGTTCACCTTGGGAACCTCGCGTGCGGACTCGGGCGCCTCGAAGAACGGGTAGTCCTTGAAGCTGAACATCTTTGCCGTCAGGTTCGCGGGAAACTGACGACGAGAGGTGTTGTAGGCCTGGACGGCTTCGTTGTAGCGCATGCGCTCCACCGCGATGCGGTTTTCGGTGCCGGATAGTTCATCCATCAGCCTGTTGAACTGCTCGTTGGCGCGAAGCTGCGGGTAGTTCTCCACGACCGCCAGCAGGCGACCCAGGGCTCCGGTCTGCTGGTTTGCCGCCTGGATCGTTTCCTCGGGCGAGCGTGCGGCCAGCAGCCGCGAACGTGCGTCGGCGATGTCCTTATAGACACCCTCCTCATGCGCGGCGTAGCCCTTCACCGTTTCCACCAGATTGGGAATCAGGTCGTTGCGTCGCTGCAGCTGGTTCTGCACCTGCGCCCACTGTGCCTTGATGGCTTCTTCCTGGCTGACGAACCTGTTGTACGAGCAGCCCGTCAGCGGAAGCACCGCGAGCGCGAGAAGCCATCAGACGAAACGCCGTTCTGCGAGTCATGCTCATCCCTCGATTCTATCTACCAACTGGAGCCGCCGCCGCCACCGCCGCTGCGGCCGCCGCCGAATCCACCGAACCCGCCGCCAAAGCCGCCACCGCCACCAAAGCCGCCGCCGCCAAACCCGCCGCCGAACGGTCCGACACCGCTCGACCACCCGCTCCATCCGCCCTGCCCCCAGCGCCGAACTCCCCTGCGCGGTCCGCCACCGCTGGATCGGCCAATGATCAGCAGGATGATGAAGAGGATGAACAGCCACCGTGCCGAGAGTTCGGGCGCGCGCCGCGCCTGCCGTACCGCTACCTGCGGAACGCCCGTGAGCTGGACGTTGCGTCCCTGGGCGATGCGCGCAGCGAGGGCGTTGGTTCCGGCGAGCAGCCCATTGCCATATCTGCCGCTGCGGAACTCCGGCGTCATCACATCGCGACTCACCTGGCCGGCAAAGCCATCCGTGACGAATGGCTCGATCGCGTAACCGACCTCGACCCAGACCCGCCGCTCCTTGACCGCGACGAGAATCAGCAGGCCGTTGTCCTTGCCGCGTTCGCCGATACCGCGGCCGCCGTTCTGGAACATCTTGACGGCGTATTCGCGGATGTCGGCGTAGGGTTCCACCGTCGGCACGGTGGCGACGACAATCACGTCGCCGCTCGCACCCTGCAGCGCGCGTATCGTCTGCTCGATGCGCTGGGCGCTCTGGGCGTCGACGATCCCGGCGAAGTCGTTGACCGGTTTCGTCAGCTCGGGAATCGGCGCCGCAGGGCCCTGTGCGCCTGCCGTGTGCGCGAGTCCGAGCACCACACTCACGGTGAGCAGGGCGACACCGCTGGTCGCAGCAGAGTGGCGTCTGAGCCACGCGCGTACGTGGGTCACGCGGCGCTCCAGCGATCCAGCTGTTCGACGAGCTGGTCAACCGACTCGAGGTAGTCGGGAAACAGGCGGCGTGCTTCGTCTGACGAGATCGTGCCGCTGTGCGCGAGTTCCGCGACGCGGGCCAGGACGCTGTCGGTGATCGGGGCGCTGGACATGCGTGCCACATTCTTCAGCAGCGCCGCCAGCGGCGACGCCGACCGCACGATCAGCTCGGCCACCTTATCGGTGCGCCCATGCGTCTCGAGAAAACCCTCGCGCAGATGCAGCACGTGGCTGCGCGCCTGAACCTCGCAGGCGCGCCGCAGATCCGACGGATCCACCGACAGGCCCGCGAAAGGGTTCGATCCGGACACGAGTTCATGGTCGGCAAGAATGGCGCCGAATTCGAAAGGAAACGCATCGAGCGAGCGGCCGAACTCGTTCGCCTCGAGGATGAGTGGCGTCGCCAGACCGCGCTGCTGCCATCCTCCCACCCGATCGGCGCAGGCTCGCAGGTCCGACGCGGTCACCGCGTCTACTACGGCCAGCGTCGCCACCGGGCCTTCGTGAGTGTCGGCCGTGCCGTACACGACGAGCGATTGCAGCCGCCCGGGGAAGATCGCCCGCAGATCCCTGTCAAGGTCGTGAACCGCTTCGGCGTTACGCATGGCTGTGATCTTACTGGCTCTGGGCTCTGGGCTCTCGGGCTCTGGCTTTGGGCGCTGGGCTCTTGGCGCCGGGCGCTACGGTGATACGCGTCGAGACTCTCAATCTGTTTCGACGTGGCTGGGTCAGCGCCGGTTCAGGCGCGCAACAAGCCGCGGCCATGATTCCGACAGCTCTGGCGCCCCGCACTGTCGCGCTTACAATGTGCAGCAATGCGTCTGCGCGAACTCAACGTCGGCTGCTTTGGTGGCGGCACGGGTCTCCCCAGCCTGCTCGGCGGGCTGAAGACCAATCCGTGGGTGCACGCCGACGGCGTGGTCACCATGTTCGACAGCGGCGGCAGTTCGGGTGTACTGCGCGATGAACTCGGCGTACTCCCTCCGGGCGACATCCTCAAATGCGCGCTGGCACTTGCGCGCAACACGCGAGAGGCGCGGCGCGTGCTGCTGGCGCGGCTGCCGACGCTGGAACACGCCAGGCTCGGCGGCCACACCGGCGGCAACCTCCTGCTCTCGATGATGCAGCGGTACAGCGGCGATTTTCTCGATGCCATCGACGGGCTGCGCGCCCTGCTCGGCTGCCGCGGTCGCGTCTGGCCGGTCAGCGTGCAGCAGGCGTCGGTCTGCGCCGAGTACGGCGACGGCTCGATGACGCGCGGCGAAGTGGAGGTGGACGCAGGGCAGTCGTCGGGGCGTCTCGTGCGCCGCATCTGGCTCGAGCCGCCGGTGTCGATTCACCCGGCGGTGACGCGAGCGATCGCCGGCTTCGATGCGGTCGTGATCGGGCCCGGCAGCTTCTACACCAGCCTGATGCCGATTTTTCTGGTGCGCGGCGTGGCCGAGGCGCTGAAGAGCATGCCGGGGCCGATCATTCTGGTCGCCAACCTCCTCACCGAAGGTCGCGGGATGGCCGGCTTCACGGCGGCCGATGCGGTCACCTGGATCGAGCAGGCGATCGATCGTCCGGTGGCGGTCGTCATCACCAACAACAAGTGGCCGCGTCAGGCCGTGCTCGAGCCGCTATGCCGTCGAGCACAAGCAGCCGCTGCAGACCGGCACGCTGCCATCGCACTGCGAGGAAGTGAATGCCGAGCTGTGGTGCGGTGACATCGCTCGTCATGACCGGCGGCGCCTCGCCTACACCGTCTGGAGCGTCCTCTCCCAGCGCCTGCTCTCCTGACGTTTCGAGATGTCGCCCGCCTGACGTCTCCCACCTGACGCCTCCGGCCTGACCCCCTGCTCGCGCGCGGATCCCTATCGCTTCTTCGCAGACGCGGCCGTTTTCTTCGCGGCCGAAGTCTGTTCGGTGGCGCAGTCTTGTTCGCGGCCGCAGGCTTGCGCGTGCGAGTTCCGCTGGCCACGGTGGCCGGTCGTGCGCGACCGGCTGATGCGCTCGTCCTGCGCGTTTTCTGGCGCGACCCGGCAGGCGCGGCGTCGGCGTCCGGTGCATGTGCACGGGCGTCGGCATGGCCATCGGCACCATGTTTATCCTGGCCCTCGTTCTTCCGCGATGCCTTCAGCTTCGCCGCCCGCTCGATGATCGTTGCGAGCATCGCCCCCGCGTCGCCGCCCTTCGCGGGGCGGTTCGTCTGCCACACAGCCGGATTGTCCTGGGCGAGAATGTCTTCGAAGTCGCCGTCGGTCTTGACGCTCCGCGGCGCGAACTCGGTGATGTCGAGGTCGCCCGACCAGTCGTCCTTGTGCTTGATCAACAGCCATGAACGCTGGTCGGATGCGACTTCCTCCCCGCGCGCCCGGGTATCGGCCGCTCGTTCGCACCAGCACCCACGACCCTTTCAGCTTGTAGCCATCGAGCGTGAACTTCAGGTCGCCTTTCTTCAGCGCCGCGTCCACATCGTCCACCTCGGGTGTCCACGTTCCGCGGTCCCAGAGCATCACGATGCCCGCGCCGTAACCCTCCGGGATCACGCCCTCGAATTCGCCGTAGTCGAACGGGTGATCTTCGGTCTGCATCGCCAGCCGCTTCGTTTTCGGATCCAGCGACGGACCTTTGGGAACGGCCCACGACAGCAGCACGCCGTTGTGCTCGAGGCGGAAGTCGTAGTGCAGATGGCTCGCCAGGTGTTTCTGCACGCAGAAGAACAGCTCCGGAGCTTTCCGGGTGGACACCTTTCCTTCAGGTTCGGGCGTCCTGGTGAAGTTGCGTTTGCGTTTGTATTCTTCTAGCGCCATAACTTGAGTGCTAATTGCAAATTGCTGATTGCTGAATGGGTTTACGCTGCGGCTTCGAGTTCCTCCACGCGATGCAGCACCCGCCGGATCCGCGGCATCGCCAGCAGGAGCAAGACTGCAGCCACTGCGAGAATGCCCACAATCAACAGAAAGAAGCGGCTGTGTGGCATCTCGTTCCAGTACGCGCCGATCGCGCCTGACAGGTAGCCGCCCGCCGAGAGGCTGACGAACCATGCGCCCATCATCAGCCCACGGCTGCGCGGCGGCGCGACGCGGTTGACCAGCGACAGCCCCATCGGGCTGAGGCACACCTCGCCGAGAGCCATCGCCACGTACGCGACAACCAGCCACCACGCCGACACCCGGCCCGAGTCGCCGCCGCCAAGTCCCGCGACGGCCATGAGCCCGAACGCGGCCGCCACCAATCCGATGCCGAACAGCATCTTCATCGGCGTCGAGGGTTCGATGCCGCGCCGACCGAGCCATGCCCACGCGGCGACCAGGCCCGCGGAGAAGATGATGACGCCGAGCGGCTCGATGGACTGGAAGCTCTCCGGCGCCAGGGAGGTGCTGGTGTTGTCGCGTGCCCAGAGGGTGAGGGTGAAGCCGTTCTGGAAGAATGCGAACCAGAAGATCGCCGAGACGACGAAGACGACGAGCAGGGTCTGGATCCTCGAGTGCGCCTCAGTGGGCGACACCGCCGCGACCTCGCGGGCATCGACGGCCACCCGGTCTGCCGCGTCGCCAAAATAACGGCGGCCCGCGATGAAGGTCGCCAGCGACAGCAGCATCGCGAGGGCGGCCGATCCGAACGCGACACTCCAGCCGTAGTGGGCGCGAAACCAGCCGACTGACAGCGGTGAAATCAGGGCGCCGAGGTTGATGCCCATGTAGAACAGGTTGAATCCCGCATCGCGCAGTTCAGGTCGATCGCGGTAGAGATTGCCGACGATGGTCGATACGTTTGGCTTGAGGAGCCCGCTCCCGCACGCCAGCAACACCAGGCCCGTGTAGAACAAGGGCAACGACTCCACAGCCAGCACGAGGTGGCCGAGCATCATGAGCGTCCCGCCGATCACCACCGCCCGGTTGAACCCAAGCACGCGATCGGCCAGGAATCCCCCCAGCAGCGGCAGCAGGTACACCCCGCCGATGTATCCGCCGTACACGCGCCCAATCTGCGCGGTGTCGAAATGGAGTGCCTCATCCATGTAGAGCGTGAGAATCGCCATCATCGAGTAGAAGCTGTACCGCTCCCACAGTTCCGTGAAGAACAGGAAATACAGACCTGGCGGATGGCGGCGTAGCTGGGGCGGCGAGGGGGTCATCGTCGGTCCTGCGGCAGCACTCTAACAGACGTATGCCAGAATGACCGGCATGGCCACGGCGCTGTTGATCTCGACCTACGATCTCGGTCATCAGCCGTTCGGCCTGGCCTCCCCCGCAGCGTGGCTGAAGCGCGAAGGCCTGACCGTGGAGTGCGCCGACCTCTCCAAGCAGAAGCTCGACGATGAGGCGATTCGACGCGCGGGTCTGGTCGCGTTTCATCTGCCGATGCATACCGCCACCCGTATGGCGGCCGGTGTGATCCGCAAGGTGCGAGCGCTGAATCCATCGGCGCGCATCTGCGCGTACGGCCTCTATGCGCCGCTCAACGAGGAGTGGCTGCGTTCGCTCGGCGTAGACGAGGTCATGGGCGGGGAGTTCGAAGCCGACCTGGCGGCAGTCGCGCGGGATGTGATCGAGAGCGCATCCTCGCGGGCACTGCCAGAGACCGGCTCCTCGTCACTCGCGGGCCCTCACACCGAAGCAAGCGGGGCACTGCCGCAGACCTCCCCCAGCAACCATGAAACATCCGCGACAGCGGCGCGCACGCTGCCGAAGCTGCGGTTTCTCGTGCCCGACCGGAGTGGCCTGCCGCCGTTGACGCAGTACTCCACGCTGACGCTCGCTGACGGGACCCGGCGCGTCGCGGGCTACACGGAGGCGAGCCGCGGGTGCCGGCATCTCTGTCGCCACTGTCCGGTGGTGCCGGTCTACAACGGGCAGTTCCGCGTCGTGCAGGCGGAGGTGGTGCTTGCCGATGTGGCGGCGCAGATCGCCGCCGGCGCCGGGCACATCACGTTCGGCGACCCCGACTTCTTCAACGGTCCCACGCACGCGATGCGCATCGTCGAGCGCCTGCACGAGGAGCATCCGTCGGTCAGCTACGACGTGACGATCAAAGTGGAGCACCTGCTTGCGCACCGTGAGAGGCTGCCGTCAGTTGCGCGACTCCGGCTGCCTGTTCGTGACGAGTGCGGTGGAATCGATCGACGATCGGGTGCTCGCCATTCTCGAAAAGGGGCACACGCGCCGCGATTTCGAGGAGGCGGCAGCACTGTGCCGCGACGCCGGGTTGACGCTCGTGCCGACGTTCGTCGCTTTTCATCCGTGGCTGTCGCTGGACGACTACTGCGATCTCCTCGACACGATCGCGCGGCTCGATCTGGTGGACCACGTCGCGCCCATTCAGCTGGCGATTCGCCTGCTCGTGCCGTCCGGCTCCCGGCTGCTCGAACTGCCCGACGTGCAGCGCCTGGTTGGCGCGTTCGACGCGAATACGCTGACGCACCGCTGGACACATGCGGACCCGCGCGTGGACGCGCTGCAAGCCGATGTCTCGGCGCTCGTCGGCCGGCAGCTCACGTCGCATCGACGCGAGCTGTTCGAGGCGATCCGGTCGCTCGCATACACGCGGGCCGGGCGCCCACAGCCCGCGCCCATTTCAGCGTCACCCTCACGTGCCGTCCCACAGCTCGACGAGCCCTGGTACTGCTGCGCCGAGCCGAATCCGGAACAGCTCACGCTGGTGTGAGAGAGCCGGTCGAGGTCGAGGCAGGGTGGTGACATGAAGCGCGTCCTTCTGGTCGCAACGACGACTGGATATCAGACCAGGGCGTTCGGCGACGCAGCCGAGCGCATTGGCGTCGAGCTGGTGTTTGCCACCGACCGCTGCGCCGTGCTCGACGACCCGTGGCGCGACTCCGCGATTCCGGTCCGCTTTCATGATCCCGACATGTCCGTGCAGCGGATTACGTCCGCCGCACAACTCCAACCCTTCGATGCGGTCATGGCCGTGGGAGACAGGCCCGCCGTTCTCGCCGCACACGCTCGGGAAGCACTCGGCCTCGCTGGCCACTCCTCCGACGCGGCCGACGCTGCGCGCAACAAGCTGAAGACGCGCCAGCGGCTTCGCGACGCCGCCTTGCCGGTCCCCGAGTTCATCGTCGCCCCGGTGTCAGACGAGGCCCAGGCACTTGCGGCGCGGAGCACGTTCCCCGCCGTCCTGAAGCCGGTGTCGCTCTCGGGCAGCCGCGGCGTGATGCGTGTGGACGAACCGTCCCAGCTCCCCGGAGCGGTCGAACGTCTGCGCAGGTTGCTCGCGCGCCCCGACATCAGAGTCCGAGCGCGACGCCGCGCACGAACTGCTGCTGCTGGAGTCGTTCATCGAGGGGCATGAGTTCGCGTTGGAAGGGCTGATGACGCGCGGGCGCCTGCGTACGCTCGCGATCTTCGACAAGCCCGATCCTCTGGACGGACCGTTTTTCGAGGAAACGATTTACGTCACGGTGCCCGAGACGCAGACCGAGCTGGGTCGCCGGATTACCGGGGCGGTGGCCGCGGCAGCGGCGGCCATCGGGCTCTCGCACGGGCCGATTCACGCCGAGTGTCGTGTCAGCGCTGCGGGCGTGTTCGTCCTCGAAGTTGCAGCGCGTCCAATCGGCGGCATCTGTGCGCGGGCTCTGCGGTTTTGTCATGGAGCGGCGACGTATCTCGCTCGAGCAGCTGTTGCTCAGTCACGCCCTCGGGGATCCCTGCGACGAATGGATCCGGGAAGCCTCCGCGTCAGGGGTGATGATGATTCCGATTCCCCGCCGTGGGCTTTACCGCAGTACCAGCGGTGTCGACGAGGCGAAGCGCGTCGCCGGCATCGAGGATGTGGTGATGACCGCGAAGCCGGAGCAGCTGCTCGTGCCGCTGCCCGAGGGGGCCAGCTATCTGGGCTTCATCTTCGCGCGTGGCACCGACGCGCCCGTCGTGGAAGCGGCACTTCGCGACGCGCATAGCCGCCTGGCGTTCACCATCGATCCCGAATTGCCGGTGCTACAATCCACCCATGGCTGACAGCTGCGATCCGGTGCCGACCCCGCCCGCGGGCAACAAGGGTGGCCGTACGGTGTTCTGCGTGAAATTCCAGAAGCAGTTGCCAGGCCTCGATGCTCCGCCGTGGCCGGGCGAGCTCGGTCAGCGCGTCTTCGAGAACGTGTCGGTGGACGCCTGGAAGCTGTGGGAAGAGCGGATGAAGATGATCCTCAACGAGTACCGCCTGATGCCGTTCCAGAAGGAGGCGCAGGAACTCGTCGCCAAGCACATGGAAGACTTCTTCTTCGGTGAGAGCGCCGCGCTTCCACCCGGATACGTTCCCGAGCAGTCCAAGTAAGTTCGACCTGGACGGCCATGTCCGACCCGGAAGACCGCCATCGCGCGTGCTGGTATGGGCGTCGGACGCCGGAGATCCCTCCCAACATCGGCTTTCACACGATCGAAGACGGGCAACTTCTCTACTGCGCTCATCCGATGCTGTTCCCGGTTGTCGGCTACCAGTTCGATGTGCGCAACTGCGAGGGCTGCGACTACTACAGGTCCAGAACCAGGAACTGAGGCCCTCGGATCAGCCATCTTTCGGACGATCTCACCGTCGCCTCCAAGCGTCGGGCATTTGTACTCCCTGCAAGCCCGACTGTAGTAATCCGCTGCACCCGCCTGAGCCTCTGAAAACAGCGCCGCGGTAAGTCGTTCCATGACGGTAGTTTGCGAAGCCACCTCTGCGGCGCCGATGGCACTGCTTTTGATAATCGATGGGGTGATGGTGTCAGACCGCCCCGCCCAGACGACTGCGCGCCTCGAGACTCCCCGCGAGGACGAGGACGAGCGCGATCGGGATCCCGACGAGACGCCGGAAACGCCGCTCGACGAACCGGCGCCTCCGCGGATCGAGGATCCTCCGCCGCAGCCCAATGAAAAGGGCCCATATGTTGTCAACGCCTGGTGACTCGCGATTACGACAGAGGAGAGAACGTGACTACAGAACGTAAAGAGCGCCGCGGTTTCGCATCCATGTCCCCCGAGAAGCAGCGGGAGATCGCCAGCAAGGGCGGCCGGGCCGCGCACGAGAAGGGCACTGCGCACGAATGGACGGCTGACGAAGCACGATCGGCCGGTCGGAAGGGCGGCCAGGTCAGCCGTGGCGGTCGTGGCCGGCTGATTGCTCCAGAAGAGGCGGCGCCCGCCTCGGACACCGACGGCAACGCCCAGTGAAGGACGCGACCGTAGTGGTGCCGTTCACGGTCGGACGGCGCAAACTGAAGGCGAGGGAACATGTTGAGACGTATAGCCGTGGCATCGGCCCTGACGCTCGCTGTGTCGACAGCCGCGAGCGCTCAGTCCGGTACTTCAGGGACATCCACGGCTCAGAATCCATCGGGCACCCAGACGGCGTCAGGGTCGGCGGCGAGCGATGTGCGTCCGGCGACCACGACGTTTCTTGGCGACACCGGTTTGTGGTTTGTGCCAACCGCGGAGGTGCTCGCGCACGGTAAGTGGTCCGCCAGCGGGTATCGTCGCGGTACCAACTACGTCCAGGGTTTTACCAACGTCGGCGACTTCGCCGGCACGTTTGCGGTCGGGCTGGGTAATCGCGCGGAGATCTTTGGTTCGTTCCTCTTCGACACCCGCGTCGAACGCGACCTGCGCCCGATCTTCCTCAACGATACCCAGGTCGGCGGCATCGTCGATCGCTATCCCCGCGCGAACTCCGGCTGGAGCGGAGACAACGTCGGGGACTTCTACATCGGCGCGAAAGTGAACCTGGTTACCCAGGCCAACAACAAGCCGGCGGCCATGGCGGTGCGCGGCATCGTCAAGGCACCGACAGGGAAAGACGACAAAGGGACGTCGACCGGCAAGGCCGACTTCGCGGTCGACTTCATTGCCAGTTCGGAAGTCCGGACCCGCTTCGACCTGTCCGGGTTTGCCGGCTACGAGTGGCGCGGTCAGCCCGATGGGTTGGACGGCCCGGGCGGGGCATTCCGGTGGGGCGCCGGCGCAGGCTTCCCCAGCCGCAAGCCTCTGCGAGGCGTCTTCGAGCTGAACGGGTTCATTCCGAGCAGCGATACGGTCACGTTCACCGGTGCCCGGTTCACAGGCACCGACGGGAGCCTGCCGCCAGTCACGTCGGCCACGGAGAACATCACGCGCGCGACTGCCGGCTTGACCTGGCAGAACCGACGTGGATTCTTCGTGGGCGGCGGCCTCAGCTGGAACGTGCCGATGAAGAACCGCGACGATTACCGCACCGACGAGGACGCGTTCGGCGACTTCGTCGATTGGCAGGTACGCGTCGGATACCATCCCGGCGTTCGCATCTACACGCCACCGCCGCCACCGGCACCTGCTCCCACTCCAGCCCCGGCACCGCCGGCGAACCGTCCGCCAACCGTGCAGGCGCAGTGCGACCCATGCACCGTGGAAGTCGGCAAGAGCTCGACGCTTACTGCAACCGCCAACGATCCTGACGGAGACCAACTGACCTATCGTTGGACCGTTCCGTCGGGCACGCTGGCCAACCCCTCCGAGCGGCAGACGTTGTGGACCGCAGGACAGCAGGAAGGTCCGGTTCAGGCCACCGTCACCGTCAATGACGGCAAGGGCGGGACGGCTTCGGCAAACGTGACGCTCCAGGTGACCCGGCCGCCGGCCAAGACCTACACCTTCGAGGACGTGCACTTCGACTTCGACCGCTATACGCTGCGGCCCGAAGCCACGCGCGTGCTCGATGAGGCCGTGTCCGCACTTCGCGACGATCCCGCGCTGCGAATCGAAGTCGAGGGGCACACCTGCAACATCGGCACGGCCGAATACAACCTCGCACTCGGCGATCGCCGCGCGAACGCGGTCCGCGACTACCTCGTCAGCCGAGGCGTCACGGCCGATCGGCTGCGCACGATCAGCTACGGTGAAGAGCGTCCGAAATACGACAACGCCCGCGAGGAAACGCGTCGCCTCAACCGGCGCGCCGCGCTGACGGTGAACGTGCGGTAGGAAATGCGCTTCATCCACCTGTACCTGGTTGGATACTTCGTGCTCGTGATCGGCGCCGGCCTCGCCCTGTGGCAGGCCGGCGTCGTTCAACGGATCTCCGCGTCCTGGGTCGCCATTGCCGCTCTTCTCGTGATCGGATTGGGAATCATCCTCGCCGTTACTTCTGCTCGCCCTACCATTACTCGCGACTGACCATCACCGCGACCAACTACCGCCTTCGCCGGTCAAGACAGCCGCTATCAGTTCGGCCGTGACTCGGACGTGCGACTGATGACGTGCGACGAACTGGCATGCGTTGTGGTGTACTTGAGGCCGCATGAGCCGCGTTGCCAGGTACCTGCTGATCGTTGCCCTTGGCGTGGCCCCCGCCGCGTGTAAGGAAGGGGGCACCATCACCGTGCACTCCCTTGATTTCAAGGGTGTGAACAGCATCGACGTCAATCGGCTCAAGAGCGCACTCGCCACCCGCGAGAACACCAAGGTGCCGGTCGTGGGCTGGCAGCTTCCGTGGGGAAAGAAGAGCTACTTCGATCGTGGCCGGTTCGATGCTGACCTGAAGCGCATAGAGGCGTTCTACGCCGATCGCGGGTTTCCCGACGCCCGTATCACCGACTTCGATGTGAAGCTGAACGACAAGCAGGACTCGGTCGACGTGGCCGTGACGATCGACGAGGGGCAGCCGGTGAAGGTCGTCGCGGTTCAGTTCCGCGGTTTCGACGACGTCCCTCAGGACCACTTCAATCAGATGAAGGGGCAGGTGCCCCTGGTCGTCGGCAAGCCGCGCGACCGGCAGAACGTCACTGCGGCTCACGAACTTGCGGTGAACGAACTGCGCGACCACGGGTACCCGTACGCGCGCGTCGCAACCGATGAGGACGACGGTGCGTCGGGCAAAGAGGCCACGATCGTGTTCACGGCCGAGCCCGGCGTCCGTGCCCACTTCGGGGACGTCGAGATCGCCGGCAACAGCAGTGTCAGCGACCGGATCATCGAGCGGCAGCTCACGTTCAAGCCCGGGGATCTCTACCGTCGCAGCATCGTGCAGGATTCGCAGCGGCGGCTTTACGGACTGGAACTGTTTCAGTTCGTCAACGTGGAAGCGCTCTCGCCCGAGCAACAACGTCCTGAGGTGAATACGCGCGTCACTGTCGCCGAAGGCAAGCACCAGCGGGTGAACTTCGGCGTGGGGTACGGCACGGAGGAAAAGGCGCGAGTGGATAGCGAGTACCACCACCTCAACTTCCTCGGGGGCGCGCGCACAGCCGGCGTGCACGCGCGGTGGTCGGCGCTGGATCGAGGCGTGCGACTCGACTTCAATCAGCCCTACTTCTTCGCGCCGCACCTGTCGCTCGCCGGGGATGCGCAGCACTGGTACACGTTCACGCCCGCCTACGGCTCCCTGGTGACCGGCGCCAAGGCGACGCTGACCCACCGGCAATCGGCACAGGTTCTCGTGGTCGGTGTCAGGCGCCAGCGAACGCAACGAGAGCACCATTTCCGACGAGGCCCTCAACGACCCGTCGATCTACGGCGACCTGATCGCGCTCGGGCTCGATCCGACGACCGGGAAACAGCAGGGCACGCTGGACGCGCGTTGGCTTCGACGTGCAACACTCGACCGCGGACAACCTGCTCAACTCCACACGCGGCTACCAGCTCGCGGTGCACGTCGAAGAAGCAGGCCGCCTCCTGCCCGGCGACTTCAACTTCCGCGCGATGTCGCTGGACGCCCGCCACTACCTCTCGCTCACCCCGAAACTCGTGATTGCCAACCGCGTGCAACTCGGCGCCATCGATGCTGTAGGAGACGACCCGACCCAGGTGCCGTTCGCCCAGCAAATACTTCCTCGGCGGCTCGACGACGATCCGCGGGTGGGGCCGCTACGAGGTCAGCCCGCTCGGCGGCTCCGGTCTGCCGATCGGCGGCAACAGCATGTTCGCGTTCAGCTCGGAGGCGCGCCTGTCGCTCGGCACCAGCCTTGGCGCTGTCCTGTTCCTCGATGGCGGCAACGTGTGGGCAGGTGACTGGGAGTTCAAGTTCAACGACCTGCGATACGCGGTCGGCCCCGGACTCCGGTATCAAACGCCAGTCGGCCCCATCCGGTTCGACATCGGGTACCAGCTCAACCCGATTCCAGGACTGCTGGTGAACGGCGAACCGCAGCCGCGCCAGTGGCGCATGCATTTCAGCATCGGGCAGGCATTCTGAAGCCCGCGGCAGGGCTTTTGCGAGCCCGAATTTTTCGAATGCGAGTTGTCCGCCGAATCGTTCACGCTCTCCTGCTCGTCCTCACGCTGCTGATTGGCGCGACCGCGGCAGCCATCATCGTGTCGCAGACGGCGTGGTTCCGGAACTGGCTGCGCGGCTACATCGTTTCCGAAGCCAACAACTATCTGAACGGGCAGCTCTCCATCCAACGGCTCGGCGGCAACCTGTTCTTCGGGGTCGAGCTCGAGAACGTCGGCGTGTCGATGGACGGCAGCGAAGTGGTGGCCGTCGAGGATCTCGGCCTCGACTACAACGTCTTCGAACTCATCTCGAAGGGGCTCTCGATCGACAACATCCGCCTGAACCGGCCGACAATCTATCTGCGCCGCGACGGCGACACCTGGTCGATCGCCAAGCTGGTGAAGAAGCAGGAGCAGGAAGCGGACCGCGAGGGGCCCCAGCTTCCGATTGCGATCGACGACATCGGCATCAGCGACGCCACCGTGGTCATCGACGATCCTGTCGGCACATCGGGCGTCAACCTGCCCGATCGGATCGATCGGATCGATGCGAAGCTCGCGTTCAAGTACGAACCGGTCCGCTATGCGATCGAGATCTCGCACGTGTCGTTTCGCGCGTCCGATCCCGAGCTCGCACTGAACGCGATGTCGGGTGGTGTCTCGGTGAAAGACGACACGCTGTTCGTGGACAAGCTGGCTCTTCGTACGGCGGAGAGTTCGATCCTCGTCGACGGCGCCGTGCAGCACTACCTCACGACCCCGCAGTTCAATCTGCAGATCAGCTCTGACAAGCTGTCGCTGCCCGAGATTGCGCGCGTCGTGCCGTCGCTCGACGGAATCGCTCTGCAGCCGGCATTCGAATTCAGGCTGAACGGACCGCTCGACAAGCTGGGCGTCGACATGAACGTCCGCTCGTCGGCAGGGCAGGTGAGCGGACAGCTCGTCGCGGACGTGCAGTCACCCGGTCAGGCAGTGCAGGGCACCATCAAGGTCCGGCACCTCGACCTCGCACCGCTGCTCAAGGACCCGGCGCAGAAGAGCGATCTCACCGCCGATCTGCGTGCGGACCTCCAGGCTGCGTCGTTTTCCGACATCAATTCTCTGAGAGGCACGGCGTCCGCCCGTGTGCCGCGCCTCGACACCGCCGGTTACGCCGCAACAGACATCGTCGCCGATGCGACTATCGAGGGACGCCGGCTGGCATTGACGGGCAAAGCGTCGGCGTATGGCGTCGCGGCAACGACGAAGGGCGACGTGACGCTGCCCGCCGGGAAGGATCCGCTCAGGTTCGATGTCCGTGGCCGCGCGAGTCATCTGGATCTTGCGAAGCTCCCGCGGAAGCTCAACGTGCCTCCCGCGCGGACTGACGTCACCGCCGACTACCATGCCGTTGGGACGATTCCCAGCGCCGGTGGCCCGCGACACATCATCGCCGACGCCACCTTCGCGGAATCGACCGTGCCGGGCGCGCGTATCGCCGAGGGAAGCACCGCAGGCGTCACGATGAACGGGACGGCCCTCAGTTACCGGGCCGACGCCACGGTCAACGCGCTCGACCTGCAGCAGGTCGGCGACGCCTTCAACGTGCCGGCGATTGCCGACCCGCGGTATCAAAGCGCGATCAACGTGCACGTGACGGCCGAAGGGTCGGGGACGACGCCAGCTGAGATGCGCGTCAACGCGAGCGGCTCGGTTACCGAGTCCACGCTGCTGGGCGGTCGCATCCCGCAGCTGACGTTCGACGCGACGGTAGCCGACGACACAGCCCATGTCACTGCGCACGGGACCTTTGCGGATGTCAATCCGGCGGTGGCGAGCGGCCGCCCGGCCATGGAGGGCACGGCGGCCGGTTCGCTGAGCGCCGACGCCACCATCGAAGGGCTCTCGGGCGGCGTGACGCCGGACACTGTCGCGGGTACCGCGCAGCTCACGCTCGAACCGTCGACGCTGGGCGGCCTGGCCATTCAGTCGGCGGCGCTCGACGCCGACTACCATCAGCAGGTCGGCGAGATCCGGACGCTCGAGGTCGTTGGTCGCGACGTGAACCTGAAGGCGACCGGCACGCTGGCACTGAACGAGACCGGTCAGTCGAACCTGACCATTCACGCCGACTCGCCGCGCGTCCAGGAGATTGGGAAGCTGTTCGACACGCCCGTGTCCGGCATCGCCAAGGTGGACGGCACAGTCACCGGCAACCGCGCCGAGTTGCAGGCGCGCGGCACGGTCAGCGCCGACGGTCTGAAGTACGAGGCGAATGGCGCGCTCAGCGTCGACTCGACGTACACGGTGACCGTTCCGGATCTGGCGTTCGAGCGTGCCAGAGTCGAGGCGGATACGAAGGCGACCTTCGTCACGGTCGGCGGACAGAACATCAACGAGCTCACCGCGAAGACGACCTACGCCGACCAGACCGTCACGTTCGACGCGACCGCCGCGCAGCCGGAGAGAAGTCTCGCCGCGGGCGGCTCGTTGGTGCTGCACCCGGATCATCAGGAAGTGCACCTGACGCAGCTCGGGCTCACCGCCGGTCAGCAGCGCTGGACGATCCCATCTGGCGACACCCCGACGATCAACTACGCCACTGGCGCCGTCGCCCTCGAGAATTTCCGGCTGCAGAGCGGGGGCCAGCAGATTGAGGCTGCCGGTCGGTTCGGCCGCCCCGGCGACGCGCTGAACGTGACGCTCAGCAACATCGATCTCGCTGGTGTCGACGCCCTGCTGCTTCGTGAGCCGCAGTTCACCGGCACGCTCAACGCGGCTGCGACCGTGAGCGGCACTACCGATACACCGCAGGTGAGCGGTCGCTTCGATGTGAACCAGGGAGGCTTCCGGCAATTCAAGTACGAGACCCTCGGCGGTACGGTTTCGTACGAGGGAAGCGGCATCACGCTCGATACGCGGCTCCAGCAGAATCCGACCCAGTGGATTACGGCGAAAGGCTACCTGCCGGCTTCCCTTTTCAGTTCCGCGAAGACCGAGGCTCCGGCCAGCGATGCGCTCCACATTGAGCCGGCCACGCCCGCGGATCGCGTCGATCTCACCGTGGAAAGCAGCCCGCTTGACCTGGGACTGGTGCAGGGTTTCACCACGGCGCTCACTGACGTGCGGGGCACGCTCGAGGCGCACGTTCGCGTGACCGGGAGCGGACAGGATCCGCACCCCTCCGGCAACCTGCAGATCGCCAACGGCGGGATGACGGTCGTCCCGACCGGTGTCACCTACTCGAATATCGCCGGCAAAATCGATCTCCAGCCAGACCGCGTCCACATCGATCAGCTGACCGTGCTCGACAATCATCAGAGCTCGCTCTCGGTCACGGGCGATCTCGGCGTGCACGCGCGGGAGGTCGGCGGCTTCCAGATCTGGCTCAACGCCGACGACTTCAAGGTGATCGACAACAAGATGGGCAACGTGCGCATCCAGAGCGCGGTGTCGCTGTCGGGGCAGCTGCGTTCGCCGATCGTCCAGGGATTCCTCGGGCGTCACGACCGGCGAGGTCAATCTCGACGAAATCATCGCAATCATCGGTGCGTCTCCGTATCCGACCCAGGCGGCGTCGAACGACTCAGGGAACACGACTGCCGTGATCGCGCAGGCCACTCCGGCGCCGGCGTCCTCGAGCCCCTTCGACGCCCTTCGGATGAACCTTGACCTTACGGTGCCGAACGATCTCGTGGTGAAGGCGAGCAGTCTGCAGACGCCGGGCTCGCCCGTCAGTCTTGGCGCTCTGAACATCACTTTCGGCGGAGATCTCACGGCTACCAAAGACCCGGGTGGTCCCGTCCGTCTGGTGGGCCAGGTGAACACGATTCGCGGCAACTACGACTTTCAGGGACGACGTTTCGAGATCCTGCGGGACGGCATGATTCGCTTCGAGGGCCTCGATCAGATCAATCCGAGACTCGATCTGCGCACCCGCCGCCTCATTCAGGGCGTTGAAGCCCGCGTCAACGTGCGCGGCACCCTGCAGAAGCCGGAGATCGATCTGAGCAGCACGCCGCCCCTCGAGCAGGCCGATATCCTTGCGTTGATCGTGTTCAATCAGCCGGTGAATCAATTGGGTGAGGGACAGCAGGTATCACTGGCCCAGCGCGCACAGGCGCTCGCGACGGGTGCCGTCGCCGGGCAGCTCGCGCAGTCCATCGGGAATGCCCTCAACCTGGACACCTTCGAGATCAATGTGGCGCCGGAGAATGGCGGCGGGCCAGAACTGACGATCGGCCAGCAGCTGGGGCAGAACCTCTACGTGAAGGTGCAGCAGGGCATCGGCGACCAGAGCACCACGAATGTCGTGCTCGAGTACGAGGTCGCGCGATGGCTGCGGCTCCAGACCAACGTGATGCAGGGCGCAACGACGCAGCAGTCGATGTTCCAGCGCAAGGAGAGCACCGGAGCGGACCTGATCTTCACCTTCAGCTACTGAGGTCGAGCGCGGCGCTCCCGGATCGCGACGCACCTGCACTACGCAGTCGGCAGCGACGCGACCTGCACGCGTGCGTCGTTGAAACAGGCGCCGCCGCCGGCGTCCGACAACGTATCCGGCACCAGCGCCGTGCCTGTGACTCCGTTGCGCGTCGTCCGTCGCCAGAGCCCTTTGGGCAGGCTCACCGTCCCAGGACGAATGATCGGCAGCACGCTGAGCGTGCAGTGCACTTCCCCGAGCTCATTGAACACGCGCACCGCATCGTCGTTCTCGAGCCCTCGTGCTGTCGCATCCTCAGGGTGCATCAGCAACTTGCCATCTGCACCTGGCAACTCGCCGAGTGTCGAGCTGATCGTCCGCTCGGTTGATGGAGAGATGAGCGCCAGCGGGAAGCGCTCGGTGGCCGGATCCGGCTGATAGTGATACAGCCCGAACGGCGCACCCGCATCGAGATCGGCAGGGCAGAGATCCACGCGGCGGTCGGACGTGTTCGGGAATACGTCCACGAACTGGATCGGACGGGTGCCGAAGGGCGGTGAGGGACGTCGATCGTTCCGCAAATCCTCACTGACCGCAGGCGGCAGGGAATCGAACACCTTCAGCATGATGTCCAGTTCGTCGGCCGGCTCGTCTTCCTTCAGCAGGTCCAAGCCGTGCGCACAATTCGCCGAACACATCGGCGTTGGACCGGGCGTCGCCGACCGGTTCGATGACCGGCCGAACCAGGTCCAGGTTGATCGTGCCGTAGGACTTCGCGAAGTCATACGCCTCGAGGAACGTCGTCGCCGGCAGCACGACGTCTGCATACAGCGCCGTGTCGGTCATCACCTGTTCGAAGACGACCGTGAAGAGATCCTCCCGCTCGAGACCCTTGATGATCCGGTGCTGGTCCGGCACGGTTGCCACCGGATTGCAGTTGTAGACGAAGAGCATCTGCACGGGCGGATCGCGGTACTCGAGCAGGGCGCGACCGAGCTTGTTCATGTTCACGATGCGTGTGTCAGGTTCAGGCGCGCCGATCCAGCTGCGCTCGATGCCCCACGACGCCGAGTTGCTCATCGAGTAACCGCCCCCGCGGACCCCGAACTTTCCGCCAACCGCCGGCAACGCGAGAACCGCCGCCGCGGCGCTCCCGCCGTTACGATTGCGCTCCAGCCCCCATCCGCAACGAACCAGGGCGGGCGACGTTTCCGCATAGAGACGCGCCACGCGTTCGAGAGCATCGGGTTGAAGTCCGGCGACCTCCGCCGCGCGCTCGATCGTCCACGGCTCGGCCCGATCCCGCAGGGCCTCGGCATTCCGCGTGTGCTCCCGCAGAAACGCCTCGTCGGCGAACCCGTTGGCGAACAAATACCGGTGAATGGCCAGGGCGACGACGACATCGGTGCCGGGCCTCACCGCGAGGTGCACATCTGCGGCGCGGCCAAGCTGCGTGGACCGCGGATCGACGACGACGAGTTTCGCCCCGCGTGCCTGCGCCTCGCGGACGTACGGAATGAGGTGAATGCCTGATGCATTCGGATTCACGCCCCAGAGCACGATCAATCGCGCGTCAGGGTAGTCCTCGTAGGTGACCGACGGCATCTTTCCGTAGAGACCCAGGTTCGCGGCGCCGGTGGGCGCGGCGCAGACGGTGCGTGCCAGCCGCGACGTGCCGAACCGCCGCCACAGCGTTGCGTCGAGATTGTCCTGCGTGAGCAGTCCATTGGAGCCGCCGTACGAGTACGGCAGGATCGACTCCGCACCCCACGTGTCCTTCGCCTCGCGCATCTTCTCGACGATGCGGCCGAGCGCGGTATCCCACGTCACCTGCTCGAAGCGGCCGTCGCCCTTGCGTCCTTTACGAATCCCCGGGCTCAGGATGCGATCCGGCCCATAGACGCGGTCATCGAACTTGCGGACCTTCGCGCAGATGAAGCCGTCGGTGACCGGGTTCCGCTGAGAGCCATCGATCGTGAGCACCTTGCCGTTCTGCACCGAGACCGACAGGCTGCAGGAATCCGGGCAGTCGAGCGGACACGCGGTGTCCACGACGGAGATCGGTCCGTTGAGCTGCACGTCGCGGCCGCGGGATTTGAGGGAGGAGGCCATACGTTTCGATATTATCGCTTAGTGCCTGCGCTGCCTCATGTCGTCATTCTGGGGGGCGGATTCGGTGGGCTCGACGCAGCGCGCACGCTCGCAGGTGCGCCGGTTCGCGTGACGCTTATCGACCGCCACAACTATCACCTTTTCCAGCCTCTGCTCTATCAGGTTGCGACGGCGTCTCTCTCGCCGGGAGATATCGCGTCGCCGATCCGCTGGATTCTCCGGCGGCAGCAGAACGTCAGTGTGCTGCTCGCGGAAGTGCGCGGCATCGACGTCGCGAACCGGCGCATCCTGCTTGATGCGGGAGGGCACGAGCCCGATCGCGACGGGCACGATCGCGGCGCACACGAGCCGGGCACCGCTGCGTCGCCGTCGTCGGCGCTCCCCGCGCCCCCTGCTGTCGTGGACTACGACTACCTGATCGTGGCGACTGGCGCCGCCCATGCGTACTTCGGGCACCCGGAGTGGTCGAGCCGAGCGCCCGGGCTCAAGACGCTCGATGATGCGCTGGAGATCAGGAGGCAGGTGCTGCTCGCATTCGAAGCGGCCGAACGTGAAACTGACGACGCCGCCCAGCGGCGACTGCTGACGTTCGTGATCGTGGGCGGCGGGCCGACCGGAGTGGAACTCGCTGGGGCGCTGGCCGAGATCGCGCGCCAGTCGCTGCGTCAGGACTTCAGGAACATCCGTCCCGAGTCTGCCCGCATCATCCTCATCGAGGGAAGTCCTCACGTCCTCGGCACCTTTCCCGAACATCTGCGGCAGGCAGCGGCGGCGTCGCTGGCGCGGCTCGGTGTTGAGGTGCGTACCGGCTCGATCGTCACGACCGTGGATGCGGATGGCGTGAAGATCGGAGACGAGCGGATCGCCGCGCAGACCGTCCTGTGGGCGGCTGGAGTCGCCGCGTCGCCGGTGGCGAAAGCACTCGGAGTGCCGCTCGATCGCGCCGGTCGAATCCCCGCCGAGCCTACGCTCGCGGTGCCGACACACCCCGATATCTTCGTGGTTGGCGACATCTGTGCCCTCCAGCAGGACGGCCACTCGCTCCCAGGCGTCGCGCAGGTAGCCAAACAGGGCGGCGCTCATGCGGCCAGGAATGTGCTCCGTGCCGTCCGCGGCGAGCCGTTGCAGCCGTTCCGTTATCGCGACTATGGAAACATGGCGACGATCGGGCGTGGCTCCGCCGTCGCGGATATCGGCCCACTGGAACTCTCCGGGTTCATCGCATGGCTCTTCTGGGTGCTCATCCACATCTTCTGGCTGATCGGTTTTCGCAGCCGGGTCGCGGTGATGTCGGAGTGGGCGTGGGCGTACGTGACGATGCAGCGGCGCGTGCGTCTCATCACAGGCGAGCGCCTCTGGCCAGGGTCCGGAGCGTAGCCCTGCGGTCTACGCGCTCTGCCATTCAGCATGGTCGGCTCCTTGCTATGACTAGTGCAGCGTCCGCTTTTGATGCGGTCGCACGCCGGCACGTCGCCGGAAGAGGAGGAGTTCTCATGCGTGTGACTCACACCAGCGTCGCCATCGCGTTTACGCTCGCGCTCGCCGCGGGCGCCTGTAACGGCAACCGCACCGCTCCCGATCCGTCGGATCGCACCAAGCAGGCACTCACCGACGCCAACATCAAGGATGTGAACGTCGACTGGGACAAGGATGCGCGTGTCGCGCACCTGAAAGGCACGGTCGATTCCACCCGCGAGCGGGAACGCGCGGCGGAGGTCGCCTCGACGGCGGTCGGCACATCGGGTAAGGTCCTGAACGAACTCACCGTCGAGAATGTCAACGAACACACGGCAGACAACATGGACGGCAGGATCCGGAGCGATCTGAAGGAGATGATGGACCACGATCAGGTGCTTCGTGATCGTGACATCGACTTCGACGTCAACAACGGCGTCGTCACGGTGAAGGGTGAGGTTCGTACCGCCGCGGAGAAGACCAAGGTGTCCGAACTCGTCAAGGGAGCCCCGGGCGTGAAGGACTTTGCCAACGCGCTCGAGATCAAGCCGGCCAAGTAACGTGGCGCAACTGCCGGCGACATGGCGCAAACTGGGCGCCGACCAGCGGAAGGCCGAGAGAGAGCAGGCGCGCATGCGGACCGCAGTCCGCGCGCGCGCCTCGCGTGCCGCGTCGAAGGGCACCGCTCCACCGAAACTGGATCCCCTGTTGTCGGCAAAAGTCGCCGGACTCCGATATGTCAACGATGAACGGATGCCCGGCATCAGACGCGTCGGTTCCGGCCAGCGTGTGCGCTACGTGCTGCCCGGCGGCGGCACCCTGTCCGATCCCCGCGACTTGCAGCGTGTGAAGGCACTCGGCGTTCCGCCCGCGTGGACCAGCGTGTGGATCTGCCCGCTTCCCAACGGCCACCTGCAGGCGACAGGCCGGGATGCGCGGGGACGGAAGCAATATCGCTATCACGCGAAATGGCGTGAAGTGCGCGACGAAGTGAAATACGGGCGGCTGATCGCCTTTGCGGCTGCGCTTCCCGCGATCAGACGACGCACCAGCGCCGACCTGAAGCGCGCGGGGCTTCCTCGCGAGAAGGTGCTCGCCGCCGTCGTGCAGCTCCTCGAGAAGACGCTGATCCGCGTCGGCAACGATGAGTACGCGCGGCAGAACGGATCCTTTGGCCTGACCACGATGAAGGACGGCCACGCGAAAATCAGCGGCGGCCGCGTGCGCTTCGCCTTCAAGGGAAAGAGCGGCATCGAGCACGCCATCGACCTCGACGACCGACGGCTCGCCAGGATCGTCAAAGCGTGCCGCGATCTGCCCGGATACGAACTCTTCCAGTATCTGGACGATGACGGGCGGACGCAGACGATCGATTCGGCAGACGTGAACGCGTATCTGCGCGAAATCAGCGGACAGGACTTCACGGCCAAGGACTTTCGCACGTGGGCCGGCACAGTGCTGGCGGCACAGGCGCTCGCGGAGGTGGAGCGCTTCTCGTCCAATGCCGAGGCCAAACGCAACGTCGTCAAGGCCATCGAGTCGGTTGCCAAGCGGCTGGGCAACACCAGGGCGGTCTGCCGCAAGTGCTACATCCACCCGGCCATTCTCGACGCGTACATGGACGGCGCGACCATTCGCAGCATTCAGGCCAGGGCCAGGTCGGCCACCTCGTCACTCGGACCCGGAGAACGGGCGGTGGTGGACATGATCGCAGGCCGTTTGAAGAAGACGGCCTGACCTTCGTCGTATAATCGAGCGCTCACTCCCCAACCCCCACCCATCATGCGTGCCGTCGTCCTCGCGCTGGCCGATCTCGGCAAAAGCGCTCGCATGCAGTACCACGCGCGGGCGCTGGCGGCGAATGGCGTCGAGGTCGACCTGGTCGGGTTCGAAGGGACGGCGCTCTCCAAAGCGATTGCGGACGATCCCCGGATAACGGTTCATCGCTTTCCGGCGTCGTCTCTGCGCTACAAGCAGGACTCTCGCGTCGCATACGCGTTGTTCGCGGTCCTGGATACGTGGCGGGTGAGCGTGCGCCTGTGGCGTGTGCTGCGTCGCTTGCGTCAGCCCGACCTGGTGCTGACGCAGAACCCGCCCGCCTTTCCGACGCTGGCGGTGTCGTGGTTCTCGCTCCACCGGAAGAACGTCCGTTTCGTGGTCGACTGGCACAATCTCGGGTTCACCGTGCTCCGGCAGCGCTTCGGGCGATGGAACCCGGCGGTGCGGCTCGCGCGATGGTACGAGCGTCGCGACGCCCGACTGGTCGACGCCAACATCTGCGTGTCCAGCGGAATGGCGGCGTGGCTGGAAAGCCGGTTCGCGGTGCCGCGGCCCACCGTGCTGTACGACCGCCCGGCCTCGGTGTTCACGCCGATCGACCGGGTTGAACGGGAGCGCTTCAAACAGGCGCTGTTCGGGCGCCTGGGTGTGCGTCTCGGCGTGAACGCGCTGATTGTCTGTCCGACGAGCTGGACCGAGGATGAAGACTTCGATCTGATCGTCGACGCCGTCCATCGTCTCGAAGACCGGATTCGCGGGTGGGAGGCGGCGGCATCGGGTCGGCGGTTCACCGATCTGGTCATCCTGGTGACCGGCGACGGCGAACGCCGCACGCGTTTCGAACGGCTGTTCGCGGGCCTTCCGGCGCGACGTGTGCAGCTGCGCACGCGATGGCTCGAACCAGAAGAGTATCCACGGGTCGTCGGCAGCGCCGACCTTGGCCTGTGCCTGCACCGTTCATCGTCGGGGCTGGACATTCCGATGAAGGTGGCGGACCTGTTCGGCGCCGGCGTGCCGGTCTGCGCCCTGGACTACGGAGCGTGCCTGGCCGAGCGGGTGCGGCACAGTGACAATGGCGTCCTGTTCTCGACGGGGCGCCAGCTCGCCGACCTGATCTTCGAACTGTTCGAAACCTTTCCGGGGGACCAGTCGACGCTCGATCGTCTGCGTTCGGGCGCCCGGCGCTCGGCGCGCCCGACCTGGGACGAGGGCTGGAACCGGGACGCCAGACCGGTCCTGCTGCCGCAGATCGAATCTCCGAGCGCATGGTCCGCGCTGACGAGCCTGTATGATCGTGCCGTGGCAGATCGTCCAACCGCAGAAGAAATCGCGACGTGGCAGAAACGGTTCGCAGTCGCCTGCAACAATCGCGCGTGGGCACTGATTGAGCAGCCGCAGCGCACTCCGGCCGAGACGCACGAGATGCTGCACGCGGCACACGCCGCCGCGTGGCACTGGGCGCGCGTGGGCACGGAGCTGAACGAAGCGCGCGCCAACATGCTGCTCGGCATGGCGCATGCGCTCGCCAGCGACGGCACGCTGGCCTTGCGCTACGCGACGTCGAGCTTCAACTACTTCAACGAACACGAGGCGCCGGACTGGGAGCAGGCGTTCGCGCATGCTGCGCTCGCTGCCGCTGCGAAGACCGCAGGCAACGCGGACCTGCATGCCGAGCACTATGCGGAAGCGGCGCGACTCGGCGAGACGATCGCCGATACCGAAGATCGCGCGGTGTTCATGCGATCCTTTGTCCAGGTGGCCAAACCGTGAGCACCAACACCCCGGAGGCAACCAGCCGTCGGTTCGCGTACGATGTTCAGCGTATGGAACTGCTGACGGTTGAGGAACTTGGTATTACTTTCGTTGAAGGTGCAGCGGCGCGATCGTTTCTGCGGACTCCCGACGACCTGACCCTGGTACTCGAGGCCTGTTTCTCGGCTCATGCCAGGGCCGCGCTGCTGTACTCCTCAAACCTGACCCCTCGATTCTTCGACGTCAGTTCTCGAGAGGCTGGAGAGATCCTCCAGAAATTGCGCGGAAACGGCGTGCGCCTGGCCGTGGTGCGTGAACCTGGCGGTTACGCGGACAGCCGCCGCTTCCACGAACTGCTTGCCGCCGAGCGCCAGGGTTTGCACTTCGATATCTTCGATAACCGTCAGCCGGCGGTCGAATGGCTGGCCGGCGTCATCGGCGGTCGCCCGGTCTCCGCCTCTGACGATGAGTGAGCTCGAGGCCTACTTCGAACGGATAGGCTATACCGGTCCGGTAGTACCGACGCTCGAGACGCTGAACGGCGTCATGCATGCTCACGTGCAGGCCATCCCGTTCGAGAACCTCGATGTGCTCCTCGGCCGTGGTATCGATCTCTCCCCTGAAGGCATTCACCGCAAGCTCGTGACGGGTCGTCGCGGTGGCTACTGCTTCGAGCAGAACGGGCTGCTGTTGCTGATGCTCGAGGCGATTGGCTTCGCCGTGACGCCGCTCAGCGCGCGCGTTCGCTATCAGCGTCCGCGCGACTACACACCGGCCCGGACACACCTGTTTCTCCGCGTCAACATCAGCGGGGTGCCCTGGGTGGCCGATGTCGGAGTCGGAAGTCTTTCTTTGTCGTCGGCGATCCGCCTGGATGTGACGGGGGAGCAGCAGACGCTCCATGAGCCTCGTCGGATCATCCGTGAGGACGCACGGTGGTTCCACCAGGTGCGGTTCGGGGACGACTGGCACGACGTCCTCGAGTTCACTGGCGAGGAGATGCCGCCAATCGACCGCGAACTGGCGAACTGGTTCACGAGCGCGCATCCGCAATCGCACTTCCGCAACCGGTTGATCGCCGCCCGGGCACTGCCCGAGGGCGGTCGCTTGACGTTGATGAATCGCGAACTGAGCCTCCGCGATCGGGCTGGCGTGTCGCACACGCGGTTACTGCAGGAACCGGGCGAACTGCTGACCGTGCTTGCCGACCAGTTCGGTCTGTCGTTCGAGCACGGAACCGTCTTTCCGTGCGATGCCCTCGACTGGCCCGCCGCGCCACCAGCAACCGCCGCAAAGAGTGGGTAGGCACGTGGCATACTTTGCGAACCATGAAAACCGTCCTGATCACCGGCGCATCGACCGGGCTGGGTACCAGCCTCGCACTGTCCCTGGCCGAACGCGGCCATCGCGTGTGGGCAACGATGCGCGATCTCGGGAAGCAGGCACTGCTGGCCGACGCCGCTGCGGCGAAGAACGTGGACATGGTGATTCGACAACTCGACGTCGAACAGACCAGCAGCGTGGAGAAGTGCATCGCGGACATGATGGCGATCGAGGGGCGCATCGACGTGCTGGTGAACAATGCCGGCGCCGGTTTCGTCCGCAGCACCGAGCAGGCGACCGAAGACGAGATCCGCCGCGTCATGGACGTCAACTTCATGGGAGTGGTGCGCTGCACGAAAGCGGTCATGCCACACATGCGAGCGGCGGCGAGCGGTCACATCGTCAACATCTCCTCGGTAGGTGGGCTCGTCGGTCAGCCCTTCAACGAGATCTACTGCGCGGCAAAGTTCGCTGTTGAGGGCTACACGGAAGCGATGGCCAGCTATATCGAGGAGGGCTTCGGCATCCGGTTCTCGATCGTCGAGCCTGGAGGCATTCAGTCGGACTTTGTGAAGAACGTCATGGCGAACGTTCAGGCCACCGGCGGGATGCGCGAGGACAGCTACCTGCCGCTGCTGCAGCGGTATCTGGGACGTGCGCGCGATCGGGCCGCTCTGGACAGCGAGGGCATCTACCAGACGCCTGAGCAGGTCGCCACGGTTGTCGCCGACTGCATCGAATCCGCGAACCCGCCGTTGCGACTGCGGACCTCGGCGTGGGCGGAGGAGTTCTGCCGGTTCAAGACGCAGGCAGACCCGACAGGCAAACTGCAGCAGGCCGCGGTCGTCGCGCGGCTCCTGTGAGCCGGGGCCGCGCGTGGGGATGCTCGTCCAGCGGCTACTCTCCTCCAAACAGATCGTCGTAGGCGAACATCAGCGCCGCCGTACAGAGCGGCAGCGTCAGGACCAGGCCGAAGCCGAGCGCCGCCGCTGAGACGAAGAGCAGCATGCCGGCGGCGAGCAGCAGGCCGAAGAGCTGAAACCACTGGCCGTGCACCGTCCTGCGGCTCAGTTCCATGGCGTGCCAGATCCCCGCCCGGCGATCGACGATCAGCGGAATGACGAACACGTAGCCCACCAGCAGGTACAGGCACGGCACAAACAGCAGCAGCAGCGCTGCCGCGCCGGTTGTGGATTGCGTCAGGCTCGCCAGCACCACGGGGAAGGTCAGGATCGACTGAATGGCACCGGCGACCACGATGCGAAGCGCAGCGGCGCGCACCGTGAGCGCGATCTCGGTGGCCGTCGGCCGCGTGCCGCGCATCCGCGCGAGAAACAGCACGTAGATGCCCGACATCAGCAGATTGTTGACGAGCAGGCCGAGCAGCCATCCCACCCGCGGAATGACACTGATGCCGATGATCAGGAGCGCGGCGAGCAGTGTTGCGCCGCCGAGCAGCGCGAAGTCGCGGGTGAGCAGCCACCACGCGCGTTTGAAGCACGATACCGGGTCGAGGCGACCGGACACCGCGACGTCCTGCCGGTGCTCGCTTTCCGGTTGTGTTTCCGCCACAGACGCGCTGCCGGGATTCCCGCCGCCCAGGTGAGGCGGACGCGTGTCCTCTTCGAACTCCGGCATGTCGCGCAGGGCCGTCCACTGATCTTCGGTGTCCCGGCGCGCCCGTGAATAGCGGCCCGCGCGGCCGTCCGCCAGCCATGTCCGAACGTCGTCCTGCGAGAGTGGCCCATAGTGCCGACCGTCAGTGCCGATGAGGAAATACGACGCGTGCATCAGTGCGTACGATCCTTGCCGCAATCGGGCAATTCTGCAATCCTGAGTTCACTCATGGACCTGCGGCAGCTCGAGATTCTCCAGGCGATCGCCGAGACCGGCTCGTTCACGGCGTGCGGCAGGAAGCTCCATGTCTCGCAGTCGGCCATCAGCCGCCAGATCGCGCTGCTCGAGGCCGAGCTCGGCGAGCCGCTGTTCCTGCGCGTCGGGCGCCAGGTGCGCATGACGCCTGCAGCAGAAAGCCTCGTGCAGCTCGGACAACGCGTGTTCCAGGATGTGCGCGACACCGTCGGCGCCATCACCGATCATACGAGGGCCCTGCGCGGCACGCTGCGGCTCGCCGGCGGCATGACCGTCTGCCTCTATGTGTTTCCGCCGCTGCTCGAGCACCTGAAACGCGTGCACCCGCAGCTCGATATCCGCGTGACCGTCGCCACGGCAGCGCGCTCGGTGGAGGAGATGCGCGGCGGGCGTCACGATGCCGGCCTGCTGACGCTGCCGGTGGAGGAATCCGACCTCATCACCGTTCCTGCGATTCGCGAGGAACTGCTGCTGGTGACGATGCCCACGCACCCTCTTGCCAGGAAGACGCGGGTGGCGCCGCAGGATCTCGCGGGAGAACCGTTCGTGCTCTTCGAGCCGGGTTCGGCGACGCGTCGGGTGATCGACTCCCTGTTCGTCACCGAGAAGATCGATCCGGTCGTGGTGATGGATACGGAGAACGTGGAGATCATCAAGGCGATGGTGAAGACCGGGCTCGGCATCAGCATCGTGCCGTATCAGGCGGTGGCGCGCGAGGTCCGCGCCGGACAATTCTTCTGCTCACGGATTGACGGCCATGAACTCGTGCGGCACACCGGCTGGGTTTACCCCCGGGCGAATCGCGTTCCCCGAATGGTCGTGGAACTCCAGACTGCGTTTGACGAGATCAAGGGCAAGCTGCAGCTGGCTCCTGGTGTGAGCGCCATCTCATGAGCGCTGTGGCGTGCAGCAATCCGATTATTTTATTGTGCCGATCGCGAACAGCGACGGTAGATTGATCGGCATGATGACAGAGCGGGATCGGGTGATCAGCGTGTCGCTGAGCGAAGCAGAGTGGCAGGCCTTCGTGGCTCGTCATCCGCAGCCGGTTGAATGGATCAGGGCGCAGATCGTTCAAGCGCTCAACGATCCGCGGAGCGCGGATGCCAACAGATCGGCGAACCACACCGACCCTGGCGCGCCAGCGAGATAAAGCGCTGTGCTTTTTTGGCGGCTACGCCGCTACGCGGGGCGCAACGCCGCGTCAGCCTTTTCGCAGGCCGGCAATCTGGAAGACCGTACGCCCCGGACGGCTCATCACCGTGATCTGTGCGCCATGACGCTCGACGATCGCTTTGACGATCGCCAGACCCAGGCCGCTGCCGCCGGGCGTGCCAAGCTGGGCCGCCCGCGATTCATCAACTTTGTAGAACCGATCGAAAATGCGCGGCAGGTGCTCGGGCGGAATGCCCGGCCCGTCATCGCTGACGAGCAACGCCACCGAGTCGCCGGCGGTCACCGCCCGAAGCTGCACAGTCGATCCGTTCGGCGCGTAGCGCAGGGCGTTGGCGGCAAGGTTCTGCAGCGCCTGCTCGAAACGGTCACGGTCGACCACGATACGGTCTGCGCCGGGCCCGACCTCCACATCCATTCTGACCTGCGCCGATTCGGCGGTCCGTTCATGACGCGCGAGCACCCGCGCGAACAGTTCCTCGACCCGTAGCGGTTCGGGTTGCAGGGAGCCGCCGCCTCCCTCGAGCCTGGCGAGGTCGAGCAGATCCCCGATGATGCGCTCGAGCCGCGAGGTCTCGTCGCCAACGATCGCGAGATAGCGGGCCCGCGTTGCTTCGTCCAGACGAAGCTCCGGCATGGCGAGCGTCTCGAGGTAGCCGCGCATGGCAGTGACCGGCGTGTTGAGTTCGTGCGACACGTCGGCCAGGAGTTGTCGGCGCGCTTCGTCGGCCGCGACCAGCGCTTCCGTGCGTGCCGCCAGGTCGTGCGCCATGGCATTGAACGCGGCGGCGACTGCCGCGACTTCGTCGCTGCCGGCGGCAGGCGCACGCGCGCTCAGATCGCCCGCGCCAAGCCGGCGGGCCGCGTCTTCCACTCCCTTGAGGCGCCGGCGCGTCGGCCCGAAGATGACGAACGCCGCGAGGACGCCGCCGACAATCAAGGTCGCTCCAGCAACGATCAGCAGCGACGGAGCGTAGCGGGTGAGCAGAAAGGTAAAGGGTGGCTGCGGCGGCACGACGACCAGACCCACCACACGCCCGTCCGCCACGATGGGCCATGGCCGCCCGGTTCGAAATCCCGGAGGCGCGCCGCGGCCGGGCGCGAACCGCGGGTCACCGGCACGCCTGCCTCTTGCTCCGGGCGGGAACGCCGCGCTGCCGTCGAAGGCGGGAGGGTCCTGCTCCGGCGGCAATGGCTCGCCCGGCGCTGCGAGGTTGGGATCGACCTGGCGAGCCCCGCGCCCGTCCTGCGCGCCGCCTCGCTGCCCGAAGCGGAACGGACCGCCACGCCCGAATCCTCCGCCTCTGGCAACCCGCGCCGGGTCCATCGTGCGAAGTGCCTCCAGGCGCGCGTGTGCCTCCGCTTTCAACGGCTCGGGAAATCGCGCGCCGATTTCAATCGCGCGTCCGTCGGTGAGCAGCACGAAGAACGGCTGCGAGTCCCTGGCGTACTCCTGGCGCACATAGCGCTCGACGTCGAGGGTTCCGTCGCGATCGAGGGCCTGTGCGACATCGATGGCGACCGCCTGCGCGAACCGATCGGGAGGCTGATTGGGGATGGTCCGGCCCGCCTGCGACATCAGCCAGACGAAGAGCATCCCCTGGACAACCAGGAGCAGGGCCAGACACGCGATGAAGCCGACGGCGATGCGCCAGTAAAGGCTGCGGTACCAGGTCACGGCAGGAAGGATCCTGTCCGAATCCTACCCTCCCGCCCGCGAATTTCCATCGCGGCTCAGTCGGAAGTCACACTCTTTTCACTCCTCTTCTTCGTCCTCATCGTCGTAACCCGTGGCGACGAAGCGGACGGAGACATCGAAGCGTTCCAGCTGTTCCAACTCACGATAGATCTGGTCGAGATAGTTCACCGAGATGTGACGGACGTCGGTGGCTGACGGCACCCAGACCGTGATCTGGTCGCCTGAGTCACTCGCCTGCGATGATGCCGAGAACCAGCGCCGATATTCGTCGGCGTCGAGCGTGGTGCGCAGGCGATCGAGGATGGCGCCCCAGACGTTCTCGGACATGGAACACATTCTAATTTGCCGGTCTGGCGGTGTGGTGATTTAACGACTTGCTGATGGACGATCGGGTCGGCGTTGATGGACGATGGTTCTGCTGATGCGCAATTGTGGCACTGTTACTTGGACCCTCTGACACGACATGCTTCTGACCCTCACGGCGTGCGCGCTGTTGCTCGTGACTGGACACGGCGGCAACCAGATATCCGACGCAGTGCTCCGCCAGACCGACGCGCCGGCGGTGATCGTAGTGGCGACGCCGGACGAGTCGGAACCTGCGGCGGCGAGGCTGGACGAGGCCAAACGCACGCCGGCGAGCGCCGACGCACAGCAACCTGCACCGGATTCGAAAGAGCCGCCGACACCGCCGCATACGGGCCTTCATGCGCTCGGGAGCGGACTGGTCGAGGACGTCAAGCACCTGCCGTCCCTGCCGAATCTGTATCTCGCGACGATCGGTGGCGGCCTTGCGCTGGCCGTGCATCCACTCGACGACGATGTGAATGAGAGTCTCCGCGCCCACCAGGACGCGGCCGGCGTATTCTTCGCGCCCGGCAAATACCTCGGCAACACGGCGGTTCAGGTCGGCGCAGCGCTGACGGTGTATGCAGTCGGACGGATGGGCCACAAAAGCAAGGCCTCCCATTTCGGGATGGATCTCCTGCGTGCCCAGATCGTCACATCGGGCCTCACCGCCGGTCTCAAGTACGCCACCCATCGTGAGCGGCCCGATGGAAGCAATTACCAGTCGTTTCCCTCTGGCCACGCTTCGGTCACGTTCGCCACGGCAACGGTCATCGAGCGCCATCTGGGCTGGCGGTCGAGTGTGCTGGGCTACACCGTGGCTTCGTACGTAGCCGCATCGCGGCTGCACGACAACCGGCACTGGTTGAGTGATGTGGTCTTTGGCGCCGCGGTGGGCGCGATTGGGGGCCGCACCGTGACCGAGCACGGGCGGAATGTGTGGACGCTGGCACCGGTCCCCGTGCCAGGCGGCGTGGCGCTCGTGGCACTGAGGACCGGTCGGAACTAGGTTCTACTCTTCGCTGCCCTCGTCAACACCGTCTTCAGGCTTGCTCGTAGCGAAATCGTCGAGATCTCCCGGAATCGCTTCGTCCGGGCTGTCGTCGTCGAGCGAGAAGGAGCGGCCGGTGAACTTCGTCGGGATCGGGCCGCGTGGCCGATCGGCGTCCTTCTTCTTCGCCTTGGAGTCCGGGCCCTTCTGAGGTTTGGCGTCGGGCCCGAAGTTGCGGCTGCGCGGACGGAGACGGCGCCGACGGATCGAACGGGCGCGGGGGACCGCCGAAGCCGCCGCCGGGCCGCGGGCCGAAACCGCCTCCGGGTCCGCCTGGACCGCCGGGTCGCGGACCACCGAAGCCGCCGCCTGGGCGCGGACCGCTGAAGCCGCCGCCGGGAGGTCCGGGTCGTGGGCCGCTGAATCCGCCTGGCGCGGGGCCACGGTCCTCGCGGGCGCGCGCTTCGCTGACCGCCAGCGGGCGTCCATTGAACATCTGGCCGTTGAATCGCTGAATCGCCGTCTCGGCGTGGGAGCGATCGATGAACTCGACGAACGCGAACCCGCGGGGGCGACCTGTTTCCCGATCGACCGGGAGCACGACCTGCGAGGGCGGAGCGACGGCACCGAAATAGGTGCGAAGATCCGCCTCAGTCGTGCTGTACGACAGGTTACCGACGAACAAACGGACAGCCAATCAGTTATCTCCTTGTGTGATGAAAGGACGCGAGGGGAGCGTGGGGGAGTGCAGGCGAAAAGACACGGTGGGCAAGCGGAAGCTTAGGTCGGAAAACCTTACCTGAAGTTTGCAGACAAGGCAAGCGACTATAGTAGGACGAGGGCAGATGTCAGCACGTCGCACACTTTTGTCGGTCGCCTTGGCCGCCACGCTTTACGGCGGAGTGGCTGCCGCGCCGGGCGACCGCAGCGTCCATCGACCAGACCGACCTGCGGGAGTGGCTCACCTACATCGCCTCGGACGAGCTGGAGGGCCGCGCCGTCTACACAGAAGGGCTCGGGCTGGCTGCCGGCTACATCCAGGAGCACCTGCAGGTCTGGGGCCTGGCGCCGGCGGGCGACGGCGGAGGTTACCTGCAGACCGTCAAGGTCCAGGGAGTCAAGACCACCAGCCACTCGTCCGTGACCGTGAAGGTCGGCCGCGAAAGCCGCACCTTCAATGACGGCGATGGGATCACGTTTCCGCGTTTCGTCGGCGCCAAGCGCCGCCTCTCGGTGAACAGGGTCGAATTCGCCGGGTACGGTCTGGATGCGCCGGGTGCGCGCTACTCCGATATGGAAGGGAAGGACTATCGGGACGCCGCGGTCGTCTTCCTCGGCATCGAACGGACCGAACGCAGTCGATGGCGAACATCCGCCGCCGCCTGGTCGGCGGCCGCGGCCGGTGGCTGACCAGCCAGCGCAATGCGGTCGCGGCCATCGGTCCTGCCCGGCCGCGAACCGAACGCGAGGGAACACCGCAACCCGCCCGACGGCGCGGCGCGGCGAGCCTCGGCCCGACTTCACGACGACGCAACGCCTCGACCTGCCGGTTGCGCCGTCGGTCACCGCGAACGACGCGCTGCTCCAATTCCTGTTCAGTCAGGCGCCAACGAGGTACGACGAGTTGAAGAAGAGGGCGGAAGCGGGGGAGCCGCTCACCGGATTCACGCTGGAAGGCGTGACGCTGACCTTCAACGTCGACGCCGACTACGAGGTGCGTCCGCACCCAGCTCACGCAGAACGTCGTCGCCGTTCGTCGAAGGCAGCGATCCCGCAGCTCAAGTCCACCTACGTCGCGCTCGGCGCCCACTACGATCACGTCGGCTATGCCGACGCGGAAGTGACGTCCGATCGAGACGCCCCGGCGCTCCGGGCCGGGTCACCCCGGGCGCAGAGAGCCGATCGGATCTGGAACGGTGCAGACGACGATGGGTCGGGCACCGTGGCGCTGATGGCGATGGCGCGCGCATTTGCGCAGGGCCCGCGGCCCAGGCGATCGCTGCTGTTCGTCTGGCACGCGGGCGAGGAGCGCGGGCTCCTCGGCTCGCGCTACTTCGTCGATTACCCGACCGTTCCGCATCGATCGCGTCGTCGCGCAGTTGAACATCGACATGATCGGCCGCAACCGCGACGACAAGCCGAGCGAGGCCAACACGGTCTATCTCGTGGGATCGGATCGGATCAGCAGCGAACTGCACGAGCTGAACCGGGAGGCGAACCGCTCCCTCGATGCACCGCTCACGCTCGACTACGAGATGAACGATCCGGCGGATCCCGAGCAGCTCTACTACCGAAGCGATCACTACAGCTACGCCGCGAAGGGGATTCCGGTCATCTTCTTCACGACCGGGCTGCATCCGGACTACCACGCGAACACCGACGAGGTGTCGAAGATCGAGTTCCCGAAGCTGACGCGCGTCGCGCAGCTGGTGTACGAAACCGCGCTGGCGGCTGGCGAACCTCGATCATGCGCCGGTGCGCGACTTCAAGGGACCGCGCGCCGGGAAGGGAACTCCGCGAGTGACACGTCCGCTGCTGGTCATCTTCCTCACGATCTTCGTCAACCTGGTCGGCTTCGGCATCATCATCCCGCTGCTGCCGTTCTACGCCGAGACGTTCGGCGCCTCGCCGCTGATCATCGGCCTGCTGTTCGCGCATTTTCTCGGTGTGCCAGCTGGTGGCCGCGCCGGCGCTCGGCGACCTGTCGGATCGGTACGGCCGCCGGCCGGTCCTGATCTTCAGCCTGCTCGGCACCGTCGTCAGCTTCGTGATGCTGGCGATGGCGCAGTCGATCACGATGCTGTTCGTCGCGCGGATCGTCGACGGCCTGTCGGGCGGCAACATCTCGACGGCGCGGGCGTACGTCGCCGACGTCACCGAACCGAAGGATCGCGCGCGCGCCTACGGGCTGATCGGCGCCGCGTTCGGTCTGGGATTCATCATGGGTCCGGCGCTGAGCGGAGTGCTGGCGAAGGTCAGCTACACCGCGCCCGATCTGGGCGGCGGCGGGGATTACGCTCGTAGCGACCGCTGATGGCGTGGTTCTGGCTGCCCGAAACGGTGCATCGCGCCGCCGCCGGCACGGGCATGCCGTTCCGCAATCTATCCGAGATGATGCAGCGGCCCGGACTGCGCCGCATGCTGTGGATCGACTTCATCTACTGGTTCGCGTTCGCGATTTTCCAGACGACGTTCGCGCTGTTCGTCGCGCGCCGGTTCGGCTTCGACGTGTCGCAGACCGGCTATTTCTTCGCGGCCTTCGGTGTCCTCGGCGCCGTCGTGCAGGGCGCCTTCATTCGCCCGATCGTCCACCGGCTCGGCGACAAGCCGACGTTCATCCTCGGCCTGGTCTGCGCGACCGTCGGACTGGTCGGCGCGACGCTACGCGCATTCGGTTGTGCTGTTCAGCATCGCGCTCATGCCGCTGGCGTTCGGCATCGGTTTCGGCCATCCGACGGTGTCCGCGCTGGTCAGCCGCGCAGGCCGCCGCGACGAGCAGGGACGCGTGCAGGGTGCGGCCGGCGCGATGGAAAGCCTGGGCCGCGCGCTGGGGCCGGTCTGGGGCAACGCGGCGCTCGCGCGCTTCGGCGAAGGCGATGCCGTACCTGTCGGCTGCCGTCTGCCTCGCGCTGACGCTGGTCCTGAGCCTCACCTACACCGTGACCGATTCCGAAACCGCACTCCTCGGCTGATTCCCTGACGGCCCTGGCGACGCGCGGATCGCCGCGCATCGCCTCGCGGCCGTCGCATCGATGGCAGGCGGGCGCAGCGGAACCATGGGTTGACATCAGTCAAACAGATGTTTTATACATCTGTTTCAGCCTCGGGTCAGCCCTATGAAAAAACTCCTTCCGCTCCTTCTGATCGCCGCCATTGGCGGAGGCGCGTATTTCTATTTCAACCGTGCGCCCACCGCGCTCGTGCTCACCGGCGTCGTCACGACCAACGACATCGTCGTCGGCCCGCAGATCGGCGGCCGCATCGACGAGCTGCGCGTGCAGGAAGGCGACACCGTGCAGCAGGGGCAGATCATCGCCGTGATCGCGCCCGACGAACTGCGCGCCGAGAGCGCCTACGCGGTGCACAACGTCGAGGGCATCGCGTCGCAGATCCAGCAGTCGCAGGCCGCGCTGCGCTACGAAGAGCAGCAGATGAACGAGCAGGTCCGGCAGGCCGAATCGAACCTCGCGGCCACCGAGGCGCAGCAGGCCGCGGTGACCGCGGATCTCGAAGCAGCGCGGATCAACTTCGAGCGCACGCAGAACCTTGTCGCGCGAAGGCGTCGCCCCGGCGCAGCAGCTCGACGAGGCGCGAACCTCCTATGACGCGGCGGTCGCCCGCGCTCGACGCATTGAAGCGGCAGGCCGATGCGCAGCGTGCCGCGATCGCGCTCGCGAAGACCAACGCCGAGCAGGTCGCCGTGCGCCGCAGCCAGGTGCAGACGAATCAGCACATGCAGGAGGCCGCGGCCGCGCAGCAGGCGAAGGCCGACGTGCGGCTCGGCTACACCGAAGTGAAGTCGCCGATGACGGCATCGTCGATGTGCGCGCGGCGCGTCTCGGCGAAGTCGTGACCGCAGGGCAGCCGTCGTCACGCTTGATCAATCCCGACGACCTGTGGGTGCGCGCCGACGTCGAGGAAACCTACATCGATCGCATGCAGATTGGCGATCGCATGCACGTGCGGTTGCCGTCCGGACGCCGAGCTGGAGTGCCCCGTCTTCTATCGCGGCGTCGACGCCGGTTTCGCCACGCAGCGCGACGTGAGCCGCACGAAACGCGACATCAAGACGTTCGAGATCCGCCTGCGCTGCGACAACACGGATCGGACGACTGGCTGTCGGCATGACCGCCTACGTCGATGCTGCCGCTGAAGTAGGCGCAGATTCGCATGATGGCCATCGACGTTCGGAACATCGTCAAGAAGTTCGGCGACTTCACCGCCGTCAAGGGCATCACCTTCGAGGTGGCGGCCGGCGAGATCTTCGGCCTGCTCGGGCCGAACGGCGCCGGCAAGTCGACCCTGATCCGCATGCTGACGACGCTGCTGCCGCCGAGCGAGGGCACGGCGCTCATCCGCGGCTTCGACGTCGCGAAGCAGGCCGACGGCGTGCGACAGTCGATCGGCGTCATTCCGCAGGCGATGACCAGCGACCTCGAGCTGAGCGTCGAAGAGAACCTGCTCATCTACGCCAAGCTCTACGGAGTGCCGCGCGAGAAGCGCACGCGGCTGATCGACGAGCTGCTCGAGGCGGTCGAACTGACGCAGTGGCGCGACAAGCAGGTGCGGCAATCTCTCGGGCGGCATGCGCCGCCGCGTCGAAATCGCGCGCGGCCTCGTCCACGAGCCGCGGATCTTCTTTCTCGACGAACCGACCACCGGCCTCGACCCGGTGTCGCGCGTGCACGTGTGGGAAATGCTGCAGCGGATCAAGGCCGAGCGCGATCTGACGGTGCTGATCACCACGCACTACATGGACGAGGCCGACAAGCTGTGCGACCGGATTGCCATCGTCGACCACGGCGAGCTGAAGGCGCTCGATTCGCCGATGAAGCTCAAAGCCTCGGTGCCCGGCAAGAACATGCTCGAAGTCGAGCTTCTCCGCGCACGCCGGCCGACTGGGCAGACACGCTTCGCCGCGCTGCCCGAAGTGGAGGATGTGACGAGCCACGACCATGTCTTCCGGCTCGCGACCGAGCAACGGTCCGGCCACGACGATGGCCCTGATGGAGACCGCGGCCGCACCGCGCCGTGTCGGTCGAGCTCGCTCGCCGTCCAGAGCACGACGCTCGACGATGTGTTCGTCCACTACACCGGCCGGGCGCTTCGCGACGCGCTGCAGGAGGCGACGGCACAGGACAGTCCCTTCATGATCCGGCGGGATAACCATGCACAGAACCCTGGCCATCATCGAACGCGAGATGCGGCGCTTCCGCCGCAGCCCGATGCTGATCGTCATGTCGATGATGATGCCGATCGTGCAGCTCGTCGTCCTCGGCTATGCGTTTGGCGGCAACGTCAAGCACCTGAAGGTGGCGGTCGTCGATCAGGATCACGGCGTGCCGGCCGTCCGCGTCCGCGAGCTGGCGAGCGCCGTCGCGTCCGGCAACCACACGTTCGACCTCGTCGACTACGCCGATCCCGGAGTGGCGCTGACCGACCTGCGCAACGGCGTCGTGAACGGCGTGCTGACCATTCCACCGGACTTCTCGCGGCGGGTGCTCGGCACGGAACCAGCCGAAGGTGGCGCTGATCGCCGACAACACCGACAGCTTCGTGTCGGCGACGCTGTCGGCCACCGTCGGCGCAGATGATGGGCTCCTACAACGAGCCGGCGTCGTCGAACGTGCGCATACCCGGTCAGGCCACGCTCGACGTCGTCGAGGTCTATCCCGTACGTCCCGTACGTGCAGTACCTGCTGCCGGGCTCGATCACCATGTCGATCTTCATGATGGTGATGATCGGCGGCGGCATCATCTTCATCGACGACAAGGCGCGCGGGCTGCACGAGGGCTACCTCGTCACGCCGATCACCAAGCTCGAACTGATCGCCGGGTTCAACATCTCCGGCACCATCCGCGCGGTGATCGCCGGGCGCGTTCATGATGGTGATCGGATCGTTCATCGCCGGCGTGCCCAACCCGCTGGATCCGATGCGGCTGCTGCGGCTGATGACCGTGATCACGATCACCGCGTTCGCGCTGATCAGCATGATGTTCCTCCTCATGGTGCGCATCACCGATCCGCTGATGCCGCGCGCGATGTTCGGCGTGCTCAACACGGTGCTGTACTTCCCGAGCGGCGCGGTCTATCCGCAGCAGGGATTCCCCGGGTGGATGCAGGTCATCGCGGTCGCCGATCCGTTCACCTACGCCGTGCACGCGTTCAAGAGCCTGCTGCTGAAGAACACCGGCTTCGAAGCGATCGGTTTCGACCTCGGATTCCTGGTGCTCTTCTCGATCGTCACGATGGGCGCGGCGACGATGCTGTTCAGGAGAACGCTGTAGTGAGGCCGGTGGCGGTCGCCGAGGAGTTCCACAAAGGAAGCCGGCGCAGCCCGCACCGGGCCAGCGGTGCGGAACCCGATCGCGAAACGCGCGCGCGGCTGCTCGAGGAGGCGCGCCGGCTGTTTGCGGCACAGGGGTTCAGGAGCGTCACCGTGCGGGAGATCTGCCGCGCCGCCAACGCGAATGTCGCGGCCATCAACTACCACTTCGGCGACAAGCTCGGGCTCTACCGCGAGGTCATCGACGAAGCGATCGACGATCATGAAGGAGACCACGCGAAGGCGCGCGAGGCCGGGGAGGGCGGAACCGCCGAACAGAAGCTGCGCGCCTACATCTACGTGTTCGTGCAGCGTGCCGGGTCGAGCGGGCGTCACTCGTGGATCCACCAGGTGATGACGCACGAGATGGCCGAGCCGACCGACGTGCTCGAACACGTCGTGCGGGAGGTGATCGAGCCGCGCATCGGTTACATGGGCGAACTGGTGGCCGACATCCTCGACGTGCCGACGACGACGAGCGCGTGCTCCGCTGTGTGCTGAGCGTGCAGTCGCAGTTTCACGCCGCGATGGCCAACCCCGTGTCGAAGCGGCTGGTGCCGGGGTTCACCGGCGATCCAGCGGCGGTGGACAGGCTCGCCCAGCACATCGCCGACTTCTCGATCGGCGGCATCAGATCGTTGCGCCAACGCTGATCGCACTCCACACAACCACCACGGAGGTCACGGAAAAGAACACGGAGGTCACCGCTACAATCTCGTGTCGTTGCTGTGTCCTCCGTGCGTGTCCGTGTCCTCCGTGTTGAGGACGTCATGCCGGCGCCGCCTTCCGTAGCGCCGACGTTCAAATCGCCACAATGCCGCGGCGGATGGCCCGCCGAACGGCGTCGGTGCGATTGACCGCGCCGAGCTTGCCGCAGATCGCGGCGACGTGGAACTTCACCGTCTGATCGCTGATCCCGAGGCGAGTGGCAATCACCTTGTTGGGCAGCCCTTCAACCAGCAGCTCGATCACCTGCAGTTCTCGTGGTGTCAACGGCTCGAGTCCGCCCTTCGCGCTGGTGACGGTCGGCGGCCAGCAGGATGCCGTCCGCGTCCAGCCCGGACTCGCGCGCGGCGGCCAGCGTCGGGAACTCGCCGGCAATGTCGACGTGATCCGCGACCAGCTGCGGGCGCAGCCGATCGCGTTCCAGCAGGTTGCCGACGAGCAGCACGCGCATGTCAGCGCTCGGGACGCTCGCGCGGGGTAATGGTCAGGGTCACCGCCGAAGCGCCGCGCAGTACGCGCAGCGGCACGGCCCGTCCGACGCGGTCGCCCATCAGCAGTTCGAGGAGATCCTCCGGCGACATCACCGCGTGCTCGTCGAAGTCGAGCACCAGATCGCCGACCAGCACGCCCGCTTCCTCCGCCGGACTTCCGGGAGTGACCCCGACGATCAGCAGCGCCGACGGACGCGCCTCGCCGCGCTGCTGCGCCTCCGGCAGGCTTGTCGGCTGACCAGCGATGCCGACGTAGCCGCGCTTCGCCTTCCCGTGCTCCAGCACCGAGGCGACGGTCTTCCATGCAATCGCCGTCGGGATCACCACGCCGAGCCCCCTGATGGCGGCGGCCGTCGTGATGCCGATCAGCGTCCCGTCGGTGCTCACGAACGCGCCGCCGGCAAACCCGTCGTGCATTGTCGCCGTGGTGCGGATCACCTGTTCGATCGCGCGTCGCCGTCCCGTGGCGAGCGGACCGCCGATCACGGCCACGGTGCCGACGCTCGCGGTCACCGCATTACTCCACGAGCGTGCAATCGCTACCGCCAGGTGTCCGACCCGCGCCGGCGCCCCGCTGGGCGGCAGCGGTGTGGCGGTCAGCCCGGGCACCCGCAGCACCGCAAGACTGGTTGCCGGATCCCAGCCCGCCAGCTCCGCATCCAGCAGACTGCCGTCCGCCTGCCGCACATGCAGGCCATCCTCGCGTCCCAGCGTACGAGCCAGCGTCACGACCACGCCGTTCGAGTAGACCACGCCGCTGGCCGGACGCCGACGCCCATGGACCTGTACAACCGAGGCGGCTGCGCGGTCCACGGCGTCCGCCAGCGCATTCGAAATCGACGTGAGCACAACATCGTCTGCCATCTTCAGAGACCCTCCGCGAGCATCGTGGCAGAACGCCGGTGCCGGGACATCACCCATCCGGGCAGCGTAGGATCATCCTGATGTCAGAGACGTGGGTTGTCGAGGGCGCGGATTCCGGCCTTCGCCTCGACAAGTTTCTCGCCGCCGAAACCCGCCTCGGCTCGCGAGGACGTGCGACCGATGCGCTCGATCGCGGGAAGGTGTTCCTCAACGACCAGGAGGCCAGCCCCGGCGATGCCGCCCGGCGCCTGCATGCGGGCGACGCGGTTCGGCTCTGGATGGATCGCCCGGGCAGTTCCCGCAAGCTGACGCAGCGGGCTCCGCGCCGCGGGGAATTGCCCATCATCTACGAAGACGATGCCCTGATCGTCGTCAACAAGCCGGCGGGGCTGCTGACCGTGCCCCTTCCGCGTCGCGAGGATGCGCCCTCGGTCGAGGACTACCTGGTCGACCACCTGAAATCCAAGGGGCGGCGGCGGCCGTTCGTGGTCCACCGCATCGACCGCGACACGTCAGGCCTGGTCATGTTTGCCACCCGGGCGGACGCACAGGGACGTCTCAAGGACCAGTTCAGGCGGCACGAAGCCGAGCGCATCTACCTGGCCGTCGTCTACGGTGTGCCGTCGCCGTCCCGGGGGACCTGGCGCGACCACCTGGTCTGGGACCAGGCCGCGCTGATCCAGAAGCAGACGCATGCGCGCGACCCCGAAGCGAGCGAAGCGACCTGCGATTACGAGGTGCTCGAGACGTTTGGGGATACCGCGCTGATCGAGGTCAGCCTTGTAACCGGCAAGCGCAATCAGATACGGCTGCAGGCGAGACTGCGCGGGCACACGCTGGTGGGCGAGCAGCGCTACGTCTATGGTCCGCAAGATCTTCGAAACATTGACTTTCCCCGTCAGGCGCTGCACGCGTGGCGGCTCGGGGTCGAGCACCCGCTCTCAGCCAAACCGCTGCGATTCGAGGCGCCCGTGCCCGCCGATATGGACGCGCTGGTGATGGGGCTGCGGGAACAATTTCAGCGCCCGGGCTGATTTGGGGATCCTCCCAAGCGCCGAAGCGGTCTAAGATGGAAAGGGAGTTTCTATGGCAAAACGGTCATCGTCCGGCGCGATTGTCTGCCCCCGGTGTGGTGTTCCCAGCGCAAAGGTCATCGGTCGCTCGGAATCGCTCCCGGTTATCTACCTGCGCTGCGACGACTGCGGCAAGACGTCGATCTCGCCCGAGTAAGGGCTTTTCGCAAATCGGGGGGCGACCACGGGTTCGTAACGTGCCCCCCACCTTCCCCCAGCCACACCTGACGGGTCGCGTGAGCTAACCGGCTCATTCCGCTCGGGATCTGCCTTCCCGTTTGTAAAGCGCCTCGCTACTTCTTCTGCCTCGACTCCCGGTTCTCTCGCAACAGTTCGACGACGTCGGGGTGGTTACCCATCGCCGCGAACAGCCAGGCTGACTGGTTGTCCTTGTTCTGCAGCTCCATGTCCGCGCCCCTGGCGAGCAGCAACTTCACCATGTCGGCGTAACCTTCGCCAGCCGCTCGCATCAGCGGTGTCATGCCTTCGTCCGACGCCAGGTTGACGTCGAGTCCCTGTTCAAGCAGCCACTCGACAGCCGCCGGACAATTCGCGCCCGCTGCGAGCAGGAGCAGGTTGTCGCCGTTGAGGTCTGCTTTCAGGCTGGCCCCGCCGGCGAGGAGCGACGTGGCGAGCGGGATCCGGCAACCGCGCACGGCGAACGCCAGCGCCATGTCGGCGCCCTTGGTGACGCCGGCCTTCTGGAGCACCGCAACCACCTCGTCCTGCCCGGTGGATGCCGCGTAGACCAGTGCGTTCATGCCGTTGTTGTCTTCGACCTGCGCATCGGCTTTCTTGTCGAGCAGCAGCCTGGTCACCGCGGCGTTGCCGCCGAGCGCGGATGCCATCATCGCGGTGCGGCCGGAGCGATCGCGCACACCGGTGTCTGCGCCGCCGGCCAGCAGGGCTTCCGTGGCCTGGGCGTGTCCTCCGTACGCGGCGGCGACGAGCGCGGTTGCGCCATCGCTGTTCGTCGCGTTCACGTCGGCGCCTTTGGCGAGCAGCGCGCGGATGGCGCCTGCCCGGTTCGACGAGGCCGCCGCCATCAGCGGCGTGATGCCGTCCTTGTCCTTCACGTTCACGTCGGCGCCGGCGGCGATGAGCGCCTCAACCGCGGCGGTGTGCCCTTCGTGCGCGGCAACAGCAAGGGCCGTTTCGCCATCCTGATCTGCCGACACGTTGGCGCCGGCGGCCGCCAGGGCGCGAATCACATCCGCCTTTCCGTACAGCGCCGCGATCCCGAGCGGCGTCATTCGGGAGTCGCCTGCGGCGTCGATCGGCGCATGCGCCGCGATCGCAGCCGACACCTGACTCATGTCACCGTTCATCGCCGCCTGCTGCAGCTTCGCGTTGGCCTCCCCGTTGCCATCCGCAGTCTGGGCGGCCGGCGCGGCCTGCCCTGGGGCAGCCTGCGCCGGGGCAGCCTGCGCCGCGCCACACCGCGCGGCCAGCGCGACAGCGAGCAGCGTTCCGAACATGGTGCGGGCGAAATGTGTAGTCACAGCCTGCAAAGTATAACGAAGGTGGGTTGCGGCAGCGTCGCCGGTGTGGCAAAATCCCGGATCGCTACGCGTCGCCTCTCTGCAGACAGCTGACGTCTGTCCTGTCGAGCCCGGCGGTGCATCTGGTCGGCACGGTAATAAGCAATCTCTGCAATCTTCAAGCACTTTCAGTAACACAGCAGCAAGGAGAGCGGGAACATGCACCGCGTTTCGTCTTCACTCATGTTCGGGTTGGGTCTGGCCCTGGTGGCGATGACCACCCTGAGCGCGCAGAATCCTGGTGGCAGCGCCGAAGGCAAGAAGATGAAGAACCCCGTCGCCTCATCGGCGGCGTCGATCGCCGCCGGGCAGGCTGCCTACGCGAAGAACTGTCGGTTCTGTCATGGGCCGGAAGCCAAGGGCGACGGTCCGATGGCGCCGAAAGACTCGCACCCGTCGGATCTGACCGACGCCAAGTGGGATCGCGGCGCGACGGACGGCGAAATCTTCCTGGTGATCCGCGACGGCGCGGGGCCCGGAAATCAAGATGAAGGGCTACAAGGGTCGCATGACAGATAACGACATGTGGAACGTCGTCAACTATCTGCGCAGCATCGGCCCGAAGAAGTAGCCGGGTGAACCACAACCGCGTCGGCATCCAGATGCGCTACTACACGGTCCTTGTTTGTATCGTTGCCAGTATCGCTGGTGCCGGTTGCGGCTGGCTCGACGATCGTGCCGCGCCAGTCGCAGCGCGCGGCGTACACCGCATCCGCCCAGACGCCCGCGCCCCGGCTTCAGCACCGCGCACGACCCTCGGCGCGGCGGTGAACGATTTCTTCTGGGTGAAATCCACGCCCACGCAGCCGATCGAGTTTCCGCACAACATCCACATCGAGAAGGGGCTCACCTGCACCGAGTACTGCCATGAGGCGGTCACCAAGGGACCGCGGGCAGGCCTGCCGAGCGTCAACACCTGTCTGATCTGCCACGCCGCGATTGCCACCGACAAGCCGCGCATCCAGCAGATCACGCAGATGCAGGAGAAGGGGCTCGATCTCGCCTGGCAGCGCGTCTACGGCTACGCTCCGACCGCGCACGTCAAGTTCAATCACGCGCCGCACATCCGCGCCAACGTCGAATGCTCGACCTGTCACGGCGACATCGCGCACCAGACGGTTGCGCAGCGCAACGTCGATCTCGCATATGGGGTACTGCGTGAACTGTCATCGGGAGAAGAACGCGCCGAACGACTGTCTGACGTGTCACTACTGATGGACCGCCGTTCCTTTATCAAGCTCACCGCGATCACCGGCACCTCCGCCACGCTCGCCAGCTGCGGCGTCCCGGAGCACCAGATCATCCGCTTCGTGCCCGACGAGGAACTGGTGCCGGGCGTCGCCGAGTGGAAGCCGAGCGTCTGCCCGATCTGCGCAGCGGCTGCGGCCTCACCGTGCGCGTCATGGAGGCCGACGTCGAGACCACGCGCAACGGCCAGCAGGGCGTCGTGCGCATGGGCGTGGCCAAGAAGCTCGAAGGACAGCGAGGCGCATCCGGTCAACCAGGGCGGCCTGTGCGCCCGCGGCCAGGCGGCCATCCAGGTGACCTATCACCCCGATCGCATCGCCCAGCCGCTGAAGCGCACCGGCAAGCGCGGCGACGGCGACGTTCGAGATGATCACCTGGGATCAGGCGATCGCCGAGCTGGTGGCAAGCTCGACGCGCTTGGCGCCGCGGGCACCAGAAATCGCTGGCGTTCGTCACCGGCGGCCGACGCGGCCAGCGTCAGGTGCTGATCGAACAGTTCGCCGCGAAGTTCGGCGCGCCGGCTCGCGGTCGTCCACGAACTGTTCTCGCGACGATGTGCTGCGCCACGCCAATCGCATGAGTTTCGGTCTCGCGCAGCTGCCGACCTTCGACCTGGAGAACGCGCGGCTACGTGATCAGCTTCGGTGCCGATTTCCTCGGCACCTGGAACTCGCCGGTCTCGCAGAGCGCCGGCTACGGCCACATGCGGCGGGGCCGGCCGGGCGTACGCGGCTCCTTCGTGCAGGTCGAGTCGCGCATGACGACGACCGGCGCGAGCGCGGACGAATGGGTGCCGGCAACGCCGGGCACCGAAGGCGTGCTCGCGCTCGGCCTCGCGCACGTCGATCCTCGCGCACAAGCTGCGTCCGGCGACGAGCGGGCGCGCGGGCGCGGCTCATCGACGGCTGGTCCGGCGGGCTGTCCGAATACGCACCGGACAAGGTCGAGACGATCACCGGCGTCACGGCCGGCGCGCATCGAGCGGCTGGCGCACGAGTTCGCCGAACGCGAGGCCGTCGGTGGCGATCGTCGGCGGTCCGCCGCTCGCGCACACCAACGGCCTGTTCACGGCGCTCGCCGTCAACGCGCTCAACGAACTGCTCGGCGCCGTCGGTCAGACGGGCGGCGTGTTCTTCACGCCGCAGTTCACGCATCCGGCCGGCCGGGACCGCGCGCCGACCGCTGGCGCAGCTCGGCGTCGGGCGGCAGCCAGCCGCCAGCGTGCTTCTGGTCGACGGCGCCAATCCGGTGTTTGCTGCGCCGAAGGCGTGGAAGGTCCGTGAGGCGTTCGAGAAGGTGCCCTTCATCGTGCAGCTTCGCGAGCTTCGTGGACGAGACCAGCGTGCTCGCCGACCTCATCCTGCCCGATCATTCGTTCCTCGAATCGTGGGTCGGATGCCGCGCCCGAGTCCGGTTCGTTGCCGGCCGTGGTCAGCGTCGCCGGGCCGGCGATGAAGCCGCTGTTCCAGACGCGCGCCACCGGCGACGTGCTGCTCGACGTCGCGCAGAAGCTGCAGAAGCCGCTGGACCTGCCGTGGCAGACCTTCGACGAGATGCTGAAGGCCACGTTCGACGCCGGTCGGCGGCGACGAGGCTGGGCGACCGCGCAGACGCAGGGTGGCTGGTGGGGTGAGCTGCCGAAGGCGGCCGCGGTTCAGCCGGCGGCGCCGGATGCCAGGACCGCGGGTTCGCGCCACGATATACGGAGCCGACGTTCGACGGCGACGCCGGCCAGTATCCGTTCCACTTCCTGCCGTATCCGTCGACCGCAGTTTCTCGACGGCTCGACTGGCGCACCTGCCCTGGCTGCAGGAACTGCCCGATCCGATGACGTCGGCGATGTGGAGCAGCTGGGTCGAACTCAATCCGAAGACCGCCGAGCAGCTCGGGCATCGCGCTCGGCGACATCGTCGAAGTGACGTCGAGCGTCGGGTCGCTGCGGGCGCCGGCATTCATCAACCCGGGCCTCGCGCCCGACATCATCGCGATGCCGGTCGGCCAGGGGCACACGAACTTCACGCGCTATGCGTCCGGCCGCGGTCAGAATCCGGTCGAGATTCTCGCGCCGTCGCTCGAGCCGAGACCGGCGCGCTGGCGTGGGCCGCCACTCGCGTGAAAGTGGCGCGCGTCGGCGATCCGGACGGCAAGCTGATTCTGTTCTCCGCGCGCGGCGAGCTGCGCGAGAAGCCGCTCGAAGGGGAGACGCGGTAATGGCGCACCGATGGGGGATGGCGGTCGATCTCGACCGCTGCACCGGCTGCGAAGCGTGCGTGACCGCCTGTCACGCCGAGAACAACATTCCGACGGTCGGCGACCTGCAGGCGTCGCGCGGTCGCGCCATGCACTGGATTCGCGTCGAGCGCTACTTCGAGGGCGAGTTCCCCGACGTCAAAGTGAAGTATCGCCCGGTGATGTGCCAGCAGTGCGATGCCGCGCCGTGCGAGCCGGTCTGCCCGACCTACGCGAGCAGCCACAACGAAGACGGCCTGAACGCGCAGATCTACAACCGCTGCATCGGCACCCGCTACTGCGCGAACGCCTGCCCGTACAACGTCCGCTTCTTCGACTTCTTCAACCCGGTCTGGGAGAAGCCGCTGCACCTGCAGCTCAATCCCGACGTCTCGGTGCGTGAAGTCGGCGTGATGGAGAAGTGCACGTTCTGCACGCAGCGCATCACCGCGGCAAAGATCACCGCCGAGGCGGAGAACGCGCGAGGTGAAGGACGGCGAGATCAAGCCGGCCTGCGTCCAGTCGCTGCCCGGCGAAGGCGCTGGTGTTCGGCGACCTGAACGATCCGGAGAGCGAAGTGTCGCGGCTGTTCGAGTCGCCGCGCGGCAGCAAGCTGCTCGAGGACCTCGGCACGCTGCCGAAGGTCACGTACCTGCAGGGCGTGGAGCACGCATGAGCGCCGCAGAAGATCGCCTCACCGCCGACCTGCTGCAGCCGCTCGCCCGCACCGGCGCGCTGTGGTTCTCTGTGCGTCGCCTTTCTCGGGACGATCGTCGCCTGCGGCCTGTTCGCGTGGGCCTTCCAGATGTGGACCGGCTTCGGCGTCACCGGCATCCGCTGGCCTGTCTACTGGGGCTTCCTGATCACCGACTTCGTGTTCTGGATCGGCATCAGCCACGCCGGCACGCTCATCTCGGCGATTCTCCGCCTCGTCAACGCCGACTGGCGCCGGCCGGTGACGCGGTGCGCCGAGGTCATCACCGCCTTCGCGCTGATGATCGGCGGCCTGTTTCCGATCATTCACCTCGGCAAGCCGTGGCTGTTCTTCTGGCTCATGCCGTATCCGAACAGCGGCTGATCTGGCCGAATTTCCGCTCGCCGCTGGTCTGGGACTTCTTCGCGATCTCCACCTATCTGACCGGCAGCCTGCTGTTCCTCTTCCTGCCGATGATTCCGGACTTCGCGATCGTCCGCGATCGCTCCACCGGATTGAAGAGAAGCATCTACGGGGTGCTGGCGCTCGGCTGGCGCGGCACGACCCGGCAGTGGCACCGCCTCGAGACCGCCATGCAGATCATGGCGATCGCGATCATTCCGGTCGCCGTGTCGGTCCACACCATCGTCTCGTTCGACTTCTCGATGGCGCCGGTGCCGATGTGGCACTCGTCGATCTTCGGACCGTACTTCGTCGCCGGCGCGATCTTCAGCGGCATCGCCGGGCTGATCCTCGCGATGGCGCGCTCTGCGCAGCTCCTGCACCTCGAGGCTACCTCGAGCCCGATTCACTTCGACAACCTCGGCAAGCTGCTCCTCACTGATGAGCCTGCTGTGGGGCTACTTCACGTTCAACGAGCGGCTCACCGTCTGGTACGGCAACGGCACGGCCGAAGTGAACACCTTCCTGGTCACGCAGACGGGCAGCTACTCGCCGCTGTTCTGGACGATGGTGGTCTGTCAACTTCGTCATGCCGGTCATCATGCTCGGCATCCGCAGGCTGCGCACGATTACCGGCGATGCGTGATCGCGTCGATCTGGCGTCGTGCGTCGGCATGTGGCTCGAGCGCTTCCTGATCGTCGTGCCGTCGCTCGCGCACAAGTACCTGCCCTACAGCTGGGGCACCTACAGCCCGCGGCCGACTGAGATCATCATCACCGATCGCCACCTTCGCCGCGATGATGCTGCTCTACACGCTGTTCGCGAAGTTCGTCCCGATCATCTCGATCTGGGAAATGAAGGCCGGCGAGCATCACCGCTGCGGACGGACACTGCATCGCCGTCGCCGAGCCGCGTCTCGAGGAGACCCACGCATGAAGGCCGTCTACGCGCTCTACGCCGACGGGGACGCCGCGCAGCGCGCGGTCAACGGCCTCCGGGCCGCCGGCGTGCGCCGACGACGACATCACGGTGATCAGCGGCACGCCGATGGAGGACTTCGAGTTCAGCCACATCGGCGGCAGAAGCTATCGTGGTACGTCGCCTGCGGCGGCGGCACTGGTCGGTCTCCTCGGCAGCACCTGGCTCACCACCTTCGCCGAGACCGACTGGCCGATGAACGTCGGCAACATGCCGACGTCGCCTGGTAGCCGATCCTGATCGTCATCTTCGAGATGACGATGCTCGGTGCGATCCTCGCGACCGTCATCACGCTGATCGTCACCGCGGGACTCGGCCGGCGACGCCGGCGCTCTACGATCCGGCGGTCACCGACGGCAAGATCCTCGTCGGCGTGGCCGAGCCGCGTGACGGTGCCATGGCCGACCTCGAACGCGCGCTGCTCGTCGCGCCCGGCGCCCAGCTCAAGACCATTTGAGGCGACCTCACGAGGGTCCGCCGTCACCGGGTAAGACACAATCTCCTCAGGGCGGACCTGAAGGTCCGCGGCTACACACGCCGATGATGGCTGCTATCATCGGCCTCGCGTGAACCCCTGGTCCAGTGGAAGGCGCCAGGTTGGAGGTTGTGTGATGAAGCGTTTCTGGCTCGTTGCCGTCCCCTCGCTGCTGGTTGTGGCCGTCCTTGCCGCGCGCGGCCCATGGGTCGCCGCACAGCAGACACCCGCGGCGGCAGGGTCGCCGCAGCCGGCGCCCGCGCCGGTCACCGTTCCCGAGATCCCGTTCGACTCGTCCACCGATTTCCTGAAGTACTCCGCCGACATGAATTTCGGTGAGGTCCTTGGTGTCGCCGTCAACTCGAAGAATCACCTGGTGGTGCTGAACCATCCCGGCAGTCCCACGTCAGGACCGCTGTACGGCAATGCGTCGACGCAGTTGCTGGAGTTCGACCTGGCGACAGGGCGCTTCGTGCGCGAGATCGGCAAGAACGTGTACGGCCTCGGTTACGGTCACGGAATCCGCTTCGACAAGTACGACAACCTGTGGGTGGTGGACAAAGGCACGAATGCCGCCGTGCGGTTCAATCCGGCTGGCTATGTCACCATGAACCTTGGTCGCCGGCCTGAAGGGCCCGACGATCCGGAGGAGTCATGGTTCCGGACCGGGCGCGGGGCGACGCCTCCAGCCGCCGCCCAGGACGGCTACTTTCGCGGCCCGACCGATATCGCGTTCGACTCCGACGACAACCTGTACATCAGCGACGGCTACACGAACGGGCGGGTTGCCAAGTACGACAAGCATGGCGCGTGGGTGAAGTCGTGGGGCTCACGCGGCGCCGGCGGTCAGCACGGCGATCAGAATCCGGGACAGTTCAACACGCCGCACAACATCGCGGTGGACCGCCAGAACAATGTCTACGTGGCCGACCGCAACAACCGGCGCATTCAGGTGTTCGACGCCGACGGCACCTTCCGGCGCTTCCTGTTCCTGAA
>CAVOPD010000002.1:0-74674 GCA_963697745.1 uncultured Acidobacteriota bacterium | reverse complement strand
CGCCCGGCACGCCGACGAGCGCTCCGAGGTTCCACTCTGGAACGACATCAACCCCCGTATCGGCACGGCGATCGACATTTTCGGCAACGGACGGACGGCGCTGAAAGTGTCCGCCGGTCGCTACAATTCGCTGAGCCGGTCCGATCTGACCGGCCGCGTCAACCCAATCAACTCCTCCGTCAACAACGCGTTTCGCAGCTGGACCGACGTGAACGGCAACTACACGCCCGATTGCGACGTGCGCAATCTGGCGTCGCAAGACCTCAGCGCGAGTGGCGGCGACATCTGCGGTCCGATGAGCAGCGCGTTCTTCGGGCAGTTCAACGCGTCGGCTGTGACCTTCGACGACTCGGTGCTGCGCAACAACCGCGAATTCCTGTGGGACATCAACGTCGATCTGCAGCACGAGATCGTTCACGGACTGTCGCTCGCCGTTGGTTACAACCACAACTGGGACGGCAGCTTCACCGTCACTGAAAACACCCTCCTCGGACCGGGCGACTTCGACGAGTACTGCATCACCGTCCCGACCGATTCACGCCTGGCCACCTCGGGCCAGACGCGGTGTGGCTTCTACGACGTAAAGCAAACGCTGTTCGGTCAGGGCACGCTGCGGGTGACCAACGCCAAGGACTTTGCTGACAAGAACGGCAACACGGGTTTGCCGCAGCGGTACTGGGACGGCGCGTGGATCTCGCTCGACGGCAGGCTGCCGAAGGGCGTGAGGGTCGGCGGTGGACTCGACATTGGTCGAAGCGTCGACGACCATTGCTTTACGGTCGACGTACCCGGCCAGCCGCTCGACGTGACCGGGTCCCTCGCAGGAACGACGTGGAACGGCTTCAACAGCAGCGGCGAGGGAGCCTGCAAGGTTGTCACGGACTGGGTGAACAACATGGACTTCCGGTTCAACGGCAGCGTGCCGATCAAGGGCGGGTTCAACGGCAGTTTCATCTATCGCAACACTCGCGGGGCGGCCGAGAATGCCACGCTCACCGTGACGGCTGCCAATATCACGTTCAAGAACGGCCGCGCACCATCGACGCTGACGACGCCAGCCTCGGTGAACCTCATCACCCCGAATTCGCTGTACGGTGACCGGTTCAACCAGCTGGATCTCTCTGTGAACAAGATGCTGAACATCGGCTGGGGCAAGTTGCGTCTCGCGTTCGATCTGTACAACGCGCTGAACAGCAACTCGATTCAGAATGTGACGACGGCGTATAGCGCGAATCCGAACGCCAACCGCTGGCTGCGCCCGACGACGTTCCTCGATCCGCGGCTCGCGCGCGTCACAGCCGCTATTCAGTTCTGAGCAGGTAGAGCCGGGCGGCATCCGGATCTGAGCAAGCCCCTCTGGGCGCTATGGCGCCCGGCGGGGCTTTTTCTTTAAGCTGGGTTGTGCGCTTCCCGACAATCTGTTCTCCTCGACGGCTTGCCTGCGCCGCCATGCTGGTTGCGGCTGCCTGGCTGACGGCCTGCGGCAGCACGCCGCCACCAGCAACCGGGCCCACCCGCGACACCCGCGAGCGCGCCTATCGGGCAAACAACGTCGGCGTGGCACTGCTCGAGCAGCTCAAATATCCGGAAGCGGCAGCCGCCTTCAGGGAGGCGCTCACCATCGATCCCACCCTGGCCGTCGGCCGCCTGAACCTCAGCCTCGCGCTGATGTACGAGCAGGATCTCGATGGCGCGGCCCGGGAAGCCACGACCGCATCCGCGCTGATGCCGACCGCGCCGCAGCCGCCCTATGTCCTCGGGCTGGTCGCCCGCGCGCAGAACCGGAACGACGAGGCACGCGGCTTCTTCGAGAAGGTGCGCCAGTTCGATGCCGCTGATGTCGGCGCCAATGTGAACCTGGCCCAGATTGCGCTCGAAGATCGCCGCTACACCGACGCGGTGACCGCGCTCGAGCCGATCGTGAAGAATGAGCCGTATCACGTGACCGCCGCGTACGTTCTCGGCCTGGCGCTCACTCGCAGCGGCAGGACCGATGAAGGGCAGCCGCTGCTGGAGCGCGCGCAGCAGCTTCGTCGCGCGAGCTACGCCGTCACGTTCGGCACCGGCTACCTCGAACAGGGGCGCTATGCGGAAGCGGTTGCCTCAACGGGCAGCGAGCCCGAACTGGTGAGCCACGAGACGCCACCCGCCAGATTCACTGCGGCGCGGCTGGCAGCGCCGCCGCCGTCTGGCGCATCGACGGCGTCCGGGGCGTCGACGCCGTCTGCCGGCACACCGACCACGTCACCGTTCGGCCGACGATTCGCCGCCGCGGATCTGTCCGATGCCGGCGTGCGCGATCTCGCCACGGGTCTCGGCGGCGGGCAATCACTCGTCGATGTCGACGCCGACGGCGACCTCGATCTGGTCGTCGTCTCCGGACGCGGTCAGCGGCTCTATCGACACGATCCAAACGACACCTGGACCGACGCGACCGCGGGCTCCGGGCTCGAGTCCGTTCCGAGCGGCGATGTCGCCGTCGGCGTCGTTGCCGCTGATGTCGACAACGACGGTGCGCCCGATCTGTTCGTGCTGCGCCTTCTGGCGAGCAGCCTCTATCGGAATGACGGCAAAGGGCATTTCACCGATGTCACCCGCGCATTCAAGCTTCCGCGATTCAGTGCACTACCCGGCGCCGCGGCGTTTGTGGATGTGGACCACGACGGCGACGTGGACCTGCTCATCGCCGGACTGGCCGACATTACGGCGACCAGGCAACAGCGGTCCGGTACCCGGGTGTTCCCGGCGGAGTTCGCGCCCGCGCCGCTGCAGTTGCTGCGGAACAACGGCAATGGCAGCTTCACCGATATCACAAGCGCCGCGAAACTGAGTCGCCGCGGCCACGCCATCGCCGTCGTCCCGACCGATTTCGACAATCACCGGGATATCGACCTGCTCGTTGTGAATAGCGACTCCGCGCCGCAACTGCTTTCGAACCAGCGTGACGGCACATTTCGGGACGTGGCCGTCGAGGTGGGCCTCGCGGGGGCTGCCAAAAGTGGAGAGATGCTGACTGCGGTGGCCGTCGGGGATGTCAACAAGGACGACTGGCCCGATTTCTTCTTCGCCCGCACCGGCACGAGCGTGCTGGCGCTCAGCAACGGTCAGGGGCGCTTCAACGTATCGGACGCCGCGGAGAGTTTGCGCGGCGTGACCGCTGCGCAGTTCGCGGACTACGACAACGACGGTCTGCTGGATCTGCTGGCGATGTCGCCGACCGGGCTCAGCGTGACGCGCAATCTCGGCCCGAGCTGGATTGATGTGACCGCCGCGGCAGTGGGCGATGCGCCTGATGCAGCGGGTGGGCTGGTGCGGTCGCTGTCTGTCGCGGACGTCGACCTGGACGGCGACATCGACATCGTGGCCACCATCCGCGACCAGGCATCGGTGTGGCGGAACAGCGGCGATCCCCGCAATCGGTCGCTGCGCGTGCAGTTGCGCGGCCGGGTCACCAACCGGAGCGGCGTCGGTTCGAAAGTGCAGGTGCGGGCGGGAAGCCTGAGTGCGCGCTTCGAGACGTCTGCCTCGAGTCCCGCCGTGGCGCCGAGCGATATCCTGTTCGGTCTTGGCGCGCGCGCCGGTGCTGACGTGACGCGCGTCCTCTGGCCCTCCGGCATCGTCCAGGCCGAGACGCGCGCCCGAAGGGCAGCAGCCCCCGGTGCTGCCGTCACCGTTCCTCGTCGAAGAACTCGATCGCAAGCCCTCGTCCTGCCCGTTCCTGTACGCGTGGAACGGAGAGCGATTCGAGTTTCTCACTGACTTTCTTGGCGGAGGCGAGATGGGCTACTGGGAAGGCCCGGGCACATACAATCACCCCGACCCGGTCGAGTACGTGCGAATCCCCGGCGACCGTCTGAAGCCGGTTGGCGACCGGTTGCAGCTACGGATTACCAATGAACTGGAAGAAGTGCTCTATCTCGATCGCGTCCAGCTGCTGACGGTGACGCATCCCGACGACGTGCAGGTGTTTCCCAACGAAGGGATGACAGCCACGGCCAAGCCCTTCAAACTGCATGCGGTGCGCACGCCCACTGTGCCGGCGAGCGTGACGGACGATCACGGGCACAACGTGACGGAGCGCATCGGCCAACTGGATCGACGTTATCCCGATGACTTCCGGCTGGAGCGGGTTCGCGGGTACGCCGCCTCCCATACCCTGACCATCGATCTCGGGACGCGCCGTGAGTCGCCGACCCTGCTCCTGACAGGGTGGACCGATTACGCCTTCTCGAGTGACAACGTCGCTGCGCAGCAGGCGGGACTCACTGCCGTGGAGCCGTTTCTTGAATCGCGCGATGCGGGCGGGAGGTGGCGACGGCTGGAGGTGCCAATCGGGATTCCGGTCGGCCGGCCTCAGACAATCCCGCTGGACCTCTCGCGTGCACTGCGTCCGGGCGAACGTGAAGTACGGCTGACAACGAACATGCGCATCTACTGGGATCAGATCCTGGTGGGTGACACCGTCTCGGCCGACGCGTTCACATCGAGCACAGCCGACCCGATGACCGCCACGCTCCGATCGCGCGGCTTTTCCGCTGAGGTGCGGCCTGACGGCGAGGACCCGCCGGGGTACGATTACTCACGGGTTTCCGCGGAGTCGCCGTGGAAGACGTTTGTCGGGCTGTTCACGCGCGAGGGAGATGTGCGCGGACTGCTCGCAGCCGCTGACGACAAGTTCGTCATCGCCCGGCCAGGAGATGAGGTGGCGTTGGAATTTGGCGCGGGCATCGCGTCTCTGCCGGCAGGGTCGCGTCGAACCTACCTGCTGCAGGGCGACGGGTTCAGCAAGGAGATGGACATCAACTCGGCCAGTCCGGACAGCGTGGAGCCGCTGCCGTTTCATGGCATGTCGGGCTACCCGTATCCGTCGGGCGAGCACTATCCGGACACGATGGAACACAACGAGTACCGCGAGCAGTTCAACACGCGCCGCGTGATGCGCCCTGTTCCGCCGCTGCACGCTCAGGGCGGCAATAGGCTCGATGGGCGATGGGCGGTGGGCGGTAGGCGAAGGCGCCTTCAGGTCCGCATGACATGTTTCGCAATCAGCGATTGGCACTTGGCAATCCAAATTAGCAATCAGCAATGAGCACTTAGCATTTCCGTAGTCCCTATGTCCCACCTTCGTTACGCCGCCGCCGCGTGTCAGACCGATCTGCCGAATCCCTCCGAACGCAGCGGCATGCGCGCCAACACCGCCCGCATGATCGACATGATCGACGCCGCGGTCGGGGGCAGCCAGCCGTTTCTGCCGGTCCGGCTCGTCGTGTTTCCGGAGTTCGCGCACGCCGCGCCGGTGTACCCGGCGGTTGCCGATCTGCTGAAGAATCTGACGGTGCCTGTGCCGAACGAACACACGGAGCGCCTCGCCGCGAAAGCGCACGAGCACGACATCTACATCCAGAGCGGGTCGATGCTCGAAGAGGATGCGAAGTATCCGGGCGTGGTGTTCAACACGACGTGCCTGATCGGGCCCGAGGGGATTCTCTACAAGTATCGCAAGGTGAACCCATGGATTCCCTTCGAGGTGCACAGCAGCCCTCACGACATTCCGGACTACGACGAGCCGCTGTTCCCGGTCGCCGACACGCCGATCGGCCGCATCGGCTGCGCCATCTGTTACGACTGGCTGTTTCCCGAGGTGCTCCGTCAACTTGCCGCCAACGGCGCTGAAGTGCTCGTGCGGGTGTCGGCCTACATGGATCCGTGGGGCGCCACCGAGCCGATGAACTGGTGGACGCTCATCAACCGCGCTCGGGCGATCGAGAATATGGCGTATGTCGTGGCAGCGAACCAGGGCGCCAGCCTGAAGCATTACCCGCCGTACTCCTGGCCCGGCGGGTCGCAGGTCGTCGACTTCGATGGACGTATGGTTGCCGAGGCGTCACCTGGCCCAGGCGAACGCATCGTCGTCGCGCCGATCGACATCTCGGCGTTACGCCACGAGCGTGCGACCCGAGTGGGCCATCACATGCTCGCGCATCTGCGGACTGAGGCGTATCCGGTGTACCGAACTCCCGGTTATCCGCCGCGTGCGGATGCGGGTTCGCCGATGTCCTACGATGAGAACACTGCGCGCATCGCCGATGCGAAGCGCGCCTTCGGTGAACAGGTAAAGGGCTAGATGGACAGGCTCAGCCCATGTGTGTCACGAGCGTCACAGTGGGGGATGGCAATTGCGGTCGCGCTCACGGTCGCCGCGTGTGGTTCGGGCAACAACGGCAGCACCCTGCCTGGTGCGGGCGGCAGCGCGGCCGCTTCCAACCCCGGGACAGCGGGCGGCGAGTGGTTCACTGAAAGCGCTCAGGCCTCAGGTATCGATTTCACGCACGTCAACGGTGCAAGCGGGAAGTTCTACTACCCCGAGATCCTGCCACCCGGCGTCGCGCTCTTCGATTTCGACAACGACGGCGACCTGGACGTCTATCTCGTGCAGGGACACCCGCTGGGTGTCGAGCCCGTGGATGCGTCGCTTCGAGGTCGGTTGTACCGCAACGATCTCGAAGTGCGCGCAGACGGCACCCGATCGCTCCGTTTCACCGACGTCACAGCCCAGAGTGGGATCGACGCGACTGGCTTCGGCTTCGGAGTGGCGACTGGCGACGTAGACAATGACGGATTCGTCGACCTGTACCTGACAAGCTTCGGCGGCGACCAGCTGTATCGGAACAACGGTAACGGAACGTTCAGCGACGTGACGGCGAAGAGCGGCACTGCCAACCAGCCAGGCTTTGGCGTGTCGGCGGCGTTCCTCGACTACGACCGCGACGGCTCCCTGGATCTCTACGTCGGCAACAACGTGAACTATCGCGGACTCGACAAGGAAACCGTGTGTCCGAATCCCGCCGGGGCGCGCGACTACTGCCCGCCACAGATCTATGGAGGGTTGCGCGATCGCCTCTATCACAACGACGGGACAGGACGGTTTACCGACGTCACCACCAGGGCACTCGCCGGCATCAAGGCCGCGCCCGCGCTCGGGGTGTCCACCGCGGACTTCGACGGCGACGGCTGGATCGACATCTACGTGGCCAACGACGGTGAAGACAACCTGCTCTGGTTGAACCAGAAGAACGGCACCTTCAGGGAAGTTGCGTTGACCGGTGGCGCCGCGGTCACTGCGGAGGGGAAAGCCGAAGCGAGCATGGGGGTCGACGCGGGTGATTTCGACAACGATGGCGACGACGATCTGCTGATGACCGAGCTGACCGGCCAGGGCTTCAACCTGTATGTCAACGACGGTTCGGCGCGATTTCGCGATCAGGGCGCGATGTCGGGCCTGGGGCCGGCGAGTACGCAGTTCACCGGCTGGGGCACGGCCTGGATCGACTACGACAACGACGGGTGGCTCGATGCGTTCTCCGCCAACGGCACCATCATCACGCTGGAAGGGCACGAGAAGGTGGCGTTTCCGTACGATCAGCGCCGCCTGCTGTTCAGGAATCTCGGCAGCGGCCGCTTCGAAGACGTGACCGCGAAGGCTGGTCCATCCTTCACGATGTCGGAGTCCGGACGCGGTGCGGCCTTCGGAGATGTCGACAACGACGGCGACATCGACATCCTCGTCGGGAACGATGCCGGGCGCACCCGGCTGCTTATCAACAATATCGGTAACCGCCAGCATTGGGTCGGCCTGCGCCTGGTCGGCGACAAGACGCCCCGGGACATGCTCGGGGCGCGGGTCGGGGTGGTTCGGGCAGACGGCAAAACGCTGTGGCGGCGCGTGCGCTCCGACGGCAGCTATGCCTCCGCGAACGATCCTCGGGTGCTTGTCGGACTGGGCGGCTCGGCGACGAGCCCGCGCGTGCAGGTGAAGTGGCCCGACGGTCGCTCGGAGGAATGGAGCAGTGTGGCCGTGGACAGGTGGACCACACTGAAGCAGGGCGAGGGCAAGTGAGTTCGCGCTTCATGCTTAGCATCGGCGTGCTGCCGCTCGCGGCGCTGATCGCAGCGGGGTGCTCGCGCTCGGACGATGGCACCACCGCGAAATCTGCCGCCGTCAGCCAGCCAGCCACGCAGGCTGCGCCGCTGCCCGACCTGTCCAAGCTGGTCCCGAGTGTGCAGCGCCAGATCACCACGCAGTACCAGGTGCTCACGCGTACGCTGGCGGATCCGACGTCAACCATCATCGAGCGGGCGAACGCGTACGGCGAGTTGGCCAGGCTCCTGATGGCGGCGCAGTTGCCCGACGCGGCCGGGGACACCTTTCTCAACGCCCAGACGCTGAATCCGTCCGACTACCGCTGGCCCTACTACCTCGCGCAGCTGGCGCGAGCGAAAGGCGACCTCCCGAAAGCCGCAAGCCTGTTCGAGCGCGTGCTGCAACTGAAGCCCGACGACATCGACACGCTCGTCTGGCTTGGCGACGTGAGTCTCGCCGCCGGCAATCCGGACGCCGCCGAGCCGGCCTTCGCCAGAGCGCTCCAGCTGAATCCGGGCTCCGTATCCGCGAGGTTCGGCGCCGGTCGCACCGCCCTGGCCAGGGGAGACAACCGCAAGGCTGTCGAGTACCTCGAAGAGGTGCTGAAGATGAACCCGAAGGCGACCGCGGCGCACTATCCGCTGTCGATCGCTTACGGTGCGCTCGGTGACGCCGCGAAATCTGCGGAGCATCTACGCCAGCGCCGCGACGGCCGCGTCAACCCGACCGACACCTTGATGGTCGAACTCGACTCGCTGCTGGAGAGCCCCCAGACCTACGAGAGCCTGGGAATCCGGGCGCTCGACGCCGAAGACTGGCCTGGCGCCGCGGCGCAGTTTCGAAAGGGTCTGGCCCTGTCGCCCGACAGCGCGGCCCTTCATCATCGTCTCGGCACTGCTCTCAGCATGATGAAGGACGATGGTGGTGCACGCGCAGAGTTCGAGACGGCGGTCCAGAAGTCGCCGGAGTACTTTCCCGCGCAGTTCAGCCTCGGCGTGCTGTTGCAGAACGAGGGGCGCCACGCGCAGGCCGTCGAGCGTTTTCTGGCAGCGCTGAAAGTCCGGCCCACCTACACCGAAGCGCGGCTTCGCCTCGCGTCGAGCCTTCGCCGCTCTGGAAAGCCGGCCGAGGCGGTCGCAGAATACGAGCAGGTGCTCGCCAGCGCACCGGAGAACGCCGAAGCGCGCATGGGCTATGCGATGACCCTGACAATCCTTCACCGCGACAAGCAGGCACGCGACACACTGCAGGAGGCGAACCAGGGGCAGTGCGGACGACCTGGTGTTCACTCATGCGCTGGCCCGCCTCCTCGCCGCCTCGCCCGACGATCGGGTGCGCGACGGGAAGCGCGCGATGGAACTGGTGCAGCAGATGCTGCAGCGCGGGCGCACTCTCGAACTCGGAGAAACCTATGCGATGGCACTCGCGGAACTCGGACAGTATCGCGAGGCGCAGTCGCTTCAGCGCGATCTCGTCGCGGCCGCGGACCGCGCCGGGCCTCGCCGGCACGAAGGCGCGACTCACCGCACGGCTGAAGCTGTACGACAGGGCCGATCCGTGCCGGACGCCGTGGACTGACGAGGAGATGCCATGAGGTCCGTCATGCTCGCTGCGGCGCTCCTGCTGGCCACGGCGTGGGCAGCGCATGCGCAGGCGCCCGCTTCGGCCCTGGCGATCGAGGCGGCCGCACCAGATGCGATCGCCGGCACGCTCACGATCTCCGGAACCGGGTTTCGGTCCGCGGCCGTTCGTCACGCTCGATCTCGTGCCGCTCAACATCCAGCTTGCGCTCGATCAGCGAATCATCGCCGTCGTCCCGGTCGAGATGATTCCACCCGGATCCTACCTGCTGACCGTATCGCGAGGACCGGCGCCCGCCGACACGGCGTCGCTGGAAGTGCGCATCGGCGACGCGCCGGCTCCGTCAACATCGCCGAGTCCATCTGGCAGCAGCGCAGCCTCGCCTGCACGCAGCGATTCCGGTCCGTCTCCACTTCCCGCGCCCTCCGAGGCGGCTGCCCGCGTGGGTGACCGGTCCTTCACGATCGCCGAAGTCGATCGCGAATGGCAGCGTACCGATCCGGTCGGCTATCTGTCCGCCAGTCGTCACCTGTACGACGCGCGTCGCCGGGTCGTTACCGACATGGTGAACAACGAGCTGCTGTCCCGCGAAGCGGCGTCGCGGGGTGTCACGGTCGACGCGCTGCTGAAGGACGAGATTCCGAAACACACGATTCCGCTGCCGGACACGGCAGTCTCATCGCTCTATCAGACGCTGGGCAGCCGCGCGCGCGGCGCGAGCCTCGATCAATTGCGGCCCGCGCCTCGCGCGAGTGGCTCGCGCGCAAGGTCGAGCCCGACCTCGCGAAACTCAGCTACATCGAGGAACTGATGAAGGTGTCCACGAGGGCCGAGACGTTCCTGCTCCCGCCTCGCGTCGAGCGTAGAACATCCGGCCGACGACCCCACCATCGGTCCTGCCACCGCCGTCTGTGGAGGTCGTGCTGTTCGGCGACTTTCAGAATCCAGACCTACGCGCGGTACGCCGCCATCGCTTCCGCGGGTGCGCGACATGTTCGGCGGACGCGTGCGGTTCGTGTTCAAACACCTGCCCGGCGAACGATCCCGCGTCGATTGCCGCGGCGGAGGCTGCGGCGTGTGCCAACCTGCAGGGTAAATTCTGGGAGTTCCACGACACGCTGCTCGGCCAGGCGGGAGCGCTGGACTCCGCGCGGTTCAAGAGCGTTGCCGACGAAATCGGCCTGACGCGCGCCGACGTTCGATGCGTGCGTGGACCGCGAGGAGACCCGCGATCGCATCGGCGCCGCGCTCGAAGAGGCGCGCCGTTACGACATCCCCGGCAGCCGCAGCCTGCTCGTGAACGGGCGGCTGGCGCCAGAGCCGCCGTCGTTCCTGCCGCCACTCGAGTTCTTCAAGCGGTTGGTCGAGGAGGAACTCGCCCGACAGGCACGGTCGGCTCGCTAGGCGGCGATGCAGGCCTCGGCTTGGCGTCGGCGTTCGAGCATCGGCCGCCCTCTGCGGCTACTGCGAGCTCTACGTGCCATGACCCGCTTTACGGCTCCCGGAATCTGCAAGCGTCTGATTCGGCCGCGACGTCGGTGAGTGTCTGCGTTCTGCCCGACGGCCACGTCACCTCGACCCGCGTCGCGCGGGTGTCCGCGCCGAGTCCGAACGTGAGCGTCAGCTCGCTCTGCGACGCGTAGCTCGAGCCGCTGCGCACCATCTGCCACTGCGTTCCCGACGCGCTGGTCACTCGCACCACGGCGCCGATGCCGCTCGCGGTTCGACTTCGTGCCTGTCGTCCGCACGCGCAGCCACGTGTTGCTGCTTGCGCCGTCGTTCCGGAACAGCACCGCAGGCCCATCCAGCGTCGTCATCGCGAGATCCAGATCGCCGTCGCCATCGATGTCCAGGTACGCCGCGCCACGTCCCATGACCGGCCGATTGAACGCAGCGCCGAGTGACGCCGTGATGTTCTCGAACGTGCCGTTGCCGCGGTTGCGGAGAAGCAGCGGCGCCTGGCTGAGGCGCGCCCGCGCGTCGCGTCCCTGTGACTCGTCGGTGCCGCCGTTGGCCGCGAAGATGTCGAGGAAGCCGTCGAGGTCGGCATCGAAGAAGAAGGTGGCCCACGTCACCGCGAGCAGGCTCGCGCGCCCGACATCGGAACGCGGCGCCACATCGCGGAACAGGGTGCCGTTCTCGTTGTGATACAGACCGAGCATCTCGTTGACGAAGTTGCCGACGACGATGTGCGGGCGGCCGGAACGGTCGTAGTCCGCAGCGTCCGCGCCCATGTTGGCGCGGGCGACGCCGTTCTCGCTCAGCGCCACGCCGGCGCGCACCGCTTCGTCGACGAAGTGTCCGCGGCCATCGTTGCGATACAGCTTTGCCGGCACCCGGTCGCTGCCGACGAACAGGTCCGGCCAGCCGTCTCCGTTGTAGTCCAGCACGGCGACGCCCATCGCCTTGTCGCTCGGATCGCCGAGTCCGGCGCGTGCGTGGCGTCTTCGAAGCGGCCGCCGCCGAGGTTGCGATACAGCTTCGGGCGCCACGGGCTTGTAGGCATCCGGTCCGCAGTAGCCGCGTTCGCCGTCCTGCGTGCAGCGCACCTGCGTTTCGATCGCCGGCGACCACTCCACGTAGTTGCCGACGAACAGATCGAGGAGCCCGTCGTGGTCGTAGTCGAGCCACGCGGCGCTTACCGCGAAGGTGCTGTTGCGGATGCCGGCGCGCTGCGTGACGTCGACAAACCGGTTGCCGCCGGCGTTGCGCAGGAGCCGGCCGCCCTCCGTCGTGGTCACGAACACATCGTCGCGGCCGTCGTTGTCGAAGTCGCCGACCGTCGCCCCGAGTCCGTAGACATCGAGCGTGTCGAAGCCGCTGCCCGTCGTGATATTGGTGAACGTCGCCGTCGTGATTGTTGCGGTACAGCGCGTGTGACGTGCGCGTGCGCTCCCGGCTTCCACTGCTTTCCGTTGATGAAGAGCAGATCGGGCCAGCGGTCGGCGTCGACGTCGAGCACGGCGACGCCGCCGCCAAACAGCTCCGGATACCAGTGGGCTCCTGCCGCGCCGTTCTCGTGCACGAACGAAATGCCTGCCCGGCTGGTGACGTCGGTGTAGGTGAATGGCTGCCCGGCTGCCGAGAGGTGGCAGCGCTGCGCCGACGACCGCGGCAGCGAGCGCGGAGACGACGAGCAGCGCGCGTGAGTGCGACGACGCATGCTGGTGAGGTGCGCGTTGAGTGATGCAAGGAACGACCTGGAGCGTGACGCCCAGGCACATGATACCGCCGTCGGGTGTTGGTAGCGTCGGGTCTTCAGCGGGTCATCAGACGATCGTCAGACCGGCGCGCCTGAGACCCCCTCGTACGCGGCCGGCCCTACATGTTCCTACCGCGTTCAGACCACCGTTTCAAGCGGCGACGCGACCCGAAAATGCTTCACCACGGAGGCACGGAGGAACGCAGAGTGCACTGTGTTACTAGGGAATGCCGTGTTCTTCGGCGCCTCGGTGTCCTCCGCGGTGATGCCTTTCGATGTGGTCGGCTTATCCGCGTGGCTTGCGGTGTGCCGTCGGGCTCCGGACCGTGACGCTGACTCGATCGGCGCCGGGCCGTGTGGCGGACTGAGGGTCTGCGGCTACATTTGTTGTGCGGTCCTGAATCCTCGCGCCGACGCGGGCGTCACCGGCCGCAAGGCGCGCGGCGATAAACGATTGGCGGAGCTGAAGGTCCACGCCGATAGCAGGCCGCGTTGCACAAACACAAGAGGAGCATCGATGAAGGGTGAATCAATCGGCGGACGTGTGCGGCTCGGCGTGCTCGCCACGCTCGTCGTGTTCGGCGGCGCGGTCGCATGGCTCGGTCAGGGCCAGCAGACGCTGGCGCAGGGCAGGGCAGCGCGGCACCGCATGACGAAGATCACGGAGACAATCTACCGCGCGGACGCGCCGGGCACGCCGGGGATCAACGCGACGTCATGGGTGTTCGTCAACGACTCGGACGTCCTCGTGACCGACTCCGAAGGCTCGCCCGCGTCAGCGCGGTCGCTGCTGGAGGGCGTGAAGTCGATCACCGACAAGCCGGTGCGCTATCTCGTCGACACGCATTTCCACATCGACCACGCCTACGGGAACGCGGCCCTGCCGCCGACCGTCCAGATCATCGGGCACGAGTTCTCGCGCAAGATGCTGCTCGGCCCGGAGGCGCGACAGGGCGTGACGTTCAGGAACTTCACCGATCCCATGCCGGGCCGCATCGAGAACCTTCGCAAGCAGGTGGCGGCGGAAGCCGACGCGACGAAGAAGGCGACGCTGCAGCAGCAGCTGACGTCGGCCGAAGCGACGCTTGCGGTCTACTCGGGCGACTTCCCGCTGCAGGCGCCCAACGTGACGATCTCGAATGCGATGTCGGTCTGGTCCGGCAACAAGGAGTTCCGGATCATGTGGGCGGGCCGCGCTCACACGGCTGGCGACCTCGATCGTCTACGTGCCGTCCGAGCGCGCGGCAGCGACGGGCGACATCCTGTTCAAGGCGACGGTCGGATGGCAGGGAGACGCGTTTCCCAACGATCATCCGGCCACGCTGGACGCGCTGAAGAAGCTCGACATCGATCTCGTCCTGCCCGGGCACGGCGACCACATTCAGGGCCGCGCGGCCATCGACACAGCCATCTCGAACATGCAGGCCTACCTTCGCGAGGAGTGGCGGCAGGCGTCCGCCGCGAAGCAGCAGGGTGCGTCGCCCGATGACGCGCTGAAGACCATCGACATGACGAAGTTCACGGACGCCTACGGGCAGGGTGTCGACGCCCAGCCTGGCGGCCGTTCGGCGCATCTACGACATCATCGACGGCAAGGCCGTCACCCAGTAGCGGCCAGGCAGTCAGCTGACCGGGTTCGGGCTGGCGAAGCGGGCGAGCGGCGGCGCAGGAATGGACGCGCCGTCGTAGCCCTTCACCGAACCGAAGCGCAGCCCCGCTTCCCAGTCGCTGCGCGCCTTCGCGATCTCCTCCGGCGTGCGAGCCACGAAATTCCACCACATCAGAATCGTTTCCCCGAAGGGCGGTCCGCCGATGAACAGCACGCGGGCACCGCCGTGGCTCTCGATAGCGATTTCCGTGCGCCCGCGGCCGAAGTAGTACAGAACGTGCGGCGCGAACGGCGTCCGTTCGGCCTGCGCGTCGCCGTCGAGCAGCAGCGCGGCGTGTTCGAATGTCGCGCGGCACCTCGAAGGTGAGCCGCTCGCCCGCGTGCACGCGCAACTCCGCGCCGACGATGGGCGAATGGTGCAGGGCAGGAGAAATCACTCCCGCCAGTGTGCCGGCGAAGACCTGCACGATCCCGCCGTGCACGTCGGCGGTCGGCACCTCGTCGACGTGCTGGAACTGGGCCGCGCCGTTTCGTGTGGCCTCGGGCAGGGCCGCCCACAACTGCGCGCCGTTCAGAGCTCCGGAGTGCAGGCGCGGCGTCTGCTCGGCGTGCGCGATGCCGCCGCCGGCCGTCATCACGTTCACGCCACCGGGCCTGGCGATGCTCTCGAAGCCGAGGCTGTCATCGTGGACGACCTCTCCCTCGAGCAGCCACGTCACCGTCTGGAGGCCGATGTGCGGGTGCGGCGCGACGTCCATCGGCTTGCTGTCCGAGAAGGAGAGCGGCCCGAAACGGTCAAGGAAACACCACGGGCCGACCAGGCGCCGGTCGCGCACCGGAAGCACGCGCGCGATGGAGAGCGTCCCAGTTTCACCTCACGGCCGGATATGCCTCGATGGGACCGCCTGCGCCTCCCAGCGACACGCAGGGTTCAGCCGCGACGTCCTCGGCATCAGATCACCTCACGAACGTGCAAAATGCCGCTTCCGGCGCTGCCACGAGGGCTGCGATCCGGCTGGGCGCCGGCGTTTGCTGACGTTAGACTGGCCGATGTGGGAATGGCATGCTCCTTCGCGAGACGGACCTGTAGCGGCTGGCTCGCCGCGCGCCTGACGATTAACTGTGGCGAACCTGCTGTACGCATTCGGACCCTTCCAGCTCGATCCGACGTCACGCCGGCTCCTGAAGAACGGTGAACCGCTGGCCGTGTCGTCGCGTCAGGTCGATCTGCTGCTGCTGCTGGTCGCCAGTGCGGGGCAGCTGCTGTCGAAGGACGCGCTGATCGAGGCCGCATGGGCCGGCGTCGCGGTGACTGACAACAGCCTCGAGCAGGCGATCTCGAGCCTGCGGCGCATCCTCGCGTCCGGCGACGGTGCAGGGTACATCGAAACGCAGGCTCGACGCGGTTATCGATTCACGGCCGAGGTTCGGCGCATCGAGAGGCGTGAAACGGTCGAGGCGCTGGAGGCGCTGCTCGCACCGCACCGAGCGTGGATCGAGGGACGCGCCGCGCTCGAAACGCTCGAACGCGGCCAGATCATCCATGCGCGCGAGGTCTTCGCCCGCGTGCTCGAGCAGGTGCCGGATCAGGCGTCGGCGCACGTCGGTCTCGCGAACGCCGGCGTCATGCAGTACGAGATGACGCGCTCGGAACTCGTTCCAGACAGTGCCGCGCTCGCGATGTCGGAGGAGCACGCGCGCGAAGCCTGCCGGCTCGACCCGGGCTACGGTGAAGCGTGGGCGACGCTGGGATTCGTCCTGGATCGCACTGGCCACCACGCAGACGCGCTCGCCGCATCGCGCATGGCGGTCTCGCTCGAGCCCGACAACTGGCGCCATCACCTGCGCCTGGCCTACGTCAGCTGGGGCGAAGAGCGGCTGCGCGAGGCGCGACGGACGCTGAACCTGTTGCCGGGCTTCGCCCTCGCGCACTGGCTCGCCGCGACCGTGCACGTTGCCCGTCACGCGATGGACGCGGCTGAACGCGAGCTGACGACCTGGGCATCGCAGCCCAGGCGACTCACGGCGCACACAAGAGATTCAGCGGCGTGGCGCTTCACTGGCTGCTCGGTCTCAGCATGCTGGCGCGCGGTGACGAGCGAGGGGCGATGGAGCAGTTCGAGCGCGAACTGGCAGGCGAACAGAGCGGCCAGCTCTATGCGCGCGAGTGCTGCGCGAACACCTGGTACGCCATTGGTGCACTGCACCTTCGTCAGGGTGCAGGAGACGCGGCGTGCGCCGCTTTCCACGAGACGCTGTCACGCGTGCCGGTGCACCCACTGGCACGCGTGCGGCTCTCCTCGTCCTGGGGGCATCGATGCAGGCACGCCACCGAGTGGCGGGCGGAGCAGCGACGCGCAGTTCCCCCTGTGGACCTTGCGCTGGCCCGGGCTGTGGCGTGCAGCCTTCGCGGCCGCACCGTCCGAGGCGGTGCGCGATCGTCGACGAGGCCTTGCAGTCGCGCGCCGGATGGCAGCGCGATGTGGATGCTGCCGGTCGAACCGCTTCTGCGCGTCGGGCGGCGATCCGAGCTGGGAGCCGGTGCTCGCACGCCTTCGCAATCGCGCCGCCTGACACCTTCAGCGTTTTTCAGCCGTTCGCGAAGGACTCGGTCCTGCCCTGGCGCCTACCGTTGACGCCGGAGGTACCTATGAAGCCCCTGCTTCTCTCGCTCATGCTCGCTGTCGTCGCCGCACCCGCTCTGCGCACAGACCGCTTCGACGGTACGGGACCAGCGCATCCCCCCGCTCGCGAAGACCGTCAGCCTGGCGGGCCCCCGGTTCGGGTTCACGTTCCTGAGCGACGGCGTCGTGGACAAGCTCGCGACCGAGGACATCACGGTAACGAACGGCATCTCGCAGTTCGGCTGGCAGTTCGAAAAGCAGTTCTACAGCAAGGAAGGCGGGCCCACGGTGCTGAACGAGTGGGTCGTGCTCGCCGGGGGGCTCGATCAGGGCGTGTTGCTCCCGAGCGTGAACTGGCTGGTCGGCTTGCGCACGCGCGAAGGCGCCGAGTTCGGCATCGGACCCAACATCACGCCTGTCGGCGTCGCCCTGGCGATGGCGGCCGGCGTCACCTTCCGCGCCGGCGTGTTCAACATCCCGATGAACTTCGCCGTCGTTCCTTCGAAGTCAGGTCTGCGCGTGAGCATGCTGACCGGGTTCACGCTCAGGAAGTGACCTCTGGAAATTGACGATTTGACGATTTGACGATTTGACGATTTGACGATTTGCGACTTGTCGACTTGCCGACTTGCCGACTTGCGACTGAGGACTACTCGTAGTACCTCGCATACCGCCCGCGGCGGAAGAGGACTCCGCCGAGCGGTCCGAACCACTGCAGGACGTAGTGCATGCGGCCAAGGTCGATCATCTCGATCAGGTTGCCGTCCATGTCCTTCGCGAAGAAGAACGTGTGGCCTCGGGGCGAGCGTTCTGGTTTCGAGAGGCACTCGACCCCCTTGCTCACCAGGTAGTCGTACCACTTCTGCGTGTCGCGCACATTGAACGAGAAGTGCGTCAGGCCGGTGCGGTTCCAGGGGATCTTCGTTTCGGGAGGCAACTTCGGCTCGAACGCGAAGATCTCCAGGATGCCGCCGCCCGGCGCCCGCACCCACCCGATCTTGCAGGCCGGTGCCGGGCCGTCGACGCCGAAGAAGCTCCGCACGCGATCGGGTGGCGCGTCGGAGACGCCCACCAGCGGACACCCGAACACATCCGAGTAGAACTTCACCGCCGTGTTGAAATCGGACACGGTGATGCCGATGTGGCTGAACGAGCGAGCTTTCACAAACAGACCTCTCGGAATTGCTAATTGCTGAATGCCAATTGCTAATTTGCAAATGCGAATGCGGCGGTTCAGATCATTGCCCATCGCCCATCGCCCATCGCCCATCGCCCATCGCCCATCGCCCATCGCCCATCGCCCATCGCCGTTCGTCCTCAAGAATCCAGGTACTCCGCGCGTATGTGATCCGCGACGCGCACCGCCTGTGCGGCGATCGTCAGTCCCGGGTTCACTGCGGCCGACGAGGGAAAGAACGATGCGTCGACCACGAACAGGTTGTCGACATCGTGCGTCCGGCAGAACGTATCAAGCACCGAGGTGCGCGGATCGGTGCCGAAGACCAGAGTCCCGCACTGATGGGTCGTGTTCCTCGTGCGGTGCGAGTAGGCCATCACCTTCCAGAACCCCAGTTGCTTCAGCACTGCCGTGAAGCGGCGCACGAGCTCCTCGTGTGCGCGCACGTTGTTCGGGCGGTAGGTGAGTCGAATGCGGCCGTCCGGCTCGATCGTGACGCGGTTGTCCGGATCCGGCAGGTCCTCGGACATCGCCAGCCAGTCCACTCCCCGGGCGACCCACGCGGTGTAGGCCCACAACGGGATCCACGGCACGACAATCTGCGCCATCACCCCGTGCGTCCGACCCTGTGACTGGATCTGACCGAGCGGGTACTCGGTGTCCGGCCCGCGGAAGTAGAAATCGTTGATGGCGACGGTTTTCTGGAAGACGTCGCTGTTCATCCGCAGCGGGTGAAAACCCTGCATCATCGTCGCGAGATGCGCCATGTAGCGCCGGCCGACGAGCCCGGACGAATTCGCGAGTCCGTCGGGATGCGCGTCGTTTGCCGACCGCAGCAGCAGCGCCGCCGAATTGACCGCGCCGCACGACGCGACGATCACCGGCGCCCGAAGCGTTCGAACTTCTCCCGCGTGCTCGACCTCCACCGCCTCCACCTTCCGGCCCGACGAGTCCGTCAGCAGCCGCCTCGCCAAGGCATTCGTCAGCAGCTCGACGTTCGCATGCATCGTTGCCGGCAGGATCGCGCAGACCTCGGCGTCGCTCTTCCTGCGCATCTTGCAGGGGAAGGAGTTGCAGGTGTTGCAGAGCACGCAGCCGCCCACTTCGCCAGGCTGGAGCAGACCGAGCGGCAGGGGCGACGGATGCAGACCCAGGGACTTGAGCTGCGCGACGATTGACGTCATGCCGGCCGCATGCGGCACTGGTGCCTGCGGAAACGGCGAGCGGGCGCCCTCCGTTGGGTCGTGGCCCACCTCGCCGTGCACCTGGTACATCTCCTCGGCGCGTTCGTAGTACGGCTCGAGCGTGTCGTAATCGATCGGCCACGCTGGCGACACGCCGTCGGCGTGGCGACCTCGCCGAAATCCTCCCGCCGCAGCCGGTACAGCACGCTGCCCCAGAACTTCGTGTTGCCGCCCACGTTGTAGTGGGTGTACGGCTGGAACAACTCGCCGCGCTCGTCGAGCCACCGGTCGGTGGTGCGATAGCGCAGGTGCTTCCACACCTGCGGCCGGATCCCAGTTCTCGGGCTCCTCGGGCACGAAGTCGCCGCGCTCGATGATCAGAATGCGGGCCGACGTGGCGGCCAGTTCGCGCGCCAGCGTTCCGCCACCAGCGCCGCTGCCGATGATGATGATGTCGTAGTGGTCGTGCCTGGGCGAACGCGATCTAGCTGACGCTGGCATAGATCCGGTCCATCAGTCGCTGATCGTCGATCGCCCGCTCGAGGCTCATCTCGGGAGCGCGCCCCTCGACAATGGACAGCGCGAAGTCCCGGTACATGGCCCTGTATCCGCGGATGTCGCTGCAGGAGGCCGGGCACGTAGAAGCGGGCCCGTCCGTCGCCATGCACGAACACGAACAGACCGTTGGACTCGAAGGAGATCGCGCCCTTGCGGCCCATGATCTTCGACACCCGCAAGCCCCGGAACAGCGACGGGATCTCGCGCGAGTAGTACAGCGATCCGACGGCGTCGTTGTCGTACCGGAACGCGACCATCATGCTCTTGGCACGCCGATCCGGGCCCGTCTCGCGAGACCGACGGCCGGAAGCCCTGCACCGAGGTGATCGTCGGACCGAGGCTGCCCGCGATGTGCAGCCAGTGGATGCCTTCTTCGAAGAACGCATCGCCGCCGGCCATGTCCTCGTCGTTACGCCAGTCGTCGGCAGTTTCAGCCGTCGCGCGACGGTGGTGAACTGCGCGAACACCATCTCGCCGACCGCATCATCGGCGAGCAGGCGCCGCAAGCGTGACCGCCAGCGGCTTGTAATGGTCGTTCTCACCGACGAGCACGACGCGGCCGGCGCGCGTTCTGGCGTCGCGGACGGTCTCGTAGTCCGCCAACGTCGGGAAGGCAGGCTTCTCCACCAGGACGTGCTTGCCGGCCTCGAGGGCTCGCAGGGTCAGGTCGAGGTGGAACTTGGGCGGGACCGCCACGACGACCGCGTCGACCGATGGGTCGGCGAGGGCCGACTCGTAATCGCCGTAGCTCGTCCTGCCGCCGAACCGGCTGCAGTATTCGTCCGCCTTGGTGCGGTCGCGGCTGGCGTAGCTGGTGACGATGCGGCGACGCAACGCCGAAGATGATCGCTGTGCACGCGCGTGATGAAGCCGCAGCCGAGGAAGGCGAGATGCAGGGGTGATGAGCTGGCCGTCATTGCCTGGGGAACACTCCATTCAACCACATCAGCAGGCGGGCCGAGAAGAACCGGAGGCTGCATCGGTTCGTCGCTGGCGCGCCGGAGTGAGGCCAGAGCATCATGGGTGCGTGCCTGTCACCCGACTGTCGCTGCTCAGCCGATACGTGGCGCTCGTGCCGTCGCTGGTCCGATCCCTGCGCAACGACACGATTCATCCCGATGGTCTGTCGCCTGCGAGTGCCGGGATCGCCTGGCATTCGCGCGTCGGTCCTCGCCGGGAACGTCCGGATGCGCGCCATCATCGACGCGGTGGCCACGGCCGGGAGGCACCATCGTCGACGTCGGGCGCGAACATCGGCGTCATCGCCGCCTACGCGGCGATGCGCGTCGGGCCCGTCGGGCCGCGTCGTGGCCGTCGAACCCGCGGAAGACAACCTCGTCGGTGCTCCGCGAGAACGTGCGCGCAAATGCGCTCGATCAGGTGCTCGTCATCCCGATGGCTGCCGGTCGCTGCCGCGAAACCCGCGAGTTCTACCTGCGCGGCGAGGTCAGCGCCGTCAACAGCCTGTATCCGGAGAGCTGTTACGCGTCGGTGTCGGCCGTCGCTCGCGTCGACGTGGCGCCGCTCGACGAACTGGTCAGCGGCCGGGTCGATCTGGTGAAGATCGATGTCGAGGGCGCGGAACTGGAGGTCCTCTCCGGTATGCCGCGGCTGCTCGCGCAGCCGGCGTTGAGCCTCGCGATCGAGTGGCACCCGGAGCTGCAGCGAGCCGCCGGGTACGCGCCAGACGCGTTGCCGCGGTTTCTGCTCGATGCGGGATTCCGCGTCGATGCCGTGGGGCACCTGGGCGCGACCGCGCTGCGAGACGCCACCATCGAGCCCCTCACCGAACGGTTGCTGCGTGCGCGCCGCCCGGTTGAACTCTTGTGCGTGCGCGCGTAAACCGATTGCGGATCGTTTCGACTTACCGCTCCGGGCTGGCGTTGACCTCCTCGTCACCGCCCGGCAGTTCTTCGCGCAACTGCTCGGCAATCGTCAGTACGTCCGTTTCTTTCGTCAATTGCGCTGTCCGGTCCGATTCCTCCTCGTCGATCGCAACGCCGAGCCGATCGCTGATGCGCCGCAGCATGCGCAGCACCATCGTCATTTCCTGTTCGGCGAGCAGGTCCACCTGAAGATTCAGGTGATCGCGCTCGTCGCTCTGACGGCTCATCTGGTTCTGCGCAATCAGCACGAACGTGGCGATCAGCACCCCTTCGAGTGACACGATGAAGGTGAGAAGCCCGAATGGATACGGGTCAAACGCTGCGCCTGCGGGGCGACGACGTTCCAGCCGTCCAGCCGCCATCGCGACCATTTGCAGCCACACGAAACCGAGGGTGCCGATGAACGCGCTGATTCGCCGCCCGAGGCGCTCCGACCCCGTCTCCTGACGTCGCGCCAGGCGTTCGATTTCGCCAATGGCCTTGATGTTGTCGACGGCCGGATGCGATGCATTCTTGCGCGCCTGGGTCGATGAAAGAGCCACGCCTCGAGGGGCTGCAAAGGCTGGGCCTGTTGACACCCGCCCGTGCGCGGAACAAGATGCCTGCGGCTGTGCTCCGCGCGATGCGGACCTTCCAAGGGTGACCCGAAGCGTATGAGTCCGTCCGAGATATCCTTCACGCTCACAAACCAGCGGAGCGAAATCTCACGGATGCTGGTGCTCCTCGAAGAGTTCTGCCAGGCCAACGCCATATCCGAAGACGACATGTTCAACGTCCGCCTCGTGCTCGACGAGGCGGTCATCAACGTGATCGTCCACGGATACGAAGATACGAGCGGCGCACCAGGTCAACGTCTCGCTTGCGCTGCACCACGACGTTCTCACCATCCACATCGACGATGACGGGATTGCCTATAACCCGCTGGACGCCCCGGCGCCGCGCTTCGATCTGCCGATCGAGGAGCGCCGTATCGGAGGGCTCGGTGTGCACATCATGAAGACCCTGGCTCGCAGCGTCGAGTACCGCCGCGGCCACGACCGCAACCATCTGACCATCGAGATGACGATCGGGCGTGAGAACGGCACCGCGAGCCCCGCGTAGCGTTTCGTCATTGACCCGCCGCAACGCTGACGCGTAGCATCGCGCTCTACAGGAGGCTCGTGTGCTGAAGCAGTTCGCCCTGACAGGGCTGGTGTTCCTCGGGTTCGCCCACTCCCTTACCGCAGCGACCGCTGCTCAGGCTTCCCCTCAGGCTGAACTCGCACCGAACGACTACAGCAAGGACGCGAGCTGGCTGTGTCGGCCCGGCCGCCACGATGCGTGTGACATCGACCTGACTACCACCGTCGTGTCCGCTGACGGTGCCATGCGGAAAGAACCGTTTCGGCCGGATTCGAACGCGCCAATCGACTGCTTCTACGTGTACCCGACGATCTCGACCGACACGGGGCCCAACAGCGACATGACGCCCGATCCGGCCGAGCTGAACGTGATCGCGCAGCAGTTCGCGCGATTCGGGCAGGTGTGCCGCGTCTATGCGCCGGTGTACCGTCAGATCACGCTTGCCGGTCTTCGCCGTGTCATGGGCACGGGCCTCGACGCGCTGAGCGTCGGCGTCGCAGTACGACGATGTGCGGGATGCGTGGAAGCATTACCTGGAGCACGACAACAAGGGCCGCGGCGTCGTGCTGATCGGCCATTCGCAGGGGTCGTTCATCCTCACGTCGCTCATCGCGAAGGAGATCGACGGCAAGCCAGTTCAGTCGCGCCTTGTTTCTGCGATCCTGATGGGGACGACCGTGCCGGTGCCCACGGGCAAGGACGTTGGCGGCGCGTTCCAGAAGATTCCCCTCTGTCACAAGGCGTCGGACACCGGCTGCCTGATCACGTTCGCCACCTACCGCTCGAACGTGCCGCCCCCGTCGAACGCGCTGTTCGGGCACGTGACAACGCCCGGCATGACGGCGGCGTGCACCAACCCGGCGGCGCTGGCCGGCGGCAGCGGCGAACTGCACGCCTACCTGGATACGAAAGGGCGGACCATTACCAGCACGGTTACTCCCAAGCCCTGGGTGTCTTCGGGCGCGGCGATCGATACGCCGTGGGTCAGCGTGCCGGGATTGCTGACTGCGCAATGTGCGACCAATGAGAACGCCACCTTTCTCGAGGTGACGGTGCACGGGAATCCAGCCGATCCCCGCACCGACGACATCATCGGTGACCTTGGAGCCGGGGCGCAGGTGCTCGCCAACTGGGGATTGCATCTGGTTGACGTCAATCTCACCATGGGCAACCTGCTCGACATCGTCTCCCAGCAGGGGAAGAGCTTCGCCGCGAAGAAGTAACATGCGGGGATGACGTTTGGCCGGCGCCTGCGCGATCAGTGGCTGCTCGATCCGCGCATCACCTACTTGAACCATCCCACTGTCGGCGCGACGCCACGACCCGTGCTCGCGGCCCAGCGCGCCATTCAGGACGAGGCGGAGCGGCAGCCGAGCCGCTTCATGCTGCGGGAACTCACCGCCATCGCTGTTGGCCAGCCGCGCGCCGAAGCGCCTCGCCTGCGAGTGGCCGCCGATGTGGTCGCTCGATTCGTCGGCGCCCGGGGCGAACGATCTCGTCTTCGTGGACAACACGACGACCGGCGCGAACGCCGTGCTGCGCTCTGTTGCCCTGGCTCCTGGTGACGAGATTCTCGTCAGCGATCTCGGCTACGGGGGAGTGCTCCAGGCGGCCAACTTCGCGGCGCGAGAGCGGGGTGCGTGCGTGAAGACGGTGGTCATTGCGCCTCCCTATCGCGCGGACGCCATCGCGGACGCGTTCGAAGGCGCCGTCGGCCCCCGAACCCGTCTCGCCATCGTCGATCACATCACCGCCGAGAGCGCCATCATCCTGCCCCTCGCCGAAATCGCCAGCCGTCTGCGGCGACGCGGGGTGGCCGTGCTTGCGGATGGCGCGCACGTGCCCGGCGCCATTCCGGTCGATGTGCCATCGCTTGGCGTGGACTGGTATGTGGCCAACCTCCACAAGTGGGCATTCGTGCCGCGCAGCAGCGGCTTTTTGTGGGCCGCGCCCGAGCGTCAGCAGGGGCTTCATCCGGCAGTGATCTCGTGGGGACTCGATCAGGGGTTCACTACCGAGTTCGACCTGGTGGGCACCCGTGATCCCTCGCCACACCTCGCCGCGCCCGCGGCGCTCGCCTTCATCGACTCGTTCGGCGCCGGTGAGATGCAGGCCTACAACCACAATCTCGCATGGAACGGCGCGCAGATGCTGACCGAGCGTTGGGCGACGACTCTGGATACGCCCGAGTCGATGATCGGCACCATGGCTACGGTGATGCTTCCGGCATCGTTCGGCGCAACGCGCGACGATGCCGCGAGAGTTCGAGATGCGCTGCTGTTCGAGGACGAGATTGAAGTGTCGGTCCACGCGTCACGCGATCGGCTGCACGTGCGGGTCGCGGCGCAGATCTACAACGACATGACTGACTACGAGCGGCTCGCCGAGGCAGTGCGGGGACGAGTGAAGTGACGTTTTAAGGCAGGAACGCACGAACGCACGAACGCACGCACGAATGCACGGATGCACGAACGGACGAACGCGCAAATGAGAAGGCAGAAGGCAAGAAGGCAAGAAGGCAAGAAGGCTGAAGCGGGAGTGCGATAGGATGCAAGCCGTGATTCGACATGTCATTCTGGTCGCGCTTGCGGCTCTCGCGGTCAGCGCTCCGCGCGTCGCATCGGCCCAGAACTTCACCGAATGGAGCAGCGAAACGCGCACCGCGCTCAGTTTCAAGGTCAATGCCGACGCGCTGCAGAAGATGCTGCCTGCCGGCTGGGTTTCAGTCCCTTCTTCGGCCGCAGGCACGCCGGGGGCGAACCTGAACCTCACCATGATCGAGCGGTCGATCGTTCTCGATCCGCAGGGCAAGGCTGTGCGGACCGGCACGTCGCGATACATCGTGCTGGGCGTCCCCGCGCGCAACGCTCAGACCGGTCAGACCAACACGATCATTGTCGGCGGACTCTCGCCCGAGGGCGCCGGTGCGTACGGCGTGTACCTGACCGCGACCACGGCGAAGCTCGAACGCACCGTCAGCGGCGAGGCTGAGGCGTACGCGCGCGTGAGGGAGTCGTGGGAGTTCAGCGCCGCGTCGGGCGAGCGGATCGAACTCGAGGTGACGTATCGACGCGGCCCCGTGACCAAGGCGCACGTCGACAGCGTGGTGAGATCAGGAATCAGGCCCGAGTTTCAGCGCACCTATCGAATCGATCAGGCGACCGATGTCCTGCGCAGCGCCACGACGCCCGATCGGGTGGAGGCCCTGTCGTTCCACGCCACAGGTCCGAAGCTGGCGGCGCTGTTCGACGGCACCGAAACGCTCCTGGGCGTGAGTGCGATTCCCTTCTACGTACGCGACATTTCGATTCCGTGAGACACAGGAGACGGCCATGAGCGAGACGGCACCGGAGCACTGGCGCGATCACGGCATCCGCATCGTCACGAGCGCGGCGCTCGACCTCAATACGCCTCAGACACCAGGGATGACCCGGGCCGCGGCGATTACGCATGCGCGGACCGGGGCGAGCAAGCTCTGGGCGGGTACCGTCACCATCCATCCCGAACGCCAAGACCGGCGCCCATCATCACGGCGAGGTGGAGAGCGTCATTTTCGTGGTGAGCGGACGCGCCCGCATGCGCTGGGGCGATCGACTCGAATACGTGGCCGAAGCCGGACCCGGTGATTTCATCTACGTGCCGCCGTACGTGCCGCATCAGGAGATCAATGCGAGCCGCGACGAACCGCTCGCCTGCGTGCTCGTGCGCAGCGGACAGGATCCGGTCGTCGTGAACCTGGATCTGGAACCGGTCGAGCAGCCGGAAGATGTGGCGTGGGTCGACTCGATTCATCCGGAACCGCACAAGTAGGCGGTAGGCTATAGGCGCTGGGCGAAGGGCGTTCTTCAAGCCCCTCCGGCGAACCTGAAGGTCCGCGGCTACAGACGCGGAACGCATCCGTGTTCCCTGTCGTCTTACCTCATGGTGTGCGGCCTTCGCTATCGCCTTTCGCCGTCTTTGCCCATCGCCTTTCGCCCATCGCCTTAACCGTGTAACAGCCCCGATGCCTTCCCTCAAAGACGAACTTGCCGCGCTGAAGATCGAGCGGCCCCCCGAGCGCCAGTCCCGCCCGTGGATCAAGTGGGTGGTGCTGCTGGTCATCGTCGCCGCAGCTGGAGCCGCAGGCTGGCAGTACGTGAACCGCCCCCGCCCCATCGAGGTTGAAACGGCCGCGGTCACGCAGCGCGCCGCCGGCATGCAGGCCGCTGTGCTGAACGCGTCGGGTTACGTGACCGCACGGCGTCGGGCGACAGTTTCGTCGAAGATCACGGGCAAAGTGGTCGAGGTCAACGTCGAAGAGGGCATGGCGATCCGCGAAGGGCAGGTGCTCGCGCGGCTCGACGATTCCCAGTTCCGCGCCTCACTCGCCCTCGCGGAAGCTCAGGCCGAAGCCGCACGCCGGAACGTGCGCGAAAGTGAAGTGCGGCTGGCAGAGGCTCGTCTGGCGCTCGACCGCGCCCAGCGGCTGGCCGCCGACAAACTGAATACCGCCGCGGATCTCGATGCGGCGCGTGCCCAGGTGGATTCGCTGGCGGCGCGGATCGATGCCGCCGGCGAGCAGGTGCGTGTCGCGGAACGCCAGATCGATGTCGAGCGCATGAACCTGGACAACACCGTCATCCGCGCGCCGTTCGCCGGCGTCGCCGTGTCCAAGGACGCACAGCCTGGCGAGATGGTGTCGCCCAATTCCGCCGGCGGCGGCTTCACGCGCACCGGCATCTGCACGCTGGTGGACATGCGGTCGCTCGAGATCGAGGTGGACGTCAACGAGAACTACATCAACCGGGTTGCTGACGGGCAGCCGGTCACCGCGGTGCTCAATGCCTACCCGGACTGGCAGGTCCCGGCGCACGTCATCACCACCGTGCCGAAGGCCGATCGACAGAAAGCGACGGTCCTCGTTCGCATCGGGTTCGCGGAACTGGACCCGCGGATTCTGCCGGACATGGGCGTGAAGGTGACCTTCATGCGGCAGAACGCGCCGGACGAGGCGAGCGGCACCCGTCCGATGATGCTCGTGCCGAAGAATGCGATCCGCTCCGAGAACAGCCAGTCCTACGCCTACGTCGTCAACGCCGGTGTCGTCGATCGTCGTGCGGTACGAACCGGTGGCGCCGATGGCGATCGCGTCGAGGTCATCGCCGGGCTCACCGCCGGCGAACGGGTGGTCCTCTCGCCGCAGCCGACCCTGGCATCGGGTATGACCGTGGTGACGAAGTGAGGGAGACCCGCCGATGAGCGACGCGCCGCTGGTCCGCATCCGCGACGTCCACAAGTACCTACTCCCGTGGCGCCGAACGTATCGACGTGCTGAAGGGCGTGAGCCTCGATATCCCTGGCGGCGACTTCCTCGCCCTGATGGGGCCCTCCGGTTCCGGCAAGACGACGCTGCTGAACATGCTGGGCGGGATCGACACACCGACGCAGGGGCTCATCGAAGTGGCCGGCGTGTCGATTGGCACGCTGTCCGGCAGCGGGCTGTCCCGGTGGCGCGCGTCGCATGTCGGATTCGTGTTCCAGTTGTACAACCTGCTGCCGGCGCTGACCGCCGAGCGCAACGTGGAACTGCCGCTGCTGCTCACCAGGTTATCCCGGTCGGAGCGGCGCACGCGTGCGAACCTCGCGCTCAAGGTCGTCGGGCTCGCCGATCGCGCGAAGCATTACCCGCGGCAACTGTCGGGCGGCCAGGAACAACGCGTCGGCATCGCCCGTGCGATCGTCACCGATCCGACGCTGCTGTTGTGTGACGAGCCGACCGGCGATCTGGACAGGAAGGCCGGCGACGAGATCCTCGAACTGCTGCAGACCCTCAACGGCGAGTACGGCAAGACGATCGTGATGGTCACGCACGATCCGCACGCGGCCGACCGAGCGCGACGCACGCTGCATCTCGACAAGGGCGTTCTGGTCGAGGGCGTCACGGCATGAAGTTCCTGCCGCTGGTCTGGAAGAACATCTGGCGCCGGAAGTTCCGGACCACCTTCACCCTGCTCTCGATCTTCATCGCGTTCCTGCTGTTCGGGATCCTGATGACGATCCGGAACTCCTTCGCGTTCGGCGTGGAGATCGCCGGCCTCGATCGGCTGATCCTGATCAACCGCATCAGCCTGATCATGCCCTTGCCCTTCTCCTACCAGGCTCGCCTGCAGGCGGTGCCTGGCGTGGAACTGGTGACGCACAGCACGTGGTTCAACGGCATCTACCAGGACCCGGCCAACTTCTTCGCGAACATCGCCGTCGAACCCGAGCCCTACCTGAAGACGTACCCAGAGTTCAAGGTTCCGCCCGAGCAGGTCAAGGCGTGGCTCGACGATCGACAGGGTGCAATCGTCGGGAAGGATCTGGCGGAACGATTCGGCTGGAAGGTCGGCGACCGCGTGCCGCTTCAGGGGACGATCTACCGCCCGAAGAGCGGCGACGTATGGGAGTTCAACATCAGCGGCATCTATGACGGCGCGGACGGCGTGGACAAGACGCAGTTCTTCTTCCGCTACGACTATCTCGACGAGAACCGCACCTTCGGCCAGGGCGACGTCGGGTGGTACATCGTCAAGATCGCCGATGGCTCGCGCGCGGTGGAGATGAGCCGCACCTTCGACGCGATGTTCGAGAACTCGCCGGCCGAGACCAAGACGACCACCGAGAAGGGGTTCGTCGAGAGCTTCGCCACGCAGATCGGCGACATCGGCGCGATCATGATCGCGGTGTCATCGGTGGTGCTCGTGATGTTCGGTCTCGTCGCGGCCAGCACGATGGCGCAGTCAGTACGTGAACGCACCAGCGAACTTGCCGTGCTGAAGACGCTCGGCTTCAGCGGACCTGCCATTCTGGCGCTCGTCCTCGCAGAGTCGCTGTTCATCGCCTGTCTCGGCGGTGGCGCCGGCCTCGGTCTGGCCTGGCTCATCGCGCAGCAGGGCGATCCAACCGGTGGGCTGCTCGCGGTGTTCTTTCTCCCGCCGCGCGATCTGTGGCTCGGCGGCGGGCTGATGCTGGCGATGGGGCTGCTGGCCGGGGTGATGCCGGCCGTGGCAGCGATGCGGCTGAAGATCACCGACGCGTTGCGGAGGAGCTGAGACGTGTTCTGGCTGCGTCAGACCCTGGCCGTGATGGCGCTGAACATCCGCACGATTCCCTCCAGGCTCAGTTCTTCGGCGGTGGCGATCGTCGGGATTGCGGGTGTGGTCGTGGTGTTCGTGTCGGTGCTGTCGATCGCCTCCGGCTTTTCCGCGGCGATGCAGGGATCCGGCTCCCGCGGCCGCGCGCTGGTCATGCGCAGCGGCGCCGACAGCGAATTGACCAGCGGTCTCTCTGGGGCGGAGGTGGACATCATCCGCCAGGCCCCGGGGCTGGCGCGCGAAGGCCAGAGCGGGCTCGCATCGGCCGAGCTGTACGTGATCATCGATCTGCCCAAGAAATCGGCACCGGCCTCGTCGGCAAACGTGCCGATGCGCGGGATCGAGCCGACGGGGATGCCGCTACGCCCGGAGGTGTCGATCGTCGCCGGACGCATGTTTCGTTTCGGTACCAACGAGATCATCGCGGGACGCGGCGCCAGCGGCCAGTTCGTCAACCTCCAGGTCGGCGACACGGTCGTCTCGGGGCAGAACCGCTGGGACGTCGTCGGGGTGTTCGAAGCAGACGGGGCGGTCGCCGAAACCGAGGTGTGGTGCGATGCGCGCACTCTCCAGGGGGCATATCGGCGCGGCAATACCTACCAGTCTCTGCTCGCCGGCCTCGAATCACCGGACGCCTACGACACGTTCCGCGACTGGCTGACGTCGAACCCGCAGCTGAACGTGTCCATCCGCCGCGAGAACGAATACTACGCCGGACAGTCGCAGACGCTGACCCGGCTGATTCAGACGATCGGTTTCGCCATCGCCGGCCTCATGGGCATCGGCGCCGTCTTTGGCGCCATCCTCACCATGTACACCGCGGTGGCGACCCGCGCCCGCGAGATCGCCACGCTGCGCGCACTGGGATTCGACACCAGCTCGGTGGTCGTGTCCGTGCTCGCCGAGTCGATGGTGCTCGGCGCACTGGGCGGGATGATTGGCGGCGCCGCCGCGTATCTCGGGTTCAACGGCTACCAGACCTCTACGATCAACTTCCAGACGTTCAGTCAGGTGGCGTTTGCCTTCCGCGTCACCCCTGAGCTCCTCGGCCTCGGGCTGTTCTATGCGCTGTCGATGGGGGCGGTCGGAGGTCTGCTGCCGGCACTGCGCGCCGCGCGGCTGCCGATTCCCGAAGCACTCCGTCAGCTGTGAGCGGTCCATGGAACGCTCCACCACGGGGCGCACGGAGGCATCACGGAGGCGGCACTGTTCCTACGGGATGAGATGCCGTGTGCAACGTGAGTGTTGCCATGTCCTCGATGGATTTCAGGTTCGCCAGACCCGACGCCTATCGCCCATCGCCACTCGCCTGCTCGCCTATCGCCCATCGCCCATCGCCCATCGCCCATCGCCTACGTGTCCGTCCCTGCCCGCCGACGCGTTGACGCAAGCTGGAGCACAATGAAGGAGGTGAGCATGGAGAGAGGATGCTGATGGCGCGTATCCGACGTTCGGTGTGGCTGTGTGCGGTCGTGCTCGGAGTGATTCAGGTCGCACAGTCAATCGCGCAGGCACCCCCGCACGCGCAGCTGCTGCTCGTTGTCGATGGCCTTCGCCCCGACTACGTCACGCCTGAAGTGATGCCTCGACTCACCGCGCTTGGTTCGCGCGGCGTGGTCTTCAGCGCCCACCATTCGGTCTTTCCAACCGTCACCCGGGTCAACGCCTCGTCGATGTCCACAGGCGCGTATCCCGAAGCGCACGGCCTGATGGGGAACACCGTCTATTCAGCAAAGACTTCCGCCGAACGCGGCATCAACACGTCGCTGGCCGATCAGCTGCTGTCGATGGAACAGGCGGAGGGGCAGTTGCTGACATCGCCCACGCTTGGCGCGGCGCTCCAGCGCGCCGGCAAGAAGTTCGTGGTGTTCAGCGCCGGCTCGAGCGGGTCGGCGCTCCTGCTGAATCACCCGGTCTACGATGGCGCGGTCATCAACCCCGAGTTCATCGATCCGCCGTCGCTGGAGCCGCAGGTGCTGGCCGCCGTTGGTGTCGGCCCGAAGGAAGCGGAGCCGAACACAGCCCGCAACGTCTGGGCGGTCAACGCGTACCTGTCCCTGGGTCTCGGCGCGCTCAGGTCGGACGTCGCCGCGATCTGGTTCGGCGACCCGGACGCCACGGCGCACCAGATGGGGATCGGCTCCGAGACCACCGTGCAGGCGCTCAAGGCCGTCGACGCGGAGATCGGCCGCATCGAGGACACCTTGAGCCGCCGCGGCCTGCTCGCGACGACCAACATCATCGTCGCCTCGGACCACGGCTTCTCCACGCACACCGGCACGTTGCGGCTGGCGTCGATCGTCGATCCCTTCAGCAGGACCGGGCCTGACGGCCTGCGCGACATCGTCGTGACGGAAGGTGCGATCAACTTTCGCGGGCAGCCCGACCCTGCTCGCGTTGCCGCGGTCGTCGCTGAATTGCAGAAGCACCCGGAGGTCGGCGCGATCTTCACGCGACCGGTGTCGGATCGCTCCGCGGCAGGCGTGGTGCCCGGAACGCTGTCGTTCAACGTGGCGCGCTGGAATCATTCCCGTGCGTCGGACATCATGATCTCGGGCAACTGGACCGGGGATCGAAACGTCGCCGGCTTCGCCGGAACGACCACACAGACGGGAACGGCTGGACACGGCACGTCCAGCCCATACGACGTCCACAACACGCTCATCGCCGCCGGACCGGACTTCCGCGTGCACGTGACCACCAGCGTGCCGACGTCGAATGTGGATCTGGCGCCGACGCTGCTGACGCTCATGAAGTTGCCAACGCCGCCATCGATGACAGGCCGGACGATTGAAGAGGCGCTGGTGAGCGGGCAGACTGACACCATCGCCGTCACGCAGACGGTGGAGCGCGCGAAGACTGCCGACGGCAGCTACGAAGTCATCGCGCACATCTCCACGGCCGCCGGACATCCATACCTGGACTACACCGAAGTTCGCAGGCAGCTTCGCTGAAGGATGACTCGCGACCCTGCTGCCGCGCGCGTCACGAGCCGGTCGCCGACCGCCACCCTGCTGCTTGGACTGGTTGTCACGCTGGTGATGGTGCTCGCGTACTCGGCGTACATCTCGCGCCAGATTTCCAGCCTGCGCCAGCTGCAGACGGATCTCACTGACCGCAATCGTCGCGACTCGCTGCAACTGCTCCGCGTTCAGGGCGACCTGAACCAGCTCGCGCTGGCCATGCGGGACATGCTGGATCCCGACGAGACCTATCCGATCAGCGCCTGGTCCGCGCAATTCGATCGCATCCGCGCCGATCTCGACGCCGCGCTGCGGCAGCAGGAAGCGGTGGCCGTGGCGCGTCGCACGCCCGAACAGCAGCGATACCTGGAGAGCGCCGTGGCGCAGTTCTGGGACGCGTCATCGCGGGTGTTCGAGCTCGCCGACAACGGGAGAGAGGCCGACGCGCGCGGGCAGATCCGGCTCTCGCTGCAGCCGCGCCAAGCCGCGCTGAGCACGACGATCGCCCGCTTCCTCGTCCAGAACAACGAGAGCGAGGCACAGACGGCGGCCCAGGTGCAGGCGATCTATTCGACCGTCCAACGGCAGCTGCGCTGGTTCCTCGTCGGAACGCTGGTGGTCATCGCCGCCACCAGCGCATTTCTCATCCGCTCCAATCAGCGGCTGTTCAGGGAGCTTGCGACGCTCTCCGATCAGCAACGCGCGCTCACCCAGCAGCTGATTGAAACGCGCGAGTCCACATTGCGGGAGCTGTCACGCGAGCTGCACGATGAATTCGGGCAGATCCTCACGGCGATTGGTTCGATGCTGGGGCGCGCTGGACGGCATCTTCCCGAAGGCGCCGCGCTGCGGACCGATCTGCGTGAGATCGCCGAGGTCGCACAGGAGGCACTCGACAACGTGCGCGGGTTATCGCAGTCGCTGCATCCATCGATCCTCGAGGAACTCGGGCTCGGCAGCACGGTCGATTGGTACATCACGACTGTGGAGAGGCAACTCGGTTTGACCGTGCACTACGAACGTGCGGGCGTGCTCCCCGCGCTCGACGACACGACAGCGATCCACGTATACCGGATTCTCCAGGAGGCATTGACCAACGTCGCCAGACACGCGCAGGTGAACGAGGCCTGGGTAGCGCTCCGGTGGAACGGGGAAGTGCTCGAACTCACCGTCGAAGATCATGGCAAGGGCATCGCTCCCGACACCGCTGCCGGCGCCCTTCCGGATGCCGCTCGCCGCGGGCTGGGGTTGGTGACGATGAAGGAACGCGCCGCACTGGTGGGGAGCACGCTCCAGCTTGCCCGGCCCGCCGCTGGCGGTACACTCGTGCACCTGAGCGTTCCGGTGAACGCGACGGCTCACACCGCATGACCGATCCGATTACCGTCCTGCTCGTCGACGATCACGCGCTCGTGCGCCGCGGCTTCCGCCGGCTGCTCGAAGACGACCCATTACTCTCGGTCGTCGGAGAGGCGAGCAGCGGCGACGAGGCAGTCGCGCTGTACCGCACCCTTCAGCCGAATGTGGTGGTGATGGACTCGGCGATGCCTGGCATGAGCGGCATCGCGGCGACCCGGGCGATTCTCGCCGACCAGCCTGGCGCGCGCATCCTGATGTTGAGCATGCATTCCGAGGAAACACTGGTCAGGCAGGCGCTGGCCGCCGGCGCGCGCGGCTACGTGCTGAAGAGCGCGCTCGAACTCGATCTCGCGGCAGCCGTGAAACAGATTCATGCCGGCGACACGGTCGTGGACGCGGCCATCGCGCGGGCACCGCTCGCCGGCGAGGAGCGCACGCGGCTGACGCCACGCGAACTCGAGGTGCTTCAGCTGATTTGCGACGGTCTCTCCAACAAGGAGATCGCCGCGCGGCTGGGTCTGAGCGCGAACACCGTCGCGGTCCATCGCGCCCACATCATGAATGCGCTCGGCGTGCACAAGACCGCGGAACTGGTCATGTACGCCCTTCAGCATGGATTGATCAACCCGCTGTGAATCGCCGCGACTTCATCCGCCAGACGGGTGCGGCCCTGACTGGTGCCGCGCTGTCGCTCCGCCGCGCGGCAGAAGCGCAGGGCGGCCCCGGCTTCCGCCTCGTTGACGTCACGAAATCGGCGGGCCTCGGATTCCGGCACAACAACGGGGCCTACGGAGGGAAGCTGCTGCCCGAAACGCTGGGGTCAGGCTGCGCGTTCCTCGATTACGACGCCGATGGATGGCAGGACATCCTGCTCGTCAACGGCCGCGACTGGCCCGGCCATCAGCGGCAGCGGACGACGCTGGCGCTCTACAGGAACAACAGGAACGGGACCTTCACCGATGTCACGAAGGCCGCCGGGCTCGACATCGAGATGTACGGCATGGGTGTAGCCGTCGGCGATTTCAACAACGACGGCTTTCCCGACCTGTTCATCACCTGTGTCGGTCAGAGCCGGTTGTTCCGCAACACAGGCCGCGGCACGTTCGTCGATGTGACGCGCGCGAGCGGGCTCGGCAACCGCGAGGCGTTCAGCACTTCCGCCATGTGGGTGGACGTCGATCGCGACGGTCACCTCGACCTGTTCGTCTGCAACTACGTGCGCTGGACTCCCGAGAGCGACGTCTTCTGCAGTCTCGACGGCCGCCAGAAATCGTACTGCACGCCCGAAGCGTACCGCGGCGAGACCTGCTGGCTGTTCCGCAATCGCGGCAACGGCACATTCGAGGACATCACCGCGCGATGCGGCATCTTCGACTCGGGCTCGAAGGCGCTTGGCGTCGCGCTGCTCGACGACGACCAGGATGGCTGGCCGGACATCGTCGTGGCGAACGACACTGAGCCGAACAAGCTCTATCGCAACCTGCGCAACGGAAAGTTCCGGGAGGCAGGATTGGCCGCTGGTCTGGCCCTCAGTGACGATGGCAAGGCGCGGGCGGGAATGGGCGTGGACGTCGCCGACTTCGACAACAGCGGGCGTGTCGGGCTGGCGATCACCAACTTCGAAGGCGAGATGGTGGGTTTGTATCGCGCCGAGCCGGGCGGCGGGTACCGCGACGTGGCGACGCGCGCCGGGGTGGGGCTGCCGTCGAAGAACCGGCTCGGGTTCGGATGTCTGTTCGCGGATCTCGATCTCGACGGAGATCTGGATCTGGTGATCGCGAACGGGCACATCGACGACACCGTGCGCAACATCCCCGGCAACGTCGGCTACGCCCAGGCTCCCCACTTGTTCCTCAACGACGGCGGAACGTTCCGTGACATCGCCGCGCAGGCGGGTGGCGGCTTCGAGCAGCCGCGCGTCGGGCGTGGGCTGGCGTGCGGCGACTTCGACGGAGACGGCGACGTCGATCTGCTGATGACCACGAACAACGGTCCTGCCGTGCTGTTCCGCAACGATCGGCAGTCGGCGAACAGGAGCCTGCGGCTGCGGTTGATCGGCGTCGAATCCAATCGCGACGCCATCGGCGCGAGCGTGCGCATCACGCATGGCGGGGTCACACAGTCGCGTATGGTCAGGAGCGGGTCGAGCTACCTGTCGCAATCGGAGTTGCCCGTGACGTTCGGCGTCGGCACCCGTGATGTCATCGAACGCGTCGTCATCACGTGGCCGAACGGCCGCGTGGAAGAGTTCAAGAACGTCGCGACCGGCAAGGCGTACGACTGTACCGAAGGCAAGGGCCTCAGCTCTCCTCGATAGTACGTTCGCAGTATTGTCGGTGCATCGGGCAGCGGATACAGTCACCGCCGACCCACCGGAGGTGACCCGACCCATGCCTCACATCGATGTACCCAAGATATTCCAGGGATCCGGGCGCTGCTGGCGTTCCGCCCTGAAACGGCCGAGCCGCTCGGCGCGCTTGCCAATGCGCTGCTGCACGCGCCCAATTCGCTGACCGCGGCGAGCGCGAGCTGATTGCGGCGTACGTGTCCTCGCTGAATGCGTGCACCTTCTGCTGGCGCAGTCACGCGGCGGTTGCCGCCTGCCATCTTGGCGACGAAACCCTGGTTGATTCGGCGATCGCCAGTCCCGAGCACGCGAACGTGTCCGACAAGATGAAGGCGCTCCTCGCCGTCGCTGCGCGCGTGCAGCTGAGTGGACGAATGGTGTCGCCCGAAGACATCGCCCGTGCTCGCTCGTTGGGCGCGACCGACACCGAGATCCACGACACCGTCCTGATCGCTGCGGCGTTCTGTATGTTCAATCGCTACGTCGACGGCCTTGCCGCGCTGACGCCCACCGATCCGGCTGCGTATCGCGAGCGCGCGGCGCTGACGGCAGAACACGGGTACTCGATGGCGCAGCCACCCGGATGAATCCACCTCCCTTCGCCTGGGAGGCGTGGTACGAGTCGATTGGCGGACGTACGATCGAGATCCAGGAAGTCAGCGAATACCTTCGGCAGATCTATCAGGAGCAGGAACCCCGCTTCACCGGCCCCGTCGCAGCCGACCGGCATGCGTTCGCGTCGCCGTCTGATGCCGCAACCCACCTGAAGGAACAAGCCCTGGCCTTCGGCGCGGACATTGTCGGCATCTGCGCTATCGAGCCAAGTGACGTGTATCAGGGCCGCACCGTGACGGAAAAATACGCCGTTGCCGTCGGCCAGCGCATGCGATGGCGGGAGTTCCAGGTGGTGCCGTCGCGCGAGTCCGCGATCGAGTGCCTGCGCGTCTACTACACGCTGGGCGAAACCGTCATCCAGCTCGCGGCGCACGTCCGCGCGCTCGGCTACGCATGCACGGTCGAGCACCCGATCGGCGACAGCGATCTGCTGCACATCCCGATCGGACTCAAGGCCGGCTTCGGTGAACTGGGCCGCCACGGTTCGATCATCAACCCGACCCTCGGCCCGCTCTTCCGCATGGGTAGCGTCGCGACGTCTGTCGAACTGACGGTCGACCGGCCCATCGATGCCGGCATCGCAAAATTCTGTGACGCGTGCCGCGCGTGCCGCAAGTACTGCCCGGCGGACGCCATTCCCGACGAGCGCAGTCCCGAGGCCGGCGTTGACCATCTCGGCTACCCGCGTTACGTCGTCGACACCGGACGCTGCTTCCCGTATTTCGCGACGCACAACTACTGCTCGATCTGCCTTCCTGTCTGCGTCTACAACCACAAGGAGTGGGCGCGCGACTTCGAGGGCGTTCCCACGAAACTGTTCCCGAAGGTGGTCATGCACGAGCCGCCGGCTCCCGTCGATCCGGCAGGCGCACCACGGCATGTCTATCCCCTGATCAAACGCTCATGACAATCACGATCTCGCACGTGTGTGCCGCGATCTCGCACGTGTGTGCGCCGGCGCTCGGCGCCGCCGCAGTCATCCTGGTGTGCGCCGCTGCGTGCTTCGGCGCAGCCCGCCGTATCAACGGTAAGCGGCCGCGTCGTCGATCCCCAGAACGCGCCAGTTCCCGGCGCTTCAGTGAAGGCACAGAGCACGGCGACTGGAGTCGAGTGGTCCGCGGTGACGGACACCGACGGCCGCTTCCTGCTGCCATTCCTGCCGCCCGGAGCGTACGACGTCGAGGTGACGCTGACCGGATTCAGCTCCTGGCGCGCGAGTGCCCTCGCCCTGCAGGTGGGCCAGGCTCGCCACCTGGACGTTGCGCTCACCGTTGGCGGAGTCGCCGAGGCGGTCACGGTCAGTGATCGTGGACGCCCGGTCACCACGGCGATTGACGGGGTCCTGTCGGCAGGGCAGATCGAAACGCTTCCGCTGAACGGCCGCAACTTCCTGGAGCTCGCGTTCCTCATACCCGGCAACCAGCCGACGCCCACCTTCGATCCGACGAAGAGCAACAGCGTGCTCGTCTCATCTGGAGGCCAGTTGGGTCGCGGTGGCAACGTCATGATCGACGGACAGGACAACAACGACGACGTGGTCGGCGGGCCACTGCTGAACCTGCCGATCGATGCCGTCCAGGAGTTCCAGATCGCCACGAGCCGATTCGGTGCCGATCTTGGCCGCTCCGCCGGATCGGCCATCAACATCGTGACGCGGTCCGGCGCCAATCAGCTGCGGGGAACGTCCTCGGTGTTTGCCCGTGACGGCGCCTGGCAGGCTCGCCCCGCAACGCTCGACGCCGACGCCGACGCTCCGCCGTTCGACCGCCAGCAGTATTCGGCGGCACTCGGCGGGCCAGTGCGACGCGATCGCGTCTTCTGGTTCGGCGCCGGCGAATTCCGCAACCAGGATGGCGCGGTGCTCGTCGGCGCGCGTGACACCGCTGCACGGGCCATCCGGCGCAGTTTCGCACCGGCCCCTCTGGACGATGGTCTCTGGTCGCTGCGTCTGGATGCGGGCAGCGCCGCCAATCGGGTCACGCTGCGTTACGCAGGCGAGCGTGGCACCGACACATCGGCCAGTGCCATCGAGCGCGCCATCGGTTCGGCCTCGCAGCGGCAGGACGCGCTGAACCGCTACAACTCGGTGCTCGGTTCGTGGACCTCCGTCCGTTCGCCCACGTTCGTCAACGTCGTCAATGCGAGCGTCAGCACCTTCCTCAACCAGACCACGCCGGTCGCCGACCTTCCGCAGTTGACGTTCCCCAGCATCCAGGACGGGGCGTCCTTCCGCATGCCACAGGAGACGCGCCAGACGCGGATTCAGGTGGCGGACGCCGTGTCTCTCGTGCGGGGCGGGCATTCACTGCGGCTGGGCGGCGAGGTGCATCACGTCGGCGCCGCGTTCAGCCTGGGGGTGTTCCGACAGGGGCGCGTGGAACTGGTGGAGGACTTTCCGACGTTCGACCACAACGGTGATGGCCGCGTTGACGACAACGACCTGCTCTTCGCGGTGACCCTGCGCAGCGGGAAGCCGGACCAGAACCTGGAGTTGCCCGACTCGAACAACACCTACATCGCGGGCTTCATCCAGGACGACTGGCGCGTATCGGACCGGTTGACCCTCACCGCCGGACTGCGATACGAGCTGGACACGGAGGTCAACAACCAGAGCCGGGTCGACGAGCTGAATCCGATCGTCCTGCCATTCGTGACCGAACCGCGGCAACGCGATCTGAACAACCTGGGGCCGCGCCTCGGGTTTGCGTTCGCGGCATCGCCGCAGACGACGGTGCACGGCGGATACGGCACCTACTACGATCGCATCGTGCTGCAGGTGCAGTCGCTCGAGCGCGGCCTCGACGGCCGCGCGCTGCCAATCGAGGTGCGCGCCGGCAACACCTTCTTCGTCGATCCGTCCACAGGACGATTCCCGCCGTTCGCGCCGACGCTGGCCAACCCGTTCACCGGGTTCATTCTGCCGGGCGCGGGAGCGTCGGGGATCAACATCATCGATCCGCACCTCCAGAGTCCGACCGTGCACGAGTTCAATCTTGGCGTCGATCGGACATCGCTCGGCATGCGCATCCGCGTCGACGCGATGCACAGCCAGGGATTGCGTTTCCTGATTGGACGGACGGTTGGAGAGGTGTTCAATCCGGTCGTCGGCGGACCCGACCGAGTGGTGAACATCGAGTCGAGCGCGCGCACTTTGTACGATGCCCTGCTCGTCAGCGCCGAACGCCCGCTCAGATCCGGATCGAGTGTTCGCGTGGCGTATACGCTCGCGAAGGCACTCAACTACTCGAACGACGATCAGATCCCATTCTTGAACGGGCCGGTCGATCCGTCGAATCTGGCGCTCGAGTCGGGGCCGACGCCTACCGACCGGCGCCATCGCCTCGTCGTATCCGCACAGACGCTTCTTCCCGGCCGTGTCAGCCTGTCCGGTATCTGGACCGCGTCGTCAGCGGTGCCGATGGACATCATGATGCCTGACGGGCAGAGCCGCATTCCGGTTGTTCAGCGGAACGCGGGAGGCCGCCAGTTCAAGACGGCCGGCGAGCTCAACGACTTCATCCGACAGGCGAATGCCACAGGCGGCGTGAACGGCGTGCTGCTGCCATTTGTGTCCGATGCCGCGCGGTTCGGCGACAGCTTCAATTCGCTCGACATGCGCGTGTCGCGCGGTTTCGAGCTGGGTGCCCGAACACGGATCGAGCCGATGCTCGAGGTGTTCAACCTTTTCAACGTGACGAACGTTCTGGGGACGACGAATGTGAACTACTCCGGCTTCTCCAACGTCCTGGTCCGTGACTCGAACGATCCGTCCAACGCCGGCTATCTGCACTCGACCAGCTTTGGAGTCCCGGTGACTACCGCGGGCGGCGTCTTCGGATCTGGTGGACCACGGGCGATGCAACTGGCGGTGCGGGTGACTTTCTGAACGTGATTGTTCCCGCTGCGCACGACGTCCGCGTGTTGCCGCGGCGGATGGGTGCATGGGCAGCGACGGCGATCGTGGTGAGTGAGGTGGTCGGCGTCGGAATCCTGCTCACCCCGGCAACCATGATGCGGACCCTGGGCGGCACATGGGCTCCCGTGGCGATGTGGCTCGTGATGGGCACCATGACCGCGGCCGGAGCGCTCTGCTACGCCGAGTTGACGACCCGCCTTCCGCGGGCGGGCGGAGCATACGTATTTCTCCGCGAGGGCTTCGGCCGCCGCACCGCCTTCGTGTACGGGTGGATGGCGATGCTCGTGATGGATCCGGGCATCACGGCAGCACTCGGCATCGGCCTCGCCCAGTACCTGCTGGCCACGCTCGGCGCCTCGCCGGGTCACGCTCGACTGGTTGCAATTCTCTGCATCGTGGCGTTCGGCCTGGTTGCGAGTTTGGGGCTTGGCGTGAATGCCCGCTTTTTGCGTTGGATGGCCGCAGTCAAGCTGGCCATCGTTGGCGTGCTCATCGCGGCCGGGGCGATGCGGATGGGCGGCACGGCCGCAATTGCTGCTCCCGCGCTGTCGCTGGAGCCCATCGGAATATCGGCGCTCGCCGGAGCCGTCATCGCCGCGTTCTTTGCGTTCGGTGGCTGGTGGGACCTCGGAAGGATGAGTGAGGAGGTCGAATCGCCGCGCCGCACCATGCCGGTGGCTCTGGTCGGCGGTGTGGCTCTGGTCACGTCCATCTACGTGCTCGTCACCGTCACGTTCATCCTTGCCGCGCCGTCCGGGGCGCCAGGGACCGATGAAGCGTTTGTGGCCGCTGTCGGTTCCGCGCTCTTTGGAGCTGGCGCGGGACGCGTGCTCTCGGCGATGGTGGTGGTCACGGTATCCGGCAGCCTGGGCGCTGTGCTGCTCGGGGCGCCACGAACCTATCTGGCGATGGCCCGCGACGGTCTGCTGCCGCTTCGTGCCACGTGGTTCGACGCCCAACGCGGCAGTTCGCCATTGGGAACGCTGGTGCAGGTCGGTCTCGCCTGCACGCTGGTCATGCTCGGCTCGTTCAACCAGATCCTCGGCTACTTTGTTCCGGCGGCCGTGCTTTTCCTCGGGCTCTCCGCGGCATCTCTGCTTCGTCTCGAGCGCCCGCCCGTGACCGACGACGTGTTCCGCGCGCCGTTGTACCCGCTCCCGCTGATCGTGTTCCTGTCGTTGATTGCGCTGATGCTGGTGCTGTTCGTTGCTGGACAGCCAACCGAGACATCGCTGGGGGCGTTCGTAGTCGTGCTCGGGCTTCTGGTGTCTCGCTTTGTGATCTAGCGGCGTCGGCGGGTAAGCTTGGATCGATGGCTCGCGCCTACCCGGTCGCCGTCTCGGCGGCATTTGCGACCTGCCTGTTGTTCCCCGGCTGCCATCCCGCCGCATCTGTGTCGCACGCAGCTCCCATCATTCAGCCTGGCGCTCCCGGTGAACCGAGCCGCGTGACCGACGCGACCACGGCCGTGGACCTGTCGAAGGTGCGGTTCACCACCGCAGACGTCGAGTTCATGCAGGGGATGATCTCGCATCACGCTCAGGCGATCGAGATGACGGAGCTCCTCAAGACCCGCACCACGCGGCCGGAGATGCGCACACTCGCCGAGCGGATCGACCTGTCGCAGGCCGATGAGATTCGGATGATGCAGCAGTGGCTGGTCTCTCGTGGACAGTTTGCGCCAGAGCAGTTCGCACACCATCACGAGGGAATGGTCATGCCCGGGATGCTCACACCCGAGCAGATGCAGCGGCTGGCCACGGCGACGGGCGCGGAGTTCGATCGCCTGTTCCTCGTGGGCATGATCGCCCACCACCAGGGGGCGCTGACCATGGTCGAGGCCTTGATGAAGCAGCCAGGGGCGGCGCAGGAATCCGAGCTGTTCGAATTCGTCTCCGACGTCGAAGCCGACCAGTCGGCCGAGATTGAGCGGATGCGTGCGATGTTGCGGGAGTTCACGGGATGAACCTGAAGGATCTGCGGTACGGCGTGATCACGGCAGCGATGCTGGCGGTGGGGGCGGCAGTCATCGGGGCGCAGGAGCCCCGCGCGACCAGGGATCCGCGGGTGGGATTGAAGGCTGGTGTTCGCGACGCCGCACAGGCGATTCGCAACCTTGAACTCGTTGCGTCGCTGCCCCGGCCTGCCGGGTTTTTCGACCCGGCGCAGCCGCTCGGCCCTCCGACGCCTGCAGAACCGCAGCCTGGCCAGCGCCAGCAGCAGAACCCGCCGCAGCGGCGCCAGGAGTTCAATCCGGCCACTGCCAACCGCCTCGACTTCAGCAACTCCGACATGGCCTTCGACGGGCATCACCTGTTCATGGGCAGCTTCCACGGGTTCAACGTCTACGACATCGAGGAGTCGCGCGACCCGAAGTTGCTCGCATCGGTGGTCTGCCCGGGCGGGCAGGGAGATGTGTCGGTGTACCGGAACCTGCTGTTCATGTCGGTGGAGCAGGGACGGGGCAGGCTTGACTGCGGCACGCAGGGACACCAGACCGCGGTGAGCAGCGAGCGATTCCGCGGCGTACGCATCTTCGACATCAGCGATATCACCAAGCCGCGCCAGGTCGCAGCCGTGCAGAGCTGCCGTGGATCGCATACGCACACGCTCGTCCCCGACGCGAAGGACCCGACCAGTATCTACGTGTACGGATCAGGAACGGCGCCGGTGCGGTCCGGCGAAGAACTGGCTGGATGCTCGAACAAGGGACCAACCGAGGATCCGGAGACCGCGCTGTTCAGCATCGACGTGATCAAGGTGCCACTGGCGAGGCCCCAGGATGCGCGCATCGTGAACCGGCCGCGCATCTTCGCCGATCCGGATACCGGAAACATTGCCGGCCTGTGGAAGGGCGGCACGCATGGTGACGGAACCCAGACGACCAGCGCCACCAACCAGTGTCACGACATCACGGTGTTTCCCGCTCGCGGCTTTGCGGCTGGTGCCTGCTCTGGCAACGGCATCCTGCTCGACATCTCGGATCCGGAGCATCCGACGCGCCTCGATCAGGTGCTGGACAGTAACTTCGCTTACTGGCACTCGGCGACCTTCAACAACGATGGGACGAAGATCCTCTTCAGCGATGAATGGGGCGGCGGCATGCGTCCACGGTGCCGCGCCACCGACCCGCAGACCTGGGGTGCGGACGCCATCTTCGACATCGTCGACGGCAAGCTGAAGTTTGCCGGCTATTACAAGATGCCGGCGCCGCAGAGCGAACAGGAGAACTGCGTGGCGCACAATGGATCGCTGATCCCGGTGCCGGGACGCGACATCATGGCGCAGGCCTGGTATCAGGGAGGCATCTCGGTGTTCGACTTTACCGACTCCGCCCATCCGGTCGAGATCGCGTTCTTCGATCGCGGTCCGCTCGACGCGAAGCAGCTGTTTCTTGGCGGCTACTGGTCCGCCTACTGGTTCAACGGGCAGATCTACGCTAGCGAGATCGCGCGCGGGCTCGACATCTTCAGGCTCAAGCCGAGCGAGTTCCTGTCACAGAATGAGATCACAGCGGCCACCCTGGCCCACGCCGACACGTTCAATCCGCAGCAGCAGATGCCGGTGACCTGGCCGGCAACGGCCGTGGTCGGACGCGCGTACCTGGATCAGCTCGCCCGCACGCGCGGGCTCTCGGCTGACCGCGCCAACGCCATCCGAACGGCACTCGATCGTGCGGATGCGCCTGACCGCTCGCTCGGGTGCAGCTGGCGAAGCGGCGCGGCAGCTCGAGGCCCTGTCCGCACAGCTCGAATCAACGACGGCTGCAGGTTCAGCTGTCGACCGCTCCCGGATCGTCGCGCTCGCCACGCTGATGAAGACCCGCGCGGCAGCGCTGCGATAAACAGGGATCAGGAAGCGGGGAACAGGGAACAGGGATCAGGGATCGGATCAGGCAACAAGGATCCAGAAGGGATCAGGGATCAGAGGGATGCCGGCCCCTTGCGGTGCGAATCGCTAAACGCGGCGCCACGCCGTCGCGAATCCCAGCTTTGTCCCCGTTTTCTGTTCCCTGATCGCCGATCCGCCGATCCCTGCCCCCTTGATCCCCTGACCCTGCCCCCTTGATCCCCTGATCGATCCCCGACGTGTCACTTCCGGACCGTGTGCATCTCACCGACATCCGGCATCTCGCCGGTGAGCCACCCTTTTGCTACTTCGTACATGACGACCGGACGCGGCTTGTTCACCTCGAAGAACACAGCCGCGTGCACGTCGATGCCAATGAGGACCATGCGGGGGTCGTCTGGCGTGCCATGACGTGAGTCTCCCTCGTCCGGAAACCACGCCTTCCAGTCAGTCGCGTAGAGCTCGCGAACCTTGTCACGATCCCGCGTGACGCTCGCGAGGCCCGACACCGACACCCACTCCCGTGTGCCGTCCTTGTCGTACCGACAGGTTCACGTGGGGATCGTGCTCGAGGTCGCGCAGCTTGGCCGTTCCCTCCGAGGTCACGAACCAGAAGTCCGCTCCGGGCGCCTGCTTCTGCGTCGCCATGGCCCGCGATTCCAGGTGTCCGTCCGGGCGCCGCGTCGTCATCATGGCGATTTCGACGTCGTTCACCTGCTCGTGCAGTTTCTCGAGATCGTTGTTCATCAGTACCTCCTGTCTCTCCTGCACAGCAAGGTCAACGCCGTCACGGCTTCTTTCGTGGGAGTTGAATTTCTGCTGATCCTTTTGCGCGGTCATCAAGACCCGGCGTGCGCATGACGTCGCGAGCCTTGCAGCCGAAGCTGGCGAACGACGTAAACCAGGAGGAGAGATGGAACAGGACTTCACAGCGGGCAGTCTGCGTCGCATGAGCGACACCGACTACACAGTGGCCGATGGCGAACCTGACGTGCGCGGCTGGACGGTCGTCGACGCGGAGGGCCACGAGCTTGGCGAAGTGGATGACCTTATCGTCGACACCAGTGCCCGGAAGGTGCGCTTCCTCGAACTCGACGATGCGGACTCGCGCGATGGCAGCGGGCGCTGCTACGCGGAGATCAGCAGCGCGGACATCGATGCCCACAACAAGCGGGTGGTCCTTCGCACCGGCCGCAGCGGTCTGATCCGCAACCAGATGCTGATGGGCGACACGGCCGCCCGTTCCTCGATGGGGACGCGCGAAGACACCAGCCGCGTCACGGACGATGCCAGCTACATGAGTTCGTCGGTCGCGGACCGCGACGAGGTGCAGCGGCTCACCCGTGCGGAGGAGGAGGTGCGGGTCGGCAAGCGATCGGTCCAGACCGGCGAAGTCCGCGTCGGCAAGCACGTGGAAACGGAACACCGGCACGACGATGTGACCGTCACGCGTGAGCAGGTGCATATCGAGCGTCGGCCGGTCACCGATGCGCACGGTGTCGCGGAGATCCGCGCGTCGGAGGACGAGATCCGCATCCCGGTCGTCGAGGAGGAAGTGGTCGTCGAGAAGCGGCCGGTGGTCCGCGAGGAGCTGGTGATCAGCAAGGAGCGGGTGGAGGAGACCAGGCCGGTGGACGTCGAAGTGCGGCGCGAGGAGTTCGACATCAGAGACGATCGCGGCTCGCGCACCGCGGACGAGTTCAGGAGCCGTGCTGATGAACTCACGGGCCGTTCGGATGAAACGCTGGCCGACCGGCCTGCCAAGGGGAGAAACCGCTGATGGCTGACATCGATGTCGTTCCGAAGCGACGCACCAGCACCTGGCTGTCGATCATCATCGCACTCGTGGTGATCGTGGTGCTCTGGATGATGCTGGGCGGGTCGGGCGCGTAGAGGGAGGCGCGCGGTTCACGCGTATGTGGACCGCGCGCTCACCAGAGGTCAGGAGTGGGAGTCGGCGCCGTCAGGGGTGTCAGACGGATAAGGCAGTTCGAGAATCCCCGCCTCGTTGAACGACTTGCCGCAGCGCAGGCAGGCGCCAATCTTCGTCGGCATCGAGCGGCCCTCGGACAGTTGCTTCGCGATGGTCATGACGTCCACGGCTCCGCCGCACGCGTCACAGGAGCGTTGAGTCCCAAGCATCGCTGATCGAGTATCCAACACCCTGCTCGCGTTGCTGCTAGGGGAGCAGGATTTCGCCCGGCAGCGGTCCACGGGCGACCTTGAACTGGGCCACTTCCATCTGCGCGGTGATCACCAGCTTGTGATTGCCATGATCGACGCGCGGCAGGCAGCCGCGGGAGAGTTGCACCGCCCGGAGCCCGGCGATCACTGCAAATTCAAAGGCGCCGAATCCGACTGGACGTTTTACCATTGCGATCTGCTTCCTTCATGCGACGTGCGGGTGATTGACGCGAGGCGACTGGCGAGGCCTGGAGCAGTAGCCGGAGACGGCGAAGCCGACATGGGGAGCCCTCAAGCGCTGAGGCTTTGGTGAGGGTTCAGGCCCGGGCGGCCGGTAGCTCAGAAAAGCAGAGACCCTGAGTATACGCGCGATCCGCTATACTTCCCTCACATTCCGTTCGCCTGCTGTCCGTGCAGGACCCCCACGAAACTCGCGAAGGGTGCCCGCCGACCGGCCGACCTGCACCACGTCGGGAGCCCTATTGAAGTCGAGTCCCTGGATCAAGCTACTGGCCTATTCCGCGCGCACGACGCACGAGGACGCGCAACTGAGGGAACGTCTCGATCATCTGCGTGAGACCGCAAGACGGGATCGGATCTTCGCCGAGCTGCGGCTTGCCGTGTCGATCGCCATTGAGGGCCGCCTCGCCCTGGTTGAAACGGCCGAGTGCGACGTCACCATCGCCAACGGCGTTGCCGCGCGCGAGTTCCTGGTGCGCGTGTCCGATGGCTGCTCGGACGTGGGAGTGATGGTGGTGGCGCCGACCGAGCGCGGCGCCGCGTGCCGGTACGGATTCGGAGCGCGGCTGGAAAACCGCGGCGGCGAGAGCGACCTGAACGTCGTGTTCGAAGGCGATGCCGTGGTACCTGCGCGCGTGACCGGGGCCGGTGCACTCCAGACGTTCACGACGATGGAAGCGCTCAGCGCGTGTGTGCTGGCGCCGCTGCTTGCTGGGTGGCTGTCATGAACCGATCCTGGGGCAAACCGGCGGAACCGTCGTCAGTGCCGGAGGTGGCTGCGCCCGGCGTATGCCCGGCGTGCGGATCGGCGTCCATTCTCACCGCGGCGAAGGTTCCCGACGACAACTCCTACTGGCGATGCACGGCGTGCGGCGAGATCTGGAACAACGCGCGTCGGCAGAGTCCGAATCAGTATCGATCGCCGCAGCGCTGGTAGACGCGCGGCGCGCGCGAGCGACGGAGCGTTGCGCTCGGAGCCATCATCAGTCGGGCGGGAATCGGTCCAGCTCCTGCCGCGAGTCCTGCAGTTGTCGGAAGAGCGCTCAGCAACCGCGCCACCTCACGCCTCACCCAGCGGTCGGGCGCGGCCAGGTCAGTTCACTGTTCCCGCATCGTCGCGTTCGAAGAGTTCGGCGAGCGCGCCGAGCGCGTCTTCTTTGGTGGGGAACCAGCGTTCGGTCGGCGTGACCGGGAGCCGGTCGCCTTCGAGGAAGCGTGGGGGCAGGCGAACGAGGGCGAACTGATGCGTGTGCGGGTTCTGGTAGACCGCGTATTTCATGAGTGCTCCGAAGGGAGGCCGGACCGGCTTGTGGGCGTGTTAGCGCGAGGACGTCGAGGGGCGCATCGCGAACGCTGACGGAGTCAGTACCGGCACGTGAATCGACTATACCGCATGCGCCGCGCATCGGTCCGGCGGGAGCGGTCTGGCGGGCGCGGGGCGGCTTTCCGATCAGTCGAGGCCGTGCTAGAATCTGGTGTTTGCGTCGGCGGCCAGAGCGTCGGCCTTACTGCCAGACTCACCTTGTGTGGGCCAGTAGCTCAATTGGCAGAGCAGCAGACTCTTAATCTGCGGGTTGAAGGTTCGATTCCTTCCTGGCTCACCACCTAAACGCTTCTCTCTACATCACTTCGCGATTTGGGCTCCTGCCGCCTCCCTCGGCTCCCCGGTGGCTGTGTGCCGAACGTTCGAGCAGCGCAATCGCCGCATCGAGTGCTGACGGACTCAGGTGCATGTAGCGCTGCGTCGTGGCCAGATTCGATGGCCGGCTACGCGCTGCCTCGAGCTTGTCGTTGGTGAGAATCTCGAACGGGAGCTGGAATCGGTTGAAGAGTTCGTCCTGCCACTGTTCGGCAAGGCTGCCGGGACACACGATTAAACACCGCTGAAGGTCGCCTCTGGCGATCAACTCTTTGATCAGTAAGCCCGCCATGATCGTCTTGCCGGCGCCGGGGTCGTCCGCAAGGAGAAAGCGCAGCGGTTGCCGCGGCAACATGGATTCGTACACGGCGGTGATCTGGTGGGGCAACGGCTCCACGACGGATGTGTGTGCACCGCCAACACCGGGTCGAAGAGATGCGCGAGTCGGATGCGCTGCGCCTCTGAGACGAGACGGAAGAGCGCGCCGTCCCCGTCGAAGCTCCATGGTCGGCCCTGCTCGACGACCTCGAGGCGAGGTTCATCGTGACGGTACAGCAGTTCGTTCGCCACTCGTCCGGTTGGAGTCTTGTAGGTCAGCTCAAGTGCTTCCGATCCGAACCACTGCACGCTGATCACTGTGGCGAAGGCGTCGGGGATGATGCCGCGCACGGCGGCAGTGGGCTGGAGGTCTTCGAGTTTCATGTATCGGGCTCGCCATTCTAGCCCGTGGTCGGGCAAACGACGGGCAGCAGAAGTCTGAATCCATACGTGACAGGACTAGTCCCACGTGCTCGCTTCGCTACCGTGCTCAGATCTTCCCAAGGCGGGACTAAAGCTTGCCGGATTGAGGGTGTCCCAAAATCATCGCGGCGTGCACCGCAATTCCTTAGGACTTTTCGGAGGAATCGAAGACGCCGGTCGGTGTCCCGCAATCGGTTCATTTCGGGACGGCGTGCAACGTCTCAGGCCACGCGGTTGTTCTTGTCCGCAGTGAAGCCGCTGCCTGCGGGTGCGATCGCTAACGGCCTTCCCGTGCGTTCGGCGTCAGTCGCTTCGCTGAGAAACGGCTGCGCGAGCATCCAATGCAGCATCTGGTGCCGGCGTCCCTCGAAACCGTCGACGCCGAACGCCATCGCGTCGTGGCCCGCGGACGGCTGATCGCGATACGTCCCGAAGAGTCGATCCCACCACGGGAAAACGGCCGCCAAAATTGGTCTGGCTGTCGCCGCCGGCTTTTGAATGGTGAATGCGGTGCATCTCCGGCGTCACCAGCGTGAGCCGCAGCATGCGATCGAGCGTGCGCGGCATCCGGATATTCGAGTGCTCGAGAAATCCGTTGAAGGTTTCGAGCAGCGTCGAAATGAAGACGAACGCCGGCGGTGCGCCGAGCGCCGTGACCGCCGCAAAACCAATCGCGCCCGTCATGATCGCTTCGAGCGGATGGAAGCGGACGCCGGTCGTGAAGTCGTAGTCGTTGTCGCTGTGATGGGTCCGATGGATTCGCCACAACCAGTCGACGCGGTGCAGCAGGTAGTGCTGTCCATAGGCCACCAGGTCGAGCGTGAGCACCGTGACGACGATGCCCAGCCACTGCGGCAACGTGACGTAATTCAGCAGCCCGATGCCGTACTGCTGGCTCAGCGCGGCGCCCAGCAGGCCGAATGCTGGAAACACCGTCTTCATCATGACGGTGCCGAGGATGGCGATGCCGAAATTGCTCGTCCATCGGAGCTTGAGCGCATCGCCCGCGGCACGACGCGGGACGATGCCCTCGAGCAGTGCCACGACGATGATGGCGCCGAAGTAGTCGACGGCGTAGATTTCCGACGCCCGTGCGAGCAAGCCTTCCATTGAGTCGTGCCTCTGGCTTGCTCTTACTTCGACTTCATCCGCGATCGACGATCATCACGCCCGCCGCCAGCAACCCGAAGCCGGCGGACAGACGTGCTGCCGTCAATCTCCGGAGCCTGGAACCGGTCAGCGACCTGTCCGTGCCTGCGCCTGACCGCTGAGTCGCGAGTGACCAGGGCGATGACGCCGAGTCCGTACCAGCTGCACGAACGATGTGTGACTCGCATTGTCTGCTATCTCCTGTTGCTGGTGTTCTACTTCGACCGCATCCGTGATCGCACGATCAGGACGCCGGCCGCCAGCAATCCGAGACCGGCGGACAGCGTGCTGCCGTCGATCTCCGGGCGCCTGGGTCACGACCCTGCGAGCGCCTGACCCTGAACCGCGAGAACCAGGGCGATGACGCCGAGTCCGTACCACGCTGCGCGAACGATGCTGTGATCGCATTGATTCCTTCTCCCTTCGTTGTCGTTACTTCGACCGCATCCGCGATCGCACGATCAGGATGCCCGCCGCGAGCAGCCCAAGTCCCGCGGACATCGAGCTCGCGTCGATCTCCGGCGCCGGCGCCGCCGTGGCCGCGAAGAGTTGTGTGCCGAGCGACAGAACAAGCGTCAAGAGTCCGAGACCGTACGTTGCCTTCTCAATCCACCGTGCGCGCATGGCGTCTCCTTGGTTAGTCAGAACACTGCCGTCGTTACGACCACGCTGACCAGTGTCCGGTGGTCAGCGCGTAGAGCATCAACAGACCGTTGGTCGTCGCGTGCGCCTGCACGGCGTCGCCAATCGCGCCGCGGCGATAGAGCGCCAGCGCAAACGCCATCCCTGCGAGCGTGCCGGCGATCCACAGTTGGCCGTGCATGGCGCCAAACAACACCGACGACACCAGAAACGGCAACCACGAAAAACGTCCGGCCGGAATCGATTGAAAGTCGGCGCTCAACAGCCGCCGGCCCAGGAATCCGCGGAAGGCGAGTTCTTCGACGATCGGAATCGCCACGACGTAGCCGATGCCACGCACGGCGAGCCACGCGGCGGCCGACGAGAACGGCACGGTCGACAGAGCGGCCGGCCAGAGATCCTTGGCGCTCGCGATCGCCGGGCAGCAGCGCCAGCCACATGACGAACGTCGCTGCGCCGATCGCGATCGAGATCGGCGACAAGGACCATTTCATCTCGGTGTAGTGCTTGCGGAACGCCCACAACACGCCGGCCACGACGACCAGGCGCAGCGGATACAACCAGTCGAAGCCGGCCGAGAGTGCGCCAGTCAGCATCGCGGTGGCCGTCATCGCCGCAAACGGTCCGAGATAGGCGGCGGTCGCCGTGTCCGGTGGCGCGACCTCTCGGCGCTCCTTGCGCGTCTGCTGAAAAAAGCCGCCGCGCATCGTGACGCCCACGAATCCGAGCGCGATCACGTTGAAGGCGATCCAGCCGGCTTGCGAATGGAAGCCGCCGCGAGCGATCGCCGGCCATCCGGATGTCCCGATCGCGACCAGCGCGACAATCCGCAGCGCGTTGACGATCCAGATCGTCACGGCGCCAATTGGCAGCAGCACGAGCGCCGCCGGGAAACGCAGTTCGCGGCGGCACAGCCAGAGATAGACGCTCAGGAAGCCGACAATCAGGCCGATGCCCTCGTAGCCGGAGCACTCCGGCGCGATCGCGACCTTGAACGTTGGCGTGCCGACGATGAGCCGCACCGTATCGCTGACCGTTGACGGATAGATCAGGCGAAGCGTCCACTCGACGACCGCGAAGGTGTAGCGGGCGAGCGAGCGCCAGAGCTGCTCGGTGACGAATCCTGCCGACCAGATCACCGCCGCCCGCGATCACGGCCCACGCCAGCTTGAAGCCCGCAGCTCTCGCGGCGGCGCGCCAACTGCTGATTGGAAAGACCGCCAGGCTCCAGGCGACGAGCGTGCCGGCGCCGGCGATGAACCAGGCCACGGTGCGGAGCGGCAACTGCGGTGGCGCTGCGGCGTCGGATTCGAAGAGCGATGCGCTGAGAACGGTAAACGCCAGCAGGAAGGTGACATGCACGGCCAGCGGCGCGATACGCCAGCGATGATCATCAGGAACCGCGACGCTGCGCAGTCCTCGGAGAAGGTCGTTGCCCGCCAGCACGATCGTCAGGACGGCGATCGTCGTGGACAACCGGAGATATTGCGGCGTCCACCCGAGGATCAGCGCGAAGGCGGAGTCGGAACGAAGCAGGCCTTGGGTGTCGAACCGGAAGGTGAGGTAGAGCAGTTCGGCCGCAAGGAGGACGATCGCGCCGGCGACAGCGGGCAGAATCGACGCAGCACCACGCCCCCGGCTCGCCGCTAACGTGCGCGCCTGCAGTGCGTTGCCGAGAGCGGTGGCTTGAGAAGCGATGAGCTGGCCTCAGCAATCCAGGTGCCGTAGTGTCATCTGGCTGTTATGACTGTAAATAGTTGCAGCGATGCGATTTGCAGTCGCCTAGTCGATTGCTGAGGCCGGAACGAAAACTCATCAGCGGCAGACTTCTATCGCGTCGGGCGGCACCTTGTCGAACCACAACCTGGTGCTTGTGCGTCCACCTCCTGACTTCTCAGCGGCCACGACTGGAGGCGCGCGTTCTCTTCAGCGTTTCGCGACGAGCCGCCAGAACTGCGTCTCGTTGACGATCGTGATGCGATGGCCCTTCTCGCGCAGGCGCTTGATTTCCATGAGTTTCAGGCCAGCGTCCCGCCCGACGGCCTGAAGCGCATTGGGCCGTCCACGGACGATGACCGTCGTCTGCGCAGAAGGACTGCTGTGGACGATGGCGCCGGCCCGCCTGGCGGCACGCGCAGCCTCGACCCGCGGCTTGCTGAGCGTGCCGGTAAAGACGAGATGAGCGCCCTTGAGCGATCGGAGGACGCCGGTTCTCAGCGTCGGCGGCGGCGTGCGAAGCGCGTCGATCATCTCGTCGGCGCTTTCGTACCGCTTCCGGCGCTCGCCAATGCACCGATAGATGATCTCCTTCAAGTGGTCGGTGCACCCGAAGCCACGGACATCGGCGGTCCTGATTCTGGTCCGCGCGTCGCCTCTGATGAGCATGCCCAGCAACTGCCCGACCTGATAGACGTCGTCTCGCGCCTGCCACTTGGGAATGGTGCGAGCGATGATCTCGCTTGGCGCCGTCAGCTCGTTCATGGTGCGCGCCGTCACGCCACGGCGATCGCTCTGCTGCCGGACGATGCCGAAGTCGCCGAGCTTCAGGTGGCGGTTATCACACACGAACACATTGAGCGGGGTGAGATCGCGGTGCAGCGCTTGACCACGATGTAACTTGCCGAGCACCTCGAGGAGTCCGGCGATTTCGCGCCTGGCCGTTGTCTCGTGCCACCCCTTTCTGTTGCGGGCGAGGAAGGCGCTGAGGTCGCCGTGCCGCGCGTACTCGAGCGTCAGGCAGTACAGCACACGGCCGGCGCGGACGAGCGGGAACTGTTCGTATACACCGACCGCGCGGGGATGGCCGTTGAGCAACTGGCCGAAGTACGCCTCACGGAGCCAGCTGTCGATGTGCTGGCTCACCTTGATGCACACCACATCGGGGACGCTCGCGGAACGGCCAAGACGCGACGCAAGAAAGACCTGACCGAAGCCACCTTGCCCGAGGAGCCGCTGAATGCGATACGGGAGCTGCGTTTCGGGACTGACAATGATCTCCGCGGGTTCGAGCAGGTATTTCCCAGAGGACGCCGGTCCACCGGTCGCGCGCGCGCCGGACGTCCGAGTGGTCGCGCCAGAGAGGTGCTTGGGCATGAGCCTCGATCGTAGCCCGGTGCAGCCGCACGCGGGGACTGCCTGGTGTGACCGCCCCCTGGTCATCGCCAACGCAACGCTCCTCTCGGGCGACGTCGAGGCCGTGCGCGCACGGAACCTTGAGTTGCTCGACCACGAAGTGGTTTGCCAGAGCGTGACCTGCGTCCTGCGTCACGCCCTGTGCAAACCCCCCGGCACTAGCGTCCGGGTGGCGGCCCGGGAGGTCCGAGGATGACCATCCCGTTGCGCTGCGCAATCGGCGCGAGCCGCCCAATCTCGGGAGGCGGTCCTGCATGAGGAGGAGGCAGCACGCGTGCGGGCGCGACTTGACCAACCTCTCGCAGAAATCCTTCGAATTGCATCGGTGCGAAACCCACCAGCGCTCTCGCAGGATCGGGGCCGGCGCCGATGAACGTATGCGGCACGCCCTTGGGACCGAAGGCGAACCCGCCCGCGGTCAAATCCAGGCGCGTGTCGCCGACGTAGAAGGTGAAGTTCCCGTCGAGCACGTAGAACCATTCGTCTTCTTCGGGATGCACATGCCACGGGGACCCGTGGCCGGGCGGGACGACGATTTCGAGCAGGCCGAAGCTCCCGTTGGTGTCGGCGCGGCCGATCTTCACCGTCTGCAGCATCCCGAGGAGCCAGAACGCCTCGCCTTCGTCGTGCGCCAACCCGTAACCCCGCATTGCGCGATCCGCTGTGGCTGTCGACATCACATCCTCCTGACTGTCTGTTAGACGATTATCGTGTAAACGAGTAATTGGCACCGAACACACCGGAGTCGAATCGATCACGTCGCGTCGCTCAAGGAAATGTGCCGAGGTCCGCCATCACGGCTTCGAGCAACGTGCCGAGTTGCTCGAGCTTCCTGGAGCCGAGATGACCCAGCATGGCCTTGGGGAAGCGATCCACGTGCTCGTCCAGGGTCCGAAGAATCTGCTGGCCCTTCTCGGTGATCCCCACTTCGACGACCCGGCGGTCCCGGCGCCCGCGGGCGCGGGACACCAGCCCGCGGCGGCTCAGACGATCCACCAGACGCGTGATGTCGGGATCGCGTGAGATCATCCGCTCGGCGATGTCGCCGCACGCCAACCGTGTCGGGTGGCTGCCACGGAGAATGCGCAGCACGTTGTACTGATTGGGGGTCAGGTCGGCCGTGGCCTTGAGGAACTTGTCCCACGGCTCCGTGATGCGTGCCGCCGCGATCCGCACACCCAGCAGGACCTTCTCCTCCTGCGAGGTGAAGGCGCGCTTCTGCTGCAGTTCGCGGGCAAGGACGCTGGCCATGGCGCGGACAATAGTCGTGTGAACGACTATTGTCAAGAGGAATACGTCGCCGTTCAAGGGACGACGGTCACCGTGACTTCCTGGTCGGCATTCGAAGGTTCAATTGCCGGGGACGGGGAGGGACGTAGCGTCGGACGTAGCGTCGGGTCTTCAGACCCGACGGCACGGGGGAGTCACAAGACCCGCCTCTGCGTATTACGTGAAACGGCACGGGCGGGTCTGAAGACCCGCCCCTACGTACTACGTGACATGATCGCGAACATGGCCTCCTCCAGCCAGCACCCCGCAGACAGCCACGACCTGATCCGCGTCCAGGGCGCCCGGGAGAACAACCTGAAGGACGTCAGCGTCGAGATCCCCAAGCGGCGGCTGACGGTGTTCACCGGCGTCTCGGGATCGGGCAAGTCGTCGCTGGTGTTCGGCACCATCGCGGCGGAGTCGCAGCGGCTGATCAACGAGACCTACAGCGCGTTCGTGCAGGGATTCATGCCGACGCTGGCCCGGCCCGAGGTCGACGTCCTGGAAGGGCTGACGACCGCGATCATCGTCGACCAGGAGCGGATGGGCGCCAACTCCCGCTCGACGGTCGGCACGGCGACCGACGCCAACGCGATGCTGCGCGTGCTGTTCAGCCGCCTCGGCAAGCCGCACATCGGCTCGTCCAACGCCTTCTCCTTCAACGTCCCGTCGGTCCGCGCGGGCGGGGCGATCACGGTCGAGAAGGGCGCCGGCAAGACCGAGAAGCGCATCGTTCACCGTCACCGGCGGCATGTGCCCGCGCTGCGAGGGCATGGGATCGGTCAACGACATCGACCTGTCGCAGCTGTACGACGACAGCAAGTCGCTCAACGAGGGCGCGCTCACGATCCCCGGCTACACGCGCCGACGGCTGGCACGTGCGCATCTTCGCGGCCGCGGGCTTCCTCGACCCGGACAAGCCGATCCGCAAGTACACCAAGAAGGAGCTGCCACGACTTCCTCTACAAGGAGCCGACCAAGGTCAAGGTCGAGAAGCATCAACCTCACCTACGAGGGCCTCGATCCCGCGGATCCAGAAGTCGTTCCTGTCCAAGGACGTCGACGCGATGCAGCCGCACATCCGGGCGTTCGTGGAGCGCGCGGTCACCTTCACCACCTGTCCCGAGTGCGGCGGCACCCGGCTCAACGAGGCCGCCCGGTCCTCCAAGATCAAGGGGATCAACATCGCCGACGCCTGCGCGATGCAGATCAGCGACCTGGCCGAGTGGGTGCGCGGCCTGGACGAGCCGTCCGTCGCGCCGCTGCTGGCGACGCTGCGGCACACGCTCGACTCGTTCGTGGAGATCGGGCTGGGCTACCTCAGCCTCGACCGGCCGTCCGGCACGCTGTCGGGCGGTGAGGCGCAGCGCACCAAGATGATCCGCCACCTCGGGTCGTCGCTCACCGACGTGACCTACGTCTTCGACGAGCCGACGATCGGGCTGCACCCCCACGACATCCAGCGGATGAACGACCTGCTGCTGCGGCTGCGCGACAAGGGCAACACCGTCCTCGTGGTCGAGCACAAGCCGGAGATGATCGCGATCGCCGACCACGTCGTCGACCTCGGCCCCGGCGCCGGCACCGCCGGCGGCGAGGTGGTCTTCGAGGGCACCGTCGACGGGCTGCGGGCGAGCGGCACGCTCACCGGGCGTCACCTGAGCGACCGGGCCTCGCTGAAGCCGTCGGTGCGGAAGCCGTCGGGTGTGATGAAGGTGCGCGGCGCCCGCACGCACAACCTGAAGAACGTCGACGTCGACATCCCGCTCGGCGTGCTGGTGGTGGTGACCGGCGTGGCCGGGTCGGGCAAGAGCTCGCTGATCCACGGCTCGGTGTGCGGCCGGGACGGGGTGGTGTCGGTCGACCAGACCCCGATCCGCGGCTCGCGGCGGAGCAACCCGGCGACGTACACCGGTCTGCTCGAGCCGATCCGCAAGGCGTTCGCGAAGGCCAACGGCGTGAAGCCCGCCCTGTTCAGCGCCAACTCCGAGGGCGCCTGTCCGACCTGCAACGGCGCCGGCGTGATCTACACCGACCTCGCGATGATGGCCGGCGTCACCACGGTCTGCGAGGACTGCGAGGGCCGGCGGTTCCAGGCGTCGGTGCTGGACTACCGGCTCGGCGGGCTCAACATCGCCGAGGTGCTCGACCTGTCGGTCGAAGACGCGGTCGGCTTCTTCGGCGCCGGCAAGGCGCGGACGCCGGCCGCGCACGCGATCCTGCAGCGCATGGCCGACGTGGGGCTCGGCTACCTGCGGCTCGGCCAGCCGCTCACCACGCTGTCGGGTGGCGAGCGGCAGCGGCTCAAGCTCGCGACGCACATGGGTGACGACGGCGGCGTCTACGTGCTCGACGAGCCGACCACCGGGCTGCACCTGGCCGACCTCGAGCAGCTGCTCGGGCTGCTGGACCGGCTGGTCGACTCCGGCAAGTCGGTCATCGTGATCGAGCACCACCAGGCGGTGATGGCGCACGCCGACTGGATCATCGACCTCGGGCCGGGCGCGGGCCACGACGGCGGGCGGATCGTGTTCGAAGGCACCCCGGCCGACCTGGTGGCGGCGAGGTCGACGCTGACCGGCGAGCACCTGGCGGCATTCGTCGGCAGCCGTCCGAAGGCTGTCCCGATCTCGCTGAGCGATCTCGGCCGGTCAGCCTGCGTCTGCTTGTGGTGGCTCCTCGACTCCGTCGCGGTGCCTGCGGACTTCACGCGCACGGCCCCTGGTCGATCGGCAGACCGCTACATGTGCACGAAGTCAAGTCGTCTTGACACCAGGTCGGCCCGCCGCTACAAAGGGAGGGTCATGGAACGCGTCTTCGTTCGAGCTTGTTGTTGCGCCGGCATCACTTCCGGCTCGATTCCGCTGCGCGGCGAAAGGTCGCCGGTCGCTTAGTACTGACCTGCTAGTTCCAAGCGATTCGCAAGGGCCCGGAAGACACGTGCTTCCGGGCCTTTCTGTTTTTGCGCGTGTCACCGGGCCTGCGACACCTGGTGACACGCATGCCTCCATCCAGCAATCACACGCCGCCTCCGATCGACCAGCGATGGGTCGACCTGTTCGACGATCGTTACGGCGCCGATGGCTACGCGCGCCTGCTGACGACAGCTGAACAACCCCTGCACCAGCTTTGCCGAGATCGCGACGCCGCTATCGGGGTCACCCGCGAGCGCGTGCGCCAATGGCACCTGCAGTTGCTGCCCGGCGCGCCGCGCGGCCACCAGCGGCGACGCTTGTGCATCCGCCAGCAGCAGCAAGCGCGAACTGCTGGCCGATCCGCTGTTCAGATCGTTTTACCGGCACGCGCGGGCGCACTTCGCGCCCGGCGATCTCGTGCTGATTCCGTCGCGCACCGGCTACCGGCGTCGAGCCGTGCGGCTGGCCGGACGACTGGTCGCGCATCAGTCGGCGCGCCCGGTCGCACGAGGCGCGCGCCGATGGGCTCGCCGGCGTACGTCGCTGTCGCCGCGCAGCCGCGGCGCTCGATTTCGTCTACTACCAGCTGACGCCGATGCGTACCTGTTTCTGCCTGGCGGGCTCGTTGCCGGGTCGCGCATGACGTTCGTCGACAACGAACAGTCGAAGTACTCGCGCTATCGCAACAGCTTCATCGCCGCGCAGGGCGGCCTCGCCGACGCGCGAAGGCATCATGAAGACTCGACTGATCTCGCAGTCCGTTCACTTACACCAGGAGTTCTCGTCGCATGTTCGATACGATCGATCGTCGCCGACAGCATCGGCGACCGCGCTGCCCCGCGAAGGTCATCCTAGTCTCCGCATCGCCGTCCCTGGGATCGTCGCCGCGATTCGCGCGACTTTCCGATCCTCAACGAGCGGCTCCATGGGCCGCCGCTCGTCTGGCTCGACAACGCCGCCACGACGCAGAAGCCGCGCGCGTCATCGAGCGCCTGGTCCAGTTTCTACGAGCACGAGAACGCCAACGTCCACCGGTCCGGGCACGCGCTCGGCACCGCGCGACGGCGCGTACGAAGCGGCCGCGCCAGACGGTGCGGCAGTTCATGAACGCGCCCGCGCGCCGACGACGTGGTGTTTGTCGCGCGGCACGACCGAAGCGATCAACCTCGTCGCGCACAGCTGGGGCGCGAGCACGTCGGCGAAGGCGACGAGATCGTCGTCAGCTGGCTCGAACACAGCTCGAACATCGTGCCGTGGCAGCGGCTGGCCGCGGAGCGCGCGCGACGCTGCAAATCGTCGCCGATCGATGGACGCGGCCAGATCGACTGCTCGATCGGTACGAAGCGCTGCTGACGCCCCGGACCCGGCTCGTCGCGCTGGCGCACGTGTCGAACGCGCTTGGCACCGTCCTGCCCCTCGCCGCAATGATCGCGCTGGCCCACCGTCATGGCGCGCGCGTCTTCGTCGACGGCGCGCAGGCGGCGGCGCACGTCTCCGATCGATGTGCAGGCGCTCGACGCCGACTTCTACGCATTCTCCGGACACAAGGTCTTCGGACCGACGGCATCGGCGCCTTGTACGTCACGACCTGGACTGCTCGCCTCGCACCGCCGTGGCAGTTCGGCGGGCACATGGTCAGCACCGTGTCCTTCGAGCGGCACGACGTATCGCGACGGCCCAGCCCGTTTCGAAGCCGGCACCGGCCACATCGCCGGCGCCGTCGGCCTCGCCGCCGCGCTCGACTACCTGCAGGTGCTCGACCCGGCGGCGCGTCGCGCGCAGAGCCGACGCTCACGGCTCACGCGCGTCCGCGCTCAGCGGGTCACGGGCTTGCGCCTGATTGGAGACGCGGACGAGCGGATCGGCGTCCTATCGTTCGTGATCGACGGGCTGGCAGCCCGAAGCCGTTGGCGCGTCGCTGGATCGGAACGGGATCGCCGTGCGCGCCGGCAACCACTGCGCGCAGCCGGCGCTGAGCCGCTTCGGCTACGACAGCAGCGTCCGCGCGTCGCTGGCGCTCTACAACACGCGCGACGAGATCGACGCGCTGACCGCGTCGCTTGCGGCGGCTGGTCGCAACGGAGGCTCGCATTCATGAAGACGATGACATGAGGCCGGCGCCTGAGCGCAGCGGCGCTGGTCGCTGGCGCTGATCTCGGCGGCGCCGCTGGCTCAGGGACGCCCGAATGTAGACGTGACGCCGCTGGTCGAGGCCGACGGCGTTCATGCCGGCACCGACCGTCCGGGTGGCGTTGCAGGTGGCGCTGCCCGACGGCATTCACGTGCAGTCGAACAACCGCGCGATCCGATGCTGATTCCGACGCGGCTCACCATTGAACCGCCGGCCGGCATCACGGTCGTCTGAGATCGTGTATCCGCAGCCGACCGACTTCGCGCAGGCCGGTCAGACGGACGCCGCTGGCGGTGTTCGAGCAGCGGTTCGTGCGTCGGCGTCGAAGCTGACGGTTGGCAGGGACGCTCGGCCGCTGGCGACGTGCAGCGTGCCGGTCCGCGTTGCGCTATCAGGCGTGCGACGCATCGACCTGCTTTCGCGCCGGCGAGGCAGGACACGCTCGGACGCTTGCGGTCGTGCCGCGCCAGGCACTGCAGTCACGCGCGCTGGCGCCGGAGCTGTTCTCGAGCGCTGCACTTTCGGCGGTGAAGTCAACTTTCGTTGACTGCCCAGTCGCGACCTTGCTACAAGAGTGACCGAGATGCATCGCCTCCTTCACCAGCCGCCTGTTGTTGTTGCCATCATCCCGGCAGGAGCGGCGTCGTGTGTGCAGGCATCGACGCAGTCGTAGAGCCACAGACCACAGCATCGTCAGCACGTTCCAGGCCCGGGAAGCTCACACGCTTCCCGGGCCTTTTTCTTTTTCAGGCAGCCATGAGATCGACACCCTCAATCTTCTCGCTTCTCGTCCGCCGGCGTCGTCGCGGCCGGGCTGACGCTCGGCTTGCTGTCAGGCAGCGTGCACGGCCAGATTGCGGTGCGCAATCAGGGCTACGTGCCGTTCAGCGACGCGCCGATCAACTACCGCGGCGAGGTCAACGATCCGGTGGCGCAGCTGCAGCGCCGGCTCGATCGCGGCGAGACGACGCTCGAGTGGGAGCCGCGCAACGGCTACCTGCAAGTCGGTGCTCGACCAGCTGCAGGATTCCGGTCAGCTCGCAGACGCTGGTCTTCTCGAAGACCAGCTTTCAATACAAGAAGATCTCGCCGCAGACGCCGCGCGCGCTCTACTTCAACGACGACGTCTACGTCGGCAAGGTGCACGACGGCAAGGCGATCGAGATCATCTCGTTCGACGCGAGGCAGGGCGCGATCTTCTACCTGCTCGACGAGCAGCAGGTCGAGCGGCCGACGGTTCCAGCGTGCCGAGCTCGACTGCACCGAGTGCCACGTCGCGGCCGGCACGCGCAACGTTCCCGGCGTGCTGGTCCGCTCGATCTTCCCGACGCCGACCGGCACGCAGGCCGGGCAGACGCCGTCGTACTTCACCGGCAACCAGAGCCCGCTGTCGGAGCGGTTCGGCGGCTGGTACGTCACCGGCACGCAGCGGCGCGCCAGACGCACATGGGCAACGTCCGTGTCGCAGCGACCGCGAGCATCCCGAGGTGCTCGATCGCGCCGCCGGCGCCAACGTCACCGATCTCTCGAGCCGGCTTCGACACCTCGCCGCTACCTGACGTCCGCACAGCGACATCGTCGCGCAGCTGGTGCAGGCGCATCAGACGCAGATGCACAACCTGATCACGCTGACCAACTACCAGACGCGGATCGCGCTGTACGAGGAGGCCGCGAGGAACCGAGCGGCCGGGCAGCCGGCGGACACGCCGCCGGATGCGGCGCGTGCGCGGTATCGAGCGCCCGCCGAGGAACTCGTGCGCTACCTGCTGTTCGCCGACGAAGCGCCGCTCGCAGGCCGCGGTGACCGGCACGTCGGGTTTCGCCGAGGAGTTCGCGGCGCGCGGTCCGCGCGATCGGCGCGGGCGCTCGCTGCGCGACTTCGACCTGCACGACGCGGCTCTTCAAGTATCCGGTCAGCTACCTGATTTACACCGAGGCGTTCGACGCGCTGCCGGAGCCGGCCAGGTCGTACGTCTATCACCGGCTGCTCGAGATCCTGACGGGCAGCACCGACGACAGCGACGAGTTCTGGAGCTTCGGACCGCGGACCGGCGGGCGGCATTCGAGATCCTGCTCGAGACCAAGCCCGACCTGCCCGACGAATGGAAGCCGCAGACACGACACGCGCGGCCGCGACGCACTCGGCGAATCGAACCGACGCAGACCGTAACAGGGAATCCCCGGAGGAATGACGCACATGAGAATTCTGTCCAGGACAGTTCGCCGGAGCCGCGGCCGTCGCTGCTGCTCGCGACGGCGTCAGCTGCCAGCGCCGAATCGCTGGCCGGACGCTGGGATGCCAGCGTCACCATCAACGGCACGGTCGATTCCGTTCCGGCTCGATCTGTCCGACGGACGGCCCCGGCTTCAAGGGCACGCTGTTCAACGGCGACGAGACGCAGACCACGACGAGCGCGACGCATCGAGAACGGCGACGTCGTGCTCAAGCTCGAACACTACCTGACGAACATCATCGCCAGCGAGCAGGACGGCGCAGCTGGTCGGCAAGGTGCAGATGCGCAACGACAAGGACGCCAACGGCAGCCCGTTCCGCGCCGTCCGCCACGTGGCGCCGGCGGCCACGCCGGCGAACGTGCCGAACATCGCCGGCGTCTGGGAGATTCCGCACGAGAGCCCGCAAGGGCGAGAAGGCGTGGCGCTTCATCGTCAAGCAGAACGGGCGCCGATCTGCAGGCGGCCATCCTGCGCGTGGACGGCGACACCGGCGCGCTGACCGGCCGCTATCAGGACGGCAAGTTCGTGATCAGCCACTTCGACGGCTCGCGGCCGGCGCTGATGCACGTGACGCCGGCCGCCGACGGCACGCTGACGATCGTCCAGCAGGGCAGCAATCGCGACGGCACGCTGATCGCCTATCGTCCCGAGGTCGCGCGCGCCAAGGGACTGCCGGAGCCGGCCAACTACACCACCCACACCACGGTGCGCGATCCGAACGAGAAGTTCACCTTCAGCTTTCCCGACGTGAACGGCAAGCTGCGTGTCGAACGAGGATCCGCAGTTCAAGGGCAAGGTCGTGCGTGGCCATCGTCACCGGCACCTGGTGCCCGAACTGCCACGACGAGGCGCAGTACCTGGTGCCGCTCTACAAGAAGTACCGCGACCGCGGCCTGGAGATCGTCGCGCTCGACTTCGAAGAGCCGGAGCAGCAGGACGAGCTGGCGCGCGTCAAGGCGTTCGTCGCGCAAGTACGGCGTCGAGTACACCTACCTGATCGCCGGCGCACCGGCCGAGATGTGGGAGAAGGTGCCGCAGGCGGTCAACCTGAACACCTGGCCGGCGACGATCTTCGTCGGCCGCGACGGCCGGTGAAGCGCATTCACGCCGGCTTCGCCGCGCCGGCGAGCGGTGAGTTCAACGACGCAGCTGAAGCAGCGAGTTCACCTCGACGATCGAACGGCTGCTGGCCGAGCACGCGCAGACCCAGGATCGCAGTAATGGCTGCTCTGCGCGTGCATCCGTGTCGCGTCGTCTGTTGTCGCTCCGATCCGGGTGCGAGCGGCGGCGAGTGTGTCGGTTCGAGGTGTCGCATGTAGCGCCTGAGTACCGCCCATCCGACCGAGGCCCGGGAAGCGCTCCGTCTTCCCGGGCTTTTTCTTTGTCGTGCACCGACGTCGAGGCGCGGTGGCGAAGTGGCAACGCGGCGGTCTGCAAAACCGCCATGCGAGGGTTCGAATCCCTCCCGCGCCTCCATTACTTCGGGCCAGGCGATTGAGCGACGGGCCTATGGTCGACAACGAGCAGATTGCGAGATGAGGACGATGACCAGCAGATGCTGACGATCGCGGCGCTGGCGGTCGCTGTTCGCAGTGCTGGAGCGCGGCCGTCGGCGCCGCCCAGACCTATCAGGGCGGCGTTCGCGGCCTCGTGCGCGATGCGCAGGGGGTCATTCCCGGCGCCGAGGTGACGCTGACCAACGAAGACGACCAACGCGGCGCGGACGCGTCGTCTCGAACGAGGTCGGCGAGTACGTGTTCACGCGGCGTGCTGCCCGGCGTCTACACGGTGAGAGTCGGCGCTGGCCGGCTTCAAGACGGAGGAGCGCAAGGGCCTGCGCGTCGGCACCCAGCAGACGCTGGTGCAGGACTTCACGCTCGAGGTCGGCCAGCTCGACGGAGCAGATCACCGTGACCGGCGAAGCGCCGCTGGTCGAGCGCAGCAGCGCGACCGTCGCCGCGTCGCTCGACAAGGACGTCGCTGCAGAACCTGCCGATCTTCGGCCGCAACGCCTTCTACGCCGCGATCTCGACTCCCGGCGTCATCCAGTCGGGCGATCCGCAGTTTGTCCGCTATCCAGGATCAGACCAACGCCTCGTACCTGTCGCTCGGCGGCGGTCCGCGCCGCGGCAACGGCTACCTGCTCGAGGGCGTGCCGATCACCGACTTCATCAACCGGCCGACCATCGTGCCCGTCGATCGAAGCGGTCGAAGAGGTGCGCGTCCAGACCAAGACCTACGAATCCGACATGGGCCACTCGGCCGGCGGCGTGTTCAACACCACGGCGCGCTCGGGCTCGAACAGCCTGGCACGGCAGCGCGCTCTGGCCTGGTCAAGCCGGGATGGGCGACCGGACAGCTGTACTTCGCGAAGAAGGCCGGCGTCGCCGAATCCGCCGCAGTACTACCGCAACTGGGCCGGGTCGCTCGGCGGTCCGATCGTGAAGAACCGCACGTTCTTCTGGTTCAGCACCGACAACTACGAACAGCTCGGCACGCGCAACAACGTGCTGACGCTGCCGACGGCGCTCGAGCGCGCCGGCGACTTCTCGCAGACGCGCAACGCCGCGCGGTCAGCTGGTCACCATCTACGATCCGCTGACGACGCGCCTGAACGCCGCCGGCCAGTACGTCCGCGATCCGTTTCCCGGCAACGTCATTCCCGCAGGACCGCATCAACCCGGTCGCGCGGGCGATGCTCGGCGATCATGCCGACGCCGGACGGCGGCAAGTCGCTACAACGGCGTCGCGTCGCTGCTCGACGGTCCGCAGCACCAGCAGACGCTCAAGATCGATCAGCGCTGGAACGATCGCTGGACGACGACCGGCATGTACGCGCGGCAGAAGACGCGTGAGCCAGGCTCGGCGTTCTTCGGCGAGTTCGGCACCGATTCCCGGCGATCCGAACGCCAGCCTGCTGCTGCGCACGGTCAACTTCTTCGCCCTCAACAACGTCATCGTCCCGAACAACTCGACGACGATCGCCGTCCGCTACGGCGACAACAACTTCGACGACAGCGGCATCAACTATCCGGCGTTCGACGCCGCGACGCTCGGGCTGCCGGCGAGCTACGTCAATCAGCTCGACCTACAACACGTTTCCCGCGCATGGTCGATCACCGGCTACGGCGGCACGACGACGGCTCGGCAATATCGGACCGAGCAACATCACGCACATCACCCGCTCGGCCAACGCGACCGTCTCGAAGCTGGTCGGCCATCACACGCTGAAGGTCGGCGGCGAATACCGGCGGATCGCCGCCGACGTCCTGCCAGTACGGCGCGTCGGCCGGCACGTTCACCTTCACGCAGGGCTACACCCAGGCGAGCCCGACGACCGCGAGCACCACGGCCGGCGACGCGTTTGCCAGCTTTCTGCTCGGCTACCCGGCCAGCGGCAGCGTCGTGTCGGCGACGCCCGGCCACTACCTGATCGACTACTCGCGGCCTACGCGCAGGACGAATATCGCGTGACGCCGTCGCTGACGGTCAACTACGGTCTGCGCTACGAGCACGAGCCGGGCGTGCGCGAGCGCGACAACCACATCACCGTCGGCTTCGATCGCGACGCGGCGTTTCCGGTGCAGGTGCCCGGGCTCGATCTGAAGGGCGGGCTGCTGTATGCCGGCGTCGACGGCAATCCGACGACGCAGGGACAGACGCTGAACGGCGTCGCGCCGCGCGGCGGGCTTCGCCTGGTCGCTCGATCGAGCAGCACGCGTCGTCCGCGGCGGCTACGGCTTCTACTGGGCGCCGAACCAGTACGCCGGCCTCGGCGAAGCCGCCATCGGATCGAAGGGCTACACCGGCACGACGACCTTCCTGTCGAGCGTGGACGGCGGCGTGACGCCGGCCGGCACGCTGTCGAACCCGTTTCCCGAACGGGCTGTCGCTGCCGCAGGGCAACACGCCGGGTCTGGCGACCGGCGCCGGCGGCGTCATCGACTTCGCCGATCAGAACAGCAAGCCCGGCTACGTGCAGCAGTACTCGGTCGATCTGCAGCACGAGTTCCGCGGCGGCAACGTCGTGGTCGTCGGCTACAACGGCAGCCGGACCGAGCGGCTGAACTTCGGCGGCACGCAGGACGCGACCGTCAACATCAACCAGCTCGATCCGCAGTACTCTCGCCCTGGGCACGGCGCTGCTGCAGCAGGTCGCCAACCCGTTCTACGGCAACGCGCGCGTTCGGCAACCTGAGCGTCTCGCCGACCATCTCGCGCGGCCAGCTGCTGCGGCCGTTTCCCGCAGTTCGACAACGTGCTCGCGCATCGCGTCAACGAGGCGCGCGTCGCGCTACAACGCGCTGTCGCTGCGCTGGGATCGGCGGCTGCGCAACAACTGGGCGCTCAACGCCAACTACACCTACAGCCGGCTGAAGGACAACCAGTTCGGCGAGGCCAACCAGTACGCCAATCGGTCTGGGCAGCGCGCTCGAACAACTACGACCTCGACGGCGAGTTCGGCTACTCGCTGCTCGACGTGCCGCATCGCTTCAACATCAGCGGCACCGTGCAGCTGCCGTTCGGCGCGGGCCATCGCTGGCTGACCGACCGGAGTCGGGCGACGCCATGCTCGGCGGCTGGTCGGTGTCGGCGGCCGGCCGCTACCAGAACGGCTTTCCCGATTGCGGTCTGGCAGGCCAGCAACAACTCGGGACTGCTCGGCAGCAACCAGCGGCCGAACATCGTCGACGGGCGTGACCGCTGGCGACGAGCGGAACCACCGAGGAGCGCCTGAGCGGCTGGATCAACCCGGCGGCGTTCACCGCCGCGCCGGCCTTCACCTTCGGCAACGCGCCGCGGACGCTGCCCGACCTGCGCACACCCGGACAGAAGAACACCGACATCAGCCTTCAGAAGGCGGTGCGCGTGGCAGGCAAGACGGTGTCGCTCCGCGCCGACTTCCTGAACGTGTTCGACAACCCGCTGTTCTCGGGACCGGTCGGCACGTTCGGCACGGCGCAACTTCGGTCAGATCAACGACCGTCAACGGCTTTGCCCGCTCGGTGCAGTTCCAGGCGCGCGTCGCATTCTGACCTCCGACTCGACTGGGCGTGGAGGTCAACAGCGTGACCGCCACCCCGTTCCTGCTTCTCGTTTCTCCAGGGATCTCCGCCGGCTGTGGCCCTTGTTTGTTTTCGATTGACCCACCAGGGCCGGTCCGCTCACACTCCGACCTGAGCACAGTCTCGTGCGGCCGCCATCGAGAGGCAATTGACCTTGGTCAGCGCAACAGCGTCTGACATCCCAGGTGCGCCGTGATTTACCGGTTTGGGATCTTTGACTTCGAGGTCGAAAGCGGCCAGTTGCGAAAGAATGCGCGCCCGCTGTCGCTCGAACGGCAGCCGGCGCGAGTACTGGCCGTCCTCCTGGCGCGTGCGGGCGAACTCGTCTCCCGTGAGGAATTGCGCGAGAGCGTCTGGGGCCGCGAGACGCATGTCGACTTCGATCGTGGCCTGGCGTATTGCCTGTCGCAGATTCGGGGCGCCCTCGGTGACCGTAGCGACAACCCGCGATTCGTTCAGACGTTTCCCAGGCGCGGTTACAAATTCATTGCTCCAGTAACCGTCGAACCGCCACTGTCGACCGACGAAAATCCGACAGATCTCCCAATTCCCTCGACAGAGGCTGCAAGGCCCGGGGAGAGACCCGCTCGAACTCGCGTTCCGCGGTCGTACATTCTGGCGGCTGTCTCGCTTTTGTTGCTATTGCTCGCGGCTTGGTTCTTCGTCAACCGGCGCGCCGATGCGGTCCTCATCGCGGTGTCGGTGTTCGATAACGAAACGGGCGTCACCGAATACGATCGACCGATCGCCGGGCTGTCCGATCTCGTCGTCACCAATCTGGCCAACCTCGCACCCGGTCGTCTCGCCGTGATCGGTAATGCGGAAGTGCTGCGCCGGCCGCGCAACATTCGCAATCTGAAGGCTGTGGCGGACGGCATTCACGCGGATTACGTATTGCTCGGACAACTGCAGCAAGGCGAGCAGGGTCTGCGCTTCGTCACACATTTCATCCGACTCCGCGACATGGCGCATCTGAAGGCGAACCGACTGCCATTGAGCGGCAACGGAATATCCGGGCTCGAAGTCGCAGTCGTGGACGAATTTGAACGTGCGGTTCGCGAGCACCTCCTCACAAAGACCGGCAACTAGTTGTCGGCCTGACGGTTATCGCCTCAGATAAACCTGCCTTGCCGACCGCCGGGCTTTTTTGCGATAAAGGCGGCCGGAGGTTGGATTCATGGCACAGCGGTGGTCTCGTCGTTCATTTTTCGGGCTGACATCGGGCTTCTCGGCGCTCGGCGTCTCCTTGTTTGCCACAAAGGCCTGGGGACAATCGCCGGCCTCCCCCCCATCTTTTGCGAGCGATGTGTTTCCAGCGCAGGATCCTGCGCTGGTGAGAGAGGCCGTCGGCGTCTCGCATCGCGACCTCAAACGCGTGCAGGAACTGGTCGAACGTCAGCCTGCACTCGCGCGCGCCTCGATTGACTGGGGCTTCGGCGATTGGGAAGCGTGCATTGATGCCGCGTCACATATCGGCAACAAGCCGATCGCGGACTTCCTGCTGGCGAATGGCGCGAGGCCGACGATTTTCTCCGCGGCGATGATGGGACAACTGGACGTCGTGAAGGCGTTCATCGCCGCGCGCCCCGGCGTTCAGAGAACCCTGGGCCCGCATGGCCTGACATTGATGTGGCACGCGAAGCAAGGCGGCCCGGATGCGGCTGCCGTTGTGCAATACCTGACGGCGGTTGGAGACGCTGACGTTCCGCCGGCGACGTTGCCGCTCGCGGCGCCGGACCGCGATGCGCTCGTGGGCAAATACACGTATGGATCGGGCCCTCGCGACTACTTCACCATCGAGGTCCGGCGCGACATGTTGGGGCGCGACCAGTTGACGATTGAGCGCCCAGGTGCTCCCTCGCGTCAAAACCTCTATCACGTGGGCAACCTCGTGTTCTTTCCGACGGGCGTCCCGAGCGCAAAAATCGCCTTCGCCAGGGAAGGCGCGAAGATCACACAGTTGACCGTCGCGGATCCGAACGTGATGCTGACGGCTCGGCGGGAATAAGTCGTCGGACGAGCGGAGGCGCTCACCGCCGGAACTGGTGGGCGATCCAGCGAAAGGTCATCGCGTCGAGACAGTGCTCGCGGGTCTGCTGCATGCCGCCCAACCGCATCATCGCGTCGCGCCGTGCCTCGGCCGGGTTGAGACCTCGTCGAATGTTGTCGGCGGTCTGCAGGGCGATGTGGACCTCGAGTTCTGCTGCCACGGCTCGCGCGTACTCGTCGCGGTGCCACGATCGGACGAATCGGGCCGCCAGGGCGCGAAGCGTTCCAAGTGAAAAGCCACGAGTCATCGGTGATGCTCAGCCCTCGCGCAGCGCTTCGCACGGAGCCATCTGCGTCGCACGCCACGCTGGAACCAGGCACGCGGCCGTTGTCGCACCCAGCAGCAGGATGGTTGACGCCGCGATCACGGTCGGGTCGGTCGGCACCACTTCGAACAACTGACTCCGCAGCAGCTGGGACAGGGCCAACGCACCGGCCAGTCCTGCCACCACGCCAAACCCGGCCCGGCGGAGTCCCTGCCGCAGGATGAGAGACAGGATCGCGGCGCGGTCTGCACCGATCGCCTGACGGACGCCCAGTTCGCGCGTGCGCTGTGCGACGCCGAAGGCCAGAACTCCGTAGGTGCCGATGGCTGCAAGGAGCAGCGCCACTCCGGCGAATGTGACGAACAACAGCATCGGCGCTCGCCGTGTGATCGTCGAGCGCGACATCCACTCGTCCATCGTCCGCACCGTCGCGATCGGCTGCTCGACGTCGATCTCGCCGACAGCCCGTCGCAATGGCGTGACGTAACGGCAAGGTGCTGGTCGCAGGCGGTTATAACGGCAGCGTCGCTCTCGCGAGCGCGCAACTTAATGATCCGGCCACCGGGACCTGGGCGGCCACCTCGGCCTCGGCACCGCACGCTATTCTCGACACGGCGACGTTGCTGCCCAACGGCAAGGTGCTGGTCGCAGGCGGTTATAACGGCGGCGCTCTCGCGAGCGCGCAACTGTACGATCCGGCCACAGGGACCTGGACCGCCACCGGACCTTGTCATCGCACGCTATTTTCACACGGCGACGTTGCTGCCCAACGGCAAGGTGCTCGTGGCAGGAGGAGCTGGCACCAGCGGCGCTCTCGCGAGCGCGCAACTGTACGATCCGGCCACAGGGACCTGGACCGCCACCGGCAACCTCGTCATCACACGCTCTTCTCACACGGCGACGTTGCTGCCCAACGGCAAGGTGCTCGTGGCAGGAGGTAGCACCAGCGGCGATCCCCGCGATCACGGAACTGTACGATCCGGCCACCGGGACCTGGGCGGCCACCGGCCTCGGCACCGCACGCTATCAACACACGGCGACGTTGCTGCCCAACGGCAAGGTGCTGGTCGCAGGCGGTTATAACGGCGGCGCTCTCGCGAGCGCGCCAACCCTACCCCCCGGCCCACCGGGACCTGGAGTGCCACCGGGAAACCTCGGCACCGCACACTATTCTCACACGGCGACGTTGCTGCCCAACGGCAAGGTGCTCGTGGTCGCAGGCGGTTATGGAACGGCGCGCTAATCTCGTGAATCGCGGAACTGTTCGATCCGGCCACAGGGACCTGGAGTGCCACTGGCTTCCTCGGCATCGCACTCCTCTTCACACGGCGACGTTGCTGCCCAACGGCGAGGTGCTGCGCCGCAGACGGGTAATAGACGGCGGCGCGAGATCCGCGCCCAATTGTACCCGATCCGGCTTTCGGGGGGTTCTGGACCTTCACTCTGCAGCCCCCCCGTCAACGCACGCTCTTCTCACACGGCGACGTTGCTGCCCAACGGCAAGGTGCTGGTCGCAGGCGGGTTATAACGGCGCAAGCTATCTCGCGAGCGCGGAACTGTACGATCCGGCCACCGGGACCTGGAAGTGCCACCGGCAGCCTCGGCACCGCACGCTATTATCACACGGCAACGTTGCTGCCCAACGGCAAGGTGCTGGTCGCAGGAGGACAAGGCACCAGCGGCTATCTCGCGAGCGCGGAACTGTACGATCCGGCGCCCACCGGGACCTGGAGTGCCACCGGCAGCCTCGGCACCGCACGCTATGTTCACACGGCGACGTTGCTGCCCAACGGTAAGGTGCTGGTCGCAGGAGGACAAGGCACCAGCGGCTAGTCTCGGGAGCGCGCAACTGTACAATCCGGCCAAACGGGACCCTGGAGTGCCACTGGCAACCTCAACGCCCCACGCTCGACACGGCGACGTTGCTGCCCAACGGCAAGGTGCTCGTCGCAGGCGGTTATAACGGCAGCGCCGTGGCTCTCGCGAGCGCGGAATTGTACGATCCGGCCAGCGGGACCTGGAACTTCGCCAAACCCCCTGGGGACTGCACGCCAAGCTCACACAGCGACGTTGCTGCCCAATGGCAAGGTGCTGGTCGTAGGAGGAAGAGACACCAACAACAACGTTCTCGCGAGCGCGGAACTGTACGATCAGCCCCGCTGGAGTGCCACCGGCAGCCTCGGCGCCGCACGACTCTTTCACACGGCGACGTTGCTGCCCAACGGCAAGGTGCTCGTCGCAGGAGGATTTAACGGCAGCAGCTATCTCGCGAGCGCGGAACTGTACGATGTTGGGCTCGGGTTTATGAGGCCCGGCTGGCAGCCGCAAATCGCCACCGCGACTTCGCCCCTTATAACGGGCACCAGCCTCGTGCTCACCGGCTCGCGGTTTCAGGGTATCTCGCAGTTTTCCGCGGGAGCTTCCAAGACTCATCGACTAATTACCCGGTGGTCCAACTCCGCGACATCGACAGCAGCCAGGTCAGCTTTCTCCCGGTGGATCCGACAGCGGGCTGGGTCTGGTACCTGCCTTTAGACTTGCGAACGCCCAGGCGAATAATTTTCCTCCCCGGCCCCAGCCCTGGTGACTGTCTTTGACCAAACGGCATCCCCAGCGACTCCAAATACTTACTGGTAACGAGTCCTTTACCGAGTCCAACACCCGACACCCACATCGACGTCTACCAGCCACCGCTACTGCAACAGCGTCGGCAACATTTAACACCCCACGGCGACCAGCACACTGCTGTATTTACACCTACGGCAACCGCAACAGAGACTCCTACGGCAACACCAACGGCAACGGAGACACCAACGGCCACGCCGACAGCTACTGCTACAGCAACGGGCGACAGCAACAGCCACCGGCTACGTTTACGCCCGAACCCAACGGGTACAGCTACCGCAACCCGGCCGACATCTACCGCCCGAAGCAACGGCTACGGCTACCGCAACAGCGACATTTACGCCAGAACCAACAGCTACAACAACAGCGACAACAGGCTCCTACGGCAACACCAACTGCAACGGAGACAACAACGGCCACGCCGACAGCTACAGCTACTGCTACAGCCTTACGGCCCACACCAACAGCTACTGCTACGCCTACTGCAACATCCCACCCGCGGCCGACTTCGCCACCACGCCCGACCCCGCCGCCCCACCCGACACCAAGGCCTCATTAGCCGCTGGCGCTAACGATTACTAACACGATTATAACAAAGGGGCGCTAATATCCGGCTGCGGGGAATGACGGTTGACAGTAGGGCGGGCCCCGATACATTGGGCACGCCGTCGCGATGCAATCAAAAGAACGGCGCGCACAGGAGTGACGCGCCCTACCTTCCCGAGTTAGCGCCGTGGCAGGATTTCGCTGTGCTCCCGCATAAACGCCCGGCAAGTTCCTCTTGTCGCGGGTTGTAGTGGCAGGCGTGTCGCCTGCAAAATCGCGCTGCAGTGGCGAGCGTGTCGCTGTGAAATCTAAATCAAAGCAGCCGGCACGGCTGCCTCTACAAAACAAGCTAGCCCTGCCAAAGGTGGCCGTTTTTTACTACTCTTGTAAGCCACTATTGCGAGGCATGTCTGTCTCGGTTTAACTGCCCCGGATCCGTGCTTTTCGGCGCGGTGATTGGCTTGGGAGTTGTCACTTTGCCACCTGCCAGCGGGAATTCGATGCGAAAAAGGGCTCCCAACATTGCGATGGAGTTGTCGCTCCACAATCCTCCATGACCCCAAATAATATCCTTCGGCACGCGGACGATCCAACAAGGTACCCGGGCGTTGCCGGTATATTCAAATTTCCACTTCCGCCAGAGTTCCTTTCCTGTCGGTGGATGAACATCACCAGGAGTGTATTCGCCGTTGCGACAAGAGCCGCCTTCATGACCGTCGTTGTGCTCGCTCGTGTAAAATGAAAAATCGGGACGGTTTTGTTTGATATTGGCTTCGAAGGCCCTGTTCTCAGTCGCGCGCAGATCTGACGGCGGACT
>CAVOPD010000001.1:0-35604 GCA_963697745.1 uncultured Acidobacteriota bacterium | reverse complement strand
TCCCTGATCCCTGATCCCTGATCCCGATCCCCGATCCCCGATCCCTCCTGTTTGCCATCCAAACAATCGAACCCGGTTTCCGTGAACCGACGAAGAGCCGTCCACTACGTGTGGATTTGTATTGCACCTCATACACGTGCCGGATAGAACTTGCTCCGCGATAACCGGCGGCAGCGCAAACGGTCGATCTGAGAAGGAGCAACGCATGAGTCACAAGAGTGGCCTGGTTCTCATCGGGTTCCTGCTTGCCATGGCGCTGGCGCCGGGCGCGTCGGCGCAGAGCGCCATTACCGGCATCGTCAGCGACACGAGCGGTGCCGTCCTGCCTGGCGTCAGCGTCGAAGTGGCGAGCCCCGCGCTGATCGAACAGACGCGCACAGCGGTCACCGACGCGAGCGGCGCCTACAGAGTCACGGACCTGCGTCCCGGAACCTACAAGGTCAGCTTCACCCTGGCCGGCTTCAACACGTTCATTCGCGACGGACTGGTGCTCGAAAGCGAGTTCACCGCCACGGTGAACGCGCAGATGAAGATCGGCGGGCTCGAGGAAAGCATTACCGTGTCCGGCCAGTCGCCCGTGGTCGACGTCGCGAGCACGATGCAGCGCACCGTGCTGTCGCAGGAGCAGATCGAGTCGCTCCCCACGGGCCGCAGTTATCAAAGCCTGGCGGCGACGATTCCGGCCCTCGCGCCTGCCGGGCTCCGGCCGCTTCGACGTGGGCGGGTCGTCGCAGATGTGGCAGGGGACCGTGGTCGCCTATGGCTCGCTGGCCAACGACACCTCCCTCGAAGTCGACGGCATGAGCGTGATGTCGCTGCTCAATTCCGGTTCGATCTCCGGCGTCTATCACAATCAGGGCGCCTACCAGGAGATGTCCTATCAGGTTGTGGCGGGGTCTGCCGAGTCGCAGACCGGTGGCGTCCGCATCAACATGATCCCGAAGGAAGGCGGCAACCGGTTCTCCGGCGACTTCCTGGCGCTGTATTCGAACGAGCACTTCCAGTCCGAGAACCTCGACGACCGAACTGCGTGCGAAGGGGTTGAACGACGCCTGGCAGCCTCGTCGAGATCTACGACTACAACGGCGGCATCGGCGGGCCCATCCTCAAGGACCGGCTCTGGTTCTATCACTCGACGCGGCGCTGGGGCACCGCCAACAACATCAACAACCAGTACAACCCGGACGGCAGCACCGCGGTCGACACCTCGAAGATCAGGGCCTACACGACGCGCCTGACCGGGCAGCTGAACTCGAAGAACAAGCTCACGGTGATGTACGACGCGCTCCCCAAGACGCGCCAGTACTTCGGCAGCGAGAGACGGAACCCAATCGCCCCAGGGGTCGGCCTACCAGGATCAGTTCGGGTACGACTACCAGGCGAAGTGGACCTCGACGATCACGAGCAAGCTGCTGGTCGAGGTCGGCTTCTCACAGAACTTCCTCGGCTACAACCTGGCCTACCAGCCTGGCACTCCGGGTCCGAGCCGACGCCAATCCGTTCGGAGCGATCTCCAAGAGCGATGTGGGCATCGCGAGCAAGGGTGTCTTCAATGCCCCGGCCACAGTGTTCTACAACCCGTTCGTGGCGAAGGTGGCGGTGGCGTCGGTCACCTACGTGACTGGATCGCACAGCATCAAGCTCGGCATGCAGGACAAGTTCGGGTGGATCAAGAACAACCTGACCGCAGAACGGCAACATGGTGCAGGTCTACAACAACGGGGTGCCGCTGCAGGTGCGTGTCTACAACACACCGATCGTGTCACGTTCCAACCTGAATGGTGACGTCGGCATCTACCTGCAGGACTCCTGGAAGATCAGGAGACTGACCCTCAACCCGGGGATCCGGTTCGAACGCTTCAACGCCGAGGTCGACGACCAGGCCGCGCCTGTCGGCCGCTTCGTGCCGGCCAGGCAGTTCTCGGCGATTCCCGACCTGCCGAATTTCAAGAACTGGGCGCCGCGCGTCGGCGCCGCCTACGACCTCTTCGGCGACGGCAGGACGGGACTGAAGGGCAGCGTCGGCCGTTACATGCAGCAGGATGCGACCGCGTTCCCTCAGACCTACAACCCGATGGCCACCACTACCGCCAATCTCTCGTGGACCGATCTGAACCGCGACGACTTCGCGCAGGGGTCGTTGGGGTGCACGTATCTGACGCGCCGGGTGCGAGATCAACTTCGGACAGCTTCCCGCCAACTTCGGAGCGCGGAGAAATCGCAATCCCGATCCGGATCTGCAGCGTCCGTATCAGCTGGTCTACAACGCCGGCATCACACACGAACTCAAGCCGGGAGTCGGCGTCGCCTTCAACTACTTCCGCCGCGAGTTCCACAACATCACGTACACGACCAACCTGAGCAACCCGATCAGCGCCTACACGCCGTACCAGGTCGCGGACCCCCGTGGCGGCTCCGAGACGATCACCGTCTACAATGCCGACCCGGCGAAGCTGACGCAGATCAACGAGCTCGACACGACATCGTCGGCCAACAGCACGACGTTCAACGGATTCGATCTCGGCCTGAACGTGCGGCTGCCGAGAGGCATCACGCTGGCCGGCGGGTCATCAACCGGGCGCACGATCGCGATTCAGTGCGACCTCGCCGATCCGAACTACACGGCCGCGGCCACGCCGGGCCTGCGCTTCTGCGATCAGAGCCAGTACGGCATGCCGTGGCTGACGACCGTCAAGTTCTCGGGAAGCTATCCGCTTCCATACGGATTCCGCGCCAGCGCGGTCCTCCAGAGTTCGCCCGGCGACCAGGTGATCTACACATACGTCCTGTCAGCAGCAAACTTCCGTGCCCAGACAGGCGCAACGCTGTCGCAGTCCTCCGTCACGATGCGCCTGACACAGCCCGGAACGGAGTACCTGACACGAGTGAACCAACTGGACATGACGATCTCCAAGTCGTTGCAGTTCGGAAAGGTGAGGGTCGCACCCGAGATCAGTCTGTTCAACCTCCTGAATGCGAACCCGGTGTTGAGCCAGAGCACGGCCTACCCGAATGTGGGAACGCCGCTCCGGATTCTGGACGGACGGCTCATCCGGTTCCAGGCCCAGCTGCGTTTCTGACACGTGTCGCCTGGCCCTGACAGAGCGGTTCGAATGATGGTGTGCCCGATGACTCGGCGGCTGCCACCTGGTGTCGCACGTCTGACGATGGTCCTGGTGCTGACGGCGGCCGGGTTCGCCGAGGCGCGCCCGACAACCTTCGCCTCTGACGTCGCACCCCTCCTGTTCCGTCATTGCGTGACATGCCACCGCCCGGATGGCGCATCAGCCACCAGCTTTCTGACCTATGAGTCGGCGCGCGCGCACGCGCGGCAGATCGTTCAGATGACAGCGGAGCGCGTGATGCCACCGTGGCAGCCCGATGGCCCGCAAGGCATGTTCGAGGGCGACCGACGCCTCGCCACAAACGAGATCGACGTCTTCCGCCGCTGGCTCGACGACGGGCTCCTCGAGGGCGAGGCTGATCTCCTTCCTCCAACGCCGACGTTCCCGCGAGGTTGGGAACTGGGACCGCCTGACCTCGTTGTGACGATGCCCGCCTACACGCTCCGCGCCGATGGGCCGGACATGTTTCGGAATTTCGTGCTCACAGTTCCAGGCGATCGGATGCGATACGTGCGGGCGTGGGAATTCCGGGCAGGCTCGCGCGTCGTCCACCACGCCACGATGCAGGTTGACGCGACAGGATCATCTCGCAGGTACGACGAGGCCGATCCGGCGGCAGGATATGAGGGGCTCATCGCTCCAGCCGCGCGCGCGCCCGACGGATTCTTTCTCGACTGGGCACCAGGACATCGGCCCAGCGTCGCGGTGCCGGGCACCGCCTGGCCGCTGCCCGCATCCAGCGATCTCGTGATGATGCTCCATCTCCGGCCGAGCGGTCGGCCTGAACAGGTGCAGGCATCGCTCGCGCTCTACTTCGCCGATACGCCTCCGGAGCGGACCCCGGTGATGTTGCGCCTGACCCGGCAGGATCTGGACATTCTCCCAGGGGCGACCGATTACGCCGTCACTGACCGATACGTGCTGCCCGTCGATGTGGAAGTCCGCACGGTTCAGCCCCACGCGCATTATCTCGCGCGCGAGATGACAGGGATGGCGACCCGTCCAGATGGCGTCATCGGTGCCGCTGCTGACGATTCGCGATTGGGATTTCAACTGGCAGGACGTGTATCACTTCGCCGAACCGCTCCGGCTGCCGGCGGGCACGACGGTCGCGATGACGATCACCTACGACAACTCGTCGAAGAACCCGCGCAACCCGAACACCCCTCCGGCCAGGGTTGGCTACGGCCAGCAGACGTCCGACGAAATGGCCGAGATGTGGTTCCAGGTTCTTCCGGTGCATGCCGCGGAGCGCCGGACACTGGTCGACAGCCTGTATCGAAAGGTGCTGCCGGAAGAGATCAAGGGACGCGCATCGATGGTCCGCCGCGACCCGTTGAATGTCGCGTCGCACGATGACCTGGCACTGATGCTTGCCGACACCGGAGACATGGCCGGAGCCGAGCGGGAATTTCGGGCGTCGCTCTCATTGCGTCCGGAGTCGCCGGCGGCGGCGTTACAACGTCGGCATGGCGCTGCTGGCGCAGGGCAGGCAGGCAGAGGCGCTGCAACTGTTCGAGCAGGCACTCGAGGCGGACCCTCTGCATGGTCCGACCCATTTTCAGTTGGGTCTGCTGCTGCAGCGCGACGGCAGGTTGGAGGAGGCGTCGTCGCACCTGTCGACAGCGCTGTCTGCGCGGCCGACGGACCCGGACGTTCTGCTTGCGGCAGGCGTGCTCGAAGCGCTGCGCGGTAACGATGCGTCGGCGATTCTCCGCCTGCGCGGCGCACTCCAGATGCGACCCGATTGGGCGAATGCGCAAGCGGCCCTCGCCTCGGTGCTGTCCTCGACGCCCCGCGGCAGCACGGCAGATCGGCAGGAAGCGGTCGCCCTGGCCGAGAGCGCCAACGAGCAGACCGCGTTCAGCAACAGCGCGTTCCTCGACATCCTGGCTGTGACATTGGCGAACACCGGCGACATCAGCCGTGCCCTGTCCGTGGCGCGGCAGGGGCTGTCGCGGGCAGAAGCAGCCGGGGACCGCGCGGCTGGTGACGCGCTACGCGCGCGCGTCGCTGACCTGGAATCGCGCCCGCATTGACAGAGCGGGCATGCGCAAGGTGAGAATGCGGTTCTGGTCCTCGGATTCAGAGTGGTGGTGTGCGTGACACAGGACCGCGGCGTCAGCAGGCGCGATTTTCTCCGGCTGCGGAAGACCGATCGTGGACGGTTGCTCGAAGTGTCGTGTCGCGCGCTCTTCATGCGGTGCGCCGACGCGGCGATCGCGCCGCCCGCATCTCCTGACGAGCACGAGGCCTGGATGGGAGAGCCGCCGGCAGTGATCATCCGTCGATCGGCGGATGAGATCATCGACTCTTTCGAGCAGGATCTGCGCGAGGTGCAGGTGCTGCGGCTGGTCGAGCCCGAGTGGCTCGAAAACATTCAGAGCGCCGCGCACATCGAGGCTGCAATTGCTGCGTTTCGCAGCCGCGGCGGGGTCGTCGAAGCTGGTGTAGCGTCGCGAAGATCGTACGTAGGGCCGGGTCTTCAGACCCGGCCGGGACGTCGGGTCTAAAGACCCGACGCTACGTCTCCCGCTTGCGTTACGCCTTGCCAGCGCCATCGCGAGTTCGGTGGTTGCGGCCGCGTAGCGCACCACGGCATCCAGGTCCACCGCATACGGCCACAGATCGTCCGGGTTGTGAAAGTGCGGGCCGCTGCCAAGCAGCGACACGTAGCGCCCGCCACCGACATGGATGTTGCGCGCTTCGCCGCCCGGCACCGTGCCGTGCGGCACCCTGCCGTCAACGCGGGCTCCGGCGCTCTGCAACGCGGTCAGTGCCAGCGCCTCGATGTCCTCGGCCGAACTCTGGAGACGCGTGCGACCCTCGGCGGCGCCGATGTTCGCGCCCAGGTGCAGCCACGCAGCGGCGGATTTGATCAGTGCCGGCTCGTCGTGAAGGAACTGGTCGAGACCGACGTGGCCCAGTTCGTGACCGCTCGAGGCGATGAAGCGCACCGTGCGCTCGGGTCGAACGTCGGCAACCGCCCTCATGATCTCCAGCCAGCAGGCGATGCCGCCGCCCCGTTCGGAGGCGCATTGCCACCAGCCGCTGCGCGGCGTCATGACAATCAGCGGCGGCAGTTCTGGTCGGCGGCCGCGAACCGTCGCGACGATGTTATCGGCGGGGGCGCTGGTACGGGTGGCGTTCGCCACCACGCGCACGTCTGCGCCGGCTTTCGCGAGCCCCGTGAGCCACTCCGTTGCCGTCGATGACACCTGCAGGACCGGCACGCCGAACGGCGCGGTGAACGACCGCGCGTTCGATGGACACAGGCCCGGGAGTCCGCCCTCGGTGACTGCGACGATCGCCTGCACGCCGGCCGCCCGGCGCAGGGGGGCGATGGATTGACCTTCCGTGCCGATCGCCGTGCTGTCGAGCGTGACCAGCACGATTGGCGCGCCGGAGTCCGGCAGGCCGATGCGTCCGCGAATGCCCTCGGCTGGCGTGAACGCGCCGTCGAAGAAGGGAAGCGCCTCCCGCCTCGTTGATCCGTTCTCCACCTGGCAGACACGCAGGTCGATGCGGTCGATCACAAACCGTCGAGGCGCGACTTCCGCGCCCACGCGCGAGGCCTGGCCGGCCAGCCACTGGCCCGACTCGTTGTCCACCTCGGTAGCGGTGCGGTGGGCCCCCTGAAGGTGATACGCGCGAAAGATGTCGGCGATGCGTTCACGGCGGCTGCTGTCGGCCGGCGTCTGCGCGGCGGTGGCGCGCGGCCACAGCAGTGCCGGCAGCGCGGAAGCGGTCAGTCGCAGAAATGATTTGCGCGTGATCACCGGCATGGCCCTCGAGTCGCCTATCTTACCGGAACGCGCAGGCCGCCTCGTTTCGGCTGGGATGCTTTCGACCTGTCGGCCGGTTCCGTACAATCGTGACGTGGATGCCTTGAGCGCGCTCGGCCGTATCGTGCCGTTCGCCTTCGCCTCGGGAGTGAACCTCTATGCCACTGTCGCGATGGTCGGCCTGTGTTCGCGATTCGGGCTCGTGTCGCTGCCCGAGCAGTTTCGTGCGTTCGACAATCCGGTGATCATCGGGCTTGCCCTCGCCATGTACGCGATCGAGTTCGTGGCCGACAAGGTGCCGTGGCTCGACACCGCCTGGGACGCGGTTCACACCGTTATCCGACCGCTCGGAGGCGCGCTGGTGGCCGTGACGGCCCTGGGCGCTGCCACGCCGGCAACCCAGGCGATCGCCGCTGCGCTCGGCGGTACCGTCGCCATGACTACTCACCTGACGAAGGCCGGCACCCGCGCGGTGGCGAATACTTCTCCGGAGCCATTCACCAACTGGGGGCTCAGTCTGGCGGAAGACGTGTTCGTGATGGGGCTGACGTGGTTTGCGCTCCAGCATCCCTTCGCCGCATCGATTGTGGCCGTCGTGCTGCTTGTCGCGATCGTCGCCGCCGCGTCCGTTCTCGTGAAGGCCGTACGTCGCCGATTTGCCCGCCGGGTCGCATAGGCAACGGCCCGACCAGCCCACTGCCACCCCGCCCCGACCGTCGTCCCCGGCCCAACCAGCCCCACCTGCCCTTTTGGCGAACCCCCAGTCGAAACCCGCCTTCACGATCTCTGGCGGAACAGCATGGCGCCCGTCGTACTCGCGATAGGTGACGTCGTAGCCGAGGCGCTTCAGGCGCGGGACGAAGCGCCGGCTGGTGTCGTCGATCGGCATCACGTTGTCGTTCGTGCCGTGCGAGATGAAGATGCGCGGCTTGCCACGGGCATCCACCGGCGTCATGACCCCTGGCGAGAAGGCGAGGATCTGCGAGAACAGGTCGCCTGCGCCGATGCCGAACGACAGCGCGTACGACGCGCCGTCCGAGTGCCCGGCCACCGACAGCCGCGTCCGGTCTACCGAGCAGCGTCCCAGCGTCTGGCCCAGCGCGGTGGCCAGGAAGTCTGCGTCGGGACCGTAGGCGCCAAGCACCAGATCCCACGAGCGCTGGTCGCGGGAGTCCGGGGCGAGGATAATGACGCCGTGCTCGTCAGCATTCGGAAATGCATAGGCCGTGGACTGCGCGGTCCCGCCGGCCCCATGAAAGAGGACGACCAGCGGAGCCGGTACTTCCGGTTTGTACCCGCGAGGCAGGTAGAGCAGTCCGTCCCGCTCGTGCTCGAGTTCAAGCGGGTGTTGGCCCGGGCCCAGTTCGCTCGCGCGGGCGCTGCCCACGGCCGCGGTCGTCAGAACCGCCGACATAGCGCCGAGGAACGTACGGCGGGTCATCGGCATCGCGCCTCGCACATTACTCCGAGGGGTTCCCTCGTGCAACAGCCCTGATGCCGTCGTCCTTCCTGGTCATGCTGCTGTTCGTGGGCAGCGGCGCGGCCGCGCTCATCTACGAGGTGGTCTGGCAGCAGCTGCTGCAGCTGGTCATCGGCTCGTCGACTGTGTCACTGGGCGTGCTGCTCGGCACCTTCATGGGCGGCATGTGCCTGGGCAGCCTCTTCGCGCCACGACTCATCTCCCGCCGCCATCACCCGCTCCACGTGTACGCGGCTCTCGAGGGCGCAATCGGCGTGCTGGGGCTCGCGTTGCTGCTCGCGATGCCGCTGGTCGCCCGGCTCTACGTGGCGATCGGCGGCAATGGTCCCACCGGTGTTGTAGTCCGGGCGCTCGTCGCGGGCGTCTGTCTTCTTCCCCCGACGTTTGCGATGGGCGCCACGCTTCCGGCGATCGGCCGTTGGGTCGAGGCGTCGGCCCGCGGTCGGGCATGGCTGGGGCTGTTCTACGCGGGCAATCTCGCGGGGGCGGTCCTCGGGTGTCTGCTTGCCGGGTTCTACCTGCTTCGCGTCTTCGACATGGCCGTCGCCACGTACGTGGCCGTGGCGATCAACCTGTGCGTAGCGGGCGGCGCCTGGTACGTGGCGAGTGGCGCGTTGGCCGCTGCAACAGATGATGCAGACTCCGAATCGCCGGCGCTCCGGCCCCACGATGCGAGTCCGTCATCGAACCCAGCCAGGTCCCGCCGCGGTCGCGTCTACCTGTCCATCGCCTTGTCAGGGTTCTGTGCGCTCGCCGCCGAAGTGATCTGGACTCGCATGCTCGCGCTGATCTTCGGCGCGACCGTCTACACCTTCTCGATCATCCTCTCCGTGTTTCTCATTGGGCTCGGTCTCGGCAGCAGCATCGGCGCGCTGGTCGGCCGCCGTGTGAACAGGCCTTCGGAGGTCCTCGGCTGGTGCCAGCTCGGGACGGTCCTGTGCATCGGCTGGTCCGCGCATGCGCTGTCGAACGTCCTGCCGTACTGGGCGCCGTCGTCCGCGACCGCATCGAGCATGTGGGGTGTGTTCCAGCTGGACTTCGTGCGAGCCCTCTTTGCGATGTTGCCGGCGCCGCTGCTCTGGGGCGCCAGTTTCCCACTGGCGATCGCCGCCGCCGGAGACGATCGACTGGACGCGGGTGAAATTGTCGGGCGCGTCTACGCGGCGAACACTGTTGGTGCCATCGCCGGCGCGCTTGGCACCAGCCTCGTGCTGGTGCGCTGGCTCGGATCGCAGCATACCCAGCAGGTGATGGAGCTGGTGGCGATTTCCTCTGCGCTGCTGATGCTGCTGCCGGTGGCCTCGACCATGCGCGCCCGTATATGGATCGGAAGCACGACAATCACCCTGCTCCTGCAGATGTTCGCCGTGCCGCCGTTGCCGGGTCTCCTCGTGGCCTACGGTCGTCACGCGTCGGCCTGGGCGGGTCACGCCAACGAAATCATCTTCGTCGGAGAAGGCATGCACGCGTCCGTCGCTGTGTCGCGGACCGAGGACGGCGTGCTGAACTACCACAACGCCGGTAAGGTGCAGGCCTCCAGTCAGCCTGCGGACATGCGTCTGCAGCGCATGCTGGGACACCTGACGACCCTGATCCCAGCCACGCCGAGAAAGGTGCTGGTCATCGGCTGCGGCGCCGGTGTGACGGCTGGAGCGGTGAGTGTCAATCCCTCGGTGGAGCAGGTGACCATCGTCGACATCGAACCGCTCGTGCCCCGCGTCGCGCGCGAGTACTTCGGCTCCATCAACCACGACGTGCTGAAGAACCCGAAGGTCCGGGTCATCGCCGACGATGCGCGGCACTTCCTGCAGACGACGGACGAGAAATTCGACGCCATCACGTCCGACCCGCTCGATCCGTGGGTGAAGGGTGCTGCCACGCTGTACACCACGGAGTTCTTCGAGGTCGCCAGGCAGCACCTGAATCCCGGCGGTGTGATGACGTTATACGTGCAGCTGTTCGAGAGCAGCCCGCAGGCGGTGAAGAGCGAGGTTGCCACCTTCTTCAAGGTCTTTCCCGAAGGTCTCCTCTTCGGGAACACATTCGAGGGACATGCGATCGACACCGTGCTGGTCGGCCAGGCCGAGGCGCCGAAGATCTGGGTTGACGAAATCGAGACGATGCTGCGCTCGCCAGGCATTCGCGGCGGTTGACTCGTCGCTGGTGCAGGCGGAACTCTACGGCGCAGCGGAGCTGTTCGGCAACTACGGCGGGCGCGCGCGGCGACTCGAGGGGTTTCTGGCGGATGCGCAGGTGAATCACGATCGCGATCTGCGGCTGCAGTATCTCGCGGGGTTCGGCTTGAACCTGCATGCCGGTGACGATATCTACCGCGAGATGCTGGCATACCGCACGTACCCTGACGATCTATTCGTGGCATCGGAGAGCACCATCGCGAAGCTGAAAGCGGCCATGGAAGGGATGCGGGAATGAGGGTGGGGCAGGTCGGGCAACTCGGGCGGGTCAGGCAGGACAGGCAGGTCGGGCGGGCCGGGCGGCACAGGCGGGTTGGGCAGGTCCGGCAGGGGGCGAACTCGCGGCGTAGCGTCGGCTCGTGGGGGCGGACGCTGTTGGTGGTGAGCGCGCTCGGCATTGCGGCGTGCAGTGGCCCGCGGGAAACGGCGCCAGCCACCGAACCGGCGCGAGCCACCGAGCCGGCCGCCCACGACGCACACATCGTCGCGCGCAGTGGTCTGGCGATGGGATCCGAGTTGACCCTGATGGCCTGGACCGCGGACGAGGATGTCGCCAACCGCGCGTTCGACGCGGTCTTCGCCGAATTCGATCGTCTCGACAAGCTGATGAGCGTGTGGAAGCCGGACAGCGATGTCGTCCGGCTCAATGCGGCGGCCGGCGACGCATCCGGTGCCGGTCAGCCGCGACACGCTCGACGCGCTGTCTCGCGGCGCGGCAGGTCAGCGACTGGACGAACGGGAAGTTCGACGTGACGTTCGGCGCGCTCTCCGACATCTGGAAGTTCGATCAGGACCAGGACGACACCGTACCGACGCGGTCGGCGATCGACGCACGGCTGCCGCTGATCGACTATCGCAAGCTGATCGTCGACGAGCAGGCCGGCACCGCATTCCTGCAGCGCAAAGGCATGCGCGCCCACCTCGGCGGAATCGGGAAGGGCTACGCGGTCGATCGCGCCGTCGCCCTGCTGCGCGCAGGCCGGCCTGCACGGATTTCTCGATTCAGGCAGGCGGCGACCTCTATGTGGCAGGGAAGCGCGGCGATCGGCCGTGGCGCCTCGGCGTCGCGGATCCGCGAGCGCCCGATGGTTCAATCTTCGCGAGAATCGAGCTGACCGACAGCACGTTCAGCACCTCGGGTGACTACGAACGCTTCTTCATCAAGGACGGCGTCCGCTATCACCACATCCTCGATCCGTCGACCGGCCAGCCGGCGCGGCTCAGTCGAAGCGTGACGATCGTGGCGAAGCAGCGCAGTCCTCGCCGACGGCCTGTCCACCGGCGTGTTCCTGCTCGGGCCCGACAGGGGCATGGCGCTGATCGAGCGTCTGCCCGATGTCGAAGGGGTGATCGTCGGCGCCGACAACCAGGTGCACGTGTCGAGTGGACTTCAGAAGCGGATCGAAATCGTGCATCCGCCGACGGACGGACTGTGACGGAAGGGGTTCAGGCTCACGGCTTCAGGCTTCACAGCTGGACAACCCGTAGGGTCGCGTCTCAGCCCCTACGCTCGCCCATCGCCACGATCGCCATCGCCATCGCCCAGAGCCGACAGGCCAGAGGCGAGAGCCCGGTGCGAGCCCTACCCGCTGACCCGCGAGCCGACCGGCAGGTTCATGCTCTTGCGGTACACGACGATCCAGTGCACGCACTTCTTCTCGTCGGCATAGAGCCGCTCGCAGTCGTCGCAGCGCACGCACTCGGAGCGCACGATCTGCGGACCGCGGATCGCCCCCCACTCACAGGTGCGCTCGCAGATCCTGCAGGTCTTGCACTCGGACCACCGCTTGATCCGGAACAGCGTGGTCACCTGCGACATCACGCCGAGCATCGCGCCGACCGGGCACAGGAACCGGCAGTACAGATTTCTCACCACCAGGGTCGCGAGCAGCAGCGCAGCCAGCATCGTCCAGAGCACGACGTTCGCCTGGCCCGTGTACATCCAGAACGGCTCGACGTATCGGTAGATCGTGAAGTGATCCGTGAACGCGTAGTAGACGACCACCGCCACCAGCAGACCGTACTTGACGTAGCCGGCGTAGCGTTCGACCCTGGCCGACGGTTCCCAGCGGATCTTCTTCGGCACGACTGCGTCGAGCAGCTGCGTCAGGGCGCCGAACGCGCAGATGCGTCCGCAGTAGAGCCGTCCCCACAGCAGGGTCGTGACAGACCGTGAACACCGGCAATGAGGTACCAGGCGAGGCTGTACTTGAACTGCGGGAAGTCGAGGTGCACGAATCGGAAGATGTCGGTGACGGAGATCAGCGTGCTCTTCGTCACGCCGAGGTAGGCGACCGACATCGCGAGCGTGGCGTACTTCAGCGCCACGCTCCTTCGGAAGAAACTGACCAGCGCGAAGACGAAGAACGCCGTGGTGATCCCGAGGTCCCACGCCTGCGGACGGAGGATGTCGCGCCCAGCTCTCCTCCTGCACGGCCTCATCGAAGCCCCAGGGGTCGTCGGCACCAGGTGTCGCTGGTGCTCGCGTCCGCGCGCTTCTGTCGGGGGCAGGCCGAGCGCGGCCCATGGATCGGCGCCGGGCTGGGCCGGCGCTGCGGCGTCAGGGGCGCCTGCGGGTGGAGTCGGCGTCTCGGCTGAAGTCGCCGCTGGCGGCGCTGTCGTCGGCGCATCCGGAACTGGTGCGTTCGACGACGGCTTCGACGTGCTGCGGAGCCTGCGACGCCTCTGTCTGCGGATGCGCTGCGAGCGGCACCGCGACAGTGAGCACGAGCAGGAAAGTGGATAGCAGCCTCGACGCCGCCCGGATCAACGCTTCACCGCACTCGGGTCGAGCAGGGCGCGGGCGACCATGCGAGTGGAGTCGCGGATGGCCCGGGTCGCGCTGTTGATGCTCAGCGACGCCCGCGATACCGCGTCCACGTCCGCACCGACCTCGAACTTGTCGAAGATGCTCTTGCCCTTGAACTGGTCGGCGAACTCCTGCGGGTCAACCGAGAAGTATCCGTACGGCTCAGAGTCGTAATCGACCACGACGCCATTGATCGTGGCATTCGGGTTGAGTCCGACCAGGATGTGGATGGCGCCGTGATAGCCGTGCTCCTGGGGCACCATGTCGGTCGTCCAGAAGATGTAGCCGATGACCGGTGCATTCGGGGTCTTCGCCGGGTCGGCGGCGTACGCTTTCCAGTGCGGAGGAGTTCCGCCGAACGACGAGAACGCGACCGCGTTCGGGAACAGCTTCTTGAAGTGCCCTTCGGGCTTCGGGTTCGTGAAGATGCGGTCGGCCGCGGCGACGGCAATTCCGCCAGCCAGCAGCAGGACGACGAGTACAGCGAGTCTTCTTCAAACGGGCCTCCGGAACCGCGATTATCCCGGTCGAGAGGAAAGGGCCGTCAAGCGATTTGGCGACGGTCGAGGCGCGCCATCCGCACCGAGGGGACCAGCTGAGGCTACTTCGGTTCCATCCGCCGGTCGGGGTTGATGTGGCGTGCAACTGCACGTGGCTGCGCCGAGGGTGCCTGACCGTCACATCAGAACTTGCAAAATCGTTACAGGGAGGGCGGTAGTAGCCGATAAGGGCTTTGAGCGCGGCTGAGTTAAGTGTGTGGGCTTCCCCCCGGCGGCTTACGCCCTCGGCCTCGATTCCGGAGGACTTTCGTGCCCGCGTACAATTTCCGCTCTGCATCGGCCAAGGCTTCGATTCTCGCGCTCGGAGCCATTGCGCTCTTTTCGGCGTCAGCGTCGGCGCAAACGGCCGTCACACTTCCCGACACCAGCCAGACCACGCTGATCACTGCGACGGTAAACGAGCAGGCGCGTGTCAGCGTCCCGAGCGGTGTCGCGTTCTCCGTCGGCGATGTTGCCAGCGCGACAACGTCCAGCGGCGCGTCGGTGAGCGTCTCCAATATCGTGCTGGCGACTGGCACCAAGCAGCTCAAGATCTCCCTTCAGGCGGACACTGCCAGCTTCACCCCGCCGGTTGTCGGCGCCACCTCGTGGGGAGCGTCCGACGTCAGCTGGTCTGCCGCATCGTGGACCAACGCGAGCGGCTCCGCGGGCACGCTCAGCAACACCTCGTACAACGCCGTCGCCACCTGCGCCGCCGACGCCGCGACGTGCAGCACCAGCGCGCTGGTCTTCACGCTCGGCGCGAAGAGCACGGTGCAGCGCTCCGGCAGCCACACGTTGACGGTCCGCTGGAAAGTGGAAGCGATCGGCAGCTAGTGTCAGTGCTCCTGGAGACCTGTATGCGAGCACGGTTCGGGGTTCGCGGCGCCGCCCTCGCAGCGGCCGCCGCGACCGCCCTCCTCGCGTGCCCGGCCGAAGCCGTCACCTTCACGGCGTCGTTCGCACCGATCAAGATGTCGGCGCGTCCCGGCCAGGTTCTGACCACGACCTATCGGCTTGGTCTCGACCCGGCTGATCCACGCACGCACTTCACCGTCGAAGTGCAGGACTGGTGGCGCAGCGAAGATGGCCGGCAGTCGTTCTACGCCCCGGCCGGAGCGATCTCGAAGTCGTGCGGGCACTGGGTGTCGGTCAACCCCGTGGAAGCGACGGTGGGCGGAGGCGAGGCGCTCCAGATCCGCATGACGATCTCAGTACCGTCGTCGGTACAGCCGGGGGGCTACTGGTGCGCCCTCAGCGTCGACGAGACCCCAGACCCGCTTGCCATCGAGCCTGAAGGCGTCGGCGTTCGCTTTCTGGCGTCGGTCTCCACCGGCGTCTACGTGTACATCGATCCGATCGAACGCGGCGCCGACGTACTGGACATCCAGGTCAACGGCACTGAAGCGACAGCCCGGATCGAGAACACCGGCAACACGCCCACCGCCGTGGAAGGCCGCTTCGAATTCGTCAGGGAAGGGGAGACGCGCCCGGTGGCCGTGGTCCCACTTGCCCGTAACATGCTGCTGACCGAGCCCGTCCGCACGGGAGCGTTTTCCGTCCCGCTACCCGATGCCGCGGTCCTGCCAAGCGGCACGTACATCGTACGGCTCATCATCGATATCGGCCTGGACCACTACATCGGCCTGCAGCGCACCGTGGACGTGACCCGCGACCCGCCGCAGCCCACACATCCCTGAACCGTTTCATGCGCGTCCTCGTCGCGGCGCTGATCGTGTCGGCGGCGATTGCCACCGAAATCGAGGCGGCCGAGAGCCTGTGGACCGTTGCCATCGCCGGCCGCCGCGAGGTCGTGCTCACGATGCGGGAGAGCTCAGACGGCATGCCCGCTGCCGACGCGCGGCTGCTCGGTCCCGAGCTGGATCTGGCGGTATCGGCGCAGAACGGCGTCGTCACCATACGCGATGCGAACGGGGCAGAGTGGCGCACGTCGAACGGGGCGCTTCGACTCGACGGCCCGATCGATAGTCGGCCGCTTCGATCCCCGGTGCAGGTGATGAACGACGCGGTGCTCCTCCCGCTCGATGCGATCGCGCAGCTCGCCGGCCGCACGCTCGTCCTGGAAGCGCGCGGACGCGCGTTCCTCATGCCGATGTCCGCGCCAACGCGTGTGGTCACCGCGGCGCCAACTAACTCGGCGACAGGCCCGGCGCGGTCCACGGGCGGGGATCTCCGGGTCCCTGACGGATGGCAGTCATTCGAAGTGCCGAAGACCGTCGAGGAACGTGAGGCCATGGCGCGCGAGGAACAGGACTTCCTGGCGGTCCGCAACCGGCCGTCCATCCGCGAAACTCTTCCCCCGCGCCACGAAGCACTGGGGCTCGATCTTGGGGTCGGACTCGCGCAGTACGGTGGCGCCGCCTTCGACGCGAGCGGTGGCGGGACCATTGCCGGATATCGCACCAACCTCGCCGCGTTCGTGACGGCTGGCGGCTCCGGTGCGACCTTCCGCAGCGGGCGCGTCTCCGTGGAGAGCCCCGCCGGGACGTGGACAACGGAAGCGGGTGACCTGCTGAGCGAAATGCGCGGGCTCGCCCGAGGTGCCCGGTACTCACGGCGCCTGGGCTCGCGCTGGCGTCCTGGCGTGTCGTTGTACGTGAACGATTCACGCGTGCCAGACGACCGCGCCGCCCTCGCCTATCGCGACAGCGTTCTGGTGACGCACAATCTCGACGTCCGTGGCGAAGTGTCGTCGGACGGTTCCGCATTCGCCGGCATCCGACTGATCGCCGGGCGAGGCACCGGAGAACTGTTCTATCGCTACTCGCCGCTTCGCCATGTCGTCGACCGTGGAACGACGGTGTCGTACAACGTCTGGCGTGGAATAGCGGCCTACGGCGGGATTCGGGTATCGGACGGCGACACCCGGGATCACTGGAACATGATCGGTGTGACGCTGCCGCTGATCGCGCAGTCCAGCGTAAGCGTCGAGCAGACCCGCACGACAAGACTGGCGGCCAGCGATACGTCGAATGCGTTTGCCTTTCAGGCCCCGATCGGTCCGATACGCCTGATTCAGCGGTACCAATGGGTGGACGTCGCGCTGACCGGTGGTCCGTCGATGACCGATTCGGGACGCCGTCAGATTCAGTCGATGGCGTCGTACTCCCCAACTAACCGGCTGCGCTTCACCTATCAGACGGCCACCCAGTGGTACGCGGGCCGTGACGCGCAGCAGTGGACCGAGCTCGAGAGCGTCCTGCACCTGTCGCAGACCACGTCGGTACACGCCGTCACCGGCTTTCCCGCCATCGCCGACCCGACGCGCATGCGCGTGGGCGTGCGCCAGGCGCTGGCGCGCGGCTTCCGGTTGTCGGTCGACTACGGCCGGCTGCCCGCGTTTGAAAGCTCTACGCCGTCGGCTCCCGACGTCTCGCGGCTCCTCGTGATGGTCGCATCACGTCTGGACGGTGCGGACGCCGGCCAGGGGTGCGGACGTCGAGGGGGTGGTGCGAGACGATAGCGGCGCCGCCGTGGCCGGAGTCGCAGTATCGCTCGGCACCTACCTGACCACATCCCGCGAGGATGGCCGCTATCGGTTTCCACATGTCCCGCCAGGCCAGTACGACCTGGCACTTGTGCGCGAACACATGCTCGCCGCGTTCGCCGCCGCCGATGAACCGCGGACTGTCGTGATCGCGGACGGCGCGCATGTCACCGTCGATCTTGCCGTCACGGCGCTGCGGGCCATTCACGGCCGCGTGTTCGTGGACCGGAACGGCGATGGACATGCAGACGACGACGAAGGTGTCGAGTCGATCGTGGTCCGGTTGGATGACGGAAAAACGGCGACGTTGACGAATAGCTCGGGCGCGTTTGCCTTCTACAATCTCGAGCCTGGACGCTACGCTGTGTGGATCGATCGCGAGCGTCTGCGCTCCGACCTCGACATCGTGTCGCCGCCGCGGCTCGACGTCGATCTGCAGCCCGAACAGGCCACGAACAACGTCGACTTCCGTCTTGGGGTGCATGAAAAGCCCATCCTGATGAGGGACAGCCGATGAGGGCGGTCGTCTGCGCGATCGGCGCCGCGGCGCTCATCGTGTGTGCCACGGCGCGGCCGGCCGTGGCGCAAGGCAAGACCGTGTCGGTGACGATCCCGATGGGCGTCAACTTCCTCGTCCCCAATGTTGCTGCGAGCAGCACCGGCAGTCCCTCGCCGATGCGCATCTCGTTCAGCAGCCCGATCGGCTTCAAGAAGTCAGACCACTTCAACGTGTCCGTGCGCGCGGACGCCGCCACGTTCGCCGGGCCGGGAACGACGCGCATCCCGGCAACCAAGGTGTCGTGGACAGCGGCAACGTCGTCGGGCACGGCGACCAACGGCACGTTGTCGTCGACGGCCTATTCCCAGGTGTACGCCAGTCCGAACAACCCATCGTCCGGATCGGTCGATCTGACATGGACGCTTGGGGCCATCAGTGCTGCTGGACTGAGGGCTGGCACGCACACGCTGACAGTGCGCTGGAGAGTGGAAGCGCTGTAGCCGATGCGGACCGCTCTTCGCACACCCCTATCGCCTCTGGGCAACTCCCCTGGCGGAGCAAAGCTGGGCGGCATCGGGCGGAAGGGATCCGCAGCCTCGTCAGGCTGACGCGCCGGCTCGCGCCAGCGCACCATACAGCGTCAGCCACTCCGAGCGAATCACCGGCCACTGATATCGCAGCGACTGTTCGTGCGCGGCGTCGGCGAGACGCAGCGCGAGTGCTGGCTCGTGAATGAGCCGCCCGACATTCCGGGCCAGTGCCTCCACATCGCCGACGGCCGACAACAGGCCGGTGCGCTCGTGCTCGACGAGATCCGGAATGCCGCCGCTCGCCGCGCTGACCACTGGAAGTCCGGCCGCGAACGCCTCCAGGATCGAGACCGGCATGTTATCGACATGCGACGCGTTCACCATCACGTCGGCGCGATCGAGCACCGCGCCGATGTGGTGGGGCGGTACGCCGCCGCAGAACTCGACGTCTCGCACTCCGAGGTCTTTCACGAGCGCGCGTAGAGCCGCGTCCTGCGGGCCCCTGCCTGCGAGAATCAGGTGTGCCGAAGGCACGTCCCTCTTGATCCTGGCGAACGCACGGATCACGAGATCGACACCATAGATCGCATCGAAATTCCGCGTGCATACGAGGTGCGGTCTGATGACGCCGCGCCGCCGGTAGCGGAGCCCCGAGATCTCCGCCCCGTTCGCAACGATCGCAGACGGCACGCCGTGGACGGCCAGGATGTCCGCGAGGTAACGGGAGGGCACCACCACGGCGTCGCTCCTCCGCAGAACACTCCGGGCCAGCCGTGAGCGGCGCACATGCTCGCGCCCTCGGCCGCTGTGGTAATGAATGAGCGTCCTTCTTCCCAGCAGTCGCGCGACACACCACGCGGGCAGCGTGGCGACGATGAACGAGGAGTGTGCCCCCGAGAAGATGTGGACGATGTGCGCCCGTCCAACGGCGGACCAGAGGTCGAGGAAACGGACCGGCAAGCGAACGGCCGTTCGCAGGATCGGAACGCACTCGGTCCAGCGGAGCGCGCGGGGAGCCGGAGGATTGTGCGCAACGAAGGCTGCGTGTATTTCCGGATCATCTGCCCAGTGCCTGACCAGCAGGTCGGCCTGCACCTCCTGACCGCCGACCCACTGCCGGAGCGAGGGCCCGACCACGAGCAGTTCGATGCGACCTCGCGCTGGCGGCGCTGCAGTCGTCTCAGGGCATGCCATACGCGCCGTGGTGGCTTCTGATCACCGACGCGGTGGCGCGCACGTCGTCACGACAGGCGCGCAGTCGGGCAAACGCGGCGGTGAGGCCCTCCCGCGTCGGCACGACCTGCTGGACCCCGGCACGCCGAAGTTTGCGATTGTCGAAACGGTGGCCACCCCACAGGGTTGCCGCCCGATATGGGGTCAGGATGGGTGGGATCAGTCCGTTGCCGGGAAGATTCAGCCGCTCCGCGATTCTCGCAACCATCATGGTCGCGCAGAACGGGGCGCGGATCGCCCGGACCGGATCGACCTCTGTCCGGTAGCGGCGGACGTATTCCGCTGACGTCGGCAGGTCGTCGTCGACGACGTTGTAGGCGCCGGACGTCAGCCGGCCGCTGGTGGCGGCGAGCGCGACTGTCTCCGCGCAGTTCGTCACGTGGGAGAAGGGCACTACGTTGCTGCCGCCGACATGCAGCAACCACCCCGCCAGGGGAATTCCAACGCGAGCCGGGAAGGGAGGCGCCGTGTGACCGTAGAGCGGCCCGGGCCGCAAGACGACCAGATCGAGGCCGGTCTTCGCGGCGTGCTCCTGGATCAGGAGTTCCTGCCGCACTTTCGTATGCGAGTAGGCATCGCGCCGCTCCGGATGCGATTCGAGCGCGGTTGACTCGTCAACCAGTCGTTCGCGAGGCACGTCCGCGAGGCCATACACGCTGAGCGAACTCACGTGCACGAACCTCCTGACGTGATGCCGATCGATGCCGTCCAGCAGGCGCCTGGAAGCGACCACCGTGTCCAGAAACATGGCGGCGGGTGCGCCGCGCATCGCGCCCGCGACGTGGCACACCGCCTCGACCCCGCTCATCGCCCGCCTGACGTCGTCGACTGACAGCAGGTTGCCGACCACCACCTCCACCCGGCCCGCATTGTCACCAGACGCGAGTGCGGCCAGTCGGGCCATGTCGCTGCTGGGCCGGACGAAGCAGCGAATCCGCTGGTCGCCGCGTGCAAGGAGCCGCTCGACAACCGCGGTGCCCAGAAACCCTGTAGATCCGGTCACGAGTACGGTCATGGGCCAATCAACGCTCGTTGCGGCGCCAGTTGGTCGAACACGGCATCAGTCAGTGCGGCAACCTTCAGGATGTCCGGATATGAAACGGGCACCGGCGATTCTTGCCTCACGCTGTCGTAGAAGGCATTGATCAGATAGTGGAGTCCCGCGAGCGCGCGGTACTCGCCACGGACGAATCTGATGACATTTCTCCTGCCTTCCCGGAGGCACTGCACGCCTTCCCCGAACGTGCGGCTGAGGCGCCCGAGTGCGCCCGGCAGCACCGCCGTGCCGCTCACGCTGATTGTGCCGAGTTCGAAGTCCAGTCGTGCGGTGCGCTTGGTACCGTAGACGTTCAGCAGGTGCGCGATGGGCCGCGCATGTGACGTGAAGGTGCCGTACGCGGATCTGTTCCCGTCGAAAACCATCAACCTGAGCTCATCGGGCAGGCTGCAATCGGGATGGGCAGGATGACCATTGGTCTCGCGCTGCCACGCGCGCGCGTGAATGGTCGCCTCGTCGCTGACGAACTCCGCAATCTTGTTCAAGAGATGATCGATGACGTTGTGAGCCAGTTTGCCTGGAAGCCGATGCACCCAGTGATCCCGGTCGGCCAACACGCACGAGCCAAACTGCCCCGACAACGAGTAGCCGAGAACGCTCTCCACGTGGACCACCTCGCCGAGTACGTCGTCAGCCAGGAGATCGCGCAGGGCACGAGCGACCGGGTCGAAGTAGTAGCCGTATGAGATTGCCAGTTTGCGGTTGCCCCGTGTTGCATGTCTGACCAGCGCCAGCGAATCCACGTAGCAGGGCGTCAGCGGCTTTTCCACGAAGACGTGGCAACCGGCGTCGATCGCCTTCGCGGCGAGGGGCAGGTGTGATTCAGGTGGCGTCGTGATGTGAACCACGTCCGGCCGCACCGCATCCAGCATGGCGTCGAAATCCGAAAACTGGCGAGGGATGGCATACCGGACCGCGAGCTGCTCGGCCATCAACGGCTCGAGATCGCACGCGGCGACGATGGACGCGCCAGCGATCTTCCGGATTTCGCGGGTGTGGTTCTCGGCCGCCTTGCCGCAACCCACCACGGCAATCCTGAGGTTGATTGTTCGACCCTTGCCTTCGCCGATCGCTAAACTCGACATTGACGGTCCACCGTAGCGAGGAGCGATCCACGCCGTTCGCAATCTGAGTGCCACGCGAGTGATTCGTGGGCCTCGGGTGCGACAGGCGCGACCTGGAACGTCGCGCCGGGTAGAATCTCGCGCATGAAATACGCCGCCTCCTGCTGCGCCGTCGCCCTGGCCGCCTCGGCGGCGCTGTTCCGCGCGGCACCGCTTCTCGATGCGCAGTCCGCCGCCACCGAAAATGCCGTCTCTGCCGGCGAGTTCGTCGTCGATCCGCCAACGCTCATCAATCTCGGATTCGAATGGCTCGTCGAGGGCGACGTAAACCGATCGGCATCGGTCGCGGTGTCCTATCGGAAGACCGGCGAGACCGCATGGCGCCAGGGACTGCCGCTGATGCGCCTGAACGGCGAGCGCATCAAGTCCGGCCGGACGATCGATGTCACCGTGCCCAACATGTTCGCGGGCAGCGTCCTCGACCTCGAGCCTGACACCAGCTATGAAGCGCAGTTCGTCCTGATGGATCCCGATGGCGTGCGAGGTGAGGCCACGAAGCGCGTCACGGTGCGAACGCGCGCCGAACCGATGCCTTCGGCTGACGGCCGTACGTTTCACGTGTATCCGCACGGCTTCAAGGGCGAGAAGAGTCAGCCGGCGTTCGAGGGCCTGATGTGCGCCTACAACCTCTCGTGCTCAGGCACCGACTATTCGACGGCAGCCCGGCCACGCGTCCGGCCAGGCGACACCGTTCTGGTGCACGCGGGTCTCTACAAGTACAACCGCTACGAGTACACCACCAATCCGACGGTGAACAGCACCGGACCGCTCGATGGCACCTACTACCTCACCGCTGATGGCACTGCCGACAAGCCCATTGCGATCAAGGCCGCGGGCGACGGCGAGGTGATCTTCGACGGGGCCGGAAACTATGCCCTGTTCGACGTGCGTGCGGCCGACTACACGTACTTCGAAGGCATCACCTTCAGGAACGCCGAGTACGGCGTCCTCGCTGGCACGCAGTTCCTGCTCGGCGCCAGGGGGCTGACCGTGAAGCACTGCCGCTTCGAGAAGGTGGGGGCCGGTGTCTGGACCAACTTCTCGGGGTCGAGCAATTTCTATATCGCCGACAACGTCTTCATCGGGCGCGACGATCCGGACCACGTGATCGGCTGGTCAGGAAGCATCTGGGAGCCCTTCGCCGGAGTCGATGGTCAGACGTTCCCGCCGGCGATGGCGTCCTATGTCGCGGTCAAGGTGTATGGCCCCGGGCACGTCGTGGCCTACAACTACGTGGCGAATTTCCACGACGGTATCGACATCGAAACCTATGGCAATCCCGACGGCTCGGCGGCGGAAGGTGGGCCCGCCTACCCGCCGAAGGAGTACTGGCCGCTCCGACCGGTGTCGATCGATTTCTACAACAACTTCATGACAAACTTTCACGACAACCCGTTCGAAATCGACGGCGGGCTGCACAACATCCGTGTCATGCGAAACCTGATGCTGAATGCCGCATCACACGCCTTCTGCAATCAGCCGTCATTCGGCGGCCCGACGTACTGGATTCGCAACATCGCCTACCATCTGCCCGGCGGAGCCATACGGATGACCGGCGGCTCGGCGGGGGTCTTCTTCTACAACAACACGATCCTCTCCGAGGTCGGACTTGCGTCGAGTTCGAACGTCCATTTCAGAAACAACCTGATCCTCGGCGAGCAGTCGGCCCCCGCGCTGTTCTCCGTCAACACGATGACCAACTACTCGTCGTCAGACCACAACGGCTTTCGCCCGAACCCGGGCGCGGCCTACTCGTTCGCGTGGAACTCGCCACCGGCGGATCGACGAGCTGATTACACCAGTCTCACGACAACCGCGGCGCCGGGTGGCGCCGGGTCGCTCGAGACCCGGCAGTTCGCAACGCTCGCAGAGTACGCACGCGCCACCAGCCAGGATCGCGACAGTCTTCTGGTGGACTACGACATTTTTCGGAACGTGCCGCCGCTGAGCGCGCTCGATCGCACCACACTGCAGCGGGTGTACCCGGCGGACGGGCTCGACTTTCGTCTGCGCCCGGGCGCGGTGGCGATCGACGCCGGTGTGGCCTTGCCCAATGTGACCGATGGGTTCTCTGGCCGCGCACCCGACCTCGGGGCGCTCGAACTGAACGCACCCGTGCCGCAGTACGGCCCTCGGCACTGACCTTCACCGGGTCGGGGCGGTTGAGCGGCGCGTGCGCACATGGCCGGCCACGCGGGACGTGACGGTTTCGTGGAACGAATTAAGATGGCGTTCTGAATTCCGAGCTCGTTGAAGATGACGGACACGCGTGTGTCCTCGCCAGGAGAAGACCATGCCCGAGGAAACGTCCTACCAGGATGCCGTGGTTCTCGTCGAGACGAGTGGGCTGTCCGACCGGGGGCTGAAACGCACCGGCAACGAGGATCACTTTCTGATCGGCCGCATGGATCGCACCTGGCGGACGCTGCAGACCAACATGCCCGCGGACGCGTTCCCTGCATCGGCCGCCGATGGTGTCACCGCGCAAATCGTTGCTGACGGCATGGGCGGCGCCGTTGGTGGGGAAGTGGCGAGCCGCACCGCAATCGCGGCGTTTGTGGACATCGTGCTGCGGACGCCCAACCTGATCCTTCGGCTGGACAAGCAGAGCACACAGCATGTGCTGACGCGCATGGCCGCGCGCTTCGAGCAGATGAAGCACGCGCTGGAGGAGGCGGTCCGCCGGGACCCGACGCTCACGGGCATGGGGACGACCATGACCCTCGCCATCAATTTCCGATCGGAACTGCTGGTGGCGCACGTCGGTGACTCCCGCGCCTACCTGTTCCGGCGGGGCCACCTGGAGCGCCTGACGCGCGATCAGACGATGGTGCAGTGGTTGCTCGAGAGGGGCGCAATCTCGCCGGAGGAGATCGCCCGCCATCCGATGCGACACATTCTGGTCGGCGTGCTCGGCACCAACGGCAAGGCAATCGATGTGGAGCTGCGGTTCATCGGCCTGGAGGATGGCGACCAGGTGCTGTTGTGCAGCGACGGGCTGACGGAAATGGTGACGGAGGCGGACATCGCCGGCGCGCTCGCCGCCGCCCCAACCGCGGAGGCCGCCGTTCGGCGGCTCGTGGACCTTGCGAACAGTCACGGCGGGAAGGACAACGTGACCGCCGTCGTCACTCGCTATCAGATCCCGCCGGTCGCCGATTGAGACGCCGGCGATTCCCCGAATCGCCGCCACAGGACTCTCCCGCGACTGGTATCCTGTACAGAAGAGTTCTGCCTCTGGTCGCAGCGCCATCACACCACGCGCCCGATGCTGTTCGCGACGAGTGTGATTCGGATAACGTGGTGGAGTAGGGCCTCGAAGACTCGGGGCCACGGAGAGACATAGATGAAGATGTTTGTAAGTGCGGCGTTGCTCCTGACTCTGGTATCAGCCACGGCGCGTGCCCAGATCAACGCGGGCGAGCTGAAGGCGGAACCGGGGCTGCCGTTCACGATGACGCAGGTGGCCACGTTCAAGCTGCCATGGCGCATCGCCTTCCTGCCCGACGGGCGCATGCTTGTCACCGAGAAGGTCGGCCCGGTCTGGCTCGTGACCCAGCAGGGAGAGAAGACGCCGATCGACAACGTCCCGGCGGTGCTGTACCAGGGTCAGGGCGGCATGCTGGGCGTGTTCGTGTCGCCGAAGTACGCGACCGATCACAGCGTCTACCTCACCTACGCCGAGCCGGGCGAACCGGGGACGTCCGGTCTGGCGCTCGCGCGCGCCCAACTGGCCATCGGTCAGCGGCACGGCGAGCCTCGACGGGCTGCAGGTGCTGTGGCGCGACATGCCGAAGGGCCGCGGTGGACAGTTCGGCGCGCAGATCGCCTTTTCGCCCGACGGGCAATACCTCTTCCTGACGGTCGGCGATCGCCAGCGCATGACGCCCGGCGCAGGATCCGAACACCGAGGTCGGCAAGATCCTGCGGCTGACGCTCGACGGCAAACCGGCGCCCGGTAATCCGATGGCGGGAAAGACCGGCGCGACGAGTCGTCCGCTGATCAATCCGCCGTGCGACACGGAAACGGCCAAGACCGCAGCCGGTGGTCAGCACCTACACGATCGAGGGGCCGAACCTGGCGCCCGTCGGAGACCTGGACCACCGGTCATCGAACGCCGTATGGTCTGGCGTTCGCGCCCGACGGCCGGCTGTGGGAAGCTCGAGCACGGCCCGCGAGGCGGCGACGAGCTGAACCTGATCGAGCCGGGCAAGAACTACGGCTGGCCGCTCGTCTCGTACGCCGCCAACTACAACGGCGTGCCGATTCCGAGTCCGGATACGCGGCCCGATCTCACCAAGCCGGTGATCTACTGGACCCCGATCATCGCGCCGGGCAATCTCACGTTCTACAACGGCGCGATGTTCCCGCAGTGGCGCGGCTCGGCGCTGATCGGCGGGATGGCGACGCAGACGCTGAACCGCATCACCTTCGACGGCAAGGGCGGCGCAACGCCTGCCGAACGCTGGAGTGTCGGCCATCGCATCCGCGACGTGGAGGTCGGTCCGGACGGCGCGGTGTGGATGCTCGAGGACGCCAATCCGGGCGGGCTGTTCCGCGTGACGCCGAAGTAGCGCCGAAATAGCGGTGTCGCGGACGACGCTGCGGGCGCGCCGGGGGCTGCTGATGACCTCGTCGCAAAACCTTTTGGTTGCGGCGCAACCCCTGGTCCGGTTTACTAGCACACCACGACCGGCGTCGGGCCGGTCTCTGGTCTTTTGAGGAGACACATGTCCACGTCACGAATCGCACCTCTGGTCGCGACTGCCTGCGCCACGCTGCTGCTGGCGGCGTGTAACGCCGGTACCGCTGGTGAGCAGACGGCCGCCGCCGCTCCGGCACCTGCGGCAGCGGCATCCGCAGGCAACACGGTCACCGGGCAGGGCTTTCCGAACCCGGCGCCGAACGTCACGCGCAACTGGGGTCAACTGCCCGCCGGGCGCTCCTGGGGCACGACCGCCGGCATCGACATCGACCCGATCGACGGCAACGTCTGGGCCTATGAGCGCTGCGGCGCCGGTGCGGCCGGCGGCGCGGGCGGCGGGGCAGTCGATTGCGAAACCAGCCCGGTCGATCCGGTGTTCAAGTTCGACAGGAAGACCGGCGCGGTGCTGGCGAACTTCGGCAAGGGCGTCATGGTTACGCCGCACGGCATCTCCGTCGACAAGGACGGGAACGTGTGGGTGGCCGATTTCTCCGGCAACAAGGCGGGCACCAAAGGGCACCAGGTTCACAAGTTCAGCCCCAAGGGCGAGAAGTTGCTCAGCCTCGGGACCGCGGGCAAGCCGGGTGGCGCCGACGGCCAGTTCAACCAGCCGAACGACGTCGTCGTCGGTCCGGACGGCAGCATCTACGTGGCCGATGGACACGATGCGCAGGGCATGACGACCAACGCCGCGATCACCGAAGGCCTTGCGAAGGGAGCGACGAGCCGTATCAGCAAGTTCTCGCCCGACGGCAAGTTCATCAAGTCGTGGGGGAAGATCGGCGTCAAGCACGGCGAGTTCCGCACGCCCCACGCGCTCATGTTCGACGCGAAGGGGCGTCTGTGGGTGGCCGACCGCGGCAACCACCGCATCGAGATCTTCGATCAGGAAGGGACCTACCTCGAGTCGCGGTACTCATTCAGCCGCCCCAGCGGCTTCTTCATCAAGGGCGACACGCTCTACGTGATCGACTCGGAGTCCGGGCCACTGAATCACCCGAACTGGCGCGACGGCGTACGCATCGGACCGGTGGACGAGGACCGCGTGGTGTCGTTCATCCCGCCATTCGAGCGCGAGGATCGCGTGTATCAGGGAGTCGCCGGTGAAGGTGTTGCGGTCGATGCCGACGGCACCGTGTTCGCTGCCGAGGGACCGAACTCGTTCGTCCAGGCGGGCGGAGCCTTCACGAAGTACTCGAAGTAACAGGCAAAGACCCCGGCGCCGGCGAGTCGCCTGACTCGCTGGCGTCGTGGCAATCCGCCGGCGAGCATCGCTCACTCATCTCCCCCATCCCCTCCATATCCTCCATCGCTCCGCTGCGCCGTCTGCACTCCGGCCTGCGGATTCTGATCCTGCCGGATAACCTTCCTCTCTCCCGCGAAAGACGCCCTCCGTCAGAGCTCGACTGAACGCCAACGGTGTGCTCAAGGCCTCGCGTTTGCAGCGAGAGCATCGCTTCGTATGGCCGAAGCCGCACGAAATCGATGAGGCATCGTGAACCAGTTTCAGGCAGGGGAGCCTCCCATGAAAATCTTGCACGCCACCGTTACCGCTATCGTTCTCGCCGCGAGTACGGGCATCGCGGCACAGACTCCGCAGAACCAGACTCCACAGAACCAGAACTCACCGAGCACGCAGGAGCCGAAGACCCAGGCGAAGGAGCCCGGGAAAGACGAGCTGACGGTCACCGGTTGTGTGTCGCTCGGCGACCAGGGAAAGTACCTGCTTCGGAACGCGACCTACGTGGGTGTGGCCTCGACGACGAGAGCGATGCCGCCAGCTGGGGCGAGCACGACGGCTCCTGTGCGCTCGTACGAGCTGACAGGGACATCGGATCTCAAAACTCACGTCGGCCATAAAGTCGAGGTGAAGGGAACGCTCGACGACACCAAGGTCCTTCAGCAGCAAGGGCAGACGTCGGCCAGTACGTCTCAGCCTGCGCCTGAGGTGCTGAAGGTGACCTCGGTGAAGCCGGTCGCTGACACCTGTTCGTAGGTTGGTCCAAACGACCTGCACTGCCCGCAGCGTGCGCGCGGGCGCGTCTGCGGGTGCGTCTGTGTTGTCGCGCCTGATGAGGTCGCGTCGCAGTGGCGCGACCTCGCCGATTACCCGATCCGCCAGGGACACTCGTCTGCGGCTTCGCGATGAAGGGGGAGCGAGCGTTTAGGGTACCCCCGCCCTTCCGGGTGCGCTACAGTTGCGTAGCGCTCCCGCGATGGTTCACGAGCGCAGAACGGAGAGTTTGTGCAGAACACCTTCAGCCGACGGGCTTTCGTCGCGGCGCTGGTGATGCTGGGCGTCCCGCTGGTCACGTTCGCGCAGGACCGATCGAAAAAGAGCGGCGACGACAAGGATAAGGAAGAGAAGAAGAAAGAGGCGGAGAAGAAAGCGGAGGAGAAAAAGGATCAGGCGAAGGACAACAAGGACGAGGCGAAAGACAAAGCCGAGGACGCAGTGGATGACCGGGATAAGGTGGTCGATGCCCCGGGCACCGATCGCAGCCAGGACCGCCGGCAGGATCGTCGTCGCAACTGACGGCGCACGCCCCGGGGTGTGTCAGAGCGGAACGGCGTGACGTGCAGTCGAAGTTCCGTGCCCCCGGCGGCGGCAACGGTGGATTGCTTGAATAACTGTGTGTCCACAGTTGTTGGCGTCCCAAATTTCCGCGAGTTAGAACGATCGCTATCTGTGACCCGGTGAAGTGGACGGCCTGCGGCGGGTGGCAGCAGCCCCGGCGACTGCAGGCAGACACCTGCCTGCGCGCCAGGTGGCTACGCGGCGTGTCCGGGAATGCGTTCGAGCTCTGCCCCGAGCGTCTGTTCCGCGTGCCAGACGTCAAAAGCCTGCTGCATCCCAAGCCACAGCGCCGGTCCGTTCCCGGCCCACTTCCCGAGCCGAACGGCCATCTCTGGCGTGACGGGCGCCCTGCCCGACAGGATTCGGTGCAGCAGCTGTCGTGAGACGCCGAGTTCGCGCGCTGCCTGCGAGACGTTCATACGCAACGCTGGCAGCACGTCTTCACGCAGGATCTCACCGGGATGGGTCGGTTCCCGCTTCAGAGGCTGCCGAACAGGGAGCCGCTTCCTCGTCTTCGTCGTCGCCATCGTCGTCCTTCCGTTCAGTGATACTGCTCGAGATCGAGATCGTGGGCGTCCTTGCCGTCCCAGCGGAACGTGATGCGCCAGGGGCCACTGACTGCCACCGCGTGCCGGCCCTCGGTGCATTAAGCGCCCCAATCCCCGCCGCTGATTTAGAGAGAGCGGCTCGCGAGTTCGCGATCCCGCAAATTGAAATCGTCGCTCCACGGCCCGTGATCTGCCTCGGCCTAAAGACATTCAATGCCCTCCATCGAGCGCGCAGAGGCTACATCGAGCCGACTATCGAGCAAGCGATCAACGCGCCGTTTTCTCACGGTGAGGCCAGGATCTGGTGTCAGGCGCACACCGGGACGCTTGGGCAAATCAATCGCAACCGTGGCGGACTCGATCGTGTCTCGACGGACTGGCTCGCGATGAAGACCGAAGCAGGCTTCGCTTGACACGCGAGTGAACCGTTCGTCTTAGGTGTGACGTCAGCGTGGGCGTGAAGCCATCGAGACAGCGTACGCGCTCAAGCAGCTCGTGCAGGCCGGTGTCGGTGTGTTTTTCTACATGGAGGACCGAGAACGCACACTGGACTCCCCGACCGACAAGATCATCCTTTCGCTCACAGCATTCGCTGATGAACCCGAGCGAGAAACAGGCCGGCAACGGACTTACGACGCGATGCAGCGACTGGCGAGGGCCGGCGAAGCACATCGTTACACCGAGGCGATTGGTGGTGGCCGGCGACATGCCGTCCATCCTGAGGGAGTTGAAGGCCCGCATAGCCGAACGCACGCGCCTCGACACCGACCGGCGACAACTGCTGGCCTGTGCCCAACCGCACGGCCGGACCTCGACGCCCTCGACGCGGAGGTCGGTCGGCGTGACTGGCTGGCGATGGCAGGCGGAATTCCCGCGACCTCGCCAGACATGCGCAAACTCCTCGTCGGACGCGTCAGTGTGACACCTCGAGAGGACCGCACGTGCGAGCTGTCAGGGAAGAGCGATTACGGCAAGCTGTTCAGTGGAATCCTGCTAGCAACAGCATTGGCGTCCCCAGAGGGATTCGAACCCTCGTTACCGGCGTGAAAGGCCGGCGTCCTGGGCCTCTGGACGATGGGGACGCTCGACGGGAGCCATTGAGGATACCACGGACGGGCCGGTTTTCGCGATGACCCGGCGTCGAGAGGGCGTCCGTCAGCATTGCGCGGTGACGCTGAGCATCTGCGCCGTGACGCGCCAACGTCTCGCACCTGTCGCGATTTGCCCGCGCGAACGCCTGAGCCTCGGGCTATCATCGGCGCATCCGCCATGCCTCCTCTGTTTGCCCAGGCCATTCTCGAGTCGATTTCGCTGTCGAGAGTGACTGCGGCGTTCGACGACGCGTGGCGCTCGCTGCCGCGCGAAATCAGAGACGCGCCGACCTGGACATGGCTCCTCCTCGGCGCATTTGCCATGCTGCTGTTCGTGAGAAGCGCGTTTCGCAGGCGCTGATCAGCACACCTGATCCCTTGTTGCCTCAGCGTCGCAGGCGCCGTGGTGGTCTCCGCGTAGTTAGCGACGATGGCCTGGTGCGCCGGCGCGGATGAGCCACAGGCCGGCAAGGATCTCGATGATCGCGAGTAGCGCGAGCCCGAGAATCACGCCAGCTGCAACCTCATTGGTTCCGAACGTAAAGAAAGCCCAGAGCGGCTGCTGGGTGGCGGTGACCGACGAGAGAGACGTCAGCAACATACAGCCCCCTTTTGAGTGACGTACTGTTCTGCCTTGCAAGACCGGCACCTGACTCGCGTATGCTCTGGGCCGATGAAGGCCCTCCGTGGACTCCTGTTCGTGCTCCTGTTCGCGCTGTGCGCACCAGCGCTGTCGGGCGCGCAGGATGCGCATCCCCACGCGATCACCGTGTTGAGCTCAAACGGGTTACGTGCCGTCCTCACCGAACTCGTTCCGATCTTCGAGCGCCGGACGGGGCAGAAGGTCGCCGTGACGTACAGCGTCGCGGCCGAACTCAAGCGCCGCATAGAACAGGGCGCACTGTTCGACGCGACGGTCCTGACGCCTGCGCTGATCGACGACCTCATCGGCGACGGACTCGTCGCGCCTGCCTCACGTACAGCGCTCGCCCGGTCGGGCATGGCGCTGGCGGTGCGTTCGGGTCAGCCCCGGCCGGACATACGCACGACCGACGCACTCACGCACACGTTGCGCGACGCGGCGTCGATCGCCTTCGCCAGGGAGGGTGCGGGCGGCGTGTTCTTCTCCGCGCTGATGCCAAGGCTCGGACTCTCGGACGTCCTCGCGCCGAAGCTGCGCCCGTTCACGACAGGTACGGACGTGAGCGCGGCACTCGCGCGCGGCGACGCGGAACTTGGTCTGTTGCCGTTGAGTGAACTGCTCGGCGTGCCCGGCGTGGACATCGTTGGTCCGTTCCCGCCCGATATTCAAGGCTACGCAGTCATGGTGGCCGGCGTGGCGACCCGCGCCGCTCAACCTGCGGACGCGAAACGCTTCATCGACTTTGTCGCCTCGGCAGAAATGACGCCGGCGGTGATCGGGCACGGAATGGAGCGGGTACCGTAAGCATGGCGCTACACCGGACGCAGGTGCGAAACGCTTCCCCGTCGTAGCGAGGTTGCGCGCGTCAATTTCGGCGCGCGGCTATTTCGGCGCGCGGTACGGAGCGAAGTCGTCCCAAATCTGCTGAATCACCTTTGCGTCGATGACACGGGTGTCACCCTTGTCCGGCTCTTTCTCGGAATACACGGCGACCTTGACGGTGCCGCAGTGCGGGCCCAGTGCACCGGGGTCGAAGACGTACAGACCTTCATAGACCGCGTCGTTCTCCGCGATACGCTGTTCGATCCGGAACGGGTGAATGGGCGTCACCGCGGCGTTGCCGCAAAAGACCTGCATCCGCGAGAAGCCGGGTTTGAAATGCTTGAGTGGCGGCAATGCGACGCCCTGTGTCTGCGCTGCGCCTCGAGCCACGGTCGTCCACAAACTCTCGACCAGTTTCGGCGTGACCCGCACGAGCAGCACCGGCGGAATGGCTGCGACATAAGCGGACCAGTTGCTGAAGTCGGCGAGCGGGTTCGCCATCGCCTGCTTCGTCGTCGGGCCAGGCGTGCCGCTCCGGTCGCGCGTGCCTGACTGCTCCCGCTGCTGCTGTCCAGCGTACGTGAGTATCGGCGTGATGAACCCGATGTCGAAATCCGACGCGGACACCCGATACGGGCTCAGGCCGCCGGCGCGACGTTGTGCGGCCTCCTTCAGCGCGTCGATCGGAAACGGCAGCAGCGGTTCGACGGGAAGGTGTGTTCCGTCCGGTGCCGCGGCATCGGCCATTTTCGTCTCCGCCGCCGCAAGCACACTGCACGCGCTCTCGACGTCGACAACGCGGAAACGCCGCCGCCGACTCGTCTCCTTGTCGTCCAGTGCGGAGACAATCCCCACGAGGTCACCTGCGGCCGAAAACACCGGTCCGCCGGCACTGGTGTCGGCGAGCCTGAGGTCGATCTCGAACGCGTGTGAATCCACGGCGCCGACGTCGCCAGAGGTGAGGCTTCTCGGCTGACCGGGCGGTGCGTCGAAGGCGAAGAGTTCCTGTCCGCCCACTGGTGATTTCGCCGAGACGGGGCACCCGAACGAGAGCGTGCGAATCCCTTTCACTGTCCCTGGATCGATTCGGACGATCGCGACGTCCCGCACGGGATCGGCGACCACGACGCGTCCGGCGATCTTGAGGGTTGGAGTGATCTGCACCTCGATCGAGGTGTCGTTGCCGACGGCTCGCTGGCTCGTCGCCACCAGTCCTCTCGCGTCCACCACGAACCCCGAGGCGCGGGTCGTCTGCGTCCAGAGTGTGACAACGCTGTCCTGCCACGGGGTCAGGAGGACCGCAGGGTCGGTGTCGACCGGAGCCTCGTAAGCCGCCGCGGTCGCGGCAGTGACAGGGCCGATCTCCGCGTTTTGGGCGGATAGTTCGAGGACCGTGTCACCTCCGGCCGCGATGTCCAGCGTCTGTGTCCATTGATAGGCCTTGCGCTGGAACGCCACCGGTTGATCCGATTCCACCGTGTAGTTGCCGGGGCGCAGGCGCACGTCGGCGGTGCCATCCAGGGCGGTGACGATGCGGCGCGGGCGCAGTTGTGGCCGGGTTGTCGCTGATGAGAAGTGCATGACGGGCGACCGGGACCGGCTTCTGCTCGGCATCCATCAGCACGATGCGAATGTGCAGCACGCTGAGCGTTTGCCCGCTCGCGACATACGGTGCGAGCACGAGCAGGGCAGTCACGGTCAGCGCGCGGAGCACGCAGCCATTCTCCCGCGGCCAGCGAGGTTGGAGAAGACCAAAATCCGTCAACGGACCGCTGGCGCGGAGGTTGCTAAGCTGTGGACAGCACGCCGCCACCGAAGAACCGCCGACCTCGAGCACAAGACGCTGCAGGAACTGCTCGACGAGTACACACCGCGAAGCTCGAAAAGCGCGAGACCGACATGGCTCGGCTGAACAGTGAAATCGACAAGCGACGGGCGCGCGGCGAGCAGGCGTGACGTGACGTGACGCACGCCGGCCGCGGCCGGACTGTCCATCCATCCACGCGCTGATGAGCCGACGGTAATCGTCGTTTCGTTCTTCGCCGGGCATGCGGCCTCCGGTGAAGCCCCGCCGGCTTCTATACTGGGCGCATGGGCGGGATGATCACGCTATTCGGAGGTCTGGTCGCCGCTGTGGCGATGCTGGGGGTCGCGTTGGCGGCCAGCCCGGTGCCGGGCGCGTTGCAGCAACCGTCGCCCGGCGCGCTCGCGCAGCACCAGGCCGGACTCGAGGGGACCTGGAACTTCTCCACGCTGACACCGCTCGAGCGGCCGGCGGAGTTCGCCGGGCGCGCCATCATGACCGCCGCGGAGGCCGCCGCCTTCGAGCGACAGGCGATCGAGCGCAACGATGCCGATCGTCGCGACGGTCCTGTTGAAACCGACGTGGCGCGTGCATACAACGAGGCATGGTTCGATCGCGGCACCGGAGTGGCGGTGGTGAACGGCCAGGCGCGCACCTCGCTCATCGTCGACCCGCCCGATGGCCGAGTGCCGGCTCTCACTGCCGACGCGAGTCGGCGACAGGCGGCGCGAGCGCAGGCGCGGCGCGAACATCCCGCGGACGGGCCCGAGGATCGCTCGCTGGCCGAGCGGTGCCTGACCTTCAACGCGGGACCCCCGCTCCTGCCCGGCCCCTACAACAACTACCTGCAGATCTTCGTCTTTCCGGAGTACGTGGTCGTTGTGAACGAGATGATCCACGACGCCCGTGTCATCCCCACCAACCGACGTGAACACGCGCCCGCAGGAGTCCGGCGCTTCCAGGGAGACTCGATCGGGCACTGGGAGGGCGGGACGCTGGTCGTCGATACGACCAACTTCACCGACAAGACGAATTTCCGGGGCGCGAGCGACCGCCTCCACCTGGTCGAGCGCTTCACGCGCGCCGACGCGGGCACGCTGCTCTACGAATTCACCGTGGACGACCCGACGTCGTTCAGTCGTTCGTGGCGAGTCGAATTACCGATGAAGGCGACCAGCGAGCAGATCTTCGAGTACGCGTGTCATGAGGGCAATCACGCGCTGATGGGCATCCTCCGGGGAGCGCGTTTCGAAGAGCGCGCGGCGGCGCCGCGCTGACATCACGGCGAGCACGGTCGCACCACCGCCCACACCGGATGATGATCGCTGACCCCATGCACGTCCGACACTTTGGCGGCCGGGGACTGCCCGCCGGGCAGAGCCCTCGAACAAGAATGTGGTCGGCGTCCAGCACCCACGCGGTGTTGTGGACCGTGCGCGTCAGCCAGACAAATGACGCCTTCGCGATTCTGTCAGCGCCGGTCCTGCCGTTGAAATCTCCGGCGATGACGATCGGGCCGTGCCATCCC